>NZ_JBXHBL010000002.1:0-1030249 GCF_056896895.1 Microlunatus sp. M237 | reverse complement strand
CGGTGACCTCGATCGGTGGCCCGTTCTGGACGACCACGGTGTCGGGGTTGATGGTGACGTCCCAGCCCGCGGGTGGGTTGGGTTCGGAGATCGCGCACTCCAACCGGGTCGGGATCTGCCCGGTCTGCACCGTCTCCCCGGGCGGTACGGTCAGGGTCTGGTCGTAGTCGGTGCCCGGGCAGTCCACCTGGATGGAGGCGGTCGGGTCCGACCCTGCGGGATCGCCCACGGCGGTCTTCTGCACCGCGATCGTCCCTAGGTCGCGTTCGTTGGTGACGGTCACGCTGACGGGGGTGGTCGGGTCGGTTCCGATGACGACGCTCGCAGGGTCGATGTCGGCCAGGCTCCACCCATCCGGGGTGGTGGGCTCGGTCACGGTGCAGGTCACCCCGGACGGGATCGGGCCGATCAGCTCGGAGTCGGCCCCATCATCGCCGTTGAACGTCACCGTTTCGCTGAAGTCGTTGTCGCAGTCCACCTCTACGGTGAAGACGCTGCTGGCGCCGACGGGGTCACCCGCGGCAGCCTTGCTCACCACCAGCGAACCGGCGACACGGGTATTGGTGATGGTGACCTCGCTGGTGCCGGTCGTGATGGTGACGGTGCCGCCGTCGGGGGTGACGCTGTCCAGGCCCCAGCCGTCGGGAACAGACGACTCGGAGACGGTGCAGGTCACCCCGACCGGGATCTCGAGCGGATCCGTGCTGACCTCGGTGGCGCCGTCGGGCATCGTCAGATCGAACGTGGTGTCGTAGGCGTTGGCGTCACAGTCCACAGTGATCGGGAAGGTCGTGCTGGCCCCGGCCACCTCACCGTCGATCTCCTTCGTCACGACCAGGTCCCCGATCTGCCGGGCGTTGGTGACGGTGACCTCGATCGGTGGCCCGTTCTGGACGACCACGGTGTCGGGGTTGATGGTGACGTCCCAGCCCGCGGGTGGGTTGGGTTCGGAGATCGCGCACTCCAACCGGGTCGGGATCTGCCCGGTCTGCACCGTCTCCCCGGGCGGTACGGTCAGGGTCTGGTCGTAGTCGGTGCCCGGGCAGTCCACCTGGATGGAGGCGGTCGGGTCCGACCCTGCGGGATCGCCCACGGCGGTCTTCTGCACCGCGATCGTCCCTAGGTCGCGTTCGTTGGTGACGGTCACGCTGACGGGGGTGGTCGGGTCGGTTCCGATGACGACGCTCGCAGGGTCGATGTCGGCCAGGCTCCACCCATCCGGGGTGGTGGGCTCGGTCACGGTGCAGGTCACCCCGGACGGGATCGGGCCGATCAGCTCGGAGTCGGCCCCATCATCGCCGTTGAACGTCACCGTTTCGCTGAAGTCGTTGTCGCAGTCCACCTCTACGGTGAAGACGCTGCTGGCGCCGACGGGGTCACCCGCGGCAGCCTTGCTCACCACCAGCGAACCGGCGACACGGGTATTGGTGATGGTGACCTCGCTGGTGCCGGTCGTGATGGTGACGGTGCCGCCGTCGGGGGTGACGCTGTCCAGGCCCCAGCCGTCGGGAACAGACGACTCGGAGACGGTGCAGGTCACCCCGACCGGGATCTCGAGCGGATCCGTGCTGACCTCGGTGGCGCCGTCGGGCATCGTCAGATCGAACGTGGTGTCGTAGGCGTCGGCGTCACAGTCCACAGTGATCGGGAAGGTCGTGCTGGCCCCGGCCACCTCACCGTCGATCTCCTTCGTCACGACCAGGTCCCCGATCTGCCGGGCGTTGGTGACGGTCACATCGACCGTGCCGTTGGCCGCAACGATGACGGTGGAGGGGGTGATCGACACCAAGTCGTAGCCGGGTGGAGGTGTGGGTTCGGAAATCGTGCACTGGGTTTCCGACGGGATCGGGTCGGTGACAACCGGAGTTCCCGGCGACACTGTCAGGGTCTGGTCATAGGTCGTGCCTGGACAGTCCACCACCACAGTCGCTGCCGCGTCGGCGCCCGAGGGCTCGCCCTGAACCTCCTTGACGACTGTCAGCGTGCCGAAGAGGCGCGCGTTGGCCACCTCGCCCTCCACCGTGTCGCACAACCCCAGCGGTTCGATCTGACGGGTGCCGAGGCCTTCATAGCCGGGGGCCGGCTCCTCGACATAGGTGTATCCATCGGGGGAGGGCAGCACGTCGATAGCGATGGACTCGCTCTGGGTCATGCCTGCGGGGATGGTGACCGGCCCGCTGATGATGGGCGGATCGGTTGCTGGATCCTGACCGGCAAACCAGAGGCCGAATCTGAAGTCAGCATCCGCGGTGGGGGGAACGTCGACGGTCTTGACAAACGTGATCGTGGGGTCGGCAGGATTGCCGAAAGCGCTGACCGTTGCGTCCGCGGTCGCCGTATCGCCGTTCCCGGCAACAAGTGTCGCGGTGTCGGTGACGTCGACCTGGCCGTTGAATGCCTCGTCGAGATACGCCGTGAACGCGAGGGTCGCCTCGCCGCTCTCGGACACCGTGCCCGACTCCCAGGTGATCGGGGTCGTTACCGGCTGCCCGAGGGGAACGTCGACCGTGCCAGGATTGGTGTCGGAACGGATCGCGTCGACGGAGATGGGGGCGTCACTGCTGTCCGTGACGTCGCTGATCTCTGCCGGGACGCTGCCGGGCGGATTGTTGACGACGGGTGCCGAAGCGGTGGCCCTCGTGTTCTGAGGGATCCGCTGGCCGGTCACCGTGTCGATGTAGCTGGCTGTCGCGGTGTCCGAGACCGTTTCCGTCCCGGCGGGTGCCGTACCGCTGTGAACCAGCACCGGGTAGTCGACCGCACCGGCAGGCAGCGCTGTCGTGGCCCCCGTCGTCGTGTCGACCTGTATCCCGTCTGCGCTGACCACATCGGTGACCTGGATCGACAGGTCCCGGTTCGACGGGTTGGTGGCCTTCACCGTCGATGTCCAGGTGACGTCCCCGGTCACCGGCGTTCGGGTCCAGCTGATCGTGCTCACGAAACTCGCGGTGGGGTCGTCGACGCAGGTGTCGACCGACAGCTGGGACGGGACGCTGCTCTTGTTGACCGTCCAGAGGGACCCGTCGCCGCGCGCAGCTTCGATGGACTTGCTCAGTTCCTGCGGTTCCAGGGCCCTGGTCTGGATGCCCACGTTCTGGTTCGAGCGGGCCAAGTCCGCGCTCCCGAATCGCCCACTGAGCGAGGCACCGGGGAAGTCTGCGGCGCCAAGCGCCAAGCGAAGGGTGTAGTCATAGACGCAGTACTCGCGGGCCGCCTGGGTGATGGTCACGTTCCGGTAGACGGAGGCGGCGGCTCCGCCGACTCCCGGCCGCTTGACTGTTTGTGGCCCGGCCTGCGGCGCTCGACAGGTCGAGTCCGATAGATCCTCGTTGAGGACCGGCACGGATACCACGTCGAATCCCTGAATGCCGCCGTTCTCGTAGTCACCCGCCACGGCGATCGTGTAGGTCTGCGCCGAGCGACGGTTGTTGGCAACGAGCCGGTACGGGACCAGGTCGAGCTCGGACCAGTTGTTCTGCAGGCTTCCCGTGGTGTACATGCTGTCCGGGCAGATGAACTTCCCATTGATCGGAAGGGTTGTCCCCGCCGTGATCCGGCAACCCTCCAAGGTGAAAGTGACCTGAACCGGATCCTTGGCCTCAGCCCGCTGCACACTCACCCAGGACAGCGACATCACCATGAGCGCCACCACAACGGCAGCGAGAGTAGGGCGAAAGTGTGCCAGCCGGCCAGTCGGCATTGCCGCTCCCATTCTCTGGCCGGATTTCGGCACCCGGCACACCAACAATGGCAGACCGCCCGTGGGTTGACCACCCTTCGCGTCGACCAGACTGCGCAGACTTCCTATTCCTCAGCAATAAGGACCGACCACGAGGACGCCGACGTCGTTGGCCGAAGACCAAGTTGAAAGAAAGACAAATAATAAAGGAAGATGAAATCACGAGGAAGACGAACGTGGAAGGCGCGCCGCCTTGATCGTCGGCAGGTGCGGAGTGCGCACCAGGGCAACGTGGGGACTGGGCTCGAAAGCTGGAGCGCGACGGCGGCGATAGAGCGTCCGAACGGCGTCCGCGGGCTGTCGCTCTGGCACTGCTGTCTTCGGCAAGGGGTGATAGGGCTGCGCTGGAGCGGTGTGGATCCGAGTCTCGATCGCTGCGGATTCGAGGAACCCGGCCTCGTCCGGTGTACGACCATGGCTGCGGCAGGATGGCCGCCAAAGGGTCGAGCGCGACCATGGCGGCGCGCTGTCAGCACGTGACGGAACCGATTCGCCGTGACGTGGCCGACCGGGTCGAAAGCTGCTGTGGTCGAGCGGGGACGGCCGACGATGACAACTGAGACCGGAACTGCGACGGCGCACGATGCTCTGAGTCGAGGCATCGTGCGCCGCTTCAGCGTTGGCCCGGGTGGGAGTGGCGGAGGATAGGGGATTCGAACCCCTGAGGGCTTGCACCCAACCCGCTTTCCAAGCGAGCGCCATAGGCCACTAGGCGAATCCTCCGCGCGGAAGATTACCGGTTCGCCACCCGATGCGCGAACTCGCGCGCCCGCTGTGACGCCAGCGGCCACCGGCTACGCGATCGTGGCCGCCATCACGTACACTTCGTATCCGGTCCCTCGCGTGGCGATACCTCACCCAACTCCCCCAGGGTCGGAAGACAGCAAGGGTAAGTGAGCTCTTTCGGGTACGCGGGGGGCCTTCTACGTTCCCGCGACCTTCACGGGTGGCTCGCGGACCAGGCCGTACGGCTGGAGGATCGCGGCCAGTGCCTGAGGTCCGGCGTCGCGAGGAAATGTCTGGGCCGCCAGCCCCGCCGCCCGTGCGCCGGTGACGTTCTCGTCCTTGTCGTCGATGAACAGCACCGACTCCGCCGGCACGGCGAGCTTCCCCACGATGGTCGTGAAGTATGCCGGGTCCGGCTTGGCCACCCCCAGATCGCAGGAGTAGAACTGCTCGTCGAAGTGGGCGTCGTAGCCCAGCTCTCGTCGCATGTACGCCGCGCGCAGCGTCTGTTGGTTGGTGGCCACGCAGCACCGGATCCCGCCTGCGCGCAGGGCATCGACGGCCGCCAGCATCCCGGTGTCCACGATGATCCGCGTCGATGGCTCCAGCACCTCAGTCACACTGGCCGTCACCCCGAAGCGACGCAGCACCGGGTCCAGGGCGTCGGCGAAGTCCAACCGCCCGGTCATCGTCGGCAGCTCGGCCGCGAAGATCTCATAGAGGAAGGTGTCGCCGTCGCGACCAGCGCGCTCGCCGAGGTGGGCGACGATCGCCTCCTTCCAGCCGTCGGCGGTGCGCTGGAGAACCCCGTCGGCGTCGAACAACACGGTGCGAATGGCCGGACGAGGCGGCGTGGACGTCACCCGCGCATCCTGCCAGGTCGGGAGGCGAGCACTTTGCCGGGCGAAGGCGGAAATGTCGCCGCCGACGACTAGGGTGCAGGGCGTGGAAGAAGCGATGTTCGAGGAGGCGCCGGCGAGCAGCCAGGAGGAGGTGCTGTTCGAGACGTCGATGCGCGAGACCGGGATGGCTCCGGCCCACCTCGCTCTCTACCGCCGCTATCGACCGGACACTTTCGCCGACGTCATCGGCCAGGAGCATGTCACCGAGCCGCTGCAGCGGGCGTTGACCAACAACCGCGTCAACCATGCCTATCTGTTCTCCGGCCCGCGCGGCTGCGGCAAGACCACCTCGGCTCGCATCCTGGCCCGGGCGCTCAACTGTGAGAAGGGGCCGGCGGCCGAGCCGTGCGGCGTCTGCAACTCCTGCCGCGACCTGGCCCGCGGCGGCCCGGGCAGCATCGACGTGATCGAGATCGATGCGGCCAGTCACGGTGGCGTCGACGACGCCCGCGACCTGCGCGAGCGCGCCTTCTTCGCCCCGGTCAGCAGCCGCTACAAGATCTACATCGTCGACGAGGCGCACATGGTGACCACGGCGGGCTTCAATGCCTTGCTGAAGCTGGTCGAGGAGCCGCCGCCGCACGTCAAGTTCATCTTCGCCACCACCGAGCCCGACAAGGTGATCGGCACGATCCGGTCCCGGACCCACCACTACCCGTTCCGGCTGGTGCCGCCGCGTATCCTCAGCGGCTATCTGGCCCGGCTCTGCGAGGCGGAAGGCATCACCGTCGAACCCGCTGTGCTGCCCCTGGTGGTCCGGGCCGGCGCCGGCTCGGTGCGGGACTCGCTGTCGGTGCTGGACCAGCTGCTCGGCGGCGCCGCTGACACCGGCGTGTCCTATCGGCAAGCCACGGCGCTGCTGGGCTACACCCCGGACTCGCTGTTGGACGAATATCTCGACGCGTTCGCAGCCGGTGACGCCGGCGGCGTGTTCGCCTGCGTCGACAAGGTGATCGAGGTGGGCCAGGACCCGCGGCGCTTCGGTGAGGACCTGCTGCGCCGGCTCCGGGACCTGGTCATCGTGGCCGCGGTGCCGGACGCCTTCAGCTCCGGTCTGGTCGACGTGTCCGGCGACCAGGCGGAGCGGCTGACCACCCAGGCCGCCGCCCTCGGCGTCGGCGAGCTCACCCGCGCCGCCGAGGTGATCGCCGCCGGCCTGACGGAGATGCGCGGCACCACTGCACCCCGGCTGCACCTGGAGCTGATGTGTGCCCGCGTGCTGTTGCCCGGAGCCGATGTTGACGACCGCGGCATCCACGCCCGCCTTGACCGGCTGGAACGCCGGATCGGCATGACCGGGACCGGGGCCATCGAGGACGCCCCGCCGGCTGCCGCCGCGCCGCAGCCACCTGCGCCAGGCCCCGACCTCCGCGTGACTGAGCCGCACCAGACTCCGGCACGTCGCCCAGCCACCGAGCCGTCGGCTCGTGAGCCGCAGCAGCCGGCTGGGACGCGTCCGCAGGCACCCGCGTCGCGATCGACCGTGAGCGAACCGCGCCCGCCCGAGCCCGCCCCGACCGGGACCGGCACGACGCCTGTCGCGGCCAGGCCCGCCGCCGGACCGGTTGACGCGGACCTGACCGAGCCGCCCCCGGACCCCGAGGACGACTTCGGGCCGCCCCCGAGCGAGATTCCGGCGCCGACGGGCCGGTCAGCGGCCCGCCCGCCGGCCACCGAGGCGCCCGCCCGAGCCGAGGCAGCGCCGGCCGAAGCCCAGCGTCCGGCTCCCCAGGATCTGGGCCCTCAGTCTCCAGCCACGGCGGCGCCGGCCGCCGCGAGCACGCCGGCGGCGCTGTCGGTGACCGATGTCCGCCGTCTGTGGCCAGAGGTGCTCGAGGAGGTCAAGGGCAAGCGCCGCTTCACCTGGATCCTGCTCAGCCAGAACGCCCACGTGACCGAGGTGCGTAACGGCACGCTGGTGCTGGCCATGCCCAACGTCGGAGCCCGGGACAGCTTCGCCAAGGGCGGCAGCGAGGACATTCTCCGCGAGGCGCTGGTCGTGGTGCTGGGCGCCAACCTCCGGATCGAGGCGATCGTGGACTCCAGCTCTGGCACGGCCGCCAGCGCCGCGCGGACATCACCAGCCGCCGACCGGAGCGAGCCTCGACCGGAACCCGCAGGCAGCTCGCAGCAGCGCGCCGCCGCCTCCTGGGGCACGGATCTGCCGCCGCCGACCGCCGCCGCCGCCGCCGAGCCGTCGGCGCCGTCGGCGCCACCCTTGACGCCGCCGACGGTCGACCCCGCGATCCGCGAACAGGCCCGGCAGAGCATCCGTCCGACCCGTGCCGGTGGGCGGGAGGGCGGCGACCGCGTGGACGACCGGGACGCCGCCGCCGACCGCAACGACAGTGAGCTGGAGGAGAACTCGGAGTCCTACACCGAGCTGCTGGCACGCCACCTCGGCGCGGAGATCATCGCCGAGGAGGATCACGGCGCGTAGGACTGCCGAGGAGGATCACGGCGCGTAGGACTGCCGAGGAGGATCACGGCGCGTAGGACTGCCGGGGAGGATCACGGCGCATAGGGTGGGCCGAGTAAGGCCACGGCGCATAGGCTGAGGTCGTACGTTTTCCCCTCCGCACGACGAGACCACACGAGGAGCGCCCGCGATGATCCCCGACGGCGGCGACATGTCCGGATTCTTGGCCCAGGCCCAGGCGATGCAGCAGCAGTTGCTGCAGGCCCAGCAGGAGCTGGCCGAGACCCAGATCACCGGGTCGGCGGGCGGCGACCTCGTCACCGCGACCATCACCGGTGCCGGCGAGTTGCTCAGCCTGACCATCAAGCCCGAGGCCGTCGACCCCGAGGACACCGAGACGCTCGCCGATCTCGTCGTGGCCGCGGTCCGCGATGCCAGCAACAAGTCGCAGGCGCTCACCGCCGCCAAGCTGGGGCCGCTCGCCGGCGGTCTCGGCGGGGGTGGCCTGCCGTTCTGACGCTTGCCGTCGGATCGTCCGACCCGCTCGGCGTGGGTCTGCAGTGTTCATGACCGGCCGTCAGGCCAGCTGAGGAGAAGGCGTGTACGAAGGTCCGGTTCAGGACTTGATCGACGAGCTCGGGCGGCTGCCCGGGATCGGGCCGAAGAGCGCCCAGCGGATCGCGTTCCACATCCTCGCCGCCGATCCGGATGACGTGATGCGCCTGTCCAACATCTTGAAGGTGGTCAAGGACACGGTGAAGTTCTGCGACATCTGCTTCAACGTCTCTGAGGAGACGCAGTGCCGGGTCTGCCGTGATCCGCGGCGGGACCTCACCACCATCTGCGTGGTGGAGGAGTCCAAGGATGTCGTAGCAGTGGAGCGGACCCGCGAGTTCCGGGGCCGCTATCACGTGCTGGGCGGCGCCATCAGCCCCATCGACGGCATCGGCCCGGCCGACTTGAAGATCCGCGAGCTGTGTCTGCGGCTGGCCGACGGTGTGGTGACCGAGGTCATCCTGGCCACCGACCCGAACCTCGAGGGGGAGGCGACCGCGACGTACCTCAGCCGGCTGTTGATCCCGATGGGGGTCAAGGTCAGTCGACTGGCCAGCGGGCTGCCCGTCGGTGGCGACCTGGAGTACGCCGACGAGGTCACCCTCGGTCGCGCCTTCGAGGGTCGGCGGTTCGTCGACGCCTGACCGACCGCGCAGGAAGGTCTGACAGGCTCGGGGTCCGACACCTGCCGCGGAGCGAGGTCGGACAACTCGCGTGCCGACTGCTCAGAGGACGGAATCGTCCTCGGTGTGCACCACGCCCAGCTGGGCGCACGCCTCGTCCAGCACGGCCTGGACCGCCAGGGTGTCGTCCAGCGGCATCACGGCGCTCTCGGTCCGACCGGCTCGGACACCTTCGGTCACCTCGATCAGCTCGTGGGCATAGCCCTGACCGATCGGGGGCCGCACCACGGTCTGCGGCTCCGAGCCGCTGCGGTGCAGCACGAAGCTGGTCGGATGGTGGAAGCGGGGCAGCACCTCGATCCAGCCACGGGTTCCGACGATCCTGGCTGACCCGGGCGAGTGGTAGCGCAGCGAGATGAGCAGCGAGGCCGCCCGGCCGTCCGAATAGCCGAGCAGGAGGCCTGCCTCCTCGTCCACGCCGGTCGGGGCCAGGCGGCCGGTCGCCTGGACCCGGTCCGGGTTGCCGAGGAAATACTGCGCCCAGGAGACGACGTAGACGCCGAGGTCCAGCATCGCCCCGCCGCCCTGTGCCGGGTCGTACATCCGGTCGGTCGGGTCGTAGGGGCGGTTCGTGCCGAGGTCGGCCTGCACCTGCCGCACCTCGCCGATGGCACCGTCATCCACCAGCTCCCGCACCGCCACGACCGCGGGCTGCAACCGCGTCCACATCGCCTCCATCGCAAAGACCTGCCGTTGCCGGGCGACGTCGACCACCGATTGTGCGCCGGCAAGGGTCGCGGTGAACGACTTCTCCACCAGCACAGCAGTGCCCCGCTCCAGTGCCGCCACGGCCAGCTGGCGGTGCTGGGGGTGCGGCGTGGCGATGTACAGCGCGTCCAGGTCGGCGGCAAGCAGCTCGGCGTAGCTGCCGTACGCCTCGGCCACCTGGTGCTCGGCGGCGAAGGCTCGGGCCCGTTCCAGAGAGCGCGAGCCGACGGCCACCACCTCCGCGTCGTCGACGTGCGCGAAGTCGCCGACCACCTGGGTCGCGATCCGTCCTGGTCCGGCGATGCCCCAGCGCAGGGGTCTTTGCGTGGTCACGTCGTCACTCTAGGGCGAGGTGTCGCGCCGCTGCTGGGGGCCGCCCACCGCTCACCGCCGGGCGAGCGTCCACCCGTCTGCGGTGACCGAGCGCGGGTGCCGCTCGACGTCGAGTACGGTCCGCCGACCGCTGGTCACCGCGATGTCATCGAGATAGACGCCGCGACCGGACAGCGTCGCGTCGGTGGTGTAGCGCCGGCGGAGGTGGAGCGCGCCCCGCGGCAGTGCAGCCGCCGCCTGCTGCCAGCGACGCAATCCCGAGACGCTGTAGCCGGTGGTGGTGACCGGTTGCCCGTCGACCGTGTACGGCAACGGTTGCCAGGTCTGCCCGGCGTCGCTGGAGACCTCCAGCCAGAGCAGGTCGGCCTCCTCGGTGTCCACCAGCTGGCTGAACTTGAGCCGGGTACGGCTGTCGGTCACGGTGATCGGCACCGTCATGGTGGCGGTGCGGGCGTTGGCCGTGCCGGAGAACCAGGCGTCCCGCCCGGCGCGGGGGCGCACCGCGAGCGCTTCGGCCAGGCCCTGGGCCGCGGCCACCCGGGCGGGATTGACGCTGCCCCAGCTGCGGCTGGGGTGCACCCGGTTGGTGAGCAGGATCGCGAAGGACCGCGAGGAGAAGTCGATCACGATCGACGTCCCGGTGTAGCCGGTGTGACCGGCCGTCCGGTCCGAGCTCAGCCCACCCATGTACCAGCGCTGGTCGAGCTCGAAGCCCAGACCGTGGTCGTCGCCGGGGAAGGCCTGCGTCTCGTTCGTGATCATCTGCTGGACGCTGCTCGGCGAGAGGATGCGGTGCTTGCCGTACGCCCCGCCGTTCAGCATGGTCTGCGCCAGCACCGACAGGTCCCGCGCAGTCGAGAAGACTCCCGCATGACCGGCGACGCCGCCGAGCGCCCAGGCGTTCTCGTCGTGCACCTCGCCCCACACCATCCCGCGGGCCGGCGTGCTCTGGAACTCGGTGGCGGCGATCCGCGGCCGTAGCGACGGGTCCGGGTTGTAACCGGTGTCGCGCATCCGAAGGGGACGGGTGATGCCGTTCGCCACCAACCGGTCCAGCGGCCGGCCGGTGACCCGGTGCGCCAGCTCACCCAGAGTGATCAGGTTGAGGTCGCTGTAGAGATAACGAGAGCCCGCCGGTGCGGTCAGCTCGGCGGTGAGGGCGGCGTGCAGCCGGGAGGCGGGATCGGGCTGACTGCTCCACAGCGGCAGCCAGGACGGGAATCCGGAGGTGTGGGTCAGCAGCTGGCGGACCGTCACCGCGCCCTTGTTGTTCTGGGCGAACTCGGGCAGGTAGGTCGCCACCGGTGCGTCCAGCGACACCCGGCCCGCCTCCACCTGCTGCATCACGACCACCGAGGTGAAGAGCTTCGACACCGAGGCGAGGTCGTAGATCGTGTCCGTCCGGGTGGCGATCTGCTCAGTCGCCGGCAGCTCGGTGCCGGCGGCGTCTGCGTACTTCCGGGAGAATCCGCTCGCCTCGGAGAAGACCACCTTGCCGGCGTGGCCGTACGTCAGCACAGCTCCGGGAACGAGCGGGTGACCGCCGGTCTGCGGCTGCTCCATGGCCTGGATGGTGGCCCACGCCTGCTGCAGCGGGGCGGGGTCGAGTCCGGCGCCGCGAGCGCTGGCTCGGTGCAGGATGGTGCGTGGCGAGGAGAAGCCGTCCTGTGGTACGTCGAAGCGTCCCTGCCGCGGACCTGCCGCGGCGGCGGCGCTCGAGCCCAGCACGAGGGTTGAGCAAACGGCGACCGCCGCCAGCCGGGCGCCGACTCGGCGGCCCAGCGGACGCACTAGCGGGCCCGCCGATAAAGCAGATACGGCTGTCGCTGTCGATCGAACGCGGTCAGCTCCTTGCGCCAGGCCGCGACGATCTGGCCGGCCGAGGCACCGGCCTCGAACTGAGCGCGGAAGCGGCCGGAACCGGTCAGCAGGTCGATCCAGCGACCGCCGTCACCGCGCCAGTCGAAGCCGGTGTAGAGATCGCGCAGCGCGACCAGCATGTGGGTGGCCACGGTGATGGCGTCGAGCGCCTCCGGGTCGGTGATGTGCACCTGCACGCCGCCGCAGACCAGGTTGGCGTTCTTGGAGAACGTGGGCGTGAAGTACGCCTCGCGGAACTCCACGCCGGCCAGCCGACGCCCGTTGAGCTCGGCCGCCCAGCGGTGGTCGACGTACGGCGCACCGATCAGCTCGAACGGCTTGGTGGTGCCACGGCCCTCGGACAGGTTGGTGGCCTCGAAGAGGCCGGTGCCGGGGTAGAGCAGCGCCGTCTCGGGCGTCGGCATGTTCGGGCTCGGCTGCACCCAGGTCAGGCCGGTCTCGGCGTAGAGCTGCTCGGGCTTCCAACCGCTGACCTTGACCACGTCCAGGTCGGGGACCCGCTTGCCGCCGGTCAGGGCGGGGATCAGCTCGCCGTTGAAGAAGCGAGCCAGCTCGCCGACCGTCATCCCGTGCGCCTGCACGATGCGGTCCTGGCCGACCCCGGAGGTGAAGCCCTCGCGGAGCAGCGGACCGCGGGCCCGGCCGCCGATCGGGTTGGGCCGGTCCAACACCACGAACCGCAGACCCGCTCGGGCCGCGGCGACCATGGCCGCGTGCATGGTCCAGATGTAGGTGTAGAACCGCGCGCCCACGTCCTGGATGTCGAACACCACGGTCTCGACGTCTGCGGCGTCGAACAACCCCTGGAACGCCGCCGCATCGGCGCCGTAGGCGTCGTAGACGGTGACATCGGTCCGCTCGTCGACGTAGGTGTCCTCCGCCTCACCCGCTTGGGCGGTGCCGCGGAACCCGTGCTCGGGTCCGAAGACGGCACGGAGATCGACCGCGTCGGAGGCGGCCATCGCGTCGACGATGCTGCCGAGAGTGGACTGCAGGATGCCGGTGGGGTTGGTGATGACTCCCACCCGCTGGCCGGCGAGCACCTTCCAGTCGTCGGCTGCAGCCCGGTCGGCACCGGGCAGCACCCGATGCCGGCCGGCACCGGGACCGCGACTATGGGCTCCTGCTGAGAGCGGAGCAGCGGCGGCGGCCCCGATCCCGGCAGCGGCACCGGCCAACAGGCTGCGGCGGCGAAGATGAGTGGACATCGCGTGCTCCTTGGGGGAGGTGGATCAGGACAGAAGGCCGGCGCCCAGGGGATAGAGGATCGTGGCCGGGTCGGAGGTGCTGGGGATGTCGACGGGCAGTCGGCCCGCCGGGGCGATCTGTCCGGTGATCAGCTTGGCGACCGAGACCAGCGCCACCGGGGTGGAGGAGTACGTCGCCACGTAGTTCCTGGTGCCCGGCAGTGAGGCGATGTCGTACGGGTCGCGGAGCGCCACGACGAGGACCGGCGTGCCGGTGCCCTGCAAGGCGGCCACCAGGGAGCGTTGGGCGGCGTTGCTCCAGGCTGCCGAGGTGGTCACGACCACCGTGTCGTGGCTCTTGGCCTGCTCCACCGCAGCGGTGATGGCCGCCGGAGTCGGCGAAGCACCGGCGTAGTAGCCGGTGGCCGGCCGCCCGCGAGCGGTGAGCTCCTGGGCCAGCAACGGGACTCCGGTCTGGCCCCAGCCGGTGACGAGTACGGATCCCGACGGCAGCGGGACCAGGTTCTGATCGTCACGGAGCAGCGTCGGCGTGCGGTCGGTGATGGCCTGCGCCGCGGCCGCTGACCTGGCGGTGCCGACGATGGAGGAAACGGCGGACTCGTTGACGAAAGGTCTGGTGATGACCTCGCGGTCGTACTTCATGGCCAGGATCCGGCTGACACTCTGGTCGATCCGTTTCTCGGAGAGCCGATCCGAACGTACGGCGGCCAGCACGGCGTCGAAGGCGACCACAGGCTTCTCCGGGTCGAGCAGCACGTCCGCGCCCGCCTCGAGCGCCCGGACGGCGATTTCGGCATCGCTGTACATGGCCCGCACTCCGGCCATCCGCAGCGAGTCGGTGGCGATCACACCCGAGAAGCCGAGCTCGCGGCGCAGCAGCCCGGTCAGGACCGGCTTGCTCAGGGTCGACGGGTCACCACTGGCATCCAGCTCGGGGAACGAGATGTGCGCCGTCATGATGGAGTCCACTCCGCTGGCGATGGCGGCGCGGAACGGGGGTGCGTCGATCTGCTCCCACTGCTCGCGGGTGTGGGTGATGACCGGCAGCGAGGTGTGCGAATCTGCGCCGGTGTCGCCGTGGCCGGGAAAGTGCTTCGCCACCGCGGCCACGTCCGCGTCCCGCTGCAGTCCGGTGACGGCCGCGGACACATGCCGCGAGACCAGGCTCGGGTCGGAGGAGAAGGACCGAACGCCAATGACGGGGTTCGTTGGGTTGACGTTCACGTCGGCGTCGGGGGCGTAGTCGGTGTTGATGCCGACAGCGCGCAGCTCCCGCCCGGTGATCGCATACGTCCGGCGGGTGTCGGTGACCCGGCGACCGGCGCCCAGGGCCATGGCCCCGGGGAACTGGGTCGCCGGCGGGCCGAGTCGGGCGACCAGGCCGGTCTCCTGATCGGTGGCGATGGTCAGCGGGATCTTGGTCAGGCTGGGCCGGCGACCGCGGTCAGGGTGGTTGCGGGCGGGCAGGAGTGCGGCACGCTGCAGGTCGTTGCTCAACGCGGCGATCTGGCTGGGGTTCGCGGTGTTGCCGGACCAGGCGAAGTAGATCACGCCGCCGAGGTGCAGCTTCTGCACCGCCTCGGCCGGGGTGGCCACCCCGAAGCGGGTCAGGTTCTCGGCCGATGCCGTGTTGCCGCGGTCGCCGGTGACGTAGGGCACCAGCAGCTGGCCGACCTTCTCCTCCAACGTCATCTGCTTGATGGTGTGGCGGATCCACGCCGTCTTGGCGCCGTGCGGGCCAGCCAGGGCGGGAGCAGCGGGGACCGAGAGCCCGACGGCCAGAGCGAGACCGACAGCGACGCTGCGCAGGGTTCGTACACGAGCCATGACAACCTCCACACCGGGAGTAGGCGAGACCACCTGGTCATCGAACCTAGCGAGACGCCGCGAACCACGTCAATGGTTGACGCCGCCCTAATGGCCAGGTAAGAAACCCACCCGCCGAGGGGTTCACCGGCTCAGTGCGGCTTGTGCCCCGAGCGGCGACGGGAGTGTTCGTCTTGGCCCCAGTAGCCGGTGATGCACATGGCGACGAAGAACACCCACCAGTACTGCCAGCCGAAGATGAAGCAGAAGGCGATCGCCGCGGGCCAGGCCACCGAGGCGGCGATGGCGCCGGCCGTGTTGAACTTGGCCAGGGCTGGGCTCGGCGCCGCCGGCGGGACCACCTCCCGGGTCGGCGGTGAGGACTGCTGCCACGGCGGCGCCTGGTAGGTCGACACCGGCACCACTCCGGTGCCGGGCCTCGGTTCGGGCAGGTCCGAGAAGAGCGGGTCGAGGTCGCCAGCTGTCTTGGCGGTGAGCGCGCGGGTCAGCCGATCGTCGAACTCCTCGACGTCCAACCGCCCCGAGGCCAGATGCTCGCGGAGATACCCCGCGGCACGGTCGCGCTCGGCGTCGCCGATGCGCTGGGGGGCGGGTCCTGACGGGTCTGTCACAGTCCTAGTATCCACGCGACGAGACCACCGGACGGCGCAGATGCACCCCGGAGTCGGCGCAGACAGCCCGGGCGGGCGGTCGCGCCCCGCCGGCGGCGAACTGCCGCGACGCCGACCGAACACCCGCGAGAGAGGCGAAGCGTGGACAGGCCGGCGGCGAACGGGTGCCACGGCACTACAGTTGGTCCGGCATTCGATCAGGGACGCATTCATCCAGACGCGTTCATCGAGACCATCGAAGGAGTCGGCGTGGGGCGCGTAGTGCAGAAGTACGGGGGTTCCTCCGTCGCAGACGCCGAGAGCATCAAACGTGTCGCCAAGCGGATCGTCGCCACCAAGCAGCAGGGCAACGACGTCGTGGTCGTGATCTCGGCGATGGGGGACACCACCGACGAGCTGATGGACCTCGCCTTGCAGGTCTCGCCGCTCCCGCCGCCCCGCGAGCTCGACATGCTGCTGACTGCCGGTGAGCGGATGAGCGCCGCGCTGCTGGCCATGGCCATTGCCGACCAGGGCCTGCACGCCCGGTCGTTGACCGGTTCTCAGGCCGGCATCATCACCACCGGCACCCACGGCAACGCCCGCATCATCGACATCACGCCGGGCCGGATCACCACCGCGCTCGACAACGGTGACATCGTCATCGTGGCGGGCTTCCAGGGCGTCGCCCAGGACACCAAGGACGTCACCACCTTGGGCCGCGGCGCGTCGGACACCACGGCGGTCGCGCTCGCCGCGTCCCTTCGCGCCGACTACTGCGAGATCTACACCGACGTCGACGGTGTCTTCACCGCCGACCCACGGATCGTGCCCACCGCGCGCCGCATCCCCCAGATCTCCTACGAGGAGATGCTGGAGATGGCTGCCTGCGGCGCCAAGATCCTGCACCTGCGCTGCGTCGAATACGCCCGCCGGGAGAACGTGAAGGTCCATGTCCGCTCGTCCTTCTCCGACAAAGAGGGGACCTGGGTCGGCGAACTCGAGGAAGGAAGTCCGATGGAACAGGCGATCATCTCCGGGGTGGCGCACGACCGCGGCGAGGCCAAGATCACCATCGTCGGCGTGCCCGACAAGGTGGGCGAGGCGGCCCGCATCTTCGAGGCGGTGGCGGAGACCGAGATCAACATCGACATGATCGTGCAGAACGTCTCCGCGGTCGAGACCTCACGGACCGACATCTCGTTCACGCTGCCCAAGGACGATGGCGCTGCGGCCATCGCCGCGCTCGACGCGCTCAAGAATGACGTGGGCTTCAAGGATCTGCTCTACGACGACCAAGTGGGCAAGGTCTCCGTGGTCGGCGTCGGGATGCGCTCCCACCCCGGGGTGACGGCCCACTTCTTCTCCTCCCTGGCGGCGGCCGGCGTCAACATCGAGATGATCTCCACCTCGGAGATCCGGATCTCGGTGGTGGTCGACGAGAACGACGTCGACCGTGCCGTGGTGGCCGCGCACACCGCCTTCGGTTTGGACGGGACCGGCGAAGCGGTCGTCTACGGCGGCACCGGCCGCTGAGCCCTTGGCGTTGGGGGCCGTCGGGTGCGTACCCTGACGTCATGGCGAGTCAGCTGCTCTACTTCTTCATCACTGTGGTCACCGGCGCTGTCGTGCCGGCGGTCGGTGCGATCCTGATCGCCGCTCGTGCTAGCGGTCGTTCCCGCAGCCTTGGCCTGGCAGGCTGCATCGTGCTGGCCGTGGTGGGCCTGTTGCAGGCCGGGTACAACGTGGCGCTGAGCCGGCTGTACGAGAGGTTCGGCAGCGTCGCGATCACGATCGGTTCGATCTGGAGCGTGCTGGTCACGCTGGTCGGCGTGGTCGGACTGATATCGCTGATCATGGCGGTCGTCGTCCGCACGCCGCAGGCGGAGCTGTCGACCCAGTCGCCCGCCCAGCCGCACGGCGCCGATCAGCCCCGGCCGCACTGATTCTCCGACCGCTGATCAGCTGCGTGCTGTGATCACCGCAGCGGCGGCTCGGTCTTCGACCGGATCTCTGCCTCGGTCACCTCCGGGGCGAGCTCTCGCAGCACGAGACCGTCGGCGGTCACGTCGATCACACCGAGGTCGGTGATCACCCGCTGCACCACCGCCCGGCCGGTGTAGGGCAGGGAGCAGTCCCGGACGATCTTGAACGATCCGTCGCGAGCGACGTGCTCCATCAACACCAGCACTCGTTTGGCCCCGTGCACGAGGTCCATCGCCCCGCCCATCCCCTTGATCATCTTGCCGGGGATCATCCAGTTGGCGATGTCGCCGGCCTCCGAGACCTGCATCGCCCCGAGGATCGCCACGTCGATCTTGCCGCCGCGGATCATCCCGAACGAGGTGGCAGAGTCGAACACCGACGCACCGGCACGCAGCGTCACCGTCTCCTTGCCGGCGTTGATCAGGTCGGGATCCTGCTGGCCCGGCAACGGATACGGGCCCACGCCGAGCAGACCGTTCTCCGACTGGAGCACCAGCTCGACCCCGTCGGCCACATAGTTCGGCACCATGGTGGGCAGGCCGATGCCGAGGTTCACGTAGCTGCCGTCGGTCAGCTCGGCGGCTGCCCGCGCGGCCATCTGCTCCCGCGTCCAGGCCATCAGACACCATCCCCGGCGTGACCGGTCTGTGGCTCGACCGCCGGCCGTACGGTGAGCCGTTCGATCCGCTTCTGGGCCGCCTGCTCCGGGGTCAGCGGCACCACCCGGTGGACGTACACACCCGGCGTGTGGACGGCGTCGGGTTCCAGCTCGCCGGGCTCGACCAGCTCCTCGACCTCGGCGATGGTGACTCGGCCGGCCATCGCGGCCAGCGGGTTGAAGTTGCGCGCTGACGTTCGATACACGAGGTTGCCGTGCCGGTCGCCCTTCCAGGCCCGTACCAGGCCGAAGTCGCAGACGATGGCGTGCTCGAGGACGAAGGTCTTGTCCCCCTCGGGGGTGGCGAAGATACGCGTCTGTTTGGCCGGTGAGGCCACCACCACCTGTCCGGCGCTGTCGTAGCGCCAGGGCAGGCCACCGTCGGCGACCTGGGTGCCGACCCCGGTGGCGGTGAAGAAGGCGGGGATGCCAGAGCCGCCGGCGCGCAGCCGCTCGGCCAGCGTGCCCTGCGGGGTCAGCTCCACCTCGAGCTCGCCCTGCAGATACTGGCGCGCGAACTCCTTGTTCTCCCCGACGTAGGAAGAGATCATCCGGCGCAGCCGGCCTGCTGCCAGCAGCCGGCCGAGGCCCCAGTCGTCGACCCCGCAGTTGTTCGAGACGGCCTCCAGGTCGGTGGTCCCGGCGGTAAGCAGCGCATCGATCAACACGCTCGGCACCCCGCAGAGCCCGAACCCACCGACGGCCAGCCGGGCCCCGTCGCCGATGTCGGCGACCGCCGCGGCGGGATCGTGGACGACCTTGTCCATCTGCACCTCCTGTGACGAGAGCCAGCCTACGCAGCCGGCACGGACTCGGCCGGGTTCTCGTGCTCCGGGCCGCCGATGCTCGCGGCGACCCAGGACCTGACCTGGCACCGCCGCACGCGATCGGATGGGTGAAGATGAGTCGCCGACGACCCGAAGGTGGTTCTCTGCGTTTCGGCTCCGCCCACCTCCGGCTCACGGCTGCGACCTTGCCGCGGGCGACGTTCTGCTTTCTGGACAGCGTCTTCGAACCGACCGCCTTCGGCACCGTCGCGACTGCTGTTCCCGACCGAGTGGCACCCCGGTTTCCGGCTGCACGTCGACGAGCTGGCGCGTCAGGAGCTCTATCGGGGGCCTGACGTCGTCGCGCTCGGACGGGTGATCGCCGTGGATGGCTGGTGCGACCCGCGGCTGCTCGGCGAGGCGGCCCGCTCCGGGGGACACGACGATCAGCTGCTGAAGTATCTCTGGCACTGCATCGCTCGCTTCGGCGGCCGGTGATCTGAGACCCGCCCGTTCGGCTGCCGCGTCACTCCGGCAACATGTCCCTGCCCGTTCAGTGCTCTCGAACGGGCTCTCGTGTGGAAGGACATGATGACGCAGACCTCATCCGCGGTGGTCGTATCACCGTGGGCGCCGTTTCGCCGCCGCGCATTCTTCTGGCTGTGGTTGGGGGTGGTCGTCGCCAATGTCGGCGCGTGGGCGCAGACCGTGGGCGCCCAGTGGCTGTTCGTGGACGCTCCCAACGCCGCCACCATCGTGACGCTGGTGCAAACGGCGAGCACCTTGCCGATGATGTTGCTCGCGCTGCCGGCCGGGGTGCTGGCCGACGCGTTCGACCGACGCTGGCTGCTGTTCGGCGTCCAGGCGTACTTCGTCGTGGTGGCGGTGCTGCTGGCGTTGCTCACCGCCGCCGACATGATGCCGCCGGCCCTGCTGCTCACCTTCACCCTGGCCATCGGCGCCGGCCAGGCGGTGCTCGCCCCCACCTGGCAGGCGCTCCTGACCGAGCTGGTGCCGCGTCGGGAGCTCACTGCTGCCACCCGGTTGGACATGGTCAGCGTCAATGTGGCCCGGGCGGCGGGGCCGGCCCTGGCCGGGGTGGTGATCGCCCGGTGGGGCGTCCCGCCGGTCTTCGCGCTGACCGCCGTCGGAGCGGGGTTCCTCGCTCTGGTGCTGCTGGCCTGGCGTCGCCCGCGGGTCGTCCACGGTGAGCGGGAACCCTTCCTGCCGGCGCTGGTGGCGGGCGGGCGGTATGTGAGACATGAGCCGGTGGTCCGACGGATCTTGCTGCGGTTCTCGACCTTCGTGGTGCCCGGCTGCGCGGTGTGGGCGCTGCTGCCACTGATCGCCAGCCGGCACCTCGGCCTCGGGGCCGACGGCTACGGTCTGCTGTTTGCGGCGCTAGGGCTCGGGGCGGTGGCCGGGGCGCTGTGCCTGGGTTGGGTGAAGCGGTATCTCTCGTCCAACGGGGTGCTGGTGCTCGCCGCGGGCACCTTCGCCCTCGCGTTCGGCTCGCTGGTGCTGGCCCCGAACCTGTGGGCAGCGTTGCCGCTGCTGGTGGTGTGCGGGTTCGGCTGGACGGCCACCGTGTCCACCATCATCTCCGAGCTGCAGCTGTTCTTGCCGGGCTGGGTCCGGGCCCGCGCGATCGCCATCTATCTGATGGTCTTCCTCGGTGGCCAGGCGATCGCCGCACCGGCGTGGGGGCTGGTCACCCAGCTCGGCGGGCTACGGCTGGCCATCGTGGCCTCGGCCGCACTGGTCGCGCTGAGCGTACTCGGCGGTCTGGTGTTGAAGGTGCCGGAGAACCAGCACCTCGACCGCACCCCGGTCGCCTATTGGGGAGCGGCCACCGTGGCCCTGGAGCCGCAGCCGGACGCGGGTCCGATCGTGGTGTCGATCGAGTATGAGGTGATGGCCGACCAGGAGGCCGACTTCCTGGTGGCGATGGAGGCGATGCGGGGCTCGCGGCTGCGCAGCGGCGGCTCCCGCTGGGACCTCTACAAGGTCGGCGAGAGTCCAGACCTGTTCGTGGAGCAGTTCCAGGTGCCGACCTGGCGCGAACACCAGCGCCAGCACGACGGGCGGCTCACCACCGATGACCGGGTCATCGAGGACGCGGTGTTCGAGCACGTGGTCGGCACACCTCGTACCCGGCATCTGCTCCCGCCCGCCACCCCGCGCACGTCGCTGTCGGCAGAACCGGACTACGCGGAGGCCGGGTGAATGACCAGGCCCCCGTGCCCCAGGGGAGCCGCTGGTGAAAACCAAAAGTCCCCGGTCCGAGTGGACCGGGGACCTGTTGGTCGGGGTGACAGGATTTGAACCTGCGACCTCGTCGTCCCGAACGACGCGCGCTACCAAGCTGCGCCACACCCCGCCCCGGACCGCGTCGGCCCGGGAGGCTCCGGTCCTGCGACCAGGAAGCCTCGAAGAGTCTAGCCCATCGGCCGAGGTGTAGTCGCATCGGCCGGGCCGCACCGACGGACACCTGTTCCCGCCGTTTTTCAGCCGGACCGCGGCACCAGGGTCATCAGCGTCGCCTCCGGGCGGCAGGCGAAGCGGATCGGGGCGTACGGCGAGGTGCCCACCCCTGCGGAGACATGCAGGGCGGCGGTGCGCCCGGCCGCGGAGTAGGACGACAGACCCTTGACCCGCCTCGTGTCCAGGTCGCTGTTGGTGACCAGCGCACCGAGGAAAGGTACGCACACCTGTCCGCCGTGGGTGTGGCCGGCGACCACCAGGTCATGGCCGTCGGCGACCATCGCGTCCAGCACCCGTCGATATGGTGCGTGCGTCACCCCGATCGCCACATCGACCGCGCTCCGGTCCACCGGTCCGGCCACCTCGACGTAGTGATCACGGTGCAGGTGGGCGTCGTCGGTGCCGCGGAAACCGAACCGCACCCCGCCGATCTCCACGGTGATCGAGCGGTGCGTGAGGTTCTGCCAGCCGGAGCCGGCGAAGGCGGTGTCCAGGTCTCGCCAGGGCAGCTCCTGCAGGTCGGGCGAGCGCGTGCTCGACGGTCGCACCAGATAGCGCAGCGGATTCTTGAACACCGGTGCGTAGTAGTCGTTGGAGCCCCAGACGTACACCCCCGGCACGTCGAGCAGGCGACCCAGGCTGCGGGCCACGAACGGCACGGCCTCCGGGTGGGCCAGGTTGTCACCGGTGTTGATCACCAGGTCCGGCTCGAGGGCGCCGAGCCGCGAGACCCACTCCTGCTTCGCCCGCTGCCCCGGGGTCAGGTGCAGGTCGGACAGGTGCAGTACCCGCACCGGGCCGGCGCCGGCCGGCAGCACCGGGACGGTGACCCGTCGTACGGTGAAGGCCTTCACCTCGTACAGACCGGCGTACGCGAGGCAGCCGGCACCCACCGCAGCGAGACCGAGGACGCCGCGGGCGACCCGCTGAGCAGGACTGGGGGAGGCGGACATGGCAGAAGGCTACAAGGGCGGGGACCGGCCGCCGGCACCCCGGCCGGAGAGATGGAAGACTGGTCCTCATGTCTTCTGCAGCAACACTGAAGGAGCGGTTGCGCTCCGACCTCACTGTCGCCATCAAGGAGCGGGACAAGGTCCGATCCGGCACCATCCGCATGGTGCTGGCCGCTCTCACCGAGGCGGAGGTCGCCGGGTCCACGGCCGTCGAGCTGTCGGAGCAGCAGGTGCTCGACGTGGTGATCCGCGAGGCGAAGAAGCGCCGGGAGGCCGAGGAGGCGTTCCGCGCTGCCGGGCGCGCCGAGCTGGCCGACAAGGAGCAGGCCGAGGCGGCGGTCCTGGCCGACTACCTACCGCAGCAGCTGAGCGCCGCCGAGATCACCGCTTTGGTCAGCACGGCCATCGAGCAGACCGGCGCGGCGGACCTGGGCATGCGGGGGATGGGCAAGGTGATGGGTGTGGTCACGCCGCAGACGAAGGGCAAGGCCGACGGCGGTGCCGTCGCGGCCGAGGTCAAGCGTCAGCTCGCCGCCCTGGGCTGACCGAGCGCGGCGCCACCGACGTCGCCTCCGGCCCGGACAGCCCGGGCGGCCGCACCACCGGCGGCGGCCGGACCACCCCGGCGGCCGGACCGCCCGGGTGGCGCCGTACTGCTAGCCGCCGCCCTCGTCGCTGTTCTTCTTGGCGTCGTCGCGTGCCTTCTTCTTCGCCGCGTCCTCGGCCTTCTTCTTCTTCGCCGCGTCCTCGGCCTTCTTCCTCGCCTCTTCCCGGGCCTTCTCCCGGGCCCGCTCCTGAGCCTTCTCCTGCGCCTTGCGCTGGGCCTCTCGCTGGGCCCGCACCTGCGGGTCCTCCTTGCCGTTGGACCGGACGAGATAGACAGTGGAGAACTGCGCCACCGTGCCGCCGCTCGGCGTGAAGCGCAGGAACGTCCCTTGCGGAGTGGTGCTGTAGGTGTAGCGGGTCACAACGGTGAAGCCCCGATCCCGGAGGAGCTTGGTGGCCTCGCTCACGCCGAGGGCGTTGAGGTTGGGCAGCTTCACCTGCTTGCCGCGCAGCACATTGCTGGACGGCTCCTGGAACTTCGTGGACGGGATGCCCTTCAGATAGGTCTCCATGGTGGGCTTCCAGATCTTGGCACCCGCGTCACCGCTGCCGGACCCCTCCAAGAAGGTGCCGCTGGGCAGCTTGTAGTTCTCGACGCCGTTGCGGCGGAAACCGGGCTTGCCCTTGATGAAAGGCTTCTGCTGGTTGTCGATGGAGATCATCGCCATCCCGACGATCTGTGGCGTGTAGCCGGCGAACCAGACCGCCTCGTCGTCGTCGATGGTGCCGGTCTTGCCGGCCTGCGGACGGCGATCAGCGGTCGCCACCCGCTGTCCGGTGCCCTTGGTCATCACGCTGGACAGCAGCTTGTTCATGCCATCAGCCACATCCTTGGAGATGACGCGCTCACAGTTGGCGCTCGGCGCTGCCAGCTCCGCGCCGTCACGGGAGGTGATCGAGTCGAGAATGATCGGGTTGCAGTGGATCCCGCGGGAGGCGAAGGTGGCGTACGCCTCGGCCATGGACAGCGGGCTGACCTCGACCGAGCCGAGGGTGAAGGACGGCTTGTCCTGATAGAAGTCGACCAGATCGATGTCCGGGCTCCCCAGCTTCACGCCGAGCTTCTCGGCCATCTTGACCACGTCGCACATGCCGGTGTCCAGCTCCAGCTGGACGTAATAGGTGTTCACCGATCGTTCCGTCGCGCGGTACATGTCCATCACGCCGTTGGTGCCGGTGGAGTTCTTCACCTTCCAGTCGCCGTAGACCTGCTCACGGCCCTTGCAGGACTGGTAGGGCTTGCCGGAGAAGTTCATTGTCGGCTTGGCGTCGTAGCGCTTGGTCAGGGGGATGCCCTTCTCCAGGGCGGCAGCCGCGGTGAACGCCTTGAAGGTCGATCCGGCCTGGTAGCCCTGGATGCCACCCATCGACGGCTCGACCGAGTAGTTCCAGTAGGTCTCGCCCTTCTTCGCGTCGCTGCCCATCACTGGCCGGCTCTGGGCCATCGCCTTGATCAGGCCGGTGCCCGGCTCGACCATGTTCATGGTGGAGATGACCGGGTCGGTGGGCTTGACCACCGCGCTGAGCTGCTTCTGGGCCTTGTCCTGGGTGTCGGGGTCGATGGCGGTCTTCACGGTGAGCCCACCGCGCTTGATCATGTTCTCCCGCTCCTCGACCGTCTTGCCGAGTCTCGGCGTGTTCTTGAGCGTCTTGTAGACGTAGTCGCACAAGAACGGGTAGCGCGTGCCGACGCAGCCGTTCCGGGTGGCCTTGACCTCACTCTTGTCGAAGCCGGACTTCTTGGCCGATGACAGTTCGGCGGCGCTGACCAGGTTGAGCTCGGCCATCCGGTTCAGCACCACGTCGCGCCGGTCGAGGGCAGCGCTCTTGTTGTTGACCGGGTTGTTGGTGTCCGGGTTCTGCACCAGCCCGGCGAGCATTGCCGCCTGGGCCAGCGTCAGCTCCTTGGCCGTTGTGGAGTAGTAGTGCCGTGCAGCGGCCTCCACGCCGTACGCGCCGTCGCCGTAGTAGGCGATGTTGAGGTAGCGCTCGAGGATCTCGTCCTTGGACAGCTTCTTCTCCAGCGCGATCGCATAACGGAGTTCGCGCACCTTGCGTTCGTACGTCGGCGCCTGCACGTCCTTGACGCACTGGGCATCGCCCTTGGCCTGGCAGGACTCGACCTGGACCATCTTCACGTACTGCTGGGTGATGGTGGACCCACCCTGGGAAACGCCGTCGGCCGCCTGGTTGCGCAAGAATGCGCGGGCCGTGCCTTTGATATCCAACGCGCCGTGCTCATAGAACCGGTGGTCCTCGATCGCGATCTGCGCCTGGCGCATGATCGGAGCGATCTTGGCCAGCGGGACATAGATTCTGTTCTCGTCGTAGAAGTAGGCCAGGGTGGACCCATCGGCGAGCAGCACCCGGGTGCGCTCAGCCTGCGGTGGGGTCGCCAGCTCGGCCGGGAGGTTGCTCATCTCGTTCGCCGCCGCCTTGCTGCTGACGCCGGCCAGACCCGCGAAGGGCACGAAGAGCCCGGCGATCAGCACGCCGGCGAGCACACTGACGACGACGAACATCCCCAGCGAGTAGAGAACGCTGCCGGCACGTTTAGGACTTAGGGGCATTGCAACAGGGTACGTGACGCCCCCGCGGCAATTGAAAATTTACGCCGCGTCGGATCACGAACTGGAAAATATGTATTCCGGTGTCTAGTCAGAGCCTCAACGCATTCGTACCATACGTAGTGCTGCGCCCCCGGAGTATCCGGGGAAACTCCTCGGGGTTGTGGCGTCAGAGAAGGGGGAGGAACTTGACTGCTATTCACCATGAGGACTGGACGGTGCACGCCAAGTGCAGGGGCATGGAGGACGCCCTGTTCCCAGAGGCGGCCGACCAGAAGAGAGCTCGTCTGCTCTGTTCGGGCTGTCCGGTGCGGTCCGAATGCCTGGCTGAAGCGCTGGATAACCGGATCGAGTGGGGTGTGTGGGGGGGCATGACCGAGCGGGAGCGCCGACTGCTGCTGCGGCAGCGGACGGACGTGGCGTCGTGGAGCTCAGTCCTGTGCGGAAAGCAGACGACCAACCCGGCGAAGTGACTCCAGATCGGTGACATCGGTGGGAAGCGCCTGGACCAGCGTCCGGGCGACTCCCGCGCGCGCTGACGAGAACCGGTCGAGCAGCGTCTTCTCTCGCTCGATCACCCGCATCAGCGCGGCGTGACGTTCCAGCGCCATCACCTCGAACGGGTTCTCCTCGCGGTCGAGGTCCTCGGCGAGGGCTAGAGCGCGTTCCGCCGACAGGTCGATCTCGCTGCTGTGCACACGGTTGATGACCACCCCGGACAGCGGCATGCGTTCCTCGCTCAGCCGGTCGACGAAGTACGCCGCCTCCCGCAGGGAGTCGCGCTCGCCGGTGGCGACCACCAAGAAGGTGGTGTGGCTCGAGCTGAGCAGGTCGAACGTCTCCTCCGCGCGCTGCCGGAAGCCGCCGAAGAGGGCCTCGAACGCGGTGACGAATGTCTGCACGTCGGTGATGATCTGCGAGCCCAGCACCTTGTTCATGGCCGACGACACGAGGTTGAACCCCACGCTCATCAGCCGGAACGGACCCCGTGCGGGAGCGAGCAGCAGCCGCAGGAACCGACCGTCCAGCAGCGAGCTGAGGTGCTCGGGGGCGTCCAGGAAGTCCAGCGCGGAGCGGGCCGGCGGGGTGTCCACGACGATCAGGTCCCAGCCATGCTCGGTCTCGGCCTGGGCGTGAAGCTGCCCCAGCTTCTCCATCGCCATGTATTCCTGCGTGCCCGCGAACGACGACGAGAGCGCCTGGTAGAAGGGGTTCTGCAGGATCTGTTGAGCCTTGTCGGGGGTGGAGTGGGCGACCACGACATCGTCGAAGGTCCGCTTCATGTCGAGCATCATCGCGTCCAGGCTGCCGCCCGCGCTGGTGTCGATCCCGGTCACCGGCCGTGGGGTGTTGTCGAGCTCGCCCAGCCCGAGTGACTGAGCCAGCCGGCGGGCCGGGTCGATGGTCAGCACCACCACCTTGCGGCCGGCCTCGGCGGCGCGGACGGCCAGGGCGGCGGAGATGGTGGTCTTGCCCACGCCACCGGATCCGCAGCAGATCGCGATGGTGGTGTCCGGGTCGGCGATGACCTGGTCGATGTCGAGGAACGGCACCGCCATCACGCCACCTCCGCCGGCAGCTGCTCGCTGAGCTGGTCGGCGACCGCGAACAACGCCGCCTCGTCGATCCCGGCTGCGTCGAACCGCACCTCGACCAAGGGCTTGCCGAACGTCTCCAGGGTGGCGTGCCGCTCCTGCTCGGACAGAATCCGCGCTGCCTCGGCCGCGAACTCCGCCGCCAGCGCCTTGCTCTGCGCGGCGCCGAGCTGCGGCACCGCCAGTTTGATGTCGCCTCGGGCGGCTCGCTCCAGGTCCGCGCGCTCCAGGCCGGTCTCGGTGACCATGTTGGCGATCACCGTACCCACCTTGATCTGGGTGGGGGCGAGGTCGGCGATGGCCTCCTCGGTCTCGGTGACCGGCATGTCCTCCAGCAGGGTGACGATGTGCACCACGGTGGTCGCCGATCGGAGCAGCCGCATGATGGAGTCGGCCTGGGACCGGATCGGGCCCATCTTGGCCAGTCCGGCGACCGCCTCGTGGACGTTGAGGAACTGCGCGATCCGACCTGTCGGCGGTGCGTCCAGGACGACCGCGTCGTAGGCCCCCGGCCGGTCCCGGATACGCCGGCGCACCGCTTCGTAGACCTTCCCGGTCAGTAGGACGTCTCGCAGGCCCGGGGCGATGGAGGTGGCGAAGTCCACCGCACCGAACTTGTCGAGTGCCTTGCCGGCGAGGCCCAGGTGATAGAAGGTCTCCAGATATTCCAGCAGTGCGTCCTCGGCGTCGATCGACAGCCCGAAGACCTGCCCACCGGACGGCGTACGGCACAGCCGGCGCTCCTCGTCCCCGACCAGGGGAGAGGTCTCGAACAGCTCGGAGATGCCGTGGCGACCCTCCACCTCACACAGCAGCACCCGCCGGCCCTCGGTCGCCAGCGCTATCGCCAGCGCGGCGGCGACTGTCGTCTTGCCGGTGCCGCCCTTGCCGGTGACGAGGTGCAGGGTGTGCAACGGCCCCGCGCCCGGGCCCGGTGGGGTCGTCGGGCGCGCTCGCGCGGTCGACCGGGAAGTGCTGCGGGTGGTGTTCGCTGCGGTGGGCCGGCGGGCAGCGGGGCTCACTGGCCGCTCCTGCGGGCAGCAGGCACACCGCAGGACGTCATGGGTCGATGGTAGTCGGTGGCCGCGAGCGGATCGGTGCCCGGCTCGGCAGATCAGCGCGTCCCGCGACCCGGCCCGCCAAAGGCGAGGTGGAGGTCGCCGGGCATAGTGGGGGCACCGTTTCTGACGAAGGAGTCATCTCGTGGTCGACGTCCAGCGCACCTTTGTGGTCAACCAGCCGGTCCCGGTGGTGACCGACTATCTCCGCGACTTCACTCACAGCCAGCAGTGGGACCCCGGGTCGCGGTCGTGCCGACAGACCAGTGAGGGGCCCGTCGACGTGGGCAGCACCTGGGTCACGACCACCGAGGCGCTGGGACGTGAGATCGAGCTGGACGTGACCCTGACGGCTGCCGAGAACGGGCACCTGACCTTCGTCGGGACGAACAAGAACGCCACAGTCACCCAGGACATGCTGCTGCTGGCCGAGGGGGACGACCGCACGGTGGTCAACTACCGGCTGAACGTGTCCTTCAACGGGTTGGCCAAGCTCGCCCAACCTGTGGTGCAGCGCGAGCTGGACCGGGTGGCCGACGACATCGTGGAGCAGCTGACCACCAATCTGGGCAGCTAAGTGCGAACTGACTACTCACTCGACGACGACCCCGGCCGCGTCGACCTGGAGGTGGTCTGGTCGTTCCTGTCCCAGCAGGCTTACTGGGGACGATGGCGCACCCGCGCCGACGTGGAAGCGCAGGTTCGTTCTGCCTGGCGGGTCGTCGGCGTGTATTCGCAGCATGACAAGGCCATGGTCGGCTTCGCGCGGGCAACCTCCGACGGCGTCGCCCTGGCCTATCTCGCTGACGTGTTCGTCCTCCCTGAGCACCGCGGCCAAGGCCTGGGTCGCGCGCTGGTTGCCGCGATGATCGAGGCGGGGCCGGGTGCAGACTTCCGCTGGCTCCTGCACACTTCCGACGCCCATGGCCTGTATGCCACCTTCGGCTTCGCCCCGCCGGATTCGACGCTGTTGGAGCGGCCGAGCGCCCGCCCCAAGCTTGGGCCACCGTCGTCCTGACCGACGAAACGAAGCGCCGTGCGGGCGTACGCACAAGATGAGGGAGGCTCGTGGGCTGTCCATCGGTCCCCCTCGCCGGCTGCCTCCGGGTGCGAGCAGGGGGTGGCAAGACTTTCCGCCAGGTCAGCACCGGAGACCATCTCGATAGGGTGTGGCCATGACTAAATGGGAGTACGTGACAGTGCCCGTCCTGGTGCACGCGACCAAGCAGATCCTCGACAACTGGGGTGCCGACGGCTGGGAGCTGGTGCAGGTCGTCCCCGGCATGAACACCGAGAATCTGGTGGCCTACTTCAAGCGCCCGCTCGCCTCCGGGGCGGATGCGTGAGTGATGCCGCTGCCCGGCTCGCCGAGCTCGGCCTGACCCTCCCGTCGGTGGCGACGCCGCTCGCGGCGTACGTCCCGGCGGTGCGCTCCGGCGACCTGGTGTTCACCTCCGGGCAGTTGCCGACGGTTGACGGCACGCTGGTGCATGCCGGCAAGGTCGGTGCCGAGGTGTCGGTCGACGACGCGGTGGCCTGTGCCCGGGTGGCGACCTTGAACGCGCTGGCGGCGGTCAGCGCCCAGGTCGGTGGGCTCGACCAGATCGCGGCGGTGGTCAAGCTGGTCGTGTTCGTGGCGGCGGCTCCCGACTTCACCGGTCATCCGGGCGTGGCCAACGGGGCTTCGTTGCTGCTGGGTGAGATCTTCGGCGATGCCGGTCGACACGCCAGGAGTGCGGTCGGCGTCGCCTCCCTGCCGCTCGACGCCCCGGTGGAGCTGGAGCTGGTGGTCCGGGTGGCCGCCCAACCGGTTCTGCAGCCGGTCTGAATCTCGTGCCTGCCCCGGAGCCCACGGACACCACGTCGACCGACGTGCTCCGTGGGTTCCGCCCGGAGGTACCGCCGGCGCTTGTGGCCCGGGTCGAGGCCCGGCGGCCGGGCGACCCGATCGCCGTGGCTCGTCGGTCGGCCAGCGTGGTGCTGGTCCGTGACGGCGTTGCCGGGCTCGAGACGTACCTCCTCCACCGGCACGCTCGGATGAGCTTTGCGGCGTCGATGGTCGTGTTCCCAGGGGGAGGCGTGGACCCTGTCGATGACGAGGCACCAGACCCGCTGCGGGCCTGTGCGGTCCGCGAGACGGCGGAGGAGACCGGCGTGGTGCTGGCGGCCGAAAGCCTGCGACCGTGGGCGCACTGGGTGACGCCGGAGCCGGAGCCGCTCCGCTACGACACGATGTTCTACGTCGCGGCCCTACCGCCGGGGCAGGTGGCCGCGGACCTCTCGGGCGAGACGGACCGGGCGAGCTGGACCCGTCCCGCCGACGCGCTGGCCGAGGCCGCGGCGGGAGCGATCGGCTTGATGCCGCCCACGTCGTCCATTCTGACCGAGCTCGCGGCGTGTGCAACGGTGGCGGATCTGATGGCGCTGACCGCCGGTCGCCGGATCGCTCTGGTCCTCCCGCGGGTGCGGCGCGCCGCCGATGGCTGGTTCTTCGACTACGGGTCGGCGGTCGGCGATGACTGACGCTGAGCCGGTTCGCGCCGGGCTGGCGGCCGGCGTGCGGCTGGTCCGAGCCGCCAACCCCGGGCCGATGACCTTGTCGGGAACCAACACCTGGTTGCTCGGTGACCCCGCCGGGCCGGTGGTGGTGGTCGACCCCGGGCCGCTGGACGAGGCCCACCTGACCGCGATCATGACCGCAGCGCCGGCCGGGATCCAGGCGGTGCTGCTGACCCACCGACATGCCGACCACTCCGCTGCCGCCGCGACCTTGGCGAAGCGGGCCGGGTGCCCGGTCCGTGCTGCCGATCCGGCGTTCCGGGTCGGACTCGAGGGACTGCGCGACGATGACCGGCTTCGGGTCGGCGCATTCGGGCTGCAGATCGTGGCCACGCCCGGTCATACCTCCGACTCCGTGTCCGTGCTGGTGCAGCTGCCGGTCGACGGTTGCTACCTGCTCAGCGGTGACACCGTGCTCGGCCGCGGGACCACGGTGATCGCCATGCCCGACGGCGACCTCGGGGCGTACCTCACCTCACTGGACCGGCTCGAGAAGGTTGTGACCAGCCACGCGGTGGCGGCGATTCTGCCCGGTCACGGGCCGGTGGTCACCGATCCGCTCGAGCGGCTGCAGGCCTACCGGGAGCACCGGATGAAGCGGCTCGACCAGGTCCGCGCCGCTGTCGCCGCCGGTGACCGGACCCCCGAGGAGGTGGTGGCACGGGTCTACGCCGACGTGGACCGCTCGGTCTGGTCGGCGGCGGAGCAGTCGGTGGCAGCGCAGCTGGCGTACCTGCAGCGGCCGGAGCGCTCGTCAGGCCGCACCTGACGGTCGGGCTTGTAGGCTTTCCCATCGTCATGGCCATTCACAAGCTGCTGCTCTACTACGCGTTCGCCCCGCTGGCCGACCCCATCGCCGTGCGGCTGTGGCAACGTGAGCTGTGCGAGCGGCTGGGGCTGAAGGGTCGCATCCTCATCTCCACCCATGGGCTCAACGGGACGGTCGGGGGCGAGGTCGCCGCCGTCAAGCAGTATGTCCGCAGCACCCGCCAGCATCCCGCGTTCGCCGCTATGGATGTGAAGTGGAGTGACGCCGACGGCACCGAGTTCCCACGGCTGAGCGTGAAGGTCCGCGACGAGGTGGTGACGTTCGGCGCCCCGGACGAGCTGCAGGTCGACGCCGGCGGGGTGGTCCAGACAGGGCGGCGCCTCACCCCTGAACAGGTGCACGAGCTGGTCGCCAGCCGTGGGGACGAGGTGGCGTTCTTCGACGGGCGCAACCGATTCGAGGCCGAGATCGGCCGCTTCCGGGGGGCCGTGGTGCCCGCGGTCGACACCACCCGCGACTTCGTCGCCGCGCTGGACAGTGGCCGCTACGACGACCTCAAGGACCGGCCGGTGATCACCTACTGCACCGGCGGGGTGCGCTGCGAGGTGCTGTCCTCGATGATGATCAAGCGCGGCTTCTCCGAGGTCTACCAGATCGACGGCGGCATCCTGCGCTACGGCGAGGCCTTCGGCGACCACGGCCTGTGGGAGGGGTCCCTCTACGTCTTCGACAACCGGATGAAGATCACCTTCTCCGACGACGCCGCCGTGATCGGACACTGCGAGCTGTGCAACGGCGCCACCGATGCCTACCGCGACTGCGTCGCTGCACAGTGCAAGGGGCGGGCTCTGCTCTGCGACGACTGCGCGCCGGACCCGCGCTGCGCCGACCACCGCTGACTCTGCTCGGGGGCGACCCGAACGCGGCGACTCGCAGCCGCTTCATGGAGATCGCACAGGTTCCGCACAGCGTGGGGCCGCACTGTCGAGCACATGAGCACACCGAGTGAGCAGACAGGTCTGACCACGCCGCCGTTCGGCGGACACCGGGTCGCGGAGACGGCCACCGGCGCCCAGAGTGGGCCGAACTTCCTTCCCGGCACCGGCCAGTACGCCGCTCAGGGCCCAGCCGCCGAAGGCTTCGGCGGATACGCCGCCACCCCTCTCGGGTCTGTGGGAGCCGTCGGACCGCTGCCCGGGGGCCCGCCCCGGCAGCCGAAGCGTCGAGTGGCTGGCCTGGTCGTAGCCGCCTGCCTGTCCGCAGTGATCGGGGCCGGCACCGGCATCGGCTCCTATGCCTACGTCACCGCCGACGGCCCGGCGGGGTCTCCCATCAGCGTCACGACAGCCCCGGCCGCGGACAGTCCCGCGCTGGACGGAACGATCAGCGCGGCCGCGGCCAAGATCGCACCCTCAGTGGTCACGATCACGGTCGAGGCGGGCAACAGTGGTGATATCGGCACCGGGGTCGTTCTGGACACCGCCGGCCACATTCTGACCAACAACCACGTGGTGGAGGCCGCCGCCCGGTCCGGCACAGTCACCGTCACCCTGTCCGACGGGGCGAGCGCCAAAGCCAGCATCGTCGGCACCTCGCCGTCCAACGACCTCGCGGTGATCAAGGTCGACGGGGTGGACGACCTCACGCCGGCGGTGTTCGCCACGTCCTCGTCGGTGCAGGTCGGCCAGGCTGTGGTGGCCACCGGTGCACCGCTCGGTCTGTCGGCGACTGTCACCAGCGGCATCGTCTCCAACACCGCCCGACCCGTACGCTCCGGCGACGACAACGATGCGGTATATCTGGCGGTCCAGACGGACACGGCGATCAACCCGGGCAACTCCGGTGGCCCACTGGTCGACCTCAACGGGGCCGTCGTCGGCATCAGCTCCTCGATCGCCAGCACCGGGTCGGCCCAGGGTTCTGCGAGCCAGTCGGGCAACATCGGCATCGGGTTCGCCATCCCGGCCGACGTGGCCAGTCGGGTGGCGGCCGAGCTGATCTCGACCGGCACGTCGACCGACGCAGCCATGGGCGTGACCGTCGGCGGCAGCGATGCCCAACCGTCCACGGCGCGCGGCGTGACGCTGCGGAGCGTGGTCAGCGGGGGAGCGGCCGACCGGGCGGGTCTGCGGGCGGGCGACGAGGTCACCCGGGTGAATGACTTCTCCACCACCACAGCGGACGCTCTGATCGCGGCCACCCGCTTCTACGCCCCGGGCACCACCGTGCACCTGAGCTACACCCGCGACGGCGCCAGCTTGACCACTGAGGTGAAGCTCGGCTCCAGCTGAGCGGACTCCGGCGGGTCGGCTGAACATCAACGAGGCCCCCTCCCCGGTGGGGGAGGAGGCCTCGTCGATGTCCTCGACCGCTCAGCGGGCGCGGCGCTCGACCCGTTCGACGTCGATCAAGGTGACTGAGCGCGGCTCCAGCCGAATCCAGCCTCGAGCGGCGAAGTCGGCCAGGGCTTTGTTCACCGTCTCGCGGGAGGCGCCGACCAGCTGCGCCAGCTCCTCCTGGGTCAGGTCGTGGTGCACGTGCACCCCGTCGTCACGGGTGTCGCCGAAGCGCTTGGCCAGGTCGAGCAGGGCCTTGGCCACCCGCCCGGGCACATCGGAGAACACCAGGTCCGCGACCACGTCGTTGGCTCGGCGGAGACGGGCGGCGAGCTGGCCGAGCAGACCCAGCGCCACCTCCGGCCGACCGGTGAGCCAGTTCATCAGCTCCTCGTGCTCCAGGGTGCGCAGCTCGCACGGCGTCACCGCAGTCGCCGTGGTCGAGCGCGGGCCCGGGTCGAAGACCGACAGCTCACCGAACATCTGACCCGGCCCCAGCACTGCCAGCAGGTTCTCGCGGCCGGCCGACCCGCTGCGGCCCAGCTTCACCTTGCCACTGACCACCACGTAGAGCCGGTCTTCGGCGTCGCCCTCGTGAAACAGCACCTGGCCCCGAGTCAGCTTGATGGTTCCCATCGCGGCCGAGAGCGCGGAGGCGGCCTCGTCCTCAAGCCCGGCGAACAACGGGGCTTGTTTCAACACTTCGGGATCCACGCGACCTCCTGCACTAACGACTACCGACGCCGTAAGGCTACCGTCGATAACGAGGGTGTGGCGCGCATCACCCCCCGGGGTGGGCCGGCGGGCGACGGTGTAAGCGGTCAGCGGCGGTGCCGCGCGTCATACCAGTCCAGCACCCGGAGCGCCCGCAATGTGTTCCAGCGGCTGGGGGCGCCGTCCCCCTCTTCCAGGGCGAAATGGACGGCGCCTGGATGCGTGTTCTCCAGCAGCCATCGACCGTCGGCTTGCTGTTTGGTCCGGACGCGTTCGGCGGCTTCGGCCATCCGGTCGTCCGGATCCGCGCCGGTTGCGCGGAAGTAGTCCAGCGCTCGAAGCACGTCGTAGTGCCACCAGGTGGGGAAGGAGAAGCGCAGCCAGTCGGGGTCGACGACCTCCCCGGTGCTCAGCCGGTGGAACAGCCGACGCTGCAGCAGGTATTCCTCGCCCCGGCCGCGCGCTTCGACGGCTCTGGGCGAGCCGCCGGTCCGCTGTTCGTGCTCCAGCAACCCGTCGAGCACGCAGATGGTGGAGTGGAAGGACGACCTCACCGATCCGTTCTCGGCTTCGCAGTTCCAGCCTCCGTCGGCGAGCTGCTCGTCGAGCAGGCGGGCGACGATGTCGTCGACGTCCACGCCGAAGTAGGCGCCGACGGCGACCGTCCGGCCATTGATGCAGGGCTCCACCTCGCCGGCGAAGAACTCCTGGCCGTCGTGTTCCCACCGGCACGTCTGACCCACCAGCCCGACCGCCTCCTGGACGTACGCATCCGCTGGGTCCACCCCGAGCTCGCGCAGCAGCGTCAGGGTGGGGAAGGTGGAGGTCCACGGCTGACCAGCCGAGAAGTCCCCGCTGAAGTCGGCCGGGAAGCAGGCACCACCGGCCCACTGTCCGTCATCGTCGCGCAGCGCCAGCAGCCGGGCGCCCCAACCTTGCGATGCGACGCGGCGCCGTTCGGCAGCGACCTCCTTGGCGGATGCCTCGGTCAGGTCCCGCAGCACCTGCCAGCGCAGGGCGGGGTCGGCGTCGAGCAGCCAGTCGAGAACTATCACGTCTGCACGCTAGCGGCGCCGTCGCCCCGGCGACAGAGTTACGTTCACCGCGCGATCGGATGACCACCGCCCAGGGGCTGGCGATGCCCGACGACGGGGCCAGCGGCGGCTACTTCGAAGACGCCGGCGTCATCCCTGGTGACGTCCGAAGACGTACGCGATGACCTGGGGATCCGCTGAGGTCAGCCGCAGCACCTCCTCGCCTTCGTCGCAGCGGCACAGTGACAGGGTCACCCACGCACCCGCCGCTTCGGCGCCGGCGCCGACTTCCCGCCAGGTTCCACCGAAGGTCTCCCATCGGCGCAGGGTGTCGATGGTGTGATCGGCGTGGCCGGTGCTGGTGCTCGGCCCCTCGGTCAGCTGCATCGTCCCTGCTCAGCTACCGCGGCAGGGTGGCGGCCGGTCGGCCGGTGCCGTGATCGTGGTCGGGGCCGTGGTCGGTCGGACCGGCGAACGACGACGGGTCCACGACGGCGACGAGGTAGCGCAGCCGGAGCACCTCGGAGTCGAAGTAGCTGGGCCCGTTGCGCCGCCCGATCACCAGTGACCTGCGGGGGGTGATGGGCTCGACCAGCACGGCGGTCTGGCCGGCGTTCGTGCCGCGGGATCGGTCGCCCGGCACAGCCGAGGGGACCTGGAACCGGGCCGGGGCGGTGCACTCGCCGAGCGTGCGGAAGAAGGGGTCGTCGGGGGCCAGCGTGGTGCGGTCGACCACCCGCCGGGACCCGACCGCGATCAGCGCCGCCCAGGATGAGCGGAAGATCACCGGAGCGGACTGCAACAGGATGTGGCCGGCGCGCTCGGGCCTGGCCGTCATCTCCTTGAGCGCGGTCAGGTCGGCCTCGATGCCGCCGCCTCGGGCGTACGGTCGGCTCAGCTTCAACCGCACGCCGGGCACCTGCGCGCAGAGCGCGGCCAGGCGGTCGGGAGAGTCGCCGCGCAGATCGACGATCAGGTCATTGACGATCATCCCAGGCCGCCGCTCCGCGATCTGGATCGACTGGATGTCGACACCGCCGCGTCCGAGCGCCGTGGCGAGCGACCCCAGGGACCCCGGTCGGTCCGGCATGCTGACCCGTAGCCAGTGCATCGGCCTCCGATCTGAACCCGGGTGGACGAGCCCCGTGAGCCAGAGACTCACTTCCGGCGGCTCTACGCTGACGGTATCCCTCGCCGCCGATCCGCGCGGACGATTCGGTGCAGCGATCCGTCAGCTCCCGTGCAGGACGCGACGCAGGTATTCCTTGCGCTCAAGCGGGTTGTCGTCCGAGCGAGGCCTGGTCGGTGCGGCGCCGGACACCGGTGCGTACCCGTCGAGCTCGGACTCGAAGACCCCCTCGCCATGGGTACGCGAGGGCAGCTGCCGCTGGACGCCGGTGACCTCGGTGGCCGGAAGCACGCCGTCCACGGAGAACCAGTCGCCCGACACCACCGGTGGTTGCGGCACTGCTCGGTGCGCGGCCAGCAGACTGAGCACCGCCGAGAGTGCGTCGGCCGGCCCGTCGAGCCGGAAGCGGTTCACCGGCTCGCAGACAACGGTTCCGGCCTGGCGCAGCGCTGCCATGACGACCAGCGGTGTCAGCTTGCGGAAGTCGCCCGACGTGGTGCCCGGTGAGGTGTACCCGGAGTCGGTCATGGTCACCGTGCAGTCAGGGACCCGCCAGCCCGCCAGTCCTTGGGTCAACGTGGTGCGGACATACTCGGTCATGGCCTCGGCGAAGGCGTCGACGCGCTTGTAGACGTACAGCGGGATGCTGGTGAGCTCGACGGCCAGTCGAAGTCGGATGCCACTGCCGACCGGCGCCGGTCCCAGCTCCAGTCCCACGGTGGCGAGGAACGGGTTGCCGGGTCCGTGCAGCTGCTCCGCCGCGCGGCCGGTATCGGTCAGCCGCTCGATGCAGATCGGCGTGGTCTCGCGGAACTCGACGGCGATCCCGAACTCGGTGGTCAGCGTGTGCTCGAGCACCTCTTTCTGGACCTCGCCGTAGAGGGACACATAAAGCTCCTGGCGCCGGTCGTCTTGGCGTACGTCGATCAGCGGATCCTGCTCGGCCAGCTGCGTCAACGCGCGGTGCAGTGCCGCTTGCTGGCCGGGGAACCGGGCGACGACTGCGGTCTCCAACGCCGGCGGAGCGAACATGTGCTCGGAGCTGCGATGTTGGCTCGCCCCGATCCGATCGCCGACGCGGACACCGGTCAGCCCGACGAGCTGGGCGATCTCGCCGGCATGCGCCTGGGTCCGCTCGACCGCCGCAGTGCCCTCGAAGACGCGCACCCCGGTCACAGTCCCGGCCGACCCCTCCCCGAACGCCAGTCGCTGGCGGATCCGCACCGTGCCGGCCCGCAGATCGACGTACGCCAGCTGCTCGCCTGCCGGAGCCCCGTCCACCTTGAACACCGTCCCGCTGGGCCGTTCGGCCGGATCGCGCCGCGCTGCCGGCAGCCAGTCGGCCAGCGCAGCCATCAGCGCGGCCACGCCCGAACCGGTCGCTGCCGAGCCACAGAAGAGCGGGTGCGCCTGCGCCGCTGCGGTCTGCCTGGCCAGCGTGGCGGCCAGCGCCTGCGGCGTGCGGCCGTCGGGACGGTCGTCCACGGCGGCGCTCAGCAGCATCTCGTCGTGGTCCACGAGGATCTCGGTCAGTGCGTCCAAGAAGTCGAGGTCGTCAGGAGCGTACGGGCAGAAGTCCGCCATCCGGGTGCCGGCCCTGACGACCTGGCCCATGGGTACGACGTCGGGGCTCAGCCGACCGCGGATGGCGGTGAGCACTCGGTCCGGGTCCGCACCCGTCCGGTCGATCTTGTTGACGAAGATCAGCGTCGGCACCTGCAGGCGGCGCAGCGCGCGCATCAGCACCACCGTCTGGGACTGGACGCCTTCGACGGCGGACACGACCAGGACGGCGCCGTCGAGCACGCCGAGGAGGCGGTCCACCTCGGCAATGAAGTCCGGATGGCCAGGCGTGTCGAGCAGGTTGACCCGCACGCCCGCGACCTCGAAGGTGGCGACGGCTGCGCGGATGGTGATGCCGCGCGAACGTTCGAGCGCCAGCGAGTCGGTCTGGGTGGTGCCGCGGTCCACACTGCCGAGGGTGTCGATGACCCCCGCGGTGTGCAGCAGTCGTTCGGTGAGGGTCGTCTTACCGGCGTCGACGTGCGCCAGCACCCCCAGGTTGAGCTTCTTCACGTGTTCGGTCCTCGAAGTCGGTGGGAACAGGGCTGAGGCACACGAACAGTTGGCGCATCGGAGTTCCTTCGACGGGGACCGGGAGGGTCCACCCCAGCAGACGCCGCTGGGAATCGCAAGCGATTTTTCGGTGGGGGGAGCTCCGTCATCGAGTGTTATCTCGTGCGTATCGCGATATATCGTGATACGCTCTCTCCATAACCTAGTGAAGGAGTACAGATGTCATACGACATGGAAGGCCGTAGTTATGACGGCCAGCACGGTCCCGGACTCGACGACCGGCGGCGCCGCGGCCGCGGGCACCACCACCGCGGTGGACGGGGCGAGGAACATGGCCGCGGCGGACGCGGCGAGGAACATGGCCGCGGCGGACGCGGGCACGGCGGTCCCGACCACGAGGTCGGTCCGCGTCGTGACCGCCGTGGTGGCGGGCGCGGGCGAGCGCAGCGCGGTGACGTACGTATCGCCACGCTCCTGCTGCTCGCCGAGAGCCCGATGCACGGCTACCAGATCATGCAGGCGATGGCGGATCGCACCGACGGTGCCTGGCGGCCGAGTCCCGGCGCGATCTATCCGACGCTGGCCCAGCTCGAGGACGAGGGCCTGGTCACCACTCAGGTCGACGGGGGCCGCAAGCTCGTGACGCTCACCGTCGAAGGTCAGGCCCACGTCGCGGAGCAGCGCGACGCCTGGGGGGACCCGTTCGGTCAGGTCGCCGGCCAGGCTCCAGGGCCTGACCTGCGGGGACCGTTGCACGAGCTGCACACAGCCGCCCGCCTGGTGGCGACCTCGGGAACGCCGGAGCAGGTCCAGGCCGCGACTGCGGTGCTGACACAGGCGCGTCGCGCGCTCTATCTGATCCTGGCCGGTGAAGCCGGTGAAGCCGGTGAAGCCGGTGAAGCCGCGCCCGACGCTTAGTAGGCGCCTGCGGCAACAGCCCGAAGGATCTCGGCGACATCGAGCTGGTGGCTGCCGCGCAGCTGCACGGCGTCCCAGCGCAGCTCGAGGACAGCGGTGCGCTGGTCGGCATTCAGCGGGAACGTCAGCGAGTGGGTCCCGTGTAGGAGCAACGTCTCGCCATCCCATCCCACACCGTGCGCTCCTGGCCCGAACTCCAGCTCGGTCGGCCGCCCGTCGATCGTCAGCTGCAGGTCGTACGACCCCGGTCGCGGGTCACGGAAGTCGACGAGTGAGTCCTCCCTCCAGGTGATCAGATCCTGGTAGGCGTCATAGGCGTCGGTCCGCTCGCAGGCGAGGTGCACCGATATCCAGCACCGGTCGGGGGTGGCCAGGACCGAGTTGAGGAAGACCTCACCGCGGTCGCCGGTGGCGATGACGGCATCGCAGTTGGCGATGGTCACGGGGTGCTCGGCGAACCACACGGGGTGGGTCAGCATCGTCGCCCTCCGGTTCTTCGCAGGTCCGCGTCCGAGTCCGGCTCCAGGCTCGGCCCCAGGCTGGTGATGACCGACCATCCGGGCCCAGCCTTCGCGCCGCTCATGGGCCCCATCTCGACCTCGAGGGATGCATAGGCTGCCGACGGCCCCGAGTCCGGTCCGCACTCCAGCAACGTAGCACCGCCCGAAGGCGCGGCGGGGGCGTCGCGCCAAGGTGCGGGTGCTGCGGTGGTGAGCGCCCGGGCGCGTACGGTAGCCACGCTAGGCCAGACATCAGCACGGAGGAGATCAGTCAGTGGAACAGCCAACGGCCATCGACGCGATGACGGGTGCGGCACCGCCCGCGACCGGACCTGCAGACCTGGTCGACGCGCTGCCGGACGCCGCCACCTTGGACCAGATGCAGCTGGCCCGGGACCAGTTCGCTCCGTTCATGATGCAGTACAAGTTCGGCATCGACGAGATCATGACCAAGATCTCGATCTTGCGCGAGGAGTTCGAGCAGACCCATGCGTACAACCCGATCGAGCACGTCACGTCACGACTGAAAACCCCCGAACGGCTGATGGCCAAGATCATCCGCAAGGGCTGCCCCGCCACGTTCGACAGCATCCGCGAGTCCATCACCGACATCGCCGGCGTACGCATCGTCTGCAGCTTCATCTCCGACACGTATCTGATGTTCGACCTGCTGAGCAGCCAGGACGACGTGACTGTGCTGGAGGTGAAGGACTACATCGCGAACCCGAAACCCAATGGATACAAGAGTCTGCACGCCATCGTGGAAGTGCCGGTCTTCCTGTCCGACGGGCCGCGCCCGGTGGTGGTCGAGCTGCAGGTCCGGACGATCGCGATGGACTTCTGGGCAAGCCTGGAGCACAAGATCCACTACACCTACCGCAACGACGTCCCGCCGGGGATGCTCGAGCAGCTCACCGAGGCTGCCGGTGCGGCGTACACCCTCGACGCCACCATGGAAGCCCTGCACCGCAAGGTCCAGGGCATCGACCCTCGCCCCGAGGGCTGATCCGGTCGCCACGCTCGGAGCCACCCGGTGATCAGCAAGCGCCCAGGAATGCATCCAGCTGATCCAGAGTCGGCCAGGCCCTCGGCGATCCCCACGGCGAGCCGACGGTAGCGGGATCTTGCTGCTCTACAAGCACACGGTTGTAGGTCAGACCTCCGGTGGGGGAGTGACAAGAGGCTGGTCGAGGCCGATCACCTGACCGGTTGGATCGGTGACGTAGCGCCCGTTGGTCAGGTCGAGCAGCACCAGCGTGTTGCCGAACGGGTCAGCGACCACCGCGAGCTGACCGACCGGGATGGGAGTCGGCTCGACGACCACCTGACCACCGGCGGCCAGCACGGACTCGACCGCGTCAGGCACCGACGTGACCAGCCAGTTCGGTGTGTAGTCGAGGGTGGTGCTGAGCACCAACTCGGTTTCGCTGTCGGGCAGTCGCAGTCCCGCCTGCCCCCGCGTGTCGTCGCGCCACAGCAGCTCGTGGCCGAGCCGGTCGCGATAGAAGGCGAGGCCCTGGTCGAGGTCGGGAACCGGAACCGTGACCGCGTCGACGGATCGGAGCAGCGGAAGGTCACTCATGTCGCCATGGTGCACCGTGCCGCCCACGATCGCCACGCCACGGCGCGCCGCGTCGCCGTTACCGCTGCGCCAGTACCGCTGTTCTGGTGCATCCGGCTGTTATGGCCAGCGGGGCCGGTGGCGACCGGGCTACGCTGCGGGCAACGTCGCGTGTCGATGGCGGTCTGCGTCAGGCATGGAGGCGTCGACGTCGAGAGGTGGCCGCGCCATCGTCGAGCAGAACCGTGGGGTGCCCTCTGGTACCCCTGACCCAGAGACCGACCGCATCCTTGCGTGGGGCGACGAGCTCCGCGCGGTCCACGACCGACTGCGCCAGGCACTCGAGATCACCCGGAGCGCCCTGGAGGGCGACGTCGCCACCGGCGGCACCGATCCGGCGCGGGAGCTGCTGCTGTATTGCCGAGGATTCTGCGTCGCTCTGGCCGGGCACCACCAGGGCGAGGACACGTCGCTGTTTCCGGCGCTGCTGCGGGCCAGACCCGATCTCGCCGGCACGGTGGCCAAGCTGAGCCAGGATCACGCCATGATCAGCCATCTGTTGGGCACGCTGGAGCACGCCGTCGAGACCGGCGCCGGAAGTGCTGAGAAGCTGAGGCAGCTCGACGGCATCGCGGCCATCATGGAAAGCCACTTCCGTTATGAGGAACGCGCCTTGACCGACGTGTTGAACGCCACCAGTGACCTCGGCCAGGACCGGAGCAGGCACCTGGGCCCGATCGCCTGATGTACCGCCTCAGGCCCGTAGGTCTCGACGCCACTGATCCGGCGATGTCGGGTCAGTGGTGCTCGCGGTTCTTCTTGCTGCTCGTCAACTTCAGCGATCCAGGGTGGGCGTGGGCGGTGGGATCGTTCTTACTCCTGATCAAGCTCGCCACCACGGTGATGAAGAGCACGACGACAATGACGCCGAGGCTCACAAGGGTGGGGATCTCGGGGACTGCGGTGCTGATGTCCACGTGCAGCCAGTGCAGCACCAGCTTGATCCCGATGAAAGCCAGGATGATCGACAGTCCGGTGGACAGATAGACCAGCCGGTCGAGCAGACCCTGGACCAGGAAGAACAGCGCTCGAAGACCCAGCAGGGCGAACGCGTTCGCGGTGAACACGATGAACGGCTCACTGGTGATACCGAACACGGCGGGGATCGAGTCCAAGGCGAACAGGAGGTCGATGCTGCCGATGGCGATCAGGACCAGGAACAGCGGCGTGAACATCCGGCGGCCGTCGATCCGCGTCGCGAGCTTTCCGCCCACGTAGTCGTCGGTGATCGGCAGGAGCCGCCGGGCGATCTTCACCACGGTGTTGTCCTCGATGTCGGGGTCTTCGTCTCGGTGGCGAAACAGCTGGACCGCGGTGAAGATCAGCAACAGACCGAACAGCAGGAACACCACCGAGAACGCTGACAGCAGCGCGGCGCCGACGGCGATGAAGATCGCCCGCATGATCAGCGCCAGGGCGATCCCGAAGGTCAGCACCTTGTGCTGGTGCTTCGCGGGCACGGCGAAGGTGGTCATGATGAGGACGAAGACGAAGAGGTTGTCGACCGACAAGCTCTTTTCAACCAGGTAGCCCGTGAAGAACTCAGTCCCAGGCCCGCTGCCGTAGGCGAGGGTGAACCAGATCCCGAAGGCGACGGCGACGGCCACGTAGAACACCGACTGGCCGGCGGCTTCCTTGAAGCCGACCTTGTGCGGCCGGAGTGCGGCGAGCAGGAGGTCGGCGGTCAGAAGGGCAATGACCAGACCGATGGTCACCCCCCAGACCAGTGGGCTGATGTCGAGCATGGGGGCTCCTCGTCGGGTTGGGTCGGGCGATCGGGTCCGGCGCGTGGCGAGGAATCCAGTGTGACCACAAGCGCGTGCCTGAGGCGGCGGACCTGAGTCAGTCGAGGCCGCTTCCTTGGCGAGGTCTTAGACAGTGTCTTCGGGCGCTGAGGCCAGCCCGCGACGAATCGGCCTCGCACGCTGACGTCAGTCCCAAGACGTAGGCTTGCCGCCATGACGACCACCCCGCCGAGCAGCTCGGTCGCGGACCTGCCGTCGACCATGGACAAGAGCCGTACGGCCCTGGTTCGTCGGGCGCGGACCATCAACAAGACCCTGGCACAGACCTATCCCGACGCCCATTGCGAGCTCGACTTCACCACTCCGCTGGAGCTGTTGGTCGCGACGATCCTGTCGGCGCAGTCCACCGACAAGCGGGTCAACCTGGTCACCCCAGTGCTGTTCGCCCGCTATCCCGACGCCGCCGCGTACGCCGGAGCGGACCGGGCTGAGCTGGAGGCGCTGATCACCCCGACCGGGTTCTTCCGCGCCAAGACCGACTCGTTGATGAAGCTGGGCGCCGCATTGGTCGAACGCTTCGACGGCGAGGTGCCGGGCCGGCTGGTCGAACTGGTCACGTTGCCGGGAGTGGGCCGCAAGACGGCCAACGTGGTGCTGGGCAACGCCTTCGGGGTGCCCGGGATCACCGTCGACACCCATGTCGGGCGGCTGGTGCGCCGGTTCGGTTGGACGACCCAGACCGACCCCGACAAGGTCGAGGCCGAGATCGGGACGTTGTTCGAGCGCCGCGACTGGACCCAGATGAGCCAGAACCTGATCTGGCACGGCCGGCGACGTTGCCACGCCCGCAACCCGGCCTGCGGCGCCTGCCCGGTCGCCCGCTGGTGCCCGTCCTTCGGCGAGGGCGAGACCGACCCCACCAAGGCGGCCAAGCTGGTCCGCGAGCCGCGGGGATGAGTCGATCGGCCTCGGCGCGACGGGCCGCGGCCCTCGGCCTGGTGGGGTTGCTGCTGGCGGCCTGCACCCAGGCGCCCGACGTGACCCGGTTGCCGCCGGGTTCGACAACGTCGGGGGAGCCCGCGGGTCCGGGGTCCGGTCCCAGCACCGCGAACAGCGCCCCACCGGCGGACGAGGACCTGACCATGCTGAAGCGACGGGCGCAGATCGAGGACTGCCCGGCGACCGACGCGAGCGCCGCGCCGGTTCGGGGCGGGCTGCCCGACCTCACGCTGGCCTGCCTCGGCGGGGGCACGCCGGTCCGGATGGCTGGTCTGCGCGGCCGCCCGATGCTGGTCAACGTCTGGGCGCAGTGGTGTGGGCCGTGCCGCGAGGAGGCGCCCTACCTGTCGGAGGTGGCCACCGTGAACACATCCGACCTGCTCATCCTCGGGGTGGACTTCAACGACCCGCTGCCCGCCAAGGCGATCGAGTTCGCCGAGCTGGCCGCGTGGCGCTACCCCCAGGTGAGCGACGAGGACAAGGCGTTGGCGGCTCCGTTGCAGCTCAATGCGATCCCGCAGACCCTGCTGGTCGATGCCGACGGCCGGATCGCGTACCGCCATCCCGGGCCGTTCCGCTCGGCGGACGAGATCCGGTCGCTGGTCCGCGAGCACCTGGGCGTGACGCTGTGACCGGGGTCGACACCCCGGTGGCCGCGCTGCCGGACTGGCTGCGGCCGCTCGCGGCCTCGCTGGTCGACACCGACGCCGTGTCCCGCGCAGTCGCGATGCGGCCCGGTCGCGGCGCTCGACCGGCCGCGGTGCTGGTGCTGATCGGTGCGGGCGAAGCCGGGCCCGAGATCGTCTTCATCGAACGAAGCGGGACGCTGCGCAACCACGCCGGGCAGATCGCCCTGCCCGGCGGGGCTGCGGACCCCGGCGACGCCGACCTGGCGGCCACCGCGCTGCGGGAGGCGCACGAGGAGATCGGGGTGGAACTCGACGGGATCGAGGTGCTCGGGTCGCTGCCGGCGGCCCACGTGGCCGTCAGCGGGTTCGACGTGACCGCCGTGGTGGGGTGGTGGCACACCCGTAGTCCGATCGGCCCGGCCGACCCACACGAGGTCGCCTCGGTGGAGGTGGTCAGCGTGGCCGACCTGACCGATCCCGCCAACCGGGTCCAGGTCCGGCACCCGAGCGGATACACCGGTCCGGCTTTCCAGGTGCACGGTCACCTGGTCTGGGGTCTCACCGGCCATTTGGTCGAAGGGGTCCTTGACCTGGCAGGCTGGCAGCGGACGTGGGACCGTACGAGACACGTTCCGATTCCCGACCGCTACCTTTCCGACACCAGCGCGCACACCGCGCGCGACACTGGAGGACCCGATGCCCACTGACCAACACGCAGAGACGCGCAGCGCCCAGCACGCCGAGCTGCTGGCCGACTGGAGCACGGTTCTGCCCAACCAGGTCGAGCTGGCCGAGGACCTGCTGCGTCGCTACGCAGAGCCGCACCGGCGTTATCACAACGTTGACCACCTGGCCTCGATGATCCGGCGGATCAACGAATGGGCGGTCCGCGACCATGACCTGTTCCTGATCAAGCTGGCCGCCTGGTTCCACGACGCCGTCTATCTCGTCCCGACCCGGGAGCTGACCAACGAGGAGGCCTCCGCGCGGCTCGCCGTACGCGAGCTCATCCTGGCCGGCCTCGACCAGGAGGACATCAACGAGGTGGCGCGGATGGTGCGCCTGACCGCCACTCATCTGCCGCCGCCCGGTGACCGCAACGGCGCGCTGCTCTGCGACGCCGACCTGGCCATCCTCGGTGCACCCGAAGACGAGTACGACGCCTACGCTGCGGCCATCCGCGAGGAGTACGCCCACGTCCCGCGGCAGGCCTTCCTCGAAGGCCGGCTGGAGATCTTGGAGAAGCTGGCCGACACCGACGTCTTCCGTACGTCGAAGGGCCGCCGGCTGACTGCTGCGGCCCACGCCAACCTCGAGCGTGAACACCGCCAGGTGTCCGCCGAGCTGGACGAGCTGCTGGAAGGAGCCTGACTGTGAGCGCTGACTTGGTGCACGCCGAGAACCCCCGCCCCGACGACTGGTGGAAGACAGCGGTCGTCTATCAGATCTATCCCCGCTCGTTCGCTGACAGCAACGGCGACGGCGTCGGTGACCTGCCCGGCATCACGGCCCGGCTGGACCACCTGGCGGCGCTGGGCATCGACGTGCTGTGGCTGTCCCCGGTCTACACCTCGCCGCAGGACGACAACGGCTACGACATCGCCGACTACACCGACATCGACCCGACGTTCGGCACCCTGGCCGAGCTCGACGCCCTGATCGCAGGTCTGCACGCGCGCGGGATGAAGCTGGTGATGGACCTCGTCGTCAACCACACCTCGGATGAGCACCCGTGGTTTATCGAGTCCCGCGACCCCGCCTCGGCCAAGCGTGACTGGTATTGGTGGCGCCCGGCCCGGCCCGGGGCGACGCCGGGGGAGCCGGGGGCCGAGCCGACCAACTGGGAGTCGGTGTTCTCCGGGTCCGCCTGGCAGTACGACGAGGTCAGCGGCGAGTACTACCTGCATGTGTTCTCCCGCAAGCAGCCGGATCTGAACTGGGAGAACCCCGAGGTCCGCGAGGCCATCTTCGCGATGATGAACTGGTGGGTCGATCGCGGCGTCGACGGCTTCCGGATGGACGTCATCAACCTCATCTCCAAGCCTCGCGAGCTCGAGGACGGGCCGGTGCCGCCGGGCCGGACGTACTCATCCTCCTTCCCGCCGGTGGCCAACGGGCCACGGCTGCACGAGTTCCTCAACGAGATGTATCGCGAGGTGCTTGCCGGCCGGAACCTGCTGACCGTGGGTGAGATGCCCGGCGCCGGGGTGGACCTGGCACGGCTGGTGACCGATCCGGCCCGCCGCGAGCTCAACATGGTGTTCACCTTCGAGCACGTCAGCCTGGACCAGGCACCGGCCGGCGCGAAGTGGGACGTCACCGACCTCCCGCTGCCGGTGCTGAAGAAGAACCTGGCAGCCTGGCAGGTGGGGTTGGCCGACGTCGGGTGGAACTCGCTCTACTGGAACAACCACGACCAGCCCCGGGCGGTGTCCCGGTTCGGCGACGACAGCGAGCAGTTCCGGGTCGCCTCGGCCAAGACGCTCGGCACCGTGCTGCACCTGCACCGCGGCACCCCGTACGTCTATCAGGGCGAGGAGATCGGGATGACCAACACGTCATTCACCGAGATCGCCCAATATCGCGACCTGGAGTCGTTGAACCACTTCCACGACGCGGTCAGTGTCGGTCAGGCCGCCGAGGACGTGCTGCTGGCGCTGGCGGTGAAGAGCCGGGACAACGCTCGGACACCGATGCAGTGGGACGACAGCCATCAGGCGGGCTTCAGCCAGGGCATCCCCTGGCTGCCGGTCAACCCCAACTTCGTCGCCATCAACGCCGCGGCGGCCGCCGCCGATCCGGACTCGGTGTTCCACCACTACCGCAAGCTGATCGCGCTGCGCCACGAGAACCCTGTGGTGGTGGACGGGCGGTTCGAGCTGCTGCTGCCGGATCACGAGCAGCTCTGGGTGATCACCCGTACGCTCGGCGCCAGCCAGCTGGTGGTGCTGGCGAACATGTCGTCGGCACCGGTGCCGCTGCCCGCCGCGGAGCTGCCCGACCTGGACGGGGCCACGCTGCTGCTCGGCACGCACAGCGAGACCGATCCCGCCGTGCTCCAGCCGTGGGAATCGCGAGTGCTGGAGCTCACGCTCTCGCGGTGACGCCGAGTGGGGGTCCGGGCGCGCTGACGCGGTCAGCGCGCCGGGACCGTCGTTGCCAACCAGCCGAGCAGCACGCGTTGGAACGCGGCGGGGTCCTCCTCGTGCGGCAGATGCCCGACCCCGGGCAGGGTGACCAGCTGGTGCCGGTCACCGACGTACCGCCCGGCCGCCGCCATCCTGGCCGGCGGCACCGATCGATCCAGCTCCCCGGAGATGGAGAGCACGGGCACCCCCAGCGGCGTGCGAAGGACTCGACGGTACGCCCGGCCGGTCGGCCGCAACTGGTCCCGGACGAACCTCCGCGGATACTCCAGGGCACAGTGCGGGCTGGGCCACCGCAGCAGCGCCTCGCGGTAGACCCGCGCGTCGGCCGGACTGAGGAAGTCACTGCCCGGCGCGGCGGCGTCTCGCAGCCACTGCTCGACGTGGGCGCCGCCGTCGGCCATGATCCGGCGTTCGGGCAGCAGCGGCACCTGGGCGAAGGCGAGCCCGCGCAGGTTCGCCCGCCAGGGGAATGCCAGCGGATGCCCAGCGGCCACGCTGACCAGGGCTCGAACCTGGTCCGGGACGTACGCCGCTGTGGACCACGCCGCCGTCCCGCCCCAGTCATGACCGACCACGACCGCGCTGGCATGCCCGAGGCTGCGAATGACGCCGGCCACATCGAAGGCGCTGGTCCGCGGGTCGTAGCCGTGCGGGGTCTTGTCACTCGCCCCGTAGCCACGCAGGTCCATCGCCGCCACGCTGTAGCCGGCGTGGTCCAGCGCGGGGATCAGATGCCGCCAGGTCCACCACAGTTGGCCGAAGCCGTGCAGCAGCAGGACCAACGGGCGACTGGGCGACCACCCGAGGCCGGTCGCCACGTGGAACCGGATGCCGTTGGCGGCGATGTCGCGGTGCCGCCACGGCCCGTCCAGCCAGATGTCTCGGACACCGGCTCCAGCCACGGTCAGCGTGTCCTGCGGTCAGCCCGGTCTGGGCTCAACGCAGCGCGCGCGACCCGCCGCCCGCGACCTCGCCCTCGATCTGGGGGGCCTTGGCCGCGGCGGTGCCGCGCTGGATGGCCAGCTTGACCTCGTCGACGGTCTGGGTGGCCTGGTCGATGGTTGCCTGCGGCGGCTTCACCTTGTTGACCGCGCCCTTGCCGACCAACGCCAGCACGGCGGCGATCACCAGCAGCACCCCGGCCACGATCAGGAACGACCAGGCGATGTGCAGCCCGGTGAGGGCAGCCAACCCGAGGGCGGCTGCGATGTAGATCAGGGTCAGCGCGTTGATGACGAGATAGCCGGCCGCCCCGAACATGCCGGCACCCAGCCCCGCCTGCTTGGCAGACGGCACCAACTCCGACTTGGCCAGCTCGATCTCGTCACGCACCAAGTGCTTGACGTCCTCGCTGATGCTCTTGATGATCTCGCCAACAGCCTGCTCAGCCATTTCGGGCTCCTCTCGTCACCACGAGAGCCTAGCCCGTCGCCCGCGTCGGCGGGCGGACAGCCCGGTCCCCAGCGACCGGGCTGTCTTGTGAGTCACTCCGAACCAGGGCTGGTGGCCAGGTTGTCCTTGATCAGGCTCATCACGTTGGAGTCGGTCAGGGTGGTCACGTCACCGAGCTCCCGGTTCTCCGCGATATCCCGCAGCAGCCGGCGCATGATCTTGCCGGAGCGGGTCTTCGGCAGCTCCTCGACCACCATGATCTGGCGCGGCTTGGCGATCGCGCCGATCTCCTTGGCCACATGGGCCCGGAGTTCCTGGACCACGTCTGGGCCGCCGTCGCCCGCGTCGCCGCGGAGGATGACGAAGGCGACGATCGCCTGGCCGGTGGTCTCGTCGGTCGCCCCGACCACGGCGGCCTCGGCCACCTTGGGGTGCGAGACGAGCGCCGACTCGATCTCCGTGGTCGACATCCGGTGACCCGACACGTTCATCACGTCGTCGACGCGGCCGAGCAGCCAGATGTCGCCGTCGGAGTCCTTCTTGGCGCCATCTCCGGCGAAGTACTGGCCGGGGAACCGGGACCAGTACGTGTCGATGAACCGCTGGTCGTCACCCCACAGCGTGCGCAGCATCGACGGCCACGGCTTGGTGATGGTCAGGTAGCCGCCCTCGCCGTCGCCGACCGGAGTGCCCTCGTCGTTGACCACCTCGACCGCGACGCCTGGGACCGCCCGCATCGCCGCACCGGGCTTGCCCTCGGTCACCCCGGGCATCGGAGAGATCATGTGCATGCCGGTCTCGGTCTGCCACCAGGTGTCGACCACCGGGGTGCGGTCGCCACCGATGTGGGAGCGATACCAGACGTACGCCTCCGGGTTGATCGGCTCACCGACGGAGCCGAGGATGCGCAGGCTCGACAGGTCGAACTTCTCCGGGATGTCGGCGCCCCACTTCATGAAGGTGCGGATAGCGGTCGGTGCGCAGTAGAGGATGCTCACCTTGTATTTCTCGATCAGCTCCCACCAGCGGCCCTTGTGCGGGGTGTCGGGGGTGCCTTCGTACATCACTGAGGTGGTGCCGTTGACGAGCGGTCCGTACACCAGGTAGGAGTGCCCGGTCACCCACCCGATGTCAGCCGCGGTCCAGAACACGTCGGTGTCGGCCTTGAGGTCGAACGTCGCCCAGTGGGTGTACGAGGTGCCGACGAGGTAGCCGGCTGTGGTGTGCAGGATGCCCTTGGGCTTTCCGGTGCTGCCGGAGGTGTACATGATGTAGAGCGGGTGCTCAGCGGGGAACATCTCGGCGGTGTGCTCGGTGGGCTGGCCGCCGACGAACTCGTGCCACCACAGGTCACGACCCTGCGTCATGGCGATCTCCTGGCCGGTACGGCGGATGACCAGCACGTTGCGGACCTCGGGGCACACCTTGAGCGCGTCGTCGACCGCCGGCTTCAGCGCGGACGGGGCGCCGCGGCGGTAGCCGCCGTCGGCGGTGATGACGATCTCCACGCCGCAGTCCTGGATCCGCGACGCGAGCGCCTCGGCGGAGAAGCCGCCGAAGACCACGGTGTGCGGCGCGCCGAGCCGGGCGCAGGCCAGAATGGCCACCACGGCCTCCGGGATCATCGGCAGATAGATCGCCACCCGGTCGCCGGCCTTCACCCCGAGCTCGGTCAGGGCGTTGGCGGCCTGCTTCACCTCGGTCGTCAGCTCGGCGTAGGTGATCGCCCGGGTGTCACCGGGTTCGCCTTCGAAGTAGTAGGCGACCCGGTCTCCGCGGCCGGCCTCGACGTGCCGGTCGAGACAGTTGTAGGCGGCGTTCAGGGTGCCGTCGGCGTACCACTTGGCGAACGGCGGGTTGCTCCAGTCCAGCGTCTGGGTCGGCGGGGTGCCCCAGTCGAGCCGCTCGGCCTGCTTGGCCCAGAAACCCTCGTAGTCGCCGTCGGCCTCGGCGTAGGTGTCAACGGTGACGTTGGCCTGCGCAGCCAGCTCGGCAGGAGGAGCGAAACGTCGCTCCTCGTGCATCAGGTTGGACAGGGCATCGTCACTCATGAAATTGGCCTCCTCGTTGATGACTGGCTGGCGAACGGCACCACACTATCGACCACTCGCCCCGGCGTGCGCACGGGAGAGCCGGTGCGTCCGTCGACCGGACGCGAACGCCCGACCCGTCGGTCGGCGCCGGGGGCGAGACCGTGGCCGGTCGGCTTGGCTGCATCGGCCACACTTGGGCGGACGCCCTCAGTGCTGCTGCGGCAGCGAGGTGCCGTGACATCGCAACTGTGGTTCGTCGAGGAGTGCACATATGGGCAAGCTGGCCGCGCTGAGTCTGCGGAACCGGGCGTTGATCGCCCTGGTCACCGTGTTCGTGATGATCTTCGGCGTCATCACCACGACGCAGCTCAAGCAGGAGCTGATCCCGTCGTTGACCATCCCGACGGCGGTCGTCTACACGACGTACCCCGGCGCCTCGCCGCAGGTGGTCGAGGAGCGGGTCACGGTGCCGATCGAGCAGGCCGTCTTGGGCCTGTCCGGCCTGGAGTCGTCGTCGTCCACCTCCAGCACCGGTGTCTCGCAGGTCGTGGTGAACATGGAGTACGGCACCAACATGTCCACGGTGCAGCAGGACCTACAGGCGGCGATCAGCCGGATCCAAGGGCTCCTGCCGGACGGCACCGACTCGCAGGTGATCACCGGCAGCATCGACGACTTCCCGGTCGTCCAGCTCAGTGTCACCGACGACACCGACCCCGGGAAGCTGGCGGAGCGGCTCAACACCATCGCGGTCCCGGCGCTGGAGAAGGTGGAGGGCGTGCGCGCCGTCACCGTGACGGGGGCGCCCGAGCCGCGGGTGATGATCGACCTCGACCTGGACAAGCTGACCAAGGCCGGCCTCACCCCCGACGCCGTCACCAAGGCCGTACAGGCCAGCGGAGCCGTGACGTCGGCCGGCACCTTGAACGAGAAGGACAAGACCCTGGCCGTCACGGTCGGGCAGCGGCTGACCTCGGCGAAGGACGTGGCCGAGCTCCCGATGGTCTCCCCGCAGGGCGAGGAGACGACCATCGGCGACGTGGCGACGGTCAAGGAAGAGGACGCCCCCGCCACCTCGATCGCGCGCACCAACGGCAAGGAGAGCCTGTCACTGGCCATCACCAAGACTCCTGACGGCAACACTGTCGAGGTCAGTGACGGCGTCAACGCGCTGCTGCCCGAGCTGGCCAGCAAGCTGGGCAGCAACGCCGCCTTCTCCGTCACCTTCGACCAGGCACCCTTCATCACCCAGTCGATCGAGGACCTCGCCACCGAAGGCGGCCTCGGACTGGTGATGGCCGTGCTCGTCATCCTGGTCTTCCTGCTGTCGGTGCGGTCCACGCTGGTGACAGCGATCTCGATCCCGGTCTCGGTGCTGATCACCATGATCGGGCTCCGGGTCGGTGGCTACTCGCTGAACATCCTCACCCTCGGCGCGCTCACCATCGCCGTCGGCCGGGTGGTGGACGACTCCATCGTGGTGATCGAGAACATCAAGCGTCATCTCTCCTACGGCGAGGAGAAGCTCACCGCCATCCGCACCGCCGTACGCGAGGTGGCTACCGCCATCACCGCGGCGACCATCACCACGGTGGCGGTCTTTCTGCCGATCGGACTGGTCGGCGGCCAGGTCGGCGAGCTCTTTCGTCCCTTCGCCGTGACGGTGGGGCTGGCTCTGCTGGCATCGCTGCTCGTCTCGCTCACCATCGTGCCCGTGCTGGCGTACTGGTTCCTGCGCTCCCCACGCGGCGTCGTTGACCCCGATACGGTGCGGCAGGAGGCAGAGGCGAAGGAGCGACGCAGCTGGCTGCAGCGTGGCTACGTGCCGGTGCTCACCGCGTCGGTGGCCCACCCGATCATCACCGTCATCGTCGCCGTGCTGATCCTGGGGGGCACTGTCGCCCTCGCTCCCCGGCTGGAGACGAACTTCCTCGGCTCCAGCGGTCAGAACACCCTCACCGTCCGGCAGGCGTTCGCCCCCTCGTTGAGCCTCGCCACCAAGACGACGCAGGCAACAGCGGTGGAGGACGCGATTCTTCAGGTGCCCGGGGTGGAGACGGTGCAGACGACCATCGGCAGCAGCGGTGGCGCCGAGGCCGCCTTCGGTGGCGGCGGCAACGACGCGGCAACCTTCGCCCTGACCACCGCCGAAGACGCCGACCAGACAGTGGTCGAGAACGAGGTGCGCGCGGCGATCGACAAGCTGAAGAACGTCGGTGAGGTCACCGTGTCCGCCGCCGACGCCGGCTTCGGCAGCAACGCGGTCGAGGTGATCATCACCGCGCCGGACCTCGCCCGGTTGGACAAGGCCACCGCCGCGGTGTTCGCGGAGATGAAGAAGGTCGGTGGGGTCAAGGACGTGACCTCGTCGCTGACCGATGCGCAGCCGATGATCCAGGTCAGCGTGGACCGGGCCAAGGCGGCCAAGGAAGGGCTCTCCGACGCGGTGGTGGCCCAGACCCTGAAGGGTGTGCTGGCGCCCGCGACGGTCGGCTCGATCGAGGTCGGCGGCGAGACTCAGGACGTGGTGCTGAGCACCGGCGACGTCCCGACCGGGCTGGCCAAGCTCAAGGACGTGCTCATCACCGGCGCGGCCGGGCCGGTCGAGCTCAGCTCCATCGCCACCGTGCGGCAGGAGAACGTGGCAACGGCGGTATCCCGCAGTGACGGGCAGCGTAGTGCCACCGTGTCGCTGACCCCGGCGGGGGAGAACCTCGGGGCGGTCACCACCGATGTCACCGCCGCCCTTGGCGCCGTGTCACTGCCGGAGGGGGTCGACGCCACCGTCGGCGGTGTCAGCGCCGACCAGGCGGACGCCTTCTCCCAGCTCGGCCTCGCTCTGCTCGTCGCCATCGCCATCGTGTACGTGGTGATGGTGGCCACCTTCAAGAGCTTGATCCAGCCGTTGATCCTGCTCGTCTCGGTGCCGTTCGCAGCCACCGGCGCTCTGGTGGCGCTTCTGGTCACCGGTACGCCGCTCGGCGTACCGGCTCTGATCGGCGTGCTGATGCTGATCGGGATCGTGGTGACCAATGCGATCGTGCTGATCGACCTGGTCAACCACTACCGCGAACGCGGTCAGAGCATCGAGGACGCGCTGCTGAACGGGGCCCGGCAACGGCTGCGGCCCATCTTGATGACGGCGGTCGCGACAGTGATGGCGCTGACGCCGATGGCGATCGGACTGACCGGTGGCGGGGTGTTCATCTCGCAGCCGCTGGCCATCGTGGTGATCGGCGGACTGATCTCGTCCACGATCTTGACCCTGGTGCTGGTGCCGGTGCTCTACTCGGTGATCGAGAAGGGCAAGCGCCGCCGCGAGCACAAGCGGAACGCCCCGGTATCTGCGAGGCGTGCCGCCTGAGTTTCGCGCGGAGCCCGGGCTGCCTTCCGGCCCGAGCCCGGGCCGCCTGACTTCCGGCCGAGCCCGGGCTCGGGGCCTGCTCAGAGGGTCTCGGTCACCTTGCGCAGCCCCCGCGGGCTGTCGGGGTTGCCGCCCCGGCCGATGGCCAGGTGCAGAGCAAGCTGCTGGAACGGGATGATCTCGAGCAGCGGTGAGAGCTGCTCGGGCGCCGTCGGCAACACCACGCCGACCGATGCGCTGGCCACGGCTTCGGCCGTGCCGACGCAGAACACGTCAGCACCCTGCTCGGCCAGTCGCGGCAGCACCTGACGCATCGCCTGGCCACCGACACCCTCGCCGACCACGGTGAGCACCGGGACCTGCGGGTCGATCATGGCCAGCGGTCCGTGCAACAGGTCGGCACCGGAGAACGCCTGCGCCGACAGGTACGAGGTCTCCATCAGCTTGAGCGCCGCCTCCCGGGCGGTCGGGTAGGAGTACCCGCGGGCGGTGCTGACCAGGCGAGACGCGAACAGGTAGCGCGGCGCCAGTGCGGCCACCCGGTCCTCGCCGGCCACCAGCTGGTCGGCCAGGTCGGGCAGCACGCTGGCTGCCGATCCGTCGCCGCCGCCGATCCGGTCGATCAGCAGATAGAGCGCCAACAGCTGGGCGGTGTAGGACTTGGTTGCGGCGACGGCGCGTTCCGGCCCGGCCATGATGTCGATGTTGAGCTCCGCTGCGCTGCCGAGCGGCGAGTCGGGCTGGTTGGTCACGGCCAGCGTCAGGGCGCCCTGCTCGCGCGCCACCTGCAGCGACTGCACCAGGTCGGGGGAGCCGCCCGACTGACTGATGCCGATCATCAGGACCCCGCGCAGGTCGGGCCGGGAGCCGTACGCCGTCATGGTCGACGGGGACACCAGTCCGGCGGCCCGCTGCCAGACGATCTCCGTCAGGTACTTCGCGTAGAGGGCGGCGTGGTCGCTGGTGCCACGGGCCACGAACAGCACCAGGCGTGGGTCGTACTCGGCGATGAGGCGCGCGGCGCGCTCGAACTGCTCGTCGCCGTCGCGAAGCAGCCGCCGCCAGGCGTCGGGCTGCTCGGCGATCTCTGCCGCCATCAGGGTGCCGGATTTCGTCATGTATGCGCTCCTCGATCATGTATCTGGGTCGGTCATCGACATGGTCACAATTGGTATAGACCAAGACGCCAGATTGGCATAGACCAATTGCCCTGTCAAGCGCTAAGGTAACAGGGTGAAGGTGCCGAAGTATTACCAGATCAAGGGCGATCTGCTCCGGCTGATCGACGGGGCGGACCCGGGTACGCCGCTGCCGACCGAGCGTGACCTGGCCGAGCGGTTCGCCACCTCACGGACCACCGTGCGGCAGGCCATCGCCGAGCTGGTGGTGGAGGGTCGCCTGGCGCGGACCCAGGGCAGCGGCACCTACGTGGCCGAGCCCAAGCTGATCCAGCTGCGACAGCTCACCTCGTTCACCCAGGACGTCAGTGACCGTGGCCGGGCGGCCAGCAACCTGGTCCTCGACATCTCCACGGTGCCCGCCGACGCCGAGGTGGCCGCAGCGCTCGGACTGGCCCTCGGCGACCAGGTCAACCGGGTCGACCGGGTCCGCTTCGCCGGCGCCGAGCCGATCGCGCACGAGGTGGCGCATCTGCCGGGGCGCTATCCCCGGCTGCGCGCTCAGCTGGAGCGACGGGGATCGCTCTACGCCACGCTGCGGGAGGCGTACGGGGTGGACCTGGCCGCAATCGAGGATGCCGTGGAGACGGTGCTGGCCAGCCCCACCGAGGCCGAGCTGTTGCAGGTGGAGGTGGGGCTGCCGATGCTGCTGATCCGCCGGACCGCCTGGAACGCCGCCGGCGAGCCGGTGGAGTTCAACCGGGCGGTCTACCGCGGCGACCGGTTCCGCTTCGTCGCCCGGGTCGAGGCCTGACCGGTCGCGACGGGCTCACGCCAGTACGGCGCCGTGGGCCTCGGCCAGGGCGAGGACACCCTGCAGGTCGAGCTTGGTGCGGTCCAGCAGAGCGGTCCGCAGGTCGATGCCGTCGAGCTGGGCGCCGTTGAGGTCCGCGCCGGCCAGCTGGGTCCTGCGCAGCCGCGCATGCGACAAGGTGGCCCGCCGCAGCAGGGTTCGGCTGAGGTCGGCCTCCGACAGGTCGGCCTCGGAGAAGTCGACCCCCGACAGGTCCAACCCCGACAGCTTCGCCCCGCGCAGTCCCACCCCGGGCCACAATCCGCCGCGTACGTGCAGGGCCGGGAAGGTGCACTCCACGAAAGTGCTCCCCGAGAGCTTGCAACCGTCGAAGGTCACGTCGAACAGCGAGCACCGCTGGAAGTCGCAGGCGACGAAGGCGGAGCTGGAGTGGATCGACGAGTTCAGCTTGCTGCCGCGGAACACGCAGCGCTCGAAGGAGGCTCCGCGGGTGTGCACCTCGGACAGATCGACGTGGTCGAACACGCAGTCCCGATACACCGCGGCGCCCAGGTCGGCACCGCCGAAGTCCTCGTCGGTGATCGTCTCGTGCTCCACCGGGGCGTCGTGCTCAGTCAGGGTCGTGCCTTCCTCTTGCCCAGCGCCTAGTGCTTGGCGGCTTGCTCCGCACCGGCGCCGGTGAGGGCGCGGACCGAGAGCTCGTCATAGCGCAGCTGGCTGCTGGTGTCCTTGCTGACCAAAGTCCCGACGATACCGCACAGGAATCCGAACGGGATCGAGACGATTCCGGGGTTGTTCAGCGGGAACCAGGCGAAGTCCACCCCCGGGAACATGGAGGTGGCCGACCCCGACACGACCGGGGAGAACAGCACCAGTCCGACGGCGGCGATCAGACCGCCGTAGATGCTGCAGGTGGCGCCGACTGTGTTGAACCGGCGCCAGAAGAGGTTGAACAGCAGCGCGGGCAGGTTGGCCGACGCCGCAACAGCGAAGGCCAGCGCGACCAGGAACGCGATGTTGAGCCGCTGGGCCGGGATGGCCAGACCGATCGCGACGGCGCCGATGACGAAGGCGGCGATCCGGACCACGATCATCTCCGACCGCTCGCTGGCTCGACCGTTCATGATCACGCTGGCGAACAGGTCATGTGCCACCGAGGACGCCGAGGTCAGGGTCAGCCCGGCGACCACGGCCAAGATGGTGGCGAACGCCACCGCCGAGATGAAGGCGAGCAGGATGGCACCGCCGAGCGAGTCACCACCGCCGCCCACGGCCTCGGCCAGCAGCGGCGACGCGGCATTGCCCTTGGTGGTGAAGATCTGGCTGCCGGCCGAGGTGTCGACCAGGGCTGCGGCGCCGAAGCCGAGCACCAGCGTCATCAGGTAGAAGGCGCCGATCAGCCCGATGGCCCAGAGCACAGACTTGCGCGCCGCCTGGGCGGTCGGAGTGGTGTAGAAGCGAATCAGGATGTGCGGCAGGCCGGCCGTACCCAGCACCAGGGCGAGCCCGAGGGAGAGGAAGTCGAACTTGCCGGCCAAGTCCTTGCCGTAGAGCTGACCCGGCTGGAGGAACGCCTCACCCTTGCCGGACTTCTCAGCCGCTGCCCCCAGCAGCTCGGACAGGTTGAAGCCGAACTTGGCCAGCACCAAGATGGTGATCAGCAAGGTGCCCGCCATCAGCAGCACCGCCTTGACGATCTGCACCCAGGTGGTGCCCTTCATCCCGCCGAAGGTGACGTAGATGATCATGAGAATGCCGACACCGACGATGACCACGTTCTTGAGCAGTGGTGAGTCCACTTCGAGCAGCAGTGCCACCAGGCTCCCGGCGCCGACCATCTGCGCCAGCAGATAGAAGATGGAGACCACGATGGTGGAGATCGCCGCGGCGCTGCGGACCGGCACCTGTCGCATCCGATAGGCCAGCTGGTCGGCCATGGTGAACTTGCCGGAGTTACGCAGCAGCTCGGCGACCAGCAGCAGGGCGACCAGCCAGGCGACCAAGAACCCGATCGAGTAGAGGAAGCCGTCGTAGCCGTAGAGGGCGATGGAGCCGGAGATGCCCAGGAACGAGGCGGCCGACATGTAGTCGCCGCCGATGGCCAGTCCGTTCTGGAATCCGGAGAACGACCGGCCGCCGGCGTAGTAGTCGGCTGCAGTCTTGGTCTCGCGCGAGGCCCAGAAGGTGATGTAGAGCGTCAGGGCAACGACAGCGAGGAACAACCCGACGGTGAGCCAGCGGTTGGTGTTGACGTCGAGCGGCACCAACAGGGCGGTCAGCAGCGACGTCATCGCGGGTTCTCCGCGTCGTACTCGTCTCGGAGCTGGGTGGCCAGCGGGTCCAGCGCCTTGGTGGCGTGGCGGGCGTAGAGGAAGGCGATGGCGAAGGTGGAGACGAACTGGAGCAGCCCGAACACCACCGCGACGTTGATGTGGCCGATCACCCGGGTGTCCATGAAGTCTCGGGCCCAGTTGTTGCAGACCACGTAGGTGATGTACCAGACCATGAAGGCGATGGTCGCGGGGAAGGCGAAGCGTCGATAGCGGCGCTGCAGCTCGGTGAACTCGGAACGCTCGGCCATCCGGGCGTACACACCCTGGTCCTGTTCCGGTCCTGGTGTCGGTTGGGTTCGGTGCTGCGCCATCACAGACCTCCGTCGTCGAACGTCGATGTCCCCGCGGAGAAACCGTAGCGAATCCCCCGACCTGCAGCGGCGAATCCGCCTGATTGGCTGCTAGAGGCGAATCTCCAGCGCCGCGGGCTCATCGGCCAGTCGAAGCTCGGAGTGGTCGACCACCGCGCGCCAACAGGAGGCCTGGAACGGCAGCATCAGCGGCTCAGGCGCCCGCGCCGAGGAGTCGTAGAGGGCGCCCACCTCACGCAGCAGCTCCGCGCGGACCTCAGGATCGAGGGTCGCGGTGGAGGGGCGGCGCTGCACCATCGCGATCAGTCCGTTGCGGGTGATCGGCACCCAGTTGCGGAAATTGCGGCGCTCGAGCTCTCGAAAGTACGGGCTGTCGGCCACCGCGTCGAGCGAGTCGACGCCGTAGTCGCCGGTCATCGCCTGCGGGTCTGCGCTACGCAGCAGCGCCATCAGCCGCTTCACCCACGGCACGGTGTCGTCGCGGGTGTTGTAGGCCACGGCCAGGTGTCCGCCGGGCCGCAGGACGCGGGCGATCTCCGACAGGGCCAGCCCGGGCGCGAACCGGTGCAGGGTCTGCGAGGCGGTGACGATGTCGAAGTTGCAGGAGAGGAACGGCAGCGCTTCGACCTGACCGGCAAGATTGGTCCGGGTGCCGAGGCGCTGCGGCAGCTGCGCCACCTGAACCGGGTCCCGGTCGAGGCAGAAGACCTCGTGACCCGCATCGACCAGCGTCCGGGCGAACGCTCCGCTGCCGGAGCCGAGATCGAGGATCCGGGCCCGCGTCTCGCCCGCCATCCAGACAGGCGCAGCCTCGGGATAGAGGGATCGGCGCGTGCGGCTCATGGTGCAGACTCTAGTGGTGACTGACCCGTTGGCTGATCTCACGCGCCTGGAGGGCGTGCCGTCGGCCGTGGCCGCGGCGCGCGACGCCGTCGACGCGGTGCTGCGGGACCGGGGTCTGCGACGGATCAGCGCCGAGCACTCGGCCCAGGCCCTGCTGGCCGGGGCGCGCGCTAGTGCCGCGCTGAGCGAGGATCCCGAGCGCTGGCTTCCGGGAGCTGTCCGGCTGAGCACCGAGCTGATCGCTCTCAGTGCGTTGGTCCGTCGATCACCCGGCCAGGCCCTGGCGCGGGCGCACACGCTGCTGGCCCACGGATCTGTTCCCGACGACCAGCTCGGTCGGGTCCGCGACGACGCGGAAGTGGCGGAGCGGATCGGCGGACTTGGCCGACTGCTGACCGCGCCGACCTCCGCCCCGGCGGCCGTGGTCGCCGCGGTGGCTCACGCAGAGGTCGCGACACTGCGACCGTTCGGCACAGCCGATGGTCTGGTCGCTCGCGCGATCGAGCACCTGGTGCTGATCGAGGCCGGCGTCGACCCACGCGCGGTGATCGTGGTGGAGGGCGGGCACGCCGCCGCCGGTGATGACTACGCCGCCCGCCTGGCCGGCTACGCCGCACACGGTGTGGTCGGTGTTCGCGACTGGCTGGTGCACTGCGCGGCAGCGCTTACCCGCGGAGCCGAGCTGTCGCCGCTGAATGCGCGGGTGCCTCGGCGCTGACGTCAGATCCGACCCGCTCCGGACGTGACTCGGCGCCCGTAGGGATACGGGCGCCGGGCGGCTGCGCCACCGGCCAGTGACCAAGCGTGCTCATCAGAAATGTTGGTCCAGGCAAGCCTGGGACACAACTGCCCACTTCGATGGGTGATCGACGCGTGGGTGCTGGGGCGGCGCAGAAGGATCGTCCGCTCGTCCACTGACGACTGCAGCCAGGCTGACCGCGATCCCTCGTGGCCAAGGCTGGAATACACTCGCCATCGACGAGTCGGTTTCTCCTTAGAGTCAGTATTGCGCACTGCCAGATGCTTGAGAACCCTTTGAGATAGCGAGAATCGCTGGCTGTGCCGGTGCGGCGTGAATAAGCAGCAGCCGGCGAGCCGCTGATCCCAGCGCCATCACGTCGTGACCTGCGGGCCGCCTCTCACCACCGTCCACAGCGGCCGAGGTGATCGCCGGCTGTCCACAGTGGGTGGCGACGGACGGTTCCGAGGGTCGCCGCAGGCACAGTCTGGCGGCATGGAGGCACCAGCAGAGCAGCCGCGACCGGCCGCGGTCACTGCCGGACCGGTGTCGGGCAGCGTGGTCGTGGTCACCGGCGACGAGGAGCTGTTGGACCACTGCCTTGCCGTGGGCGCGGCGGCAGGTGTGGAACTTCAGGTGCTGGTCGACACGGGAAGCCTGCGCGCGGTGTGGTTCAGCGCCGCGGTGGTGGTCGTCGGAGTGGACCAGGCGCCACGCCTGGCCACCATGCTGATGCCGCGACGAGCCGAGGTGTATGTCGTCGGCCAGGACGGTGAGCGCGACCAGGTGCATGCCTGGTCGGTGCCGCTGGGTGCCGCAGTGGCTCTGTTACCGCTCGACGCCGGTTGGCTGACGGCCGCGGTGGCCGATCTGGCCGGGCGCCGGCATGGCGAGGGCAAGGTGCTGGCTGTGGTGGGCGGCTCGGGTGGTGCCGGGGCGTCCACGGTGGCAGCAGGTCTGGCGTTCGTGGCCGCTCGCCGCGGGCGGCGGACGTTGCTCGTCGACGGTGATCCGCTGGGCGCCGGGATCGACCTGTTGGTGGGAGCGGAGCGGGCGCCGGGGTGGCGGTGGCCCCGGCTCGCGGCGGCACGGGGTCATCTCGGGGACCTGACGGGACAGCTCCCGTCGGTCGACGGCTTGGACGTGTTGTCGCACGCGCGCCGTGATCCGGTGGAGCCGGGGCCGGAGGCGCTGACGGCTGTGCTCGCCTCAGCCAGCCGTAGCCACGCGGTGGTGGTGCTGGACCTGGCACGGCACCTCGCCGTCGCCGGGCCTGAGCTGCTCAGCCGGGTGGACGCGGTGGTGGTCGTGGTGATGGGGGATCTGCGGGGCCTGGCCGCGGCTCGGCAGCTGGTGGACAGGCTGGAGGTGGGGGCCGCCGAGCGAGGGGTGATCGTACGGATGCCACGTCGGCGAAGCATGGCCGCCGACACGGTGGCGACGAGCCTGGAGTCACCGCTGTGGGGACGGCTGGCTGATGATCCGGTGCTCCGGCTCGGAGCGGAGCGGGGCGACCCCCCGGGCCGTGCGCCGCGCAGTGACTTGGCCCGGACGTGCGCCGCGGTGCTCGAGCGGCAATGGACAGCCTCGGGATCGGGCAGCGACCGGAGGAGCGGCTGATGACGGCGGTGGATCTCGAACCGGTACGGTCCCGGCTCGCCGAGCTCGGGCGGGGCCACACCCCGGCCGACGTCGCGGAGGCGATGCGGTCGGCGGGGCAGCTGGTGACCGACGCCGCGCTGTTCGAGACGGTGCAGGCGTTGCGGCGCGAGAGTGTCGGCGCGGGTCCGCTGGATGCGCTGCTCCGGCTGCCCGGGGTGACCGACGTCTTGGTCAACGGTCCCGATCACGTCTATCTCGACCGCGGGGCGGGGCTGGAGCGCACCGCGGTCACCTTCAGCCATGACAACGAGGTACGCAAGCTCGCCCAACGGCTCGCGTCGTCGGTGGGACGCCGGCTGGATGACGCCGCGCCGTTCGTGGACGCCCGGCTGCCCGACGGGACCCGGGTCCACGCCGTGCTCGGTACGCTCGCCGCCCCCGGCACCTGCCTCTCGCTCCGGGTGCCGGCCCGGCGGACCTTCTCTCTCGACGACTGCGTCGCGTCGGGTTCGGTGAGCCCCGGCGCTGCGTCGCTGCTGGCCCGAGTGGTGCAGGCACGTCTGGCGTATCTGGTCAGCGGGGGCACCGGTTCGGGCAAGACCACATTGCTGGCCGCACTGCTGGCGCTGGTCCCCCCGCAGGAGCGGATCGTGATCGTCGAGGATTCCCGCGAGCTGGCACCTGACCACCCGCACGTGGTCCGGCTGGAGGGTCGGCCGGCCAACGCTGAGCAGGCGGGCGCGATCACGCTGGCGGATCTGGTCCGGCAGTCGCTGCGGATGCGGCCGGACCGGCTCGTGGTGGGGGAGGTCCGAGGCGCCGAGATCTGTGACCTGCTGGCGGCGTTGAACACCGGGCACGAGGGCGGTTGCGCCACTGTTCACGCCAACTCGGCCACCGACGTCCCGGCGCGACTGGAGGCGCTGGCGCTGGGTCGCCTGGACCGCCAGGCGCTGCATGCCCAACTCGCGGCGGCCGTGGATGTGGTGCTGCACATCAGCCGTGACCCGGAAGGTGGGCGGCGGGTGGCTGAGATCCACGTCCTGGTCCGCGACCCGGTCACCGGCCTGGTGCGTGCCGAGCCGGCCGTCACCTTCGGGCCGCGGGGTCGACCACGGTTGGGGCCGGGCGGCAGCCGGCTCGAGGAGCTGTTGGACCGGTGATCGTCGTTGCGATCGTCTGTACCGTCGCCGCCGTCGTCTGGGGTCTGCCACCTGCAGCACGACTGGAGCGGATCCAGCCCGGGACGGACGGCGGGGTCGACACCGACCCGATCCGCAGACGGCGGTGGGCGATGCCGCGCGCGGTGCTGGCCGGCGTGGTCGTGGCGCTGTTGGGCCTCGCCGGCGCCGGCGTCGTTGCGGGTGCCGAAGGGCTGGTTGTCGTCGCCGCGGCGCTGTTGGGCGCCGGGGTAGCTGCCCGGTTGGCGCTCCTGTCTCGTCGGAGCCGTCACGCCTGGCGGGCGCGGGGCGACGTCGCTCGCGCCTGCACGGTCCTTGCCTCCCAGGTGCGCGTCGGCTGCGTCCCGGCTCAGGCGCTGGCCGCCGCGACGGCTGACTGCCCGGTGCTAGCCGAGGCATACCGGGTCCAGTCGCTCGGGGGTGACGTCACCGCGGTGTGGTGGCGGCAGGCCCGGGTGCCCGGGTACGGCGGCCTGGCCGACCTCGCCCGCGCCTGGACGGTCTCCACCGCCGCCGGAGCACCACTGGCCGGTGCGCTGGAACGGGTGGCTGATGCGCTCGTCGCGGACCAGGCAGTCCATGCCGTGGTGGCTGGAGAGCTTGCGGCCCCCAGGGCCTCGGGCAAGATCATGGCCGTACTGCCGTTCTGCGGTCTGGGCCTGGGATACCTGATCGGCGGTGACCCGATCGGGTTCTTGTTGCAGGGCCACTGGGGTTGGGCGTGTCTGCTGGTCGGTGTCGCTCTGGCGGGGGCCGGCGTGCTGTGGATCGACTGGCTGTCGCGCAGCGCCGCGGAGCAGGCGTCATGACGACTCAGTTCGGCGCCCTCACCCTGCTGTCAGCGCTCTGCGCCGCGATTGCCGTCGGCCTGCTCATCCCCACCGACGCCACTCGCCGGGTTCGTGCGCCGGCGCCCAGCCCTGGCTGGGTCCGTCCCCTGCGGCGAGGATGGCGCGGCCGCGACGATGCGGCTCCGCCGGCACGCCGGGTGATTCTCAGCGCGGTCGTCGGTCTGCCGGTGCTCTGGTGGGGCCGCGCTGTCCTGCCGAGCGAGTTCCCCGGCGTTGTGTGGACCGGCGTTGTGTGGACTGGCGTTGTGTGGATGGGTCTGGCGCTGGGCTGGGTGGTCCTGACGGTCGCCACCGTCACGACGCTCGGTTGGCTGGAGCCGTCCGATACCCGGGCGCGCACCCAGCGGCTGGTGATGGAGCTGCCCCAGGTGCTGGACCTGCTCGCCGCCGCGTTGTCGGCCGGGCTGGCACTGCGGACAGCGGTACGTATCGTGGCGGGAGTGTTCGACGGGCCGGTGGCCGCCGACCTCGCTCGGGTGGCGGCCGCGACGGAGCTCGGACAGACAGACGCGGAAGCCTGGCGTGAGCTCAGCGGCCATCCGCAGTGGGGTCGGGTCGCCACCGACCTGGCCCGATCGGCGGAGTCCGGCACTCGGCTGGTGGAGACGTTGCTGCACCACGCTGAGCAGGCCCGCGCCGAGCGGCGAGCTCGGATCGAGCTGGTTGCCAAGTCGGTCGGCGTCCGGAGCGTGCTGCCGCTGATGACCTGCTTCCTGCCGGCCTTCGTACTGATCGGCGTCGTCCCGACCGTGGCGTCGGCCCTGCTCTCGGTGCTCGGCTAGCTGTCGGTCGGCGCGCCCTGCACCGGTACACAGCGCCGCGCCAGCGGCGCGAACACCGTGTCGCCGACGCAGGTCGCGTCGACGCCCTGCGCGTTCGGGTTGTGGTCGGCCCGGTCGGGGACCGTCCACAGCCGCCCAGGGAGTCGGCAGTGGTGTTCACAGGATCCGCTCGTCGTCGTTGGCGACGCCCCGGCATGACGAGAGTTCGGATACATCCGGACCCGGGTGGAACTGATGAGTTACCTGCCGAGGAGGCAAATGATGTACGAAGCAGTCAGCACGCAAACGGGTGACCGACTGGTCCCGGTGGCCGTCGACGAGGAGGGCTCGGCCATCGCAGGGCGGGCAAGCCGCGACCAGCGCGGCATGGTCAGCGCGGAGTGGGCGGTGGGCATCATCGCCGCCGTCGCCATCGCTGGCGTGCTTCTCGCCGTGGTCACGAACGGAGCGGTGGAGAAGGCGCTTCTCGAGTTCATCCTCGCGGTGATCCGCGGATTCGCGAAGGGCTGAGGGCCGTGCGGACGACGGTGGGCGACCGAGCGCCGGCTCGCGGGCGCGTCGTCGTCCGAACCCGAGCTGAGGGCGGGGCGCAGCGGGGTGCAACCCGCTTTCCCGACCGTCGGGTCCCGGTTCCCGCGCGCGGTGACGGCCGGGGGATGGTGACGGCAGAGCTCGCCGTCGCCACCCTGGCAGGGCTGACGTTGTTGATCATGATGAGCTGGGGGATCTATCTGGTGGTGATGCAGCTGCGCTGCATCGACACCGCCGGCGAGGTGGCTCGTCAGTCTGCGCGCGGTGACGACGATGCCGTCCGCCAGGCGCGGCAGGACGCCCCGGTGGGCGCGAAGGTCACCGTTCGTGGGGAAGGTTCTGTCCGGGTGGTCGAGGTTCGGCTCACGGCCCGCCCGTTCTTGGACCAGTTGCCGGGGGTTCAGCTGTACGCCGACGCTGCGGTGCTCGCCGAACCCGGGGAGTCCTGATGCCCTCGCCGGATGAGCGTGGCGGTGGCTCCGTGCTGATGGTCGGCCTGATGGGGGTGGTCATGGTGCTCGCCCTCGCGGCGACCTGCGTCGCGGGCTACCTCGCCGCGTTTCATCGGGTCCGCGCCGCCGCCGACCTGGCTGCGCTCAGTGGAGCAGCCGCCGTTCATCTCGGTCAGGACGCCTGCGACATCGCGGAAGACAACGCGGTTGCGAACGGGGTCCAAGTCACGAACTGCGAGCAGGTGGGCGACGAGATCGACTTCGTCGTCACAGTGAGGGTGATGGCGCCCGTGACGACCCGCGTTCCCGGTCTGCCCCGGCGGGTGACGGCGACGGCGCACGCGGGTCCCGTGCAGCCTGGTTAGACCGGTTCAGCGACCAGCGACGTCGACGTCGTCCGCGGTCGGCCCGCTGGCAGCCGCCCCGTCTGGTCCCGTGTTCCCGTCCGGTCCCGTGTCCCCTGTCGGCTTCGTCGATGCCTTAGCTGCTGCTGCCGGCGGGGCAGCTGCACCCTTGGCCGAAGGGATGGTGATCTTGGCCTTGCCGCCGTCGAGATCGATGCCCAGCGGGGCACCACCACCGGGGGTTGGCTTGGAGACGAGCATCTTCTGGCGGTCCTTTTCTTCTCGGAGGTGTCTGAGCCCAGGTTCGAATATCTCGAAGAAGCTCATCTCGCCGGACCGTCGTCGGTGGCGCGCTCGGCCTCGTCCAGCAGCGCGGCCCGCTCGGCGGCGGTCATCTCGGCGCCCTCGCCGGATGCGGGGGTTGCCGCGGAGTCGGTGCCGCTCCGGTCCGCTGCGGTGGTGGGCCGAGACGTCGGTGCGGGGTCGGGGCGTGAGGATGCCGGCGTTGCGTCGGAGCGTGTGGATGCCGGCGTTGCGTCGGAGCTGCGGGCCGACGAGTCGGACAGCGTCGCTGGCTTCTGCTTCTTGCGCGACACCGGCGTCGCAGCCGAGCTGCCGTTCCCGGCCGCAGCCTTCAGCGACCGGATCTCCTGCCGGCGGGCACGCTGGCGCTTGACCCCGCGCCACAACAGGCCGAGAGCCAGGATCAGCACCAACATTGCGGCGGCACCGGTGAAGAACACCCCGCCGTCGGTGACGTCGATCTTCGCGCCGAAGATCGACAGCTCCGACACCTCAGGGTTGCTCACCAGCACCGCGACCGTGAAGATCACGACAAGGAGGATGAGGATGACGGCGACGGGGATCATGAACCCATTATGTCCCCGGACCTCGTGCCTGGCGGTCAGCCATGCAGCAGCGTCACCAAGGCGGTGGCGGCCACCTTGTCCAGCACCTGGTTGCCGCTGCCGCAGGTGGCCGACACGATGCACGCCGGGCAGCCCGCCTCGCAGGCACAGGACCGGAGCCGCTCCAGCACCGCCCCGAGCCAGGGCTCGACCTGCTCATAGCCACGGCGGGCGAAACCGGAGCCGCCCGGCTGACCGTCGTGGACGAAGACGGTGGTGAGGCCGGTGTCGGCGTGCAGGGCCGTCGACAGACTGCCGACATCCCAGCGGTCGCAGGGGGCAAAGAGCGGCAGCAGTCCGATCGCGGTGTGCTCGGCGCCATGCGCCCCACCCGCCAGCTGGGCCATGGTGAGGTCGCCGGTGTCAGCCGGGTCGAGGGTCCACCACATCGCCGTGGTCTGCAGTGCGTGCTGGTCGAGGTCGAGCGGGGTCGAGTCCCAGACGTTCCCGGTCTTCTCATCGCGGCGGAGGAACCCGGTGACCTGGGAGGTGACGCGTACCTCCCCCAGGTGGACGCGCCCGGCTCCGAGCGGCCGCGACTCCTGCTCGGCCACCACGGTGATGCCGGACTGAACCAGCGGCTGGGTGAAGTAGCCGGGCCGATCGGCGTGCACCAGCGCCTCATCGTTGTCCAGATCGAGCGCGTCGCAGAGATAGCTGTCGCCTTGATGCAGATACACGGCGCCGGGATGCACCGTCGCGTCGGCCGCGGAGCGATCCACGTGACCCAGCACGCGTCCCGTGGGCTCCTCGATGATCTCCACTGAGTGGCCCCCGGCGGAGCGCAGGTCGATGGCGTCCACCGCCCGGTCGGTCCGCGTCCAGAACCAACCGGTCGGTCGTCTCCGGAGCAGGCCCTGCCGGGTCAACCGGTCCACCAGCGGCGCGAAGGCCCGACCGAACAGCTCAGCGTCAGCCGGCACCAAGGCCAGCTCCTGGGCGGCGGCGGCCAGATGCGGGCCGAGGACGTACGGGTTCTCGGCGTGCAGCACGGTGGCCTCGACCGGCTCATCGAACAGCAGCTCGGGATGCTCGAACAAGTAGGCGTCGAGCGGGTTGGCGCGACTCACCAGCACCACGCTGGCCGGCGTCCCGCGGCGCCCAGCGCGGCCCGCCTGCTGCCATAGGGCGGCGCGGGTCCCGGGGAAGCCGGAGATCAGCACCGTGTCCATGCCGGCGATGTCGACGCCCAGCTCCAAAGCGTTGGTGGTGGCGACGCCGCGGAGCGTACCCGCGGTCAGGTCACGCTCCAGCCGCCGGCGGTCCGCGGGGAGGTAGCCGCCGCGGTAGGACTCGATCCGCAGGTCCGGGGCCTGACGGGCGGCCCGGACCGCCACCAGCTCGGCCATCCTGCGGGACGGGATGAACGCGATCGTCTGGCGACCCGACTCCACCGACGCCGCCAGCAGGTCGGCAGCCTCGTCGTCGGTGGAGCCGGCGGGCTCCCACAGCACCATCTCGACCTCACCATGGGCCGAGTCGTCGGTGTCGACCACGGCGACGTCGGTGGCGGGCACCCCGAGCAGCTCCGCGGCCGCCTCAGCGGCGTTGGTGCTGGTCGCCGACGCCAGCACGAAGGTCGGGTACGCTCCGTACGACGCCGCAATCCGGCGCAGCCGTCGTACGACGGCGGCCACCTGCGATCCGAACACCCCGCGATAGCGATGCGACTCGTCGATCACGACATAGCGCAGCGACTGCAGGAATGAGGCCCATCGGGCGTGGGCCGGCAGCACCGACAGGTGCAGCATGTCGGGGTTGGTGAGCACGAACGCGGCGTGCTCGCGGGCCCACTCCCGCTCGACGGCATCGCTGTCGCCGTCCAGCGTGGTCACGTTCCACGACGACAGCCCCAGCTCGGTGCAGACCCGGAGCTGGTCGTGGGCGAGCGCCTTGGTGGGGGAGAGATAGAGGGCGGTGTGCGGCCGTCGTGGCCGGAGCAGCTCGTGCCGCAGCGACTGCGCGGCGGGGGCGGAGGCCTGTGGACCACCGTAGGTCGCCGCAGCGACGGGCAGCAGATAACCCAGCGTCTTGCCCGACGCCGTGCCGGTGGCCAGCACCACGTGCTGCCCGGCATGGGCTGCTTCGGCCGCGCTGACCTGGTGCCGCCACGGGGCGGCCACCCCCTGATCGGCCCACGCCGCCCGGACCGGCGCCGGCGTCCAGGCGGGCCAGTCGGTGGTCACCCCCGCTCGGGCGGGCAGCAGGTGGCGATATCGGATCCGGGCGGGGTCGAGCCAGGGCGCGGGCTCAGGCACTGCGGCGCAGCGCCCGCTCCTCGGGCCAGGCGCCCCGGGCGTACTGCGGCGGATACGGCGCGTCTGTTCCCGCGGAGCCAAGCTCGTGGGCTGCCCGCTGCGGCCAGGACGGCTCGCGCAACGCGACGCGGGCCAGCAACACCGCGTCCGCATGGCCATCGGACACGATGGCCTCTGCCTGGGCCGGGTCGGTGATCAGGCCGACGGCCGCGGTGGGCAGCCCGGCACTCGTGCGGACCTGCGAGGCCAGCGGCACCTGATAGCCGGGTCCGACGGGAATCGGCGCCCGGGCGACGTTGCCGCCGCTGGAGACGTCGACCAGGTCCACTCCGAGCTCACCCGCCCAGCGCGACACCTGCGCGGTCTCCTCGACCGACCAACCGTCCGCCACCCAGTCCGTCCCCGAGAACCGGACGAACAGCGCCTTGCCGGCCGGCCAGACCTCACGGATGGCGCGGATGACCTCGAGCAGCAGCCGGGCCCGGTTCTCCAATGATCCGCCGTAGGAGTCGGTGCGGTGGTTCGACAGGGGCGAGAGGAACTCGTGCAGCAGATAGCCGTGGGCGGCGTGGATCTCGGCCACCTCGAAGCCGGCCCGATCTGCTCGGGCAGCCGCGGCGGCAAAGTCGGTGATGACCTTCGCGATGCCGTCCTGGCTGAGCTCGGTGGGGGCGGTGAAACCGTCGAAAGCCACAGGGGAAGGGGCGACGGTCGGCCACCCGCCGGCTTCGGCCGGGATGCTTCCCGCCGCTTCCTGCCAGAAGGAGAAGGTGGACGCCTTGCGCCCGGCGTGCGCCAGCTGGATGGCGGGCACCGCGTGCTGGGAGGAGATGAAGCGGGCGATCCGGCCCCAGGCGTCCGCCTGCTCGTCGTTCCAGATGCCGGCGTCCTCCGGCGTGATCCGACCTTCAGGCGACACGGCCGCGGCCTCGGTCATCACCAGACCGAAGCCCCCGGTGGCCCGAGCGCCGAGGTGCACCAGATGCCAGTCCCCCGGCATGCCGTCGTGGTCGAGACAGGAGTACTGGCACATCGGAGCGAGCCAGATTCGGTTGGGGATGGTCACATCACGCAGGGTCAAGGGCTGGAACAAGGAAGCGGTCACGTCGTCTAGCGTGGCACGGCGTCCGAGCGCCGACGAAACGGCTTGGTGGCCTTCCGAGGGGCAACCCGTCACAGCAAACCAGTGCTGCTAGTGGTTAGACTGCCCCGTCGCGCCGTACCGGCGGTGCTTTCCCCCATGTCCCAGGAGGACGTTGTATGTCCCTGCTTCCAGTGTTGGAAGTGACGCCCCTCGCCGTCACACTGTCGGGGGTCAACCTGACCTTCGTGGCCATCGTCGCAGCCATCGCGTTGGTGGCAGTCGTGATGGCGATGGTCTTCCGCCGTGAGGTGCTCGCCGCGGGCGAAGGCACCACGAACATGCAAGAGATCGCCCGCGGGGTCCAAGAAGGTGCCAGTGCCTACCTTGGCCGGCAGTTCAAGACCCTCGCGCCGTTCGCGCTCATCGCCTTCTTCCTCCTCGTCCTGCTCCCCGTGCACGGGGACGGGGCGTTCGGCGACTGGACCCTGAAGATCGCGCGCTCTGTCGCGTTCCTCGGTGGCGCCTTCCTGTCAGCCCTGATCGGCTATCTCGGCATGTGGCTGGCGGTGCGAGCCAACCTCCGGGTCGCCGCCGCGGCTCGCTCCGAAGGCCGTAACCCGGCCATGAAGATCGCGTTCCGGACCGGCGCGCACGTCGGCATGGCCACCGTCGGCTTCGGTCTGCTCGGTGCCTCGCTGGTGGTGCTCATCTTCCGCGGCGACGCGCCGACGGTGCTCGAGGGCTTCGGCTTCGGTGCCGCGATGCTCGCCATGTTCATGCGCGTCGGCGGCGGCATCTTCACCAAGGCCGCTGACGTCGGTGCCGACCTCGTCGGCAAGGTCGAGCAGAACATCCCCGAGGACGACCCCCGCAACGCCGCCACCATCGCCGACAACGTCGGCGACAACGTAGGTGACTGCGCCGGCATGGCAGCTGACCTGTTCGAGTCCTATGCGGTGACCCTGGTCGCCTCCTTGATCCTCGGCAAGGCAGCCTTCGGTGAGTACGGCCTGGTCTTCCCGCTGATCGTCCCCGCCATCGGCGTCCTGACCGCGATCGTCGGCGTCTTCCTGACCAAGCCCCGAGCCGGCGAGAACGGTCTCAAGACCATCAACCGGGCCTTCTATCTCTCCGCCGGCATCTCCGCCGTGCTCTGCGCCATCGCCGCGTTCACCTATCTGCCGTCCTCCTTCGCCGGCCTCGAAGTCGCCGACATGGACTTCTCGTCAGTGCCGATCGACGACCCGCGGATCGTGGCCTTCGGCTCGGTGCTGATCGGCATCGTGCTCGCCGCGATCATCTTGGCGCTGACCGGCTACTACACCGGCACCGAGGATCGACCGGTCCAAGACGTCGGCCGGACCTCGCTCACTGGCGCGGCCACTGTGGTCCTCTCGGGTATCGCGGTCGGTCTGGAGTCCGCGGTCTACACCGCCCTGGTGATCGCCGCGGCTGTGTACGGCGCCTTCCTGCTCGGTGGGGCCGGCATCGTTGGCCTCTTCGCCATCGCGCTCGCCGGCTGCGGCCTGCTGACCACCGTCGGCGTAATCGTCGCGATGGACACCTTCGGTCCGGTCTCCGACAACGCCCAGGGCATCGCCGAGATGTCGGGTGACGTCGACGGTGAAGGCGCGCAGATCCTGACCGAGCTGGACGCGGTCGGCAACACCACGAAGGCCATCACCAAGGGCATCGCGATCGCCACCGCTGTGCTGGCCGCGACCGCGCTGTTCGGCTCGTACACCGATGCCATTCGTGCAGTGCTCGCCGACCGCTACAACGAGTTCACCGCTGAGTCGGTGGTGTTCGCACCGCAGACCCTGGTCGGTCTGATCATCGGTGCCGCGGTGGTGTTCCTCTTCTCCGGCCTGGCCATCAGCGCGGTGGGTCGCGCTGCCGGCGCTGTCGTGTTCGAGGTCCGCCGCCAGTTCCGCGAGATCCCCGGGATCATGGAGGGGACCGGCAAGCCGGAGTACGGCAAGGTCGTCGACATCTGCACCAGGGACTCGCTTCGTGAGCTGGCCACCCCCGGTCTGCTGGCGCTGCTGGCTCCGATCGCCGTCGGCTTCGGCCTCGGCGCCCCGGCCCTGGCGGGCTACCTCGCCGGCGCCATCGCCTGCGGCACCTTGATGGCGGTGTTCCTGGCCAACTCCGGTGGCGCGTGGGACAACGCGAAGAAGCTGGTCGAAGACGGTCACCACGGCGGCAAGGGCTCACCGGCCCACGAGGCGACCGTCATCGGTGACACCGTCGGCGACCCGTTCAAGGACACCGCTGGTCCGGCCATCAACCCGCTGATCAAGGTGATGAACCTGGTCGCGGTGCTGATCGCCCCGGCCGTCGTGGCCATGTCGCCGCTCAGCGACGACCCGAACGGCTTCCGCTTCGTCATCGCTCTGGTCGCCCTGGCCATCATCGTGGTCGCGGTCTTCATCAGCTCGCGCCGCGGCATGGCGATGGCCGACCCGGAGCCGAACCCGGGCCTGGACGGACTGCCGGGCAACGCCCCGGGTGCGGTGAACGAGCATCCCCGGACCACCTCCGACGAGGCCGCGACCCGGCAGGAGACTGAGCGCCGGAACTGACGCAGCCGCGTCGCAGCACATCTGTCACGCCCGTACCCCGCTGGGGGTGCGGGCGTGATGTGCGTTATCGGACCTTCGTGAGCAGCGGTGTCCAGGACTTCGTCCCTCCCAGCGGAGGCAGGCGCATCCTGCTGCCACAGATGATCGGACCCGCGCAGGCCAAGGAAGGCTTGCGAGACGTCGGTCCGATTGGCCGGACGCCAAGCATGGTGGCCATGCCGGCGTCCGCTCGCCCTCTGTCTTGGCGCGCCGCGCCGACCGTGCGCATGTCGCGCTGGTGGTAGCACCCAGCAGGAGCGATAACAAGGATGGCGACAAATTGGTGGGTACCTTTCAGAACCACCTGAAGTGTCACTGCCAGTCCAGCAGCGGTGTCGACCGCGAGAAAAGCCGTCCGCATGAGGTTGCTGGACGTTACGATCATGTAAACCGTCGAGATAGGTACGGTCCAATATTGACCACGGTGATCTGCGACTCCAGAATCTTGACAACCAATCAACGAGCGGAGGACTCAGTGCCTGGACCAGGTGTTATGTCGCGTCGAAGGTTTGTCGGATTGACAGCGGCTGCGAGTGCCGGCGTTGGACTGCTGGCGGGATGTTCAGAGGACTCCACTGCGAGTGGGGAGCAGGTCACCATCACGTTCTCCTATCTCTGGACTGGCCAGGAGGCCAAGGCCCTCGAGGAGGTGATCGCGAAGTTCAACGCGAGCCAGTCCGACATCATCGTCAGAGGTGTCTCGAACCCCGACACGCAGGCGCAGCTTGCTGCCATGACCGGCAGCAAAGGAGTCTTTGACATCTCGGACAACTTCAGCACTGCGACTGGGTCGTGGGCCTCGAAGGGCGTCATCCGCTCACTCGATGAGTACATCCAGCGGGATAAGTTCGACCTCAACGATTTCGTGCCAGCGACGTTGGACACCTGCAAGTACGAGAATCAGCTGTACCAACTGCCCATCGCGGTGAACAACTACGCCCTGTTCTACAACAAGGAACTCTTCGCCAAGGCGGGACTTAAGAACCCCCCGAAGACCACCGGCGAATGGGCCGCAGCGATCGAGGAGCTGACGCGAGCTGACAGCAAGGGGATCAGTCAGCTTGGTCTGTGTGGAACTGGCGGTGCGGCGGTCGACTACCGCCTACTCGGTGCCACCTTCGGCGGAAGCTGGTATGACAACGGCAAGCCGACCCCCGCCAACCCGGCCAACATCGCCGGCGCCGACTTCTATGTCGACAACGTCATCAAGAAGTATGGCGTCAAGCAGATCGACCGCTTCGCCTCCGGATTCGGCGACTACCAGTCGCCACAGAACCCGTTCTACCAGGGAAAGCTCGCGATGGTGATCGACGGAGAATGGCAGCCGGCCTTCATCAAGGAGTTCGCACCCGACCTCGACTGGGGTGTCGTGCCGATCCCGCACCCCGACGACCGTCCCGACCTGGCCTCCACGACGCTGGTTGCCTCCGGAACGCTGTTCATTCCGAGCAACAGCCAGCATCCCGATGAGGCGTGGGAGTTCATGAAGTACCTCCTCTCCCCAGACGCCATGCGTACCTTCACCAAGGCGCTCTCCAACCTGCCCAGCCGAGCCTCCCTGCTGAAAGACAACGCCTACAGCGACATCCAGGACTTCGACGTCTTCCTCGACCTGCTCGCCAGCGAGAACGCGGTCACGATGCCCAGCGAGCCGAGTCTGGCGCAGTACACCTCTGATCTAGCAACGGCTGATGACCAGATCACCCGGTTGGCCAAGACGCCGGCCGCGGCGTACGCCGAGGTCGCCACCGCGGCCGAGAGCTATGGCTGAGGTCGCGCTGGCGACCGGACGGCGTCGGCGTCAGGTACGGATCGCAGGATTGGGATTCTCGACCCCGTGGATCATCGGGTTCTTGGTCTTCATGGCCGGGCCGATCGTGGTATCGCTCTACTACAGCTTCACCGACTTCAACCTTTTCCAGTCACCTAAGTGGGTCGGCCTGGAGAACTACGCCACGCTGCTCGATGACCCGAAGTTCCTGCGATCGATCATCAACACCACCTACCTCGCAGTCGTCGGCGTACCGCTTGGTCTGGCCCTGGCCCTGATGGTGGCGTTGGCACTCAACTTCCCCGTGCGCGGCCAGCCGCTGTACCGGGCGATTGTCTACCTTCCCGCCATCGTGCCGGTGGTCACCGCCACGTACCTCTGGCGCTGGGTCTTCAACGCCGAGTACGGCTACCTCAACGAACTCCTCGGACGCATTGGGTTGCCCGGACCGAACTGGCTCGCGGACCCCGTGTGGACGAGGCCGGCGGTCATCATCATCACGCTCTGGGGCATCGGCGGGACGGCGGTCATCTACCTTGCCGCGCTGCAGCAAGTTCCACAACAACTGCACGAGGCTGCGGCCGTCGACGGGGCCAACACCTGGCAACGCTTCTGGCATATCACCTGGCCGACCCTGACGCCCGTCACCTTGTTCCAGTTGATCATGGGCATCATCGGGGCACTGCAAATCTTCGCTCCGACCTACCTGCTCACCCAGAGTCGCGCAAATGCGGCGAGCGGCGGGCCCGGTGATTCGTTGCTCACCTACACGATGTACCTGTTTCAGAATGCTTTCGTTTTCCTCAAGATGGGTGAGTCGGCGGCAATGGCATGGATACTTTTCCTAGTGATCGGTGCCCTGACCTTGCTGATCGTGATCACCTCCAAGCGGTGGGTGCACTATGGCAGTGAGTAGTCTCGTGAATGACAACGCTCATCGGGCGGTGAGACCGACCCCGGCGAAGAAGCGGTCGCAACGCCGCTACCACGGTCGAAAGCTGAGTTATCACCTGATCCTGATCGTGATCTGCCTTGCGTTCTTGGTTCCGTTCGCGGTCATGATCACAACAGCGTTCAAGACATCCACCGACATCTTCCGGGTCCCGCCGAAACTGCTGCCGGACCGCTGGGTCCTCAGCAACTTCACCGAGGCCATGCAGTCGATGCCTTTTCTCAGATATCTGGGAAACACGGTGCTACTGGTGCTGCTGAACGTGCTCGGGACCTTGGTCTCCTGCCCGCTGGTGGCGTACGGGCTTGCGAAACTCCAGTGGAAGGGGCGCAACGCCGTATTCCTCACGGTGCTCGCCACCATGATGCTCCCCGCACAGGTGACCTTCATCCCGCTGTACTTGCTGTGGGACCGCGCCGGCGCGGTGGGTACGCTCTGGCCGCTGATCATCCCGGCGTTCTTCGGCTCGCCGTTCTACATCTTCCTGCTGCGACAGTTCTTCACCGCAGTACCGGATTCGCTCCGCGAGGCCGGGCTGATCGACGGTGCTTCTGAGCTCCGCATCTACCTTCAGCTGGTTCTCCCACAGGCCAAGGCGGCACTGGCGACGGTGGCGATCTTCCAGTTCGTCGCGACCTGGACTGACTTCTTGTTGCCCTTGATCTACTTGAATCAGGAGGAGAACTACACGCTGTCCATCGGCTTGTACAATTTCTTCGGCCAGCACGGGGTCGCATGGGGCCCGCTCATGGCAGCTTGCTTGATCTTCACGCTGCCTGCGGTGGTCATCTTCATGTTCGCCCAGCGGTACTTCGTGCAAGGGATCGCTGTCACTGGGATGAAGTGACCGAACTCCGTGGAACGGCGGGGGAAGTGGTGGATGAAATGTCCGAGAACGTTGATGGTTCCGAACTGCCTAAGCACCAACGAATCCGGAAGACGCTCGCGGCCGAGATTCGCGGCCTCGCTCCGCACAGCCTGTTACCCACTGAGCGGGATCTTGCCAAGACGCACGCCGTCAGCAGAGCCACCATACGGCTCGCGCTGAATGCCCTCAGCGAGGCTGGCCTGGTGTACCGGGTGCAGGGCGCCGGCACCTTCGTCGCGGGACCGACCATCTCCAAGACGCAGTCGCTCAGCTCCTTCAGTGAGGACATGGAGATCCGGGGAAAGACCGCCTCGTCGCGCCTGCTGGCGGCTGATGAGGTGCCCGCCGGACGGGCCCTCGGTGAGGAGCTGGGGATCGCACCCGAAGATCATGTCTTCCGAGTCAGCCGGATTCGGCTCGCTGACGGAGAGCCGATCTGCTTGGAGACGACCCACATTCCAGCGTCTCGGACGCCGGGGCTCCTGAGCGAAGACCTGACCGGGTCGTTGTACGCCATTCTCCAGAGGTCATACGAGGTGCGGGTGGTCCGGGCGGAACAAGTCGTCAAGGCCGTCGTCCTCGATGTCTGTGAGGCGGCGATGCTCGGCACCCCACCGGGATCGGCGGCGCTACGGATGCACCGGATCGGGCTCGACGAACGGGACCGACAGATAGAAAGCACGACCTCGGTCTACCGAGCAGACCAGTACGAACTCAGGATGGCCATCCGCAGAGGCGGATAGCGGTGACTTCGAAAGGACAGGTAACAGCAAATGATTCGAGTTGGCATCATCGGCACGAACACCTCGCACGCGGGCGTTTTCGCCGGATTGCTCAACGGTGTCGGGGGGCAGCCCGCGGTTGTTGACGGGGGTCGCGTGGTCGGCGTCTGGAGCAGTGGGAAGGACGGACTCTCGGGACGTCACAGCGACGCTCCGGATCTCGCAGCCGCGTTCGATATCGAGCGGGTCGTCACCGACCCTGCGGAGTTGATCGGATCGATCGATCTGGCACTCGTGCTGGACGACTACGACGGGGGAGCCCACCACCCAGACCTCGCACGGACCTTCCTGGAAGCCGGCATCGCCACTTATATCGACAAGCCGATGGCCCTCGAGGTTGCACAGGCGGTTGAGCTCTTCGATCTGGCGGAGAAGTTCGAGACGCCGGTGATGAGCTGCTCGGCGCTCCACTTCGCCGCCGAGCTCGGTGCGCTGAGCACTGACTCCGCCGAAACGTCGAGCACCGTGGTCGCAGTCGGTCCCGGCGACTGGTACAACTACGGCATCCACACCGTCGAGGCGGCGGTGGCCGTCCTGGGAACCGGTGCTACGTCGGTCCAGCAGAGTCACTCGGCCGGCCGCGACGTCACGGTGATCAGCCATCCTGATGGCCCCAGGATCGTCATCGCGACTGTGCGTGACACCCCGGTGTCGTTCCACGCCACGGTTTATGGCGCCAACGGTGTGCGCCAAACCGAGATCTCGGACGCGCAAGGCTTCTATGCCAACACCATGACGGCCGCGATCGGTATGGCTGCGAGCGGAACGTCCCCCATCGGGCGTGACACAACTCTTGAGGTGCTCGCCATCCTGGCTGCAGGCCGCCGATCAGCGACGACTGGACACCCAGTCCAGATCGCTGACGTCTTGACGGGTGCGGGGCTGTGAGCGGCCCGCGAGTCGGCGTCGTCGGCGCCGGCACCATCGGACGGACCCACCTGAACGCCTACCGGGCGGCAGGAGCCACCTTGGTCGCGGTGACCGACACCGATCCACGGGCGGCCGCGGAAGTGGCGGCCGAGTTCGGCATCACTGCGTACACCGATATTGCCCGGATGATCGAAGAAGCTGAGCTTGATGCCGTGAGCATTTGTACCCCACCGTCGGGACACCACGACGCGGCTCTGCTCGCCCTCGGCGCAGCGGTGCCCGTGCTGTGCGAAAAGCCGATGGCCCGCACCAACGACGAGTGCAGTTCAATGGTCGCGGCTTCCGACGACAGTGTCGCCTTCCTCACCGTCGGCTTCTGCCACCGATTCCAGCCCGAGATCGAGGCGATGCGGGATCTGGTCCGTGAGGGTCGCATCGGTCGAGTGCTGTCTTTCCGGAACCGCTTCTCCGGCCCGCTGGACGGGGTGGAGTCCTCTTGGTTCGCACAAGCGGACGTCTCTGGTGGAGGGGTCCTGATGGACACTTCCGTGCACTCGCTGGATCTGTTCCGATACGTGATCGGCGAGATCGAGCGGATCGTCGCGGTGGTTGCGACGACGGCTACGGATCGCGGCCCAGCCCTTGACGTTGAGGACAGCGCCGTGGTGACCCTCCGATCAGAGGACGGCGTACTCGGAGTGATCGAGGCCAGTTGGCGAACCGCTCCCGGGGAAGCGGTCGTCAGTGTCTCCGGCACTCAGGGGCGGCTCGAGCTCGACTATGCCACGGGCACGCTGTCGCTGCTCACACCTGACGGCCACAGATCGGTCATCGAGGTGCCGGGCGGGGATCGATTCGTTCGTCAGGCGTCTCACTTTCTCGATTGTGTCGCAGGCCGCGGCACACCGCGGGTGACCGCTCGCGACGGTGCTCGCGCCGTCGCACTTCTGTCCGATGCCTACACCTCAGCCGGTTCCGTCGGCTCGGCCATCAAGGAGAGCTGAACCGACCATGAGCTATCTGCCGATCACTGGGACCTTCCTGGACGAGATCAGCCACGACATCGCTTCCCAGAACTGGGGCCCGGACGAATGGGCACGGGAGTTCGACACCTTCGTCGAGGCGGGTATCGACACTGTGATCATGATCAGGACCGGGTATCAGGAAAAGCTCGCCTGTCCGTCTCGGACCATCGCCGCGCACCGACCCGTACTGCCGGTCTACGTGGATCTGGTCCGCATGTTTCTCGATCTCGCAGCGGAGCGCGGCATCGGCCTCTTCTTCGGCCTGTACGACTCCGGCTACCACTGGCATCGCAACGACTGGACGGTCGAGGTGGACATCAACCGGCGTTATCTCCGGGAGATGTTCGAGACGTACGGCAGCTCACCGGCCTTCCGGGGCTGGTACCTGCCGCACGAGACCTTCGACTCCGGCATGCGGATCGTCGATATCAACGTCGCACTCGCCACCGAGATTCGCAGCATCAGCGATCTACCCATCCTGGTCTCCCCGTTCTTCCACGGGAGGACCGATCAGGCCGCAGGGCCGCACAGCACTGCACGAAGCGTCGACGAGCACGCGCGGGCTTGGGCGGAGATTCTTGGCGCCTATTCCGGGCTCGTCGACTATTGCGCATTCCAAGATGGGACGGCGGATCTGCTCGCGCTCGAGGAGTTGACCAAAGCCACGGCTGAGGTCGCGTCCAAGGCCGGCATCACTTTGTGGTCCAACTTGGAGTCGTTCGATCGAGACGTGCACATCAAGTTCCCGCCCTTGGACTGGCGCAAGCTGGCCCATAAGCTGGACGTGGTGCAGCCGTACGTGGAGAAGGTGATCACGTTCGAGTTCTCGCACTTTCTCAGTCCCAATTCGACAATGCCCGCGGCGCGGAACCTGTACCGGAGGTACCAAGATCACCTGGCAGTCCGCAGCAGCGTGTCGGAGTGATCACGCCGAGACCCCCGCTTCGTATCGACATTGGCGGCTCTAAGACGGTCGCACCAGCCGTGGCCGCACTGCGAGGCGGTCTGGTCGTCTCGTGCCAGGCCTATCCGGGCGAGCCGCTGCGCGATCCCGACGTGATGCGCCGGATGGCCGAGGCCGTGGTGCTCGGTGGAGCGGTTGGCGTGCGAGCACAAGGGCTAGCTGACATCCGCCTGATCCATGCAGCGGTGGTCGTTCCGCAAATCGGCCTCTGGAAAGTTGGATCCGACGGCATGTTCATCACTCCGACGCTTGAACATGCGTTAGCCGTGGTCGAGGCGGGCGCTGACATCGTTGCCATCGATGGCACCCGCCGGTCACGCCCCGATGGGCTGACCTTGGCTGAGACCGTCAAAGCCATCCACGAACGCACCGGCGCACTGGTGTTGGCCGATGTCGGCGATCTCGGCGATGGGCTCGCCAGCCAGCAGGCTGGCGCCGACCTCATCAGCACCACCCTCGCTGGCTACACGGACAGCCGTCGACCGACCGATGGCCCCGATATCGACCTCCTCGCAGACTTGGCTGCTCAGGTCGCGGTGCCTGTCCTGGCGGAGGGCCGTATCCACACCGCCGCCCAGGCCAGAGCCTGCATCGATGCTGGTGCATATGCAGTTGTGGTGGGGACCGCCATCACTCATCCGACCTCGATCACGCGGTGGTTCGCAGCCGCTGTGGAGAGCGATGAGTCCGATGCTGCATCAGACCCCCGGGCGGCGCCGCCTGCGGCAGACGATTCGGTCGTCGGCTAGACCGTCTGCTCGGTCCGCATTCTCCGCGCGCCCAATCCGGATGCGGATAACGAGTCGGCGGCGCAGTAATGAGTTGCCTGATGTTTACCGAACCATGGCAATTAGTTACCTAGACGTGCCAGAGTGAACTGTCGCTGTTCCGCTGGAAGGACGCTCATGACCCGTCGTACGTTGGTCCGCACCGCAGTGGTGGCCCTCGCCGGACTGACGCTGGGCTCGGTGGCTCTGGTCGAACCCGCCACGGCCGAACCCTTGGGCAAGCCCGATCTCCGTGCGGGCGGTTCGGCGCTGGGGCGGGAGCGGTCAGTCGCCGTCGCTCCCGGCCTCGAGCTGACGTCGTTCCAGCGCCTCCAACCCGGCGGCTGGGTGACGGGTCATGTGATGACCGCCGACCTGACCACGCCGACGCTGTCGCTCGATGTGGTCGACGGCGGCACCGTGGCGGGGTCGAACTCCACGATCAGCGACCTGACCCGCCAGTCCCGGGCCGTCGCCGCGGTGAACGGCGACTACTGGGACATGAACCGGTCGGACGCACCCATCGGCACCAACATCTCGCCCAGCCAAGGACTGCGGACCGCCGGCTCCGACCCGCGACAGTCTTTCACCGTCACCAATGGCAAGGCAGCGGTCCAGGAGCTGATGTCGGCCGCGACTGTGACCGTCGCGGGTGACGTGCAGCAGGTGCGTTCGGTCAACTCGTCGACCTTTGCGCCGAACTCGCTGGGCCTGTTCAACCAGGTATGGGGTGCCTTCCCGGTGGCCCGGCTGCTGACGGCCGACGAGGCGGTCCGGGTGGCGACCGTGGTGAACGGCGTCGTCACCTCCGTCTCAGACGATCGCAGCGCCATCACCGAGAGCCGGGCCATTCCCGCGGGAACGACCCTGGTGGTCGCCCGCGGGACCGCCGTGGACCGTCTGGCCGGGCTGAAGAAGGGGTCCGCCATCGGGATCACGGTCAAGGCCAGCGCCAACGTCGACCTGGCCGTGGGCGGCAGTCAGCGGTTGCTGGAGAACGGTCGACTGACCACCGCGGACGAGGCGACGGCCGGGCGTACCGCCATCGGGGTCAGTCGCGACGGCACGATGCTGCGCGTCGTCACCGTCGACGGGCGGCAGGGCGACGCCCACGGCATGACGGTGCAGGAGCTTGCCGGGTTGATGCAGGAGCTGGGCGTGTGGAACGCGGTCAACCTCGATGGTGGTGGCTCCACCACCTTGGTGGCCCGTCCAGCCGGAACCGTGGATCCGGTGCTCGTCAACCGGCCGTCGGACGGTGCTGAGCGGCCGGACGCCAACGCCCTGGTCTTCCGCTCCAGCGCGCCGGAGCGCCTCTCGGGCGTGGCCGTACGCCCGGTCCTCGAACCGCCCGTCGGTCTGTCGGTTGACGGCTCGCACGACCTGCTGCCGGGCCTCAGCCGTACGCTCACCGCCACCGGCCTGGACGGCAACCTCGCCGCCGCGGACGTGCGGGGCACCTTCCGGGTCGCCCCCGGTAACGTGGCGCGGGTGAGCGCCAAGAAGGGCACGGCCGATGCCGTCGTGGTCGGCCGACGCACCGGCGAGGCCACCGTCACCTTCCGTGCCCGCCGAGACGCTGCGGCGGTGACGCTGCGGGTGCTGGGGACGATGACGCGGCTGGTCCCGTCTCGGACGGTCGTGGCGCTGCCCGACGGCAGCACCACCGGCAGCGTCACCCTCACCGCCGTCGATGTCGACGGCCACCGGGTGCCGGTGGAGACCCGGGACGTCGAGGTCGAGGCCGCACCGGGCGTCGAGGTCACGGCCGGCTCCGCCGACAGCTTCACCATCACCCCGACCACCGACACCGGTTCGTCGGCCGTCACCTTCACTGTGCTGGGGCACGTGGTCACGGTGCCGGTCACCATCGGCTTCACCGAACAGGTCGTGGCTGACTTCGCGGATGCGTCCCAGTGGACGGTGCAGACCGCCCGCGCCACCGGCACCTTGTCGGCCGCCACCGGCCCCGAGCAGCAGCCCGCGCTCGCCCTCGACCTGGACTTCAGCCAGTCCACCGCCACCCGTGGCATGTATGCCGTCCCGGTCAGACCACTGCCGGTCGCCGGACAGCCCCAGGCGCTGACCATGTGGATCCGCGGCACCGGCAAAGAGGAGTGGCCACGGATCCAGGTGACCAAGGGCGACGGCACATCGACGAACCTGGACGCCGAGCACGTGACCTGGACGGGCTGGCGGAAGGTCAGCTTCGGCGTGCCGGCCGGCACGCCGTACCCGCTCACCGTTACGGCCATCCGCTTCATGGAGATCCGTTCTGACGTGAGCTATACCGACCGCCTGGAGATCTCGGACCTGCGGGCCCAGATCCCGGTCGACGTCGAACAGCCCGCCGCACCGTACGTGCACGACCCCGCTCTCCTGACCTCCGGGACGGTCGACCACCGACCGCAGCGGATCGCCGTGCTGAGCGACACCCAGTTCGTCGGCCGCGACCCGGACAGCGACCTGGTGCAGGCCGGCCGACGGGCGCTGCGGGAGATCGTCGCGGCCGAGCCTGACCTGCTGGTGATCAACGGCGACTTCGTCGACGAGGCAGCCATGATCGACTTCGCGCTGGCCAAACGGCTGCTGGACGAGGAGGTGGGGGACCGGATCCCGTACGTCTATGTTCCGGGCAACCACGAGGTGATGGGTGGCGCCATCTCGAACTTCGAGTCGGTCTTCGGCCCATCGACCACCGTCCGCGATCTCGCCGGCACCAAGATCATCACCTTGGACTCGTCCAGCGGAACCTTGCATCCGCAGGGAAACACCGACCAGCTCCGGTGGCTGGAACGACAGCTGGCCGCGGCCGACCGCGACCGCCGAATCACCGGCGTCTTGATCTTCAACCATCACCCGGTGGATGACCCGCATCCGGACAAGGCGAGCCAGCTCACCGACCGCTATGAGGCCGCGGCCTTCGACCGGCTGCTCACCCGGTTCCGGGCCGAGTCCGGCAAGTCGGTGGCCCAGATCAACGGCCACGTCGGGGTGTTCCACGCCGACGCCTCCGGGGGTGTCACGCGGATGATCAACGGCAACTCCGGCAAGAACCCCTCCGGTTCGGCCGACCGTGGTGGGTTCACCGGCTGGTCGATGCTCGGTCTCAACCCGGCGCGTGGGGTGGTTGGTGCCCCCGCCAAGCCGGGTGCCCGGACCGCCTGGATGCAGGTCGAGACGCACGCTCGGGTCGACCGGCTCACGCTGGCCGCACCCGCCACCCTGCGAGTCGGTGCCACGGCTGCGGTGTCGGCGACGCTGCGGCAGGACGGCGACCGCGATGTACCGGTCGCCTGGCCCGTCACCGCACAGTGGGGCGGTAGCGGCGTGATCGTCGCGGAGGCGGACCACCGGGACGCGGATCATCGGGCTGCGGACCACCGGGACGCGGATCATCGGGATCGTCGGGCTGTGGTCAGCTATGACCCCACCACCGGGCTACTCCACGCACAGCGTCGCGGCACGGCGACCCTGGAGGTGACCGTCAACGGTGTCACTGCCCGGGCCCGGGTGACGGTGCGCTGACGGCGGCTGCTCCCGCGCCCGCACCGGTGGCGGAATCCCGCGGCGCGGGTGGCAGACTTGACCGACCATGACCGATGAGCCGAAGCGACCCTCCTCGTCCGCGGACGACCGCCCACCGGCGCACCCGGAGCCGGACCCGGCACTCGCCGGGTTTCCGCCCCCGGTGCCACCGGAACCGTCCGATCCGTCCCTGCCGCCCGCCGGCGCAGGGGTGGGGCACCCCGGTCAGCCGCCGGGCCCGTACGGCCAGCCGGGCCCGAACGGCCAGCCGGGCCCGTACGGCCAGCCGGGCCCGTACGGCCAGCCGGGCCCGTACGGCCAGCCGGGCCCGTACGGCCAGTCCCCGTACGGCCAGCCCTCGTACGCCCAGCCGGCCGCGCAGTCAGCTGTCCAGCCAGGTCCGCAGGGGCAGCCGAATCCGTACGCCCAGCAGAACCCGTACGGCCAGCAGAGCCCGTATGCCCAGCAGAGCCCGTATGCCCAACAGAACCCGTATGCCCAGCAGCACCCCTACGGCGCCGGGCTACCCAGTCCCTACGGTCAACCGCCGTATCCGGTCCCGGTGCGGCCGGTGAGCGCGCTGCCGGACGAGCCCCGGGAATACCCGCAGATGCTCCGCGGACCGCGGCACCGCTGGTGGCGTCCGCTGCTGGCATTGCTGTTGGCCGGCATCTTCGCCTTCGTCTCGATCAACCTAGCCACCCTGCTGGTGGGCATCGGCGGCGCCGTCGTCGGGGTCGATGACCCGCTGAACTGGATCGCGGAACTCGCCACCGACACCAGCGACCTCGGCCCCGGGGGATTCATCCTGGTGAACCTCACACTGATCGTGTTGATCCCCTCCTCCGTCTTCGCCGTCTGGATCGCGCACCGGATCCGGCCCGGGTTCGTGTCGTCGGTCGCCGGCCACATCCGCTGGCGATGGCTGGTCCGCTGCGTGGTCGTGGTGGTGCCGGTGTGGGCGATCTACCTCGGACTCAGCGCGGTGCTCGCCCCGGCGACGTCCCCGCGGCCGGCGCAGTGGGCGGTGCTGCTCCTCATCACGCTGGTGATGACTCCGTTCCAGGCCGCCGGTGAGGAGTACTTCTTCCGAGGGCTGCTGACCGAGTCGATCGGCTCCTGGTTCAGCCGGCCGCTGCTGGCGTTCCTGGTCCCGACCGTGATCAGCACGGCTGCGTTCGCCGCCGCCCACGGCAGCTCGGATCCGTGGGTGTTCTCGAGCCTGGCCGTCTTCGCCATCACGGCGTCGGTCCTGACCTGGCGCACCGGCGGGCTGGAAGCGGCCATCGTGCTGCACGCCGTCAACAACGTCGGGATCTTCTTCGTGGTGATCACCGTCGGCGGCTGGGAGGAAGCGTTCGTCAGCGAGACGAGCGCGGGCGCCCCGATCGATGTGATCGTCGCCTTGGTCACCCACGGCATCGTGCTGGCCCTCATCCTCTGGCAGGCCAAGCGGGCCAAGCTGGAGCCGCGCTTCCAGCCCCGACCCAACCCGGCGGCGGCCGCCGGACCGGTCGCGCCGTCGATCGAGCCGGGTCGCCCAGCCGCTGGTTGACACCTTGACCCCGGGCCACAGCTCATCGCCGAAGCCCATCGCCGAACTGAGGAGGGTCGTCCGCGACATGGTCGGCTGCGACACCGGCAGACCGGGGCTGAGCGCCAACCGCCGCGAGTCGGGCGCGGTCTAGATCCAGCCGCGTTCCCGGGCCCGGTGGACCGCCTCGTGCCGGTTCGCCACCCCGAGCTTGGTCACCGCCGACGACAGATAGTTGCGGACCGTGCCGACCGACAGTGAGGCCCGGGCGGCGATCTCCTCCACCGGACTGCCCTCGCCGGCCAGAGACAACACGTCGGCCTCGCGCGCCGACAACGGTGAGTCACCGGCGCCGATGGCCTCTGCGGCGAGCTCCGGGTCGACGTACCGCCCGCCCGCGGCCACGGTCCGGACTACGCCCGCCAGCACCGAGGCCGACACCGTCTTGGGCAGGAACCCGCGGACGCCGACGGTCAGGGCGGTCTTGAGATAGCCGGGCCGTCCGTGGGAGGTGACGATGACACAGGCACACTCGGGCAGCACCGTCCCAAGCTCCTGCGCCACCGCGATTCCGTCCAGTCCGGGCATCTGCAGATCGAGCAGCGCCACGTCCGGACGATGATGGCGGGCGTTGGCCAGAGCCTCCGGCCCGGAGGCGGCAACGGCGACCACCTCGATGTCGTCCTCCAGACCCAGCAGCGATACCAGGGCGTCGCGGATCAGGGTCTCGTCGTCAGCCAGCAGCACCCGGATCATGCCGCCCCTTTCACCCCGGCCGGCTGGACGCCGGCGATCAAGGCCGAACCGCGCCGGGGTGCCTGGGCCTGCAGCGTGAAGCGGTCCCCGACCTGCTCGAAGCGCAGGTCGCCACCGACCGCACGCAGCCGCTCCGCCAGCCCGACCAGCCCGTTGCCGCCGCTTCCGCCGGGGGTCCGTGGTGCGGTCGTCCCGCCGTTGTTGGTCACCACCAGGCTGACGGTGTCGCCCACCTCGACGGTGATGAAGCACTCGCTCGCTCGACTGTGCCGGATCAGGTTGGTCACCGCCTCCCGCAAGGTCCACCCCAGCGCCGACGCCACCGCCGGGTCGAGGTCGATGGGGAACGCTCCGCGGACCACGCAGCGGATGCCGGCCGAGTCGAGCAGCGAGCGGGCGCCTTCCAGCTCTGCGGCCACCTCCACCTCTCGATAGCCGCGGACGATCTGGCGGACTTCTCGTCCCGCGTCGTCGGCGATCGCTCGTACGGCGCTGATCTCGGCGGTGGCGTCCTCGCTCCGGCCCCGGCGGACGAGCTCCGCCGCCAGCTCGCTTTTGACCGCAACAGTGGCGAGGGTACGCCCGAACACATCGTGCAGGTCGCGGGCGATCCGCAGCCGTTCCTCGGCGATCGCCAGCTGCGCCGCCTTGCCGCGCGCCTCGTCAAGCTCCCACACCACGCGCAGCATCCAGCCGGACAGCCAGAACGACATCACGATGCCCACCAGCCCGATGGTCAGCGGCATCCCCATCCCCAGGGCGAACGCCGGCCCCTGGTCCTGCAGCTCGGTCACCACGACCGACGTGACCACGCCACATCCGACGGTCAGCGCCAGCATCAGCCGCCAGGACACCACCGGCGAGATCGCCCCCAGCGGCGCGGCCACGGCCACGATCACGCTGGCCGGCCAGCTGCCCTGCGATCCGACGGCGGAGATGGTGGTGGCCACCAGCGCTACCGAGAGCAGGACCCAGCCCAGGATCCAGCCGAGGTGGATCGCGGTCAGCCGGAGCGGAAGACGGCGCATGGCCGTCATCGCCCACCGGCAGACGGCGATGTTCGCCGCGACGTGCAGGATCCCCAAGCCGACCAGGGTCACCATCAGGGCGCCACTGGCGGACCGGATGGAGGCTTCAGCGGCCCAGCCCAACAGCAGGACCAGCTCCAACCCCAGCAGGACGTAGAGCGAGATCCTGATGTAGAGCTCCAACCGGCGGGTGTTGGTCTGCAGGCCCACGGTGCTCTTCATGCGGGTGATCCTTGCAGACGTCTCACCGTCGCGGCTCCCAGTGGAACCGGCGCCGGGCCACGTCGGCGCTGAGCCAGATCCACGCCAGGAGCACGGCGACGTCGACACCGACTGCCCGCCACAGCGACGCTCCGCTGACCTGCTCTCCCATCGCTGTCACCGGTCCCAGAGCGAGCTGCGCCAGGTCCATCACCGGATACATCGGGCTGAGCTGGGCCAGGAGCTGCACAGCATCGGGCAGCACCGCCAGCGGCAGCGACACCCCGGACAGCAGCAGCGCGACCATGATCAGCGGCAAGGTGGTGATCTGGGCCGACTCGACCGTCTTGGTGAACGTGGTCGACGCCAGCGCCAGTGCCCACCAGGCGAGCGCCCCCAATCCGACCGCGGGAAGCAGCAACCACCAGCGCCCCGGCGCACCGAGTCCGACCAGCACCCCGATCGCCGCCGTACCGACCAGGACCTGCAGCCCGAGCAACGCGAACAGCGGCAACGCCATCCCGACCAGGATGGTGACCGGCCTGGCCTGCCCGGTGTAGAAGCGCTTGAGCGTACGTTCCTCGCGGCGGGCCACGACGGCGGTCACGCTGGTGTAGTAGACGATGAACAGCAGCCCCATCCCCGCGACCAGCCCGATCAACAGGCCGCTGCTGCCGGCTCCGCCACCGACCAGGGCGAACAACCCCACCAGCAGGAGTGGCAGCAGCAGTGCATTGACCAGGGCGGTCGGGTTGCGTAACAACAAGGTGGTCTCGGCTCGGCCGAGGGCGAGGGCACGACCGAGCTCGATGCGGAACCCTCCGCCCGCCCTGAGGCTCGCGGCCGAGGGCGCAGCAGTGGTGTCGACGGTGCTCATGCTGCCGCCGCCAACGGGGATCCGCTCGGCGACCCGGACTGGCGGGCGACATCGAGGAAGGCCTGCTCGAGGGTGCCGGGTAGCACCCGCAGGTCGCCGAGGACGGTACGCCCGTCGGCCCAGCCCAGCAGCCGGGTGAGCATCGGCTGGGCGTCGAAGGTCTCGAGCAGGACGTGGTGAGCATCGGCGCGCCGCTCGGCGTGGAAGCCGGCGCCGCCGACCTGGCGAAGGTGGACCAGATGGTCGTCCGCCGCCGCGTCCGCGGTCAGGGTGAAGGAGATCTGGGTCGGCTGTCGGGCGACGATCTCGCTCAGCGTGCCCTCTCGCGCGATCTCTCCCGCGTGCATGATCGCGATCCGGTCGGCGAGCACCTCGGCCTCCTCTAGATAGTGCGTCGTCAGCAGCACTGTGGTCTGCTCGTCCAGCAGCGAACGGATGAGCTGCCAGGTGTTGTGCCGGCTCTCCGGGTCCAGGCCGGTGGTCGGCTCGTCGAGGAACACGACGGTCGGTCGGCCCATCAGGGTCAGGGCCAGGTCGAGTCGGCGGCGCTCCCCACCGGAGAGGTTGTCGATGGCCACCGTGCGGCGGTGGCCGAGTGCCACCAGCTCGAGGGTCTCCTCGACTCCGCGCGCGTCGATCAAGGTGCGCTGCCAGGTGGTCGCCATCTCCGTGACCGTCAGCCCACCGGGGAACCCGGCCTCCTGCAGCATGATGCCGATCTGCGGGCGGACCATGGCGCGGTCGGCATACGGGTCGAGCCCCAGCACCCGGACGGTGCCGCCGCTGGGCGCCGACAGCCCTTCCACCACTTCCAGGGTGGAGGTCTTGCCGGCGCCGTTAGTGCCGAGCAGAGCGAAGAGCTCGCCACGCCGCACCTGGAGGTCGATACCCCGGACCGCCTCGAAGGAGCCAGCCGTCGAAGTGCTCGAGTTCGGCGGGAGCCGCAGTGCACCTCGACGGATCGTCGATCCAGTCGAGCGTTGGCGCCCTCCGGTGGCATAGCTGCGGCGCAGTCCTCGTACCTCGATGGCGACCTCGCGTTCACGCGGTTGATCAGCCATGCTGCGCCGCCCCCGGGGCGCTGCTGCGGACCACGTGGTGGCGACGAGCCCAGCGGTCTATTCCGAAGGTGACGGCGATCAGGACCGCGATCGGGATCAGCATCACAGGTCCGCCCGAGCCGGGTCCGCGCTCGAAGACCTCGGCCATGTTGCCGTACAGCGCGATCGGGATCATCAGGAACAAGTTGTTGACCGCGTGGATCAGGATCGGCACCTCGAGCCCACCGGTACGCCAGGCGGCGATGCTCAACGTGGCGCCGAAGATGAAGTAGTACGCCAGCAGCCACGGGTCGGTGGCCACGTGCGCCACCATGAAGAGCCCACTGGCCACGACGGTGCCGATCACCAGGGCGACGCGAGGGTTGGCCGACCAGGAGGCCGCCGAGCGTGCGATCAGACCACGGGTGGCGTACTCCTCCCCGGCTGCCTGGAACGGGGTGGTCAGCAGTACGACGACCAGCATGAAGACTGCGTCGGCGCCGATCCGGTCGCCCAGCGCCTCGGGTTGGAAGACATAGCTGAGGGTGACGTACACGAGCCAGACCGGGACGATGATCACCGCAGCGCGACCGAACCAGGCCCAGCGGAATCCGCCCTGCACCGAGCTCAGCCAACGCGGGCGCTGACCGAAGAAGGCCCACTGCAGCAGCATCGAGACCGGGATCATCGCGGCCAGCGACAGGTTGTTCATCAAGAACAGCATCGGCGTCACGGTGACCTCGCCGTTCTGGAGCTGCTCCAGGCTGGACCGGCCGGTGAACGCATCGATCAGCAGACCGACGATGCTCAGGCCGAAGTTCACGACCAGGAAGGCCACCACCAGCGAGACGATGGCCAGCGCCCCCCGCCACCACCGGGCCCGCGGCGTGCGCAGGAAATGGTGATACTCACGCTGCTCGACCGGCAGCGCCGGCGGTGCCGGGGGCACCAGCGGCGGGACAGGTGCCGTCGAAGGGGCGGGAGCGCTGCCGGGTTGCGGCACGCCGATCGGCTGGCCCGGCGCGGGGGCGCCCGGGGCGGTCGTGGGTGCGTGATCCTGGGTGTCGGGGGATACCCCGGGCAGGGGGCCGCCTGCGTCTCGTGTGCTCATGACTCCACCGTCTCGCGTGATCCGAGGGGCTGGTAGTGCGTCACCTCACCGGTCGATGTGAGCTCGATCAGAAAACCCGATGACAGATGTCACGCCCGCCGTGACCCACGCCGTGGGCGCACCATCTCAGCCGGACAGTGCCCAGCGCAGTGACCTGGCGGCGGCCGACGCCAACGGCCGCGCGACCAGGCGGTCAGACAACGGCAACGTCGGCAACCGCAGCTGGGCCCTGGCCCACGGCGGCAACGTCGAGATGGCGCCCGCCGCCAGCACGGCATAGCCGACCCGGGCGACTCGCGGCAACGGCGGCTCGCGAAGCAGCAGGTCGGCGGCCGCCTGCGCCGGGGCCGACCAGCCGAGCTCGGGTAGGTATTCGGCCAGGCCCGCCTCGAGCTCGGCCACGCTGTGCGGCACCCGTTCGGCGCCGAGCCGCTCGGCCACCTGGGCCGCCTGGTCGACATAGCGGTCAGCGTCGGCCGCAGCCAGCGTCGCCGCGCCGAAGTGCTGATAGGTGGTCAGGAAGCTGTCCACCTCGGCCAGGTGGATCCAGCGCAGCAGGTGCGGGTCGTCGGCGCGGTACGACCGCCCGTCGGGCATGGTGCCGTGCAGGAAGGCGTGGATGGCGCGGACCTTGGCGATGCTCAGCTCGGCGGCCTCGATAGTGCCGTAGGTCGTGGTGGCCAGGAAATGGCTGGTCCGCTGCAGCCGACCCCACGGGTCCCCGCGAAAGCCGGAGTGCTCGCTGACGACATACATCGCCACCGGGTGCAGCGACTGCAGCAGCAGGGCCCGGATACCACCGATGAACATCGAGGTGTCGGCATGCACCCGCCAGATCGGGTCCTGCTCGCCGTACCACCGCTCGCCGGGGGTGTGCCAGATGCGCTGATGAGCGTTCTCGAAGTCGGAGCCGGCGACCTTCTCGCGAACGACCCGGGCCAAGGTGCTGCGCGGCCGGTCGAGCAGAGCACTGGACATACTGTGCAGCGTACGTCGGCGGACCATCCGTCGACTGAGGACGACCGGAGGTCGATCTCTGGGAGGAGTGCGGATGGAGATCCAAGACGCGTACGAACGGAGCGTGGCCGATCCGACCGGCTTCTGGGGTGAGCAGGCGCGTGCCGTCGACTGGGATGTGACCCCGCGCACGGTGCTTGATGACACGGCGAGGCCGTTGGCGCGCTGGTTCCCTGACGGCCGGCTCAATGTGTGCTTCAACGCCCTTGACCGCCACGTCATCCGCGGCCGCGCCGACGAGCCGGCCCTGGTGTTTTCCGGGGTGACCGGAGTCCGGCGGACCTACAGCTATGCCGAGCTGCTGGAGAAGGTGGCCCAGCTCGGTGGCGCCCTGCGCGGCCTCGGCGTGGCCCCGGGCGACCGGGTGATGATCTTCCTGCCGACCATCGCCGAGGCGGTGATCGCCATGCTCGCCTGTGCCCGGATCGGTGCCGTGCACGTTGTCGTCCCCACCAGCTCCACCCCGAGTGGGCTGGCGGCTCGGATCGACGGCACCCGCCCCGTGGTGGTGATCACGGCCTCCTGTGTGTTGGAGGTCGACCGGGTGATCGACCTCCAGCAGCGCTACGAAGCCGCGCTGGACGAGGCGACGTACCAGCCAGTGCACTGGGTGGTGCTGCAGCGGGAGCAGTCCCCGGCCCGGCTGGTTGAGCCGCGTGACCTCGACTGGGCGATGCTGATGCGGCCCGGCTCCTTCGAACCGGCCACCTGCGTGTCGATGCCGGCGTCCGCCCCGCTCTACCTCCTGCCGTCGGCGGCCCCGGATGGGAAATCGCTCGAGCTGGTCCATGATTCGGGTGGCTACGCCGTGGCCTGCGGGTACGCGATGCGTGCCCTGGTCGGGCTGCGTCCAACGGATGTAGTTCTCACCGTCGGCGATCTCTCCTCGGTGGTCTCCCACACCGCAGCCGTGTACGGCCCGTTGCTGGTCGGTGCCACCACCGTGCTGTGGGAGGGCGGCCTGGACCCTGAGCCCGAGGCCCTCCGGCGGGTGTTGGCCGAGCTCCGGGTCACCGTGCTGACCGCCGCGGGCCGGACCCTGCGCGCCTGGTCCGACAACGATCCGGCCGGGGAGGTGAACATCGGCCGGGACCTCGCCGGCCTCCGATTGCTGTGCCTGGCCGAGGGCCGGTGTGACCCGTCGCTGCAGACGTGGCTGGACCGGCACCTCGGTGTACCCGTGACCGAGCAGAGCTGGCTGCCCGAGACGGGATGGCCGATGGTGGTCAGACCGGCCGGAGCCGTGGCCGGTTTCGACCTACGCATCGTCGATGCCGACGGGACCGTGGTACCGCGCGGCACCGACGGGATGATCGGTCTGCCGCTGCCGCTGCCACCCGGCGCTATGACCGCGATCTGGCCAGACGACGTTGGCCTCGAGGCCACCTATCTGAGCGGCGGAGCCGGTCTGTTTCACACCCGCGCCCGTGGTCAGCGCGACGACGACGGACACGTCAGCGTGGTCGGCTCGACGTGATCGACCTTCCAGGCCAGGCCGCGGCGGGTGACCCTCGCCGACATCGCCCTGGACGCCGGCAACGCGGGTGTGGGGGCGGGAGTTGGCCCGTCCGCTGAACGACTCGACCTCCACGATCGCCCCCGCACTCGCCATCGGCCGGTGCCCGTGGAGGTGCTCACCGGCGCTGGCTACCGGGTGGAGCGATCATCCTCGACGTCAACTCGGAGGTGATCGCTCGATTTTGCGCCGGCTCTTCCGCGACCTGCTGGACGAACTGGGGGGCGATCTCAGTTCGGTCACGTCTCCGCAGACGCGCCGCTGGGCGCACCTGACGGGACCGGGCTTTCGTGATACAAGTCACATGTCGAGGGAGATTTCCCGCCGGCATCGGTCGCGTGAATAGGAGGGCGACGACCGCCGGCAACCGATTGTGGAGCGGAAATGCCCCTCGGTAGTGACGCAGCCGTCCAGGCCTGTGACCTCGGTATTCAAGGAGGAAGACCGTGAGAGAACCAGCAGCAGCATTTGACCGCACGCTCTCGAGGCGCCGCTTTCTGTCCACCACCGCGTTGGCGGGTGTGGGAGTCGCCGCCGGCAGCACCGTGTTGACCGCGTGCGGGGGAGGGAGCAGCGGCGGCCCGGGCGGTGGATCCAATGGCGGCGGCGAAGGTGGCGGCACCGTCACCTGGGGCTCGTGGGCCAACCCAGGCGAAGCCGAACGCTTCCGGGAATACAACAAGAACTACGAGAAGACCTCCGGGATGAAGGTCACCTGGCAGAACGTCGTCGGTGACTACGCCAGCAAGATGCTCACCCAGCTCTCGGGTGGCACCGCACCGGATGCCTTCTACGTCGGTGACACCCTCATCTCCAAGGCGATCGAGTCCAACGTGCTGGCCGATCTCGGCGGGGACGAAAGCATCAAGAAGGTCTTCGACGCCACGTACCCAGGTCTTCGTCAGTGGGCCCAGTCCGATGACGACAAGATTTACGGCGTCGGCGTCGACTGCAATCCCAAGGTGTTCTGGTTCAACAAGAAGATGCTCGCCACCGCTGGTGTGGCGCAGGACCCCGCTGTCGCCTACGAGGCAGGCACCTGGAACCGGGACACGTTGACCGATCTGCTGGAGAAGGTCAAGGGCACCGGCAAGCGCGGGATGGCGTTCGAGTCCGGCTGGGGGGACCTGTTCAGCTGGATCACCACCTTCGGCGGGTCCGTGTTCGACGACAGCGGCAAGGCGGTCTTCAACGAGGACGCCAAGGCTCAGGAGACCATCGGCTGGCTGTTCGAGCAGTTCGGTTCGGGCAACATCACCTACGCCGGCTCGCTGCCGAAGGGTCAAGGTGTTGACGCGCTTTTCTACAGCGGCCAGCTCGCGACCATTCAGTACGGCCGCTGGATCCTGCCCAACTTGAAGAAGCTGAAGGCCACTGTCGACTATGACATCGCTCCGATGCCCTCGGAGAGCGGCAAGGAGGTCATGCCGGTAGCCGTGTTCACGGCGTGTATGTCGATCAACGCGAAGGCGAAGGATCCCGACGCGGCCAAGAAGTTCGTCGCCGACTACTGCGGCCTCGAGGGTCAGAAGTTCCGGCTGGCTGGTGGCGGCAACGCGGTTCCGTCCATCGCTGGACTCGACGAGGTCGTGACCGAGGGCAACGATCCGCCCAACGGTGCTTTCTTCACCGAGGTCGCCGCTAAGGGTTACGCCGTGCCGCTGCCGCTGATTCGCAGCGCCAAGAAGGCGTCCGACTTCCCGTTGAAGAATGACGTGCTGCTGAAGGATCTGAAGAACCAGACCCCCAAGAAGTACGCGGACACCCTCGTCGCACTGCTGAACGCCTGATCGCCATGGCCACGCTAGTTGACCCACAACCCGAGGCGGGAGCGGCGCCGGCGAAGTATCAGAGGCCGGCGGAACGGCCAGCGGCGAAGCGGGCGCGGCGAAGGGACAACCGGTTCGCCTTGCTGTTCTTGGGGCCCCAGTTGCTTGGACTGCTCGTATTCATGCTCGGCCCACTGGTGTTCGCGTTCATCCTGAGCCTGTCAAACTGGGACGGGTTCGGGACGAGGTCGTTCGCGGGCTTGAGCAACTTCTCCAACATCTTCAACGACCCACAGTTCAGGGAGTCGGCACTCAATACCATCTGGTACACCGTGTTGTCGGTTCCTGGGACGATGATCGGTGCCTTCGCCGTGGCGTACATGCTGCAGAAGGTGCGGACGAAGTCGCTCTATCGGGCGTTCTACTTTGCTCCGGTGGTCACGTCCAGCGTGGCCGTGGCTGCGATCTGGCTGTACCTGTTCAACCCGGAGATCAGCCCGCTCAACACCTCGCTTCGCCGGGTGGGACTGCCGGCGCCGGACTGGCTGCAGGATGCCCGGTTCGTCATCCCGGCCTTCGCCATCGTCGGCATCTGGCAGGGCCTGGGGTATCAGGTCGTGATGATGATGGCCGGTCTGGAGAATGTCCCGCGGTCGCTGCTCGAGGCGGCCGACATCGACGGGGCGTCGGAGCTGCAGAAGATGCGGAGCATCACCATCCCGCTGTTGTCGCCGACGATCTTGTTCTTGTCCATCACGTCGATCATCGGATCGTTCCAGATATTCGACTACATCTATGTATTCATGGGCCCGAACGCGCCGTCCGCGTCGCGCACGATCGTGTACGAGATCTTCCAGAAGGCGTTCGTCGAGTTCAACTTCGGGCTCGGGTCCGCCATCGCGATCATCTTGTTCCTTTGTCTTCTTGCCCTCACCGGCCTACAGATGCTGGCCCAGAAGAGATGGGTGCACTACACAGAATGACTACTACGAACCCACTTGACATCCAGGTCCAAGCCGTCGAAGCGCATCGGCACGATGACGACACCGAGCACAAGCCGCCGTTTCGCTGGTCGCGGATCCCGCTACACCTGCTCCTCGCGATCGGCGCGATCTGCATGGCGCTGCCCTTCATCTGGATGGTGCTGAGCTCGTTCAAGCCGTTGGGTGAGATCTTCATGCAACCGCCGAAGCTGTTCCCCATCGACTGGGCGCCGGAGAACTATCCGAATGCCTGGGCCGGTGCGGACTTCATCCGCGGCTATCTGAACAGCTTCTACATCGCCGCGGTCGTGGTGGTCGTGTCGGTGCTGACGTCCGCGATGGCTGCGTACGCCTTTGCCCGGATCAGGTTCACCGGCAACAACGCGCTGTTCATGGTGTTCCTGGCCACCTTGATGGTGCCGGTCCAGCTGACGGTCATCCCGCTGTACATCATCTTGGGATACCTGCAGTGGATCGATACCCACCTGGCGCTGATTGTCCCGGCGTCGCTGTTCAACGCCTTCGGCGTGTTCCTGCTCCGCCAGTATGTCCGGGGTATCCCAGTCGAGTTGGAGGAAGCCGCCTCGATCGATGGGGCGTCGCGGGTCAGGATCTTCTTCACCGTGATCCTGCCGCTGCTGCGGACACCGATGGTGGCCCTGGGGATCTTCACCTTCCTGGCCCAGTGGAACAGCTTCTTCTATCCGCTGATCTTTCTCAACAGCGAGGATAAGTTCACCCTCCCGCTGCTGGTGAACCAGTTCAAAGGTGCCTACTCCTCAGACTGGACCAGCCTGATGGTGGCCGCCACCCTGGCCGCCGTACCGCTGCTGATCATCTTCATCATCGCTCAACGGCAGATCGTCGAGGGCATCGCTCTCTCCGGCTCCAAGACCTGAGCGCCGACCCAGCACCAACGAAGCCGGCCGTCGCTGCCCTGCTGGGCATCGACGGCCGGCTTCGACGTTTCCAGGCGCCCCGTCAGGCGAGCAGTGCCCGAAGGTCGTCGCCGACCGCGTGGCTGTCCCGATCGAACAGAGCGGCGAGAGCGTCCACCGCGGTCGCCGCCGGTCGGTCCAGATAGCCGCGGAGCCGGGTGCCGACGTAGGCCGTGTCGGCCGGTAGGCCATGACTGCACAGCAGCTCGATCACCTGCGTCAGCAGCACCGGGTGGTCCAACAGGTCCCGGACCGTCGCGGGGGCGGCCGGCTCGGGCACCGGATCCGGCACCGTCCAGGTGTGGTGGCCGTGACCGACGGTGAGCTGGGTGTCCCTCCCGGGCAGCGTGACCAGCGCCGTGCTGCCGACGGGGACGACCAGGTCGAGGGTGACCTCGCCGCCTTCTCGGCGCCAGCCGGTCGACGCCTCGCCGTAGGGCGTGCGGTGCCGAGCCGAGGCACTGGTCAGCCCGTGGGCCAGCCGTGGCTGCACGACCAACGTTCGATAGCCCGGCTCGGCCGGCGCCAGCCCGGCGACGCTGCGGTGCAGCCAATCGGCCACCGCGCCCAGGGCGTAATGGTTGAACGAGGTCATCTCGCCGGGGTTGATGGTGCCGTCGGGCAGCATCGAGTCCCAGCGCTCCCAGATCGTGGTGGCGCCCATGGTGACCGGATAGAGCCACGACGGGCATCCCCGCTCCAGCAGCAGCCGGTACGCCACGTCGACGTGGCCGGTCCGGGTCAGGGCGTCGGTGATCAGTGGCGTCCCGATGAATCCGGTGGAGATCCGAAATCCCGAGCCGCGGACCAGGTCGGCCAGCCGGTCGCCGGCGCCGCGGCGCTGGGCGGGGTCGGTGATCAGGTCCCAGGCCAGCGCCTGCGCGTACGTCGTCGGCGCGTCGCTGACGATGCGGCCGGTCGAGGTCACGTACGCGGCGAGGTAGGCCGTCCGCGCTGCCTCGGCCAGGGCGGCGTAGTGCGTGGCATCGTCGTGGTGGCCCAGGACGAAGGCGGCGCGGGCCGTCATGGTGGCGGAGCGGACCAGATAGCCGGTGGCCAGCACGTCGGGATCGCCCTTGGCGGCGAACGGGTCGTTCGGCGGTGCGGACGGGTCGAGCCAGTCACCGAACTGGAAGCCGCCGGTCCACAGGTGGTCGTCCCCGGCCAGCTCGGCGATGTGGTCGGTCCAGGCCCGCATGCTGTCGTACTGGGTGGCGAGGACGCCGCGGTCGGCGAACCGCTCATGCAGGACCAGCGGGATGATCGTGGCCGCGTCACCCCAGGCGCAGGCGCTGGGGGAGTCGTCGGTGCGCAGCACGTCCGGAATGACGAACGGCACCGAGCCATCGTCGCCCTGCTCCGCGGCCAGGTCCTTGAGCCAGGAGGACAAGAAGCCGGCGCTGTCGAACAAGAAGCTCGCCGTCGGGCTGAAGACCTGGATGTCGCCGGTCCAGCCCATCCGCTCGTCGCGCTGCGGACAGTCGGTGGGTACGTCGACGAAGTTGCCGCGCATGCCCCAGACCACGTTCTCGTGCAGCTGGGCGACCTCGTCGTCGGAGCACTCGAACCAGCCGGTCCGCTCCAGGTCGGAGCTGAGGACCACGGCGACCGCGTCGGCGGCAGTGACGGTGGCACCGCTCACCTCGGCGTAGCGGAACCCGTGGAAGGTGAAGCAGGGCTCCAGCACCTCCTCCGCGCCACCGGCGACGACCCAGGAGTCGGTGGCCTTGGCGGACCGGAGTGGGCGTACGCCCAGTTCGCCGTGCTCGAGCACTTCCGCGTGTCGCAGGGTGACCACACTCCCCGGAGCAAGATCACGGACCGTGAGCCGGACCCACCCGACCAGGTTCTGGCCGAAGTCGATCAGTTGCTGACCGCTCGGTGAGGTGATCAGCTGTACCGCCGGGACCTCGGCCACGCGGCGCACCGGTGGTCCCTCCGGCGCCACCAGCCGGTCGAGCGAGGCGTCGGTGATCATCGTCGTGCCGTGCGGCACGGTCGTGATGGTGAGGTCGCGATGCTCGCCGTCGTAGAGGTTGTTGGCCGTGATCATGGAGCCGCGCGACTCCCAGTCGTCGTCGGTGATCACGGTGGTGATCTGTCCGGTCGCGTCGGTCAGCTCGAGCTGGGCCAGTGCCGCCAGTTCGTCGCCGTAGAGCGCGTCCTCACCGCGGAAGCTGAAGCGTCCCCGATACCAGCCTTCGCCCAGCATGATCTCCAGGGTGTTCTCACCCGGCTGCAGCAGCGGGGTGACGTCGAAGGTTTGGAACCGCAGCCGGTGGGCATAGCTGGTCCACCCCGGGGCCAGCTCGATGTCGCCGATGCGCTGCCCGTTGAGGCTGGCCAGATAGAGCCCGTGCGCAGTGATGTAGAGCCGGGCTCGCTCGGGACTCTCCTCGACCACGAAGGTGCGGCTGAGCACGGGGGCGGACTCCCCCTTGCCGCCGACCCCGACGCCGGTGATGAAGCGGGCGCTCCAGTCAGCGGGGGACAGCAGGCCGACCTCGAAGGACGCCGGCTCGCTCCACGGTGACCAGTCCGCGCCGCCGTGGACCCGGACCCGCACCGTGCCGCGGTCGCGCGCAGCGAGCGGCTCGAACGGCCAGTCGAGGAGGACCTGCTCGGGTGAGTCGATCACGGCGGTCCGGGGCGCCTCCGAAGCGAGCGTCAGTTCCACCTCCGAGGCGGTGACGGTGAAGTCGGGATCCGCAGTCGGGATCTGCCATGACAGCCGCGGGGTGGCGGTGCCGAGGGCGAAGCCGTCCTCTCGGTGGTCGAAACGGACAGGGGTGGGGGCAGAACAGTGCATCGTTGGTGCTCCTGGGGGCCGAGTGGGTCGGACGGTGAGACCAACCTAGGTCAAATTGAAACCTTCCAACAGCCAGGCCCGGCTGTCGGCCGGGGGAATCCGGCTGCCACATCCATTCCCCGACCTGATGCCGGAACGCCTGGACGGATCGTTCCCGTCTTGGACAGCATGACCCGCATCCCGCAGGCTGACCGGCATGCCCTTCCTGCCGCGATCGCTGAGCACCGTCCTCGCCGCAACGCTCCTGCTGCCCGCCGCCGCCTGTTCCGCCGAGTCCGGTCCGATCCCTGGCTCGGTCGCAACCACACCGTCGGCGGGTGCCCCGGCTAGCTCGTCGGCGCCGACTCCGGTCGCCGCCGCCTTCGCGAGGCTGGAGGAGCGTTTCGACGCACGTCTGGGCGTACTCGCGATCGACACCGGTACGGGTCGAGGTGTCGCCTACCGCGCCGACGAGCGGTTCGCGTTCGCCTCGACCTACAAGGCATTGGCTGCGGCAGCTGTGCTGCGGCAGTCCTCCTCGGCCGAACTCGATCGCGTCATCCACTACTCCGCGGCTGACCTGGTGACCTACTCACCCGTGACCGAGCGCCACGTGGCTGACGGCATGACCCTGCGGGCACTGTGCGACGCTGCGGTCCGCTACAGCGACAACACCGCCGGGAACCTGCTGGTCGACCAGCTCGGCGGACCGGCGGCCTTCGACCGCGCGCTGGAACAGGTCGGTGACGACACCACCCACGTGGCCCGCACCGAACCGACGCTGAACGAGGCCACACCCGGCGACGAGCGGGACACCAGCACCCCGCGAGCGCTGGCCACCACGTTGCGCCGCTATGCGGTCGAGCCCACGCTGCCGGCCGACGACCGGGCGCTGCTCACCGGCTGGCTTCGCGGCAACACCACCGGGAACGGGCTTATTCGTGCGGGGGTCCCTGCCGGGTGGCGGGTCGGCGACAAGACTGGAGCGGGCGGGTACGGCACCCGCAACGATCTCGCCATCGTGTGGCCGCCGGGACGCCAGCCCATCGTTGTGGCCGTACTGTCCAGCCGCACCGACCGCGACGCCGGCTATGACGACCGACTGATCGCGGAGGCGACCCGCCACGTGGTCGACTCGCTCGACTGACCTCGCGGACGGGGTGCCCACTGGGTGGGCGCGATGCTGCTCGTGGTCCCCGGACCCGACGGCGCAGGTTAGGCTTGCCTTATGAGTACGCAGCTGGCGTCGCGCCCAGCCGGCGTGGTGCCGCACCGGGCGCCCGCTCGGCGGCTGTCGACCCGGCTGGTCGGTCTGCTGGCGTGCTGCGCGGTGGTCGGCCTGCTGTGCTTCTTCAGCCTGGCCATCGGCGCCCGCACCATCAGCCTGGCCAGTGTGTGGGATGCCGTCCGCCACTACGACTCCGCCAACACCGACCACTTGGTCGTGATGCAGCTGCGGCTGCCGCGGACCCTGCTCGGGGTGCTTGTCGGCGCGTCGCTGGGCCTGGCCGGAGCGGTGATGCAGGGCGTGGCACGCAACCCGCTGGCCGACCCGGGCATCTTGGGTGTCAACGCAGGTGCTGCGCTGTTCGTGGTCCTGGCCATCTCGGTTTTCGGCGTGTCGTCGCTGCTCGGCTATGTCTGGTTCGCCTTCGTCGGCGCCGGCCTGGCCGCCGTGGTGGTCTACAGCATCGCCTCCCTGGGTCGTGACGGCGCGACCCCGATCAAGCTCGCGTTGTCGGGCGCAGCGCTGAGTGCGCTGTTCGGCGCCATCACTACCTCCTTCCTGCTGTTCGACCAGGCAACCTTCGACCAGTTCCGGTTCTGGCAGGTGGGCGCGTTGGCGGGACGGGACCTCACCGTGGTCGCCCAGGTCGCCCCCTTCCTGCTGGTCGGCTGCGCACTGTCGTTGCTGCTGGGCCGGGTGTTGAACACCCTGTCGCTCGGCGAAGACGTCGCTCGTGGACTCGGCGCCAGCGTCGGCTGGTCCCGGGCTGGCGCGGCGGCGGTGGTCGTCCTGCTCTGCGGCGGGGCCACGGCCGCCTGCGGCCCGATCGGGTTCATCGGTCTCACCATCCCGCACGTGGCCCGCATGATCGTGGGTCCTGACTACCGGTGGGCACTGCCGTACTCGATGGCGCTGGCGCCGATCCTGCTGCTCAGCGCGGACATCATCGGCCGCGTCATCGCCCGTCCGGGCGAGGTCCAGGTCGCCATCGTCACTGCGGTGATCGGCGCCCCGGTGTTCATCGCCCTGGTCCGCCGACGGAAATTGGCCGAGCTGTGACCACGACCCGGTCGGAGCGACCGCTCGGCACGGCGGGGCACCGCTACGTCGTCCCGGGCGATGCCGGCGCCGCCGTGCACCGGGTACGTCATCTGCTTCGCCGCCGGACCTGGCTGGTGAGCATCGTCCTGGGAGCGATCCTGGCGGTTGTCTTCTGCGCCTCGTTGGTGGCCGGTGACTTCCCGATCGGGCTGCGCGACGTCTTCTTGTCGCTGACCGGACGTGGCACCCGGGCGACCGACTTCATCGTCCACGAGCTCCGGTTGCCGCGGGTGGCCACCGGCATGGCCGTCGGAGTCTGCTTCGGGTTGTCCGGCGCGATCTTCCAGTCCATGATCAGGAACCCGTTGGCCAGCCCGGACATCATCGGCATCACGTCCGGCGCCAGCGCCGCCGCGGTGGTGGCGATCTTGATGCTCGGCCAGAGCGGTTACGCCGTGTCGGGTTTCTCCTTCGTCGGTGCCCTGCTGACCGCGTTGATCATCTACGGCCTTGCCTGGCGCAACGGTGTGGCCGGCTATCGGCTGGTCCTGGTCGGCATCGGCATCGCGGCCATGATGGCCTCGGTGATCGACTTCCTGATGACCAGAGCCGACGTCTTCGACGCCCAGGTCGCGCTGCTGTGGCTCACCGGCAGTCTCAACGGTGCTTCCCGGGACAAGATGGGGCCGCTGTTGGTGCTGCTGCTGGTGATCGGCCCGGTCACCTTGTGGGCCGGCCGTTCGCTGTCCGGTCTGCAGCTGGGTGACGACACGGCCAAGAGCATCGGCGTCCGGGTGGAGCGGTCACGGCTGTCACTGATCGTCTTCGCCGTCGCGCTGGCCGCCGTTGCCACCGCGGCGGCGGGCCCCATCGGTTTCGTGGCCTTCGTCGCCGGTCCGATCGCTCGCCGGCTCACCGGTGGCACCGGGATCGCCCTGGTGCCGGCCGCGCTGGTGGGCGCGGTGGTGGTCAGCGCCGCCGACTTCGTCGGGCAGCACCTGTTGCCCACGCAGCTGCCGGTCGGGGTGCTCACCGCCGCCGTCGGGGCACCGTACCTTTTGTATCTACTCGTGGTCTCGAACCGCGGCGGAAGTGGGGGCTAGAGATGGTGCTGATGGATGCGCCGATAGAGCGGCACAGCCTGCAGGCGGTCAACCTCTCGCTGGGATACGGCGAGCGACAGATCGTCGACGACCTGTCGGTGGATATCCCCAGCGGTCAGGTGACGGTGATCATCGGCGCCAACGGCTCCGGCAAGTCGACGCTCCTGCGCGGCCTGGCGCGGCTGCTGCAGCCGACGGCCGGGTCCGTGCTGCTGGACGGGCGGAGCATCCACTCCATGCCGAGCAAAGAGGTCGCCAAGATGATGGGGCTGCTCCCCCAAGCGCCGATCGCCCCGGAGGGGATCACCGTGGCCGACCTGGTGGGTCGCGGGCGCTATCCGCACCAAGGCTGGTTCCGGCAGTGGTCGGCGGCCGACGACCAGGCCGTGGCCGAGGCGCTCGCCGCCACCGACACCCTCGAGCTGGCCGGGCGCTCCATCGACGAGATGAGCGGCGGACAGCGCCAACGGGTCTGGATCGCGATGGCGCTGGCCCAGGAGACCGACCTGCTGCTGCTGGACGAGCCGACCACCTATCTGGACCTGTCCCACCAAGTCGAGGTGCTCGATCTGCTGACCGATCTGAACCGACGCCGTGGCACGACGATCGTCATCGTGATGCACGACCTGAACCTGGCCTGCCGCTATGCCGACCACCTGATCGCCATGAGTGACGGCAAGATCACCCGCCAGGGGAGCCCGTCGGAGGTGATCACCACCGAGACGATGCGCGAAGTGTTCGGGATGAATGCCGCCGTCATCGCCGACCCGGTCTCCAACACCCCGACGGTGATCCCGATCGGACGGCACCACTGCGGCCCGTTCCCGGCCCCGGGGTCCGCCGCGCCCGGCGCACCGGACGGGCTGCCCTCGACTACCGTTCCGAGGTGACCGGCCGCCGTCTCATCGGTGGTCTCTTCCGACGACGTCGGCGCCGGCTGGCGCTGAGCTCGCTGTTCTGGTCCTCGCACCAGACCTGCGAAGCTCTGGTGCCGGTGGCGATGGGTCTGATCATCGACCGCGCCGTGGCCACCTCGAACGGGACCGCCATGATCATCTCCGTGATCGGGCTGCTGGCTCTGTTCGCCGTCCTCACCTACAGCTGGCGCGCCGGTTTCTGGTTCGTCGAGACCGCCCAGCTGGAGGAGAGCCACGACCTGCGGCTGCAGGTGATCAGCAGACTGCTCGCACCGGGCGGCATCCGCACCGACCGGACCAACGGGGAGCTGCTGTCGATCACCACCTCCGATACCACCGGGGCGGCGCGGGTGCTGGAGATCGGCTCCCGTGTTGCCGCGGCGTTGGTCGGGCTGACGGTGTCGGCGGTCGTGCTGCTGCGGATCGACTGGGCCCTCGGCCTGGGCATCCTGGTCGGCATCCCGCTGTTGATGCTCGGGCTCAACGCGTTGGGACCGTGGGTCGAGCGGCGCACCGCGGCCCGGCAGGAGATGGCCGGCCGGACAGCCGGCCTGGCCGCAGACCTGCTCGCCGGACTGCGGCCACTGCGCGGCTTCGGCGGCGTGCCCGTGGCTACCGCCCGCTATCGCCGGGTCAGCCGTGACTCGCTCGCCGCCACCGTCGGCGCGACGCGCGCCAGCTCCACCTTCCTGGGCGCGACCACTTTCACCGCGGGTCTGCTGCTCGCCGTGGTGGCGGGGTTCGCCGGGATGTTCGCGTTGCAGGGACGGATCAGCGTCGGCGAACTGATCACCGTGGTCGGCTTGGCGGCCTTCGTCAGCGACCCCGTACGCGGAATCGCCGACTGCGTGTTCGCCTTCGCCACCGCCCGAGCCTGTGCCAACCGGGTGGCGGAGGTGCTCAGCGCACCGCAGATCGCGGTGCACTCCGGTGCAGCTGCCGCGCCCGGGCCGCTGCTGCTGGACGCGGTCGACGGGCCGGGGCTGCACGCCCTCACCCTCGCCGTCGAACCGGGCCAGGTCACCGGAGTGGTCACCGTCGACGTGGGTGTCGCCGACCGGGTCAGCGCGCTGGTCAGCGGTGCGGCTGAGCCGGAGCGTGGCACGGTGCGACTGGCTGGGACGGACCTGGCGCGGATCGATCCGCAGAGTCTGCGCGGGCAGCTGCTGGTCGAGCCGCACACCGTCGACCTGTTCGGGGACACGCTCCGCGACGCGCTGCGGACCGACCAGGAAGGTAACGCTTCGGTGGACGACGCGGGGTTGCACCGGGTGCTGCGTGCCGCCGCCGCTGACGGTCTGGTGGACGGACTCGACCGAGAACTACTCGACCACGGGAGCAATCTCTCCGGCGGGCAGCAGCAGCGCATCGCCCTGGCCCGCGCATTGCTGGCGGACCGGCCGATCCTGGTCCTGCGCGACCCGACCACGGCCGTCGACGCGGTCACCGAGGGCCAGATGGCCGATGGCATCCGCGAGCTACGGGCCCAGCCCGACCGGGCCACCGTACTGCTCACCAGCAGCCCGCCGCTGCTGTCCCGCTGCGACCGTGTGGTCTTCATCGACCGGACCGGGACGGCCACCCACGGCACCCACGTCGAGCTGCTGGCCGACCCCCGCTACGCCGAGGTGGTGCTGCGATGAGCGCGCGTCAGATCCTGCCGGTCGCGTCGGCCCGGCGGAGCTGGCAGGAGCTGGGTGCCCTGACCGGGCGCCGACGCGGCCGCGCCGTGCTGGCGGCGCTGGCCACCGTCGCGGCGAGCACGTTCGCCATCGTGGTCCCGCTGCTCCTCGGCCGGATGGTCGACGTGGTGATCTCCGGCGGCACACCGAGGCAGGTGCTCAGCCTGGTGGCCGGTCTGGTGGTGTGTGCCCTGGTGGCCGGGGTGCTGACCGCGGTCGCCCAGCGCTGGTGCGACCAGCTCGGTGTCTCGATGGCCGCTGACCTGCGCGAGGAGGTGATGGAGCGGGCGCTGACGATGGATGCCGCCACGCTCGAGCACGCCGGCACCGGCGATGTCGCGTCCCGGGTGACCGAGGACGTCGAGGTGATCAACACCTCGGTTCCGGTGGTCGCCGCCGTGTTCAGCGCGCTGGTCACGGTGGTGATCACGATGGCCGGATTGACCTCGCTGGACTGGCGTCTCGCCGTGTCGTTCCTCGTCGTCTTCCCGGTGTACGTGCTCAGCCTGCGCTGGTATCTGCCGGTCTCCGGGCCGCTCTACGCCGAGTCGCGCGCCGCCGCCGCGGTCCGCTCGCGCACAGTGTTGTCGGCACTGCAGGGCGCGCGCACCATCCACGCCTACGGCATCGAGCGCCGCCACACCGCCAGGGTCGAGCGTGACTCGCGCGGAGCGATCACGGCCACCCTGCGCGCGGCCCGGGCGATGCTGACCTTCGCCAACACCATCAACCTGGCGGAAGCCGTCGGTCTGACCGCGCTGCTGCTGACCGGCTTCTTCCTCGTCCGTGGCGACGCGGTCTCGGTCGGTGCGGTGACCGCGGCCGCGCTGATGTTCCATCGGCTCTTCGGTCCGCTGGGCACGCTGATGTTCAGCTTCGACCAGGTCCAGTCGGCCGGGGCCGCCTTGGCCCGGCTGGTCGGTGTGGCCGACCTGCCGCCGCCCGCCGCCGGACGGCCGGTGGGCCCGCCGGTGCCGGCCGGTATCACCGCCCGGGGTGTCGGCCACGCCTACGTTGCCGGGCAACCGGTGCTGAGTGACATCGACCTGGTGGTGCCGGTCGGTCGCTCGCTCGCCGTGGTGGGGGAGAGCGGGGCCGGCAAGACGACACTGGCCGCCATCCTCGGCGGCGTTTTCCCCGCCACCGCCGGCGCGGTATGCATCGGGGACGTGGACCTGGGTGAGCTCGGACCGGTCGCCTTGCGAGAGCGGGTCGGCGTGGTCACGCAGGAGGTGCACACCTTCCGCGGCACGCTGCGTGAGGACCTGCTGCTGGCCGCTCCGGACGCGGACGACGACGCGCTGACCGACGCGTTGGCCCTGGTCGGTGCCGACCGGTGGTGGCCGGCGCTGCCGAACGGCCTGGATACCCGGGTGGGGGAGGGCGAGCACCCGCTGTCCGCCGCGCAGGCGCAGCAGCTCGCGCTCGCCCGCGTGGCGCTGGTCGATCCGCCGGTGGTGATCCTGGACGAGGCGACCGCCGAGGCCGGCAGCGCCGGCGCCCGTGAGCTCGAGCAGTCGGCCCGGGCGCTGTTGGCCGGTCGGACCGCCGTCGTGGTGGCCCATCGTCTGACCCAGGCGCGAGAGTGCGACCAGATCGCGGTGATGGCGGCGGGCCGGATCATCGAGCTGGGCTCCCACGAGGAGCTGGTGGCCGGCGGCGGTGCGTACGCCACCCTCTGGGCGGCGTGGCGGACGTAGGCCTCAGCGCAACTGATGCGCAGCATCGCCGAGTCCGGGGCCTGGCGGGCAGCTTCTCAGCCGCCGCGCGAGCCGGGTCGGCCGCGTCGTCGCGGGACGTGTCGCCGCGGCGCGGTGGAGCTGCCCGTCGCCTTGGACGCCCGCGCCTTGCCGGCGGGAGCCTTCTTCGCGGGCTCGGCCGCGGCCGCCCGAGGCGAGCGTGAGCTGTTCTCGGTCCGACCGCGGACGATGCCGATGAACTCCTCGATCAGCTCGCTCGGGTGCTCGATCGCCCAGACCAGGGAGATCTCCGTGTCCGGCGCGTCGCTCACTTCGCGATAGACGAGGTCGCGGCGGCTGTGCGACCTGGCGATCGCGTGCGGCACGATCATGATGCCGTGACCGGCCGCGACCAGGTCGACGGCGTCGTCCAGCGACCCGGTCAGCAGCTCCTCGTCGGCCAGGTCGGCCAGGGTGACCTGCTCGAAGAGCGACACGGGGTGGTCCTTGGCGACCACCACGACCGGCACCTCGCGATAGAGAGGAATGGCGTGCACCCGATCCCGCGGCAGCGGGCCGGTGTGCCGAATGAAGCACATGTCGACCCGGCCGTCGAGCACCGCCGCGACCTGCTCGCTCTCGCTCACCGCGACCACGTCCAGCGGCGTACGCCGGAAGCGGGTGGCCCAGATCTTCTCCCACTTCGTCGTCGTCACCCCGGGGACGAAACCGACCCGCAGCCCGATCGGGTGCCGTTCCTCGCCGTCCACGCTGCTCCTCGTCCGGCGGCCGGTGAGCGGCCGCGTACTCCGAGCAGGCTATTCCACCAGACCTCGGCGGCGGCCGTCGCGGTTACGCTGTCAGGTGTGAGCCAGACCCTCAAGCCCTTGACCGCCGCCAACAAGCTCGGTATCCACCTGCCGTCCGCGCCGGAGGAGTTCCAGCGGTCGAGCCTCACCCGCGACGAGTTGGAGGAGCTGCGAGCTCATCCCCCCGCGTGGCTGGAGGAGCTGCGTCGCAACGGTCCGTTCCCGCGCGACGTGGTGGCCCGCAAGCTGGGGGTGTCCAACTCCGGGTTGAGCCGCGCCGAGGTCAGTGACGCGCTGACGCAGCAGCAGATCGACGCCCTGCTGGCGGACCCGCCGAGCTGGTTGGTGCGCGAGCGCGAGAGCTATGCCGCGGTGGTTGCGGACGAGAAGCGACGCAAGGCCGCAGCCCAGCAACAGTGAGCGACTGGCCCCGCAGTCGAGCAACAGCGAGCGACTGACCCCGCAGTCGACGATCGGGGGATCGGGTGGCTGCGTGCGACGATGGGGACCATGCCCGAGGAGACGTTGACCACCGAGCAGCAGCTGAGCCCAGCACAGCGCGATCTCTGCACCGCGTTGCGGGCCGCCTTCGAGCTGCACGACTACACGGTGGACGCCGTGGTCGACCTGATCGGGGAGAGCGCTCACCGCGCCCTGGGCCGCAACGCCACGGTGGCCGCCGTCCGCGCGCTGGGATGCTCCCGTCAACCGTTGCCGGTGCTGACGGCACTCTGGCCGCTGCAGCAGCCGGTGGACCGGGCGGCCCTGGAGGGGGCCCTGCCAGGGCTGGTCGAGCCGCTGCTCCAGGCCGGGTTGCTGGCGGAGGCCGGCAGCGAGGTACGCGCCGAGGTCGACATCCGTCCGTACGCCAGCGACGACGGGGCCAGCGGCTGGATCGTGTCCGACCTGTCACCGGGGCTGGACACGGTGGTCTCGCCCATCCGTCCCGACTTCGTCCTGGGCGTCTCACCGGCCTCCACCACCTTGGCCCAGCTCAGCGTGCGGCGACCGGTCGGTCGGGCGCTGGACCTCGGCACCGGCTGCGGGGTGCAGAGCCTGCACCTGGCCCGGCACGCCGACGCCGTGGTCGCCACCGACCTGAACCCGCGAGCGGTAGCGCTGTCCCGGCTGACGTTCGCCCTCAACGACGTCGACGTCGACGTTCGGACCGGCAGCCTGTACGAGCCGGTGGCCGACGAGCTCTTCGACCTGATCATCACCAACCCGCCGTACGTGATGTCGCCGCCCCGGCCTGACGCCGAGCGGCTGACCTATCGGGAGGGGGACCTCGAGGCCGACGGCCTGATTCGGCACGTGGTGGAACACGGGGTGGACCGGCTGGCCGACGGCGGTACGTTGCAGGTGCTGGCCAACTGGGCGCACGTGAGCGGCGAGGACTGGACCGACCGGCTGCGGAGCTGGATCGAGCCGACTGGCTGCGATGCCGTCGTGATCCAGCGCGAGACGCTCGATCCGCTCGAATACATCGAGCTGTGGCTGACCGACGCCGGCCTTGGCGGCTCGACCGACTATCGTGCGCGCTACCGGCAGTGGCTGGAATATTTCGAGCGACTCCAGATCGAGGCGGTCGGGATGGGCTGGGTGGTGTTGCACAAGACCGGCCGGGCGGTGCCGCACCTGCAGCTCGAGGACTGGCCGTTCGGGGTGGAGCAGCCGATCGGGGTCGCCCTCACCGCTCAGCGGGAGGCTCTCGACCTGGAGCAGCGCAGCAGCGACGCCGACATCCTCGCCGGGCGCTGGCGGCTGGCCGACGACATCGGGGAGGAGTCCTTCGCCACTCCCGGCAGCGCCGACCCGCAGCACATCGTGCTGCGCCAGCAGCGGGGCTTCCGGCGGGCGGTCGAGGTCGACACCGCGCTGGGCGGGGTGCTGGGTGCCTGCGACGGCGAGCTGCCGCTCGGACAGATCATCGACGTCGTCGCCCAGATCCTCGAGGTCGACGTCGAGGTGATGCGACCCGAGATCGTGGCGCAGGCGCGAAAGCTCATCGTGGACGGCTTCCTGCTCAGCTGATTCAACCCGACCCTCCGGGGAACCCTCCCAGTATGCGGTCCGGCGGGGACCGCCTGGCACATCGCCGACCGGATGGGACCTGCGCGAATCGGTTGACAGCAGGCACTAGCATCTGATGGGTTGTGCGACTCGGCGTGGCTGAGTGGCAGCGACAATCGGCGGCAGCAGTCGTCGAACAAGGTGGGAGAGGACCAGCGTGGCAGGGAAAGTAGGGGGAAGGCGGCTCGTGATCGTCGAGTCCCCCACCAAGGCGACCAAGATCGCGAGCTTCCTCGGTGATGGCTACATCGTCGAGTCGAGCCGCGGTCACGTGCGCGACCTGCCGACCGGTGCCGCCGAGGTTCCCGCCAAATACAAAGGCGAGAAGTGGGCCCGGACCGGGGTCAATGTGGACAACGGCTTCGAGCCGCTCTACGTGGTGAACCCGGACAAGAAGGCCACCATGCGCTCCCTCAAGGAGGCGCTGGCCGGCGCGGACGAGCTGTTGCTGGCGACCGACGGTGACCGCGAGGGCGAGGCGATCGCCTGGCACCTGCTGCAGGAGCTCAAGCCGAAGGTGCCGGCACGGCGGATGGTCTTCCACGAGATCACCCCGCAGGCCATCGCCGACGCGGTGGCCAACCCGCGCGACATCGACACCGATCTGGTCGACGCCCAGGAGACCCGGAGGATTCTGGACCGGCTCTATGGTTACGAAGTCTCCCCGGTGCTGTGGAAGAAGGTCATGCCCCGACTGTCGGCGGGTCGGGTGCAGTCAGTCGCCACCCGCCTGGTGGTCGACCGGGAGCGGGAGCGGATCGCTTTCCGCAGTGCCTCGTACTGGGACCTGGACGCTGTCCTCGACGCCGGCGCCAAGGCGGAGCCACCGCTCTTCCCGGCGCGGCTCACCCACGTCGGGACCCAGCGGGTCGCCCAGGGTCGCGACTTCGACTCCCGTGGCGGGATCGTCGCCCGCGGCAAAGAACAGCTGGTCCACCTGGACGAGACCGAGGCGCAGCGCCTGGCCACGTCACTGCGCTCGGCCGCCTTCGCGGTGCAGAGCATCGAGTCGAAGCCCTACACCCGCCGGCCGTACGCCCCGTTCCGGACCACCACCATGCAGCAGGAGGCCGGGCGGAAGCTGGGCTTCACCGCCCAGCGGGCGATGTCGGTGGCACAGGATCTCTATGAGGCCGGCTTCATCACCTATATGCGTACCGACTCGGTGACGCTGTCGGACACGGCGATCACCGCGGCCCGCAACCAGGTCCGTCAGCTCTTCGGTGCCGACTATCTCCCCGACCGCCCTCGCGTCTACACCTCGAAGGTGAAGAACGCCCAGGAGGCGCACGAGGCCATCCGGCCCGCCGGAGAGGTCTTCCAGACCCCGGCGCAGACCCGCCTCACCGGCGACCAGTTCCGGCTCTACGAGCTGATCTGGATGCGCACCGTCGCGTCCCAGATGAAGGACGCCGAGGGCCAGTCGATCACCGTCAAGATCAACGCCGAGCGGCCGGACGGCGATCCGTGCACCTTCGTCGCTTCCGGTCGTACGATCACCTTCCACGGCTTCCTCAAGGCCTACGTCGAGGCGGTCGACGAGGCCGAGGGCAGCCAGTCCGACGACGCGCAGACCCGCTTGCCGCAGCTCACCCAGGGTCAGTCGCTGCGGGCCGACGAGGTGACCGCGTCCGGGCACGAGACCCGTCCGCCGGCGCGCTACACCGAGCCGTCGTTGGTGGCCAAGCTGGAAGAGCTGGAGATCGGGCGGCCGTCGACCTATGCGTCGATCATCCGCACCATCACCAGTCGCGACTATGTGTTCAAGAAGGGCTCGGCCCTGGTGCCGACCTGGCTGGCCTTCGCTGTCACCCGGCTGCTCGAGGAGCACTTCCCGCACCTGGTCGACTATGCCTTCACCGCTGAGATGGAAGGGGTACTGGACCAGATCGCCGGCGGCAGCGCCGAGCGACTGGAAGTGCTCACCGATTTCTACTTCGGCTCCGAAGATGATCATGAAGGGCTGCAGAAGCTGGTCTCCGAGCTCGGCGACATCGACGCCCGCAAGCTGTCGACCTTCCCGGTCGGTGACGTGGACTCCGACATCGTGGTCCGCGTCGGTCGCTATGGGACCTATGTCGAGGACAGCGAGGAGCGTCGCGCGAACGTAGCCGACGATCTGCCGCCCGACGAGCTCACCGTCGACCTGGCCCGTGAGCTGCTGAGCAAGCCGATGGGGGAGGAGCGCGAGCTCGGCATCGACCCCGAGACCGGCAACCTGGTCGTCGCCCGGAACGGCCGGTTCGGTCCGTACGTCACCGAGCAGCTGCCCGAGGACGCCCCGAAGAGCGCCAAGCCACGCACCGGATCGTTGTTCAAGTCGATGACCATCGAAGACGTCACCTTGGAGCAGGCGCTGCAGCTGATGAGCCTGCCGCGCGTCGTCGGGGTGGACGCCGACGGGGTCGAGATCACCGCGCAGAACGGCCGCTACGGTCCGTATCTGAAGAAGGGGACGGACTCCCGCTCGCTGGCCAGCGAGGAGCAGATCTTCGACATCACGCTCGACGAGGCCGAGGCGATCTACGCCCAGCCGAAGCAGCGTGGCCGGGCGGCGGCCAAGCCGCCGCTGAAGGAGCTGGGCAACGACCCGGTCTCGGGCAACCCGATGGTGATCAAGGACGGCCGCTTCGGCGCGTACGTGACCGACGGCGAGTTCAACGCGACCCTGCGTCGGGGCGACGAGATCGAGACGATCACCAGCGAGCGGGCGGCCGAGCTGCTCGCGGAGAAGCGCGCCAAGGGACCGGCGCCGGCGAAGAAGTCGGCGCGCAAGGCACCGGCCAAGAAGGCCGCCGCCAAGAAGTCGACCGCCGTCCGCAAGGCGCCGGCGAAGAAGGCCGCGGCGAAGAAGGCACCCGCCACGAAGGCGGCGGCGAAGAAGACTGCGCCGGCCAAGAAGACAGCTGCGGCGACCGCTGACTCCTGAGCCGTGATCCCTCTTCGGCGTGGCAAGGTTGACCCGTGAGCAAGGACAGCCGGTCGGACCCGCGCGAACGTACGGACGCCAAGCACGACCACAAGCAGGTCGCGACGAAGTCCAAGGCAGCTAAGGCGGGCGCCGGCAAGCCGGAGACCACAGTGTCGCCGGTCGGCCAGCTGCTCTATGACATGCCGTACAGCACGGCGGCGCCGCGGCTGATCAGCCCGGAGCTCGGGTTGCACAACCTGGTCACCCGGGCGGGGCACAACGCCGGCTACACCATCGACGTGACTCTGCTCGACTCCACCGATCACCGGTTGATCCGGTCCGGGGTGCTGCTGGCCCACCGGGTGCTGGACGGACGCGGCGAGTGGTATCTCGGGGCGCCGCAGTGGCAGCCGCTGCTGCCCGAGGAACGGATCGAGCCGATGGACACCGGCGACCTGCCGGAGGAGTTCGCGGACCTGGTGCGGCCGTTCCGCCGCCGGGCCACGCTCGGCGCGGTGGCCGCCATGACCTGCGAACGACGTGAGTTCGCCCTCCGCGACGACCGAGGCACCACCTTGGCGTTGCTCCGCGATGACAAGGTCACCGTCCGGCGAGGGGGACTGACCACCGCCCGGTTCCGCGAGGTGATGCTGACCCCCACCCGGGCTGGGTTGACCGAGGAGCAGGCCGCGCACCTCGACGCGGTGCTGGTCGGTGCGGGCGCCACCCAGGTCAGCCGGTTCCCGGCGCTGGTGACCCGGCTGGGTGCTCCCGCCACCGGGCTGACCGACTTCCCGCGGCCGCGGCCGGTCAGTGCCGACGCTCCGTTCAGCGAGTTCGTCTCCACCGTGCTGGCGACGAGGTTGCGCGACCTGCTGACCGCTGACCTGGCCGTCCGCGCCGGTGACCCGACGGCGGCAGGGGCCCTGCGCGAGCACGCAGCCCGGCTCAAGGCTGAGCTGGAGGGCATGTCGCCGGTGCTCGACCCGGAGTGGCTCGAGGATCTGGAGGAAGAGCTGCGCTGGCTGGTCGGCCAGGTCGACCTGGAGGCCGGCAAGGTCGAGGAGTCGTCGCGGAGCGGAGTTCCCCGGTCGCCCGACGACACCTCAGGGCTGCGATCGCGGCTGCGCGGCGAGCGCTATCTGACGTTGCTCGAGCGCCTCGTCACCGCCACCCGCTCACCGCGGGTGGGTGAGGTGGCCACTCAGCCGGCGTCGCAGGTGCTGCGCGCGCTGGTGGACACCACCTTGGACACGGTGTTCAAGGCGTCCGGTCGGCTCAGCTCCGATGCCACCCCGCAGACGTGGAATGCGGCGGCCGAGGCCCTTGACCACCTGTTCCGGGTCAGTGACGTGGCTGCGCCGGTGCTGCCGAAGCAGGTGGGACGCCTACGCGAACGGCTGACCCCGACCCGACGGCTGTTGACCGCCGCCACCACCCACTGGCAGGCCGCCGAGGACATCCGCAGTCGCGCCCTGGCCGGCACCCCGATGGAGGCCTTCGAGCTGGGTCGGACGTACGAGCACGAGCTCCGCCAGGTCCGCAAGGCACGAGACACCTTCGTGCAGGACTGGGCCAAGGCCGCCAAGAAGCTCGCTCGATGACGGCGGGGGTACGCAGCGAGCGTGGCCTGTTCGTCGTCTTCGAGGGCGGCGACGCGGTCGGCAAGTCGACCCAGGTCGAGCGGCTGGTCCGCTGGCTGTCCACCCGCGACGTGGAGGTGGTGCGGACCTTCGAACCCGGCGACACGGTGCTGGGTGGGCAGATCCGGCGGATCGTGCTCGACCCGGTCACCGGCGACATCTCGCCCCGGGCCGAGGCGTTGCTCTACGCCGCCGACAAGGCGCACCACGTCCATGCCGTGGTGCGGCCTGCGTTGGATCGCGGGGCCGTGGTGGTCTGCGACCGTTACGTCGACTCGATGCTCGCCTATCAGGGCGCGGGTCGGGTGCTGAGCCTGGACGAGGTGGAGAAGGTAGCGCGGTGGGCCACCGAGGACCTGCGCCCGCATCTCACCATCCTCCTCGATGCCGATCCGGTCGATGCCGTGAACGCCAAGGTGGACAAGGACCGGCTCGAGGGCGCCGGCGAGCAGCTGCACCGACGCGCCCGCGAGCACTTCGTGCAGCTGGCCGCCCGCGAGCCCGAGTTCTATCTGGTGCTGGACGCGCGTGGCACCATCGACGCCATCGCCGCCACGATCGCCGAGCGGGTGTCGGCACTGTTGTCGGAGCGCTCCGGCAGACTGGGCCCATGACCGAGGTGCAGACCGGCGATCCGCTGACCGCTGCGGAACCTCCGGCGGGGATGACCGGGGTGTGGGTCGAGTTGATCGGTCAGGAGCGGTCGGTGGCCACCCTGCAGCGGGCGGTGACGGGCGGGGCGCACGCCATGTCCCACGCCTGGTTGCTGACCGGACCGCCCGGGTCCGGCCGGTCCAACGCCGCCCGGTCCTTCGCGGCGGCACTGCAGTGTCCGCGGGGCGGCTGCGGACAGTGCAACGAGTGCCGCACCGCCCTGAGCGGCGCCCACCCCGACGTGACCCTGGTCCGCACCGAGATGCTGTCCATCGGCGTCGACGAGGTACGCGACCTGGTCCGACGGGCAGCGATGAGCCCGACGCTCGGCCGTCGGCAGGTGATCGTGGTCGAGGACGCCGACCGGGTGACCGAGCGCGGGGCGGACGCCCTGCTGAAGAGCATTGAGGAGCCCGCGCCCAAGACGGTGTGGATCTTGTGCGCCCCCACGGCCGACGACGTGGTGGTCACGATCCGGTCCCGGTGTCGGTCGCTCACCCTGCAGACGCCGACCGTGGCTGCCGTGACCGCGCTGCTGATCCGGCGGGACGGCGTCGACCCCGAGCTGGCCGCGTACGCCGCCCGGGTGTCGCAGGGCCACGTCGGCCGGGCGCGGGTGCTGGCTCGCGACGACGCGGCCCGGCAACGCCGCCGTGAGGTGCTGCTCATCCCGACCCGGCTGAACGGCCTGGGTGCGTGCCTGAGCAGCGCCGCCGCCCTGGTCGACGCCTGCGCCGAGGAGGCCTCCGCTGCGACCGCGGAGCTGGACGCGAAGGAACGAGCCGCGCTGTCGGAGGCGCTGGGGTTCGGCACCAAGGGCGCCCGCCCGCGCCAGGCTCAGGCCGCGATGAAGGAGCTGGAGGACCAGCAGAAGGCCCGGAGCAAACGGTTCCAGCGGGACGCCATCGACCGCGCACTGACTGAGCTCACCGGGCTCTATCGCGATGTGCTGAGCATCCAGACCAACAGCGGGGCGCCCTTGGTCAACCAGGACCTGGCGCCTCAGATCACGGTGCTGGCAAGGAAGTCGACCACGGAGTCGACGCTGCGCCGGATCGATGCGCTGCTCGGCTGCCGCACCGCGCTGGAGACGAATGTGGCTCCGTTGCTGGCGGTGGAAGCGACCATGATCGGGTTGGTGGAGGGTTGATCAGGTCTTCATCTGTTGTCCAGAGTTTGCTCGAGCGGTCACGGTCGGGGTTCATTTTCCTGTGCATCTTTAGTACGGTTTAGTCAGGTTGCCGGAGGGTACGAACCCCCGAGCGTTCTCTCCGACAACCTCCTCAATGCCCCGGTCCTCGCGGATCGGGGCATCTGTGGTTTCAGCCCCCTGCGAACTGCGCCCTACCGCAGGGTTGCGCCCGACCTCGTCTTCACTTACGGTGAGTCCAGTTTCGTATCCGTTCCGTTATCTACATCACGGATCCGAAATGTTCGGGGATGGCTCGTGGGCATCGGATATGGCCACGAGATCGCGTGCCCGCTACGCCGAGCTTCGCTGGGCGGGCACCTCTGCCGGGACAGTCCCGGGCGCAGCGAAGGTGGAGGAACCAACCGGGTATCGCGAAGACGCGCTGCCCTGGGGTGAAGTGCCGATGCGGAAATGCATCGGCGCCGGGCGCCTGACAGCCCGAACCCGTCAGCTCACTTCACAGGCGTCAGTCAGGAAGGGAATGTCTTGTTGACGTCAAAGATCATGAAGCGACTCGTCGGCGTCTTTGCCGCAGTCGCCCTGTCTCTCGGCATCGCCGGGATGGGCACGACCTCCGCCGCAGCCGCGGGCACCGTCTGGGACCGGGTGGCCAAGTGCGAGAGCGGTGGCAACTGGAAGATCAACACCGGTAACGGGTACTACGGCGGGCTGCAGTTCTCACCGCGTACCTGGCGGGGCTTCGGCGGTGCGAAGTACGCCAGCTCGGCCCACCGGGCGACCAAGAGCGAGCAGATCGCCGTGGCTCGTCGCGTCCTGGCCACCCAGGGCCCGGGTGCCTGGCCCACCTGTGGCAAGCGTGCCGGACTGACCAAGTCCACCGGAAACGCCAGCCGCAACGCGACCCCGGCCGGAAACCCCGGCTCGTCGAAGGTGGCTTCCAAGAGCAAGAAGGTGACGGCCAAGAAGAAGGTCACCGCCAAGAAGAAGGCCACCGCCAAGAAGAAGTCCGCCCCCGCGAAGGCCACCAAGACCACCCGGGTCAAGCGCGGGGACACGATCGCCAAGATCGCCAAGCGCCACCACGTCAAGGGCGGTTGGAAGGGTCTGTGGAAGCTGAACAAGAAGACCGTCAAGAACCCGAACTCGATCTACATCGGTCAGGTTCTCCGACTCAAGTAGCCCCGATCCCGGGTGCGGGACTGTCCCCCCGGCTCCTGCACCCCTGCGGCCCGGCGGACTCACGTCCGCCGGGCTCGCGGCACTTCCCGCTGGCCGCTGTCCACGCTGGCGTGGGGGCTTAGGCTGTCTGCATGGCACAGGTGATGGCCGTCTCCTTCGAGCGGTACGGGCGGCTCTACTATCTCGATCCCGGGGCACGGACGTACCGGGTGGGGGAGAAGGTGCTCGTCCCGACCGAGTCGGGCCCGGAGGTGGCTGAGTGTGTCTGGGCGCCGGAGTGGGTGGATGACGCCGACACCAACTTCGTGGATCTGCCGGCCTGTGCCGGACCGGCGACACCGGCCGACCTGGAGCGCGACGAGGCAAACCGCCGCCGCCGCGCCGAGGCCAAGCTGGTCGCCAAGAAGCTGATCAAGAAGCATGGGCTGCCGATGAAGGTGGTGGCCGTCGACTACATCGACCAGGGCGACGTCGACAAGCTCGCCGTCATCTATTTCAACGCCCCGCACCGGGTCGACTTCCGTGTCTTGGTGGGCGAGCTGGCCCGGACGTTGCGGGCACGCATCGATCTGCGCCAGATCGGCTCCCGCGACGCAGCCCGCCTCACCGGTGGGATCGGCAACTGCGGGCGTGACCTGTGTTGCGCCACCTTTCTCAAGGATTTCGAGCCGGTCAGCCTGCGGCTGGCGAAGGTCCAGGACCTGCCGCCGAACCCGATGAAGATCTCCGGCGCGTGCGGCCGGCTGATGTGCTGCCTGAAATACGAGCACCCGCTCTACGCCGAGTTCGCCCGGGATGCGCCGGCGGTCGGGGAGCGGGTCACCACCGATGACGGTGAAGGTGTCGTGGTCGCTCACTCGGTGCCGGCCGACGCGGTGGTGGTTCGGATGAGCGCCAGCGGCGCCACCATGAGCTGCTCCAAGGCCAGTGTCTGTGGCTCGCGCCAGGCCTACGACAAGCGCGACCCCGACGGTCCCAAGCCGCGCGCCCGCCGACGTCGCTGATCTCTCGCTCGCTGACCGGCGGGTAGGCTCCTTCGGCATGGGGCGCGGTGCACGGGCAGGGCTGGTTGCCGGCCTGACCGCCGTGCTGCTGACCGCCTGCTCGGCGTTGCCGGGCCAGGATGGAGAATCCGCCCCTGAGGTCCCGCTGCCGTCCAGCACCGTCACCGCCCTCGACTCCCGTCCGGTCGCACCGGCGCCGGACGTACGCCCTGCCGGCTTCGCCGATCCGCCTCCGGGCAGTGGCCTGGCCCGCTATCAGCAGCAGCCCCTGGAGTGGCGCGACTGTGGCGACGGCCGCAAGTGCGCCACCGTACTGGCGCCGTTGGACTACGCCGAGCCGGACGCCGAGGCGATCACCTTGGCCCTCGCGATGCGTCCCGCGACCGGTCCGCAGCGCAAGGGCTCGCTGTTCATCAACCCCGGTGGACCCGGTGGCAGTGGGGTGGCGTACGTGGACTACGTCGGGCTGGAAGGGCTGCAGGACTACGACGTGGTGGGCTGGGACCCACGTGGTGTGGGCGGCTCGACTCCGGTGCGCTGCTTCGGTGATCGCGCGCTGGACACGTACACCGCCCTCGACGGCTCACCCGACGACGAGGCCGAGAAGGCCGCCTTGATCGCGGCCAACCGCGAGTTCGGCGCCTCTTGCCTGCAGCGCTCCGGCCCGCTGCTGGCGCACATCTCCACCGTTGACACGGTCCGCGACCTCGACCTGCTCCGGAGGTTGGTCGGCGACGAGCGGCTCAACTACTTCGGGTCGTCGTACGGGACCGAGATCGGCGCGACATATGCCCAGCTGTTCGGGCCGAGGGTGGGCCGGATGGTGCTGGACGGTGCCGTCGACATCACCGATGACGAGAGCGTCGGCCAGAGCGGCGGGTTCGACGCCGCCCTGAGCTCCTTCGCCGAGTGGTGCGTCGCCCAGCGATGCCAGCTGGGCGGCAGCCGGTCGGAGGTGTTGCGTAGTGTCGTCGCGCTCTGGGACCGGCTCGACGGTCAGCCGCTCGCGGTGGGCGATCGGGAGCTGACCCAGCAGCTCGCGGTGACCGGGCTGGTGCAAGCGCTGTACGCCAACGAGCGCGGCTGGCAGGTGCTGGCCGCCGCCCTGACCGAGGCGTCCGTCGCTCGCAACGGCGAGCGTCTGTTGTGGTTGGCCGACCAATACAACCAACGTGACGAGGCCGGGCGCTACGGCCAGTCCACCTACGCCTTCCCGGCCATCCGCTGTCTCGACACCGACGACGACGGCATCTCCGGCGCCGACGCCGAGTTCGCCACGACCGTCAAGCAGGCACCCACCATGGGCCGCTACCTGGGGCCGGACTATCTGTGTCCGATGTGGCCCGTCGCGCCGGTGAAGTCGGTGGGCCGCATCACCGGCCCGGGTGCGCCGTCGATCGTGGTCATCGGCACCACCGGCGACCCGGCCACGCCATACGCGTACGCCCAGGGCATGGCCAAGCAGCTCACCTCGGGAGTCTTGGTCACGCTTCGCGGCGAGGGCCATCTCGCGTACGGGCAGAGCCCTTGCATCCGCGCACTGGTGACCCGCTACTTCGTCGACGGGGTGACCCCGGTCGAGGGCACCACCTGCTGAGGATCTGATTTCGACGAATTGGCCGCGCTGGATATAGTGGGCAACCGTGCCGCCGCCTGCGGTGGCACAGGCCGCCTTAGCTCAGATGGCAGAGCAACGCACTCGTAATGCGTAGGTCGAGAGTTCGATTCTCTCAGGCGGCCCCACCCGGACCACCTCGTGCCCCGAGGATCGCCACTCGAGCCAGGCCGCGCTCGTAGTGCCAACAGCGAAGCGAGAAGCTCAGTCACGCGCGGCGCCGCGATTGAGCGCACGAGAGGGCCGACCCTCGTCGGGATACGGGCAAGTAAGCCGATCCCTGCGGTCCATCGCGGGCCTTCTAGCGAGCACAGCACGCAAGCCTGTCAGCCGAACTCGTTGATGAGGATCAGCAACCGCCTGTCGTGCGCCGGCCAGTCGACCTCGTTCGGAAGGTTGCGGCGGCTCGACAGTAGGCCTACTGATCCGTCAGCTGCTCACGGGGGCATGTCGGCATGGCCCGCGTGGCGATGCAAGTCGCCAATCTTGTGATCCAGGATCTCGTGAAGAGTGACTTCGTCTCCGGCACGGTGGGCGACATGGGTCGATTGCGCCCAGCGGCAAGGCGTCCGCGCTTCCGTCAGCCAAGTCTGCATCCGGCGGTAGCGATCGCCGATTCCGGCGGCGGTCTAGGTTTCGGTAGCGCAGCAGTCCGCTACCGGGTCGGGGTCCTCCGGTGTAACGAGCTCGTTGGGTGTTGGCCGCTCCCGACCAAACGTTGGGCCGATGTGGACCACGTGTATTTGGCGCATGTCTGACGAAGCCTCTCAGGCTAGTTCCGGTCGGTATGCGAGGTAACCGTAGGGCACGCTCAGGGAGGCCCTTCGCTCTCTAGATGAGGACATCCCGCGCACTTGCAGGTGGTCTTTCAAACCATCTTTTCTGGGTAGTGGCCATACACGCAGCCTGTCACGCGGCGCACGGCGACGTCTCGGTGATCAGGTCAACTAGCCGGAGGAACCCTCCACGGAAGGGTCAGCAGCTCGACGAGGGGCACGGACCCTAGATCGCCGATATGCGCCGTCTTCGCGATGCGGGCCTTGCCCAGCGTCAAAGCGGCCCCTCGCCCCAGTGTTCTTCGATGCCTCAATCGCCCGGCTGATGATGGCAACTACCTTGACTAATCCACCACGGCACTGAAACCTGCCACTGCGAGATCTCTAAGAGTGTAAAGACCAGTGACGAAAGTCTGTGAGGTGGACGCCAACCGGTCACACGGCTGCCGAACTGTCAGAAGGTGCCTGTTGTGCGGGACCCCACGCAATACCAAACCCGCGTGGGAAGCACCCGGTAGCCGACCCTTGCGGCGCCCGGGTAGCCGGGGTTCGTGCGGAAGGCACGCAGGTCGGTCGCCGACCTCCTGACAGTGATAAGTGGAGCGGACAATTCCTCGTGGAGTGGAGCGCATCGCGGCTGGACGCTACGGTGTCGACTTTCCGGACACTGGACTGACGGACCCCGAGTCGGCCATCCTTGGCCGGTTGTAGGGTCATGCCAGTGTGGGGGTCGACGACCCTCTATTGCCTGCTGAGCACCAAGCGTCCGCCCTGGCGTCAACTGCTTCCCCCTCCCAACACCCTTCCGATGATGGTGGTAGCAACAGCCCCCATAATGAAAAGCGTTAGCGATACAATCCTCGCCTTGTACCGGATGAGGCGCGGGATGCTTCCCGGTGGAATCAGCTCGAGGGCGGGCATGGCCCATCGCACCAAGTAGAAGACGCCACCGAAGAGCAGGAGATAGAAGATTCCGTAGATCAAACCATAGATGATGGAACCGATGAGATTGTCAGGAAGCCAACCAAAAGGAACGTAGGTCCAACCTATACCGCCCGCGAGCCCCAAGAGCATCCCGATCACTGCTCCTATTAACAAGATCACCGTCGGAGACTTGGGCCATCGCTTCCCACTATCGAGGAGATGTCGAAGTTCTTGTCGGACGCCCTGTACCGCAATCCTGTCGCTCCCTGCTACCTCGAGCCGAGCAGCCGGAGATTGGTTGTTGAAGGTGATGGTCGCGACTACGCCGTCAGAGGAGTCGCCTACGACAACCTCCACCTTTTTTATAGCCTTCAACTCGCTGAGACCAGCTTTCAAGTCGTCCGCGGAGTCGTAGCGCGTTTCATCATCGGGGGGTGTAGTTATCAAGCAGTATAGAGGCGTCTCCTCAGTTCCGTTCACGCCTCCGACTGTGGCCAGCGCTCCTTGAACGATGGTGATAACTTGGTCTCCCGTGCCGCCCCAACGCGACCAACTTTCGCGTAGCGTGATTGTTCCCATAGCGGTGTTTTACACTGGATAGATGGGTCAAGAGTGCAAGGTGGAAGATTGACTTGCGCTGCCGAGCAAAGGGGTGAAATCTCCAGGCTGAGGACGGTTTGGGATTTGGCTCTTGTCTGCGTCGCGCAGTGGCTCCGAGCGTTTCTGCCCGCCGACGACAACGCACTCGTGTCCAGTGCCTGGCACTGACATCAGGATCGCCAAGATCAACGCTGGCTGGCGGCCACTCGTCCTTCCAGCCTTGGCAGCGAGTGGCGATCAGGACTCCGACTCTGCCCGGGACCTTTGTTGTGGGACGCACGCAGTGGCCGACCGGCACGCCGTGCCGCTGGAAGCAGCCTAGACCAGGCTCGCCGCTACGAGTTACTCGATCAATGCCTTATGGCAATCCAAAGTTGGTCTCAGACTAGTCGGACCCTCAGGGTGGATCTCCTCGGGGACGGTGAGTCAGCGACTAGTGCTGGGCTGCGGGTGTGCCGCCCGACTAGACGGCATTACTCGCTGACGACGCGAACTGTGTCGACGGCGCGTGTGCAAGGGGCTCCGTACCCGCCGCTCTCGAGGGTTTCACGAACCGCATCCCAGGCCCCGGCATTCACGGGAGCGCCGTCAACTTGTCGGTGGACGGCTTGGCAGGGCTAGCCGCGACAGCCTCCGAAGGTCACTCTGCTGCGGGCTGATGCGTGCCTATGGTATTCCAGTGGAACTGCGAAGGGCCGATCGGTTGCCTCATCCCCGGCTCGTCGGAGAGTTCGCCGATCCGCCCCGCTCGGTCGAGGGAGGTGGTCATTAGCTTTCTGCAACCACCAGTCGAGATAACGAGAGGTTGACCATCGCTGAGCTATGTGTCGGATAAGGGCGGAGGGGACGGTTGTCGCCGCTAGCGCCTCGTCAACCACCGAGCTAGGCCTTGCGCACGAAACTCCAGCCCAACCGGAGGCTCAGGGCGTAATCGAGAGCCGTCCTATCTGGCGGAGCACGTAGACGAGGGGCAGCAGCTTCCCGAGGAACTGATAGGCCTCCCAGTGCAGGTTGGCCTCCACGTGCGCGCCGATCTCCTCCCCGTGAGCGGAGACGAACCTGGCACGATTGCGACGCAGACGCGAGCCGAAGCAGTGCAGTGGACACGGGTTGGCTGCGTTCTTCCTCCCACTCCCGCCACTCCGTACCGATCTCGTGGGTCGCCACCACGTGCAATCCAGCGGCAACGAAAGCGCCCTCGACTGCGGCCCTCGACAGGTTCTCGGGCACGTTGCCCAGATGATGGCCAAGGAGCACGGCGTCCTCGGCCGTCAGGCTGCTTGTGGCGACAGTCGTGAAGACCAGGAGCGAACCGTCTGCACGAGTCAACTTGGCAAGATCGGCGACCGCTGCGGTTAAGTCGGCCACCTGCTCCAGCACGTCACGGCACCAGACAAGATCGAAGACCTGCCCCGACTGCGCGATGGTCGCAATCTCGCCGGCCATAATGGTGATCTTGTCCGTCATATTAGCCGCGGCGACGGCTTCTTCCGCAGCCCGGACGTGGATGGGTACGGGCTCCACACCGACAGCGCTGACGCCCGGGTGATCACGGACAATCTGAACAAGGTGGGCGGCGTTTCGACAGCCAGCATCCAGCAGGCGCCCATTCGCTGGCAGCAGAGCTGCGGCCAGCCCTCGCAACCAGTCAGGGCTGCGGGGCTGCAACGAGACGTCCAACTTGTCGTAGAGGTCCCAGGTCAGCGGCCCGTACACCCGCTGCAAGTCGTGGCCATGCGCGGCCGCATCCTTACTCACATCGTCACAGCGTCGACCGAAGTCGTAGCAGGTAGACGATCGGCGAAAGCTTGCCCAGAAGCTGGTACGGCCCCCACAGTGCCTCGGTCAACGCTGTTCGATAAGCGAGAGCTCCATGCTCGGCGCGGTAGGTATCGGGCCAGGTCATCAACCTAGAGGCGCGCACGAGGTTCTTCAGGGTCTCGCAATCCCCGGATTCCACCGCCTGCAGGCGATGTTGGCTGCCAAGGGTCACCGACTGCGCAACCGTGAAATATGGCGACAGTGCCCGTTCCAGGTTGGACTGGTCCATGCTGGCCGCGACCGTGCCTTGACTGGCGTCGAGCTCAGCCTGCTCGAAGGCAGCCATCCGATCTGTGGCAACCGTGACCTGGCTGATCATCGCCCCACCCGGCTTGAGTACGCGTGCGCAGTCAGCGATCGCCCGTGGAAGGTCTTCGATGAGCCCGAAGACGTCGGTGCAGAGCACCACGTCGGCATAACCTTTCGGGAACGGCAGATCCAGGATCGACCCCTGGTGAAAGTGCATCTTGTCGCCCAGCCCAGCGGCGAGGGTCTCGGCCGTTCCCCATTCGATCAGCTGCGGCAGCAACTCAACTCCGTCAATCTGGCATCCGGTGCGACGGATCAGCTCGAGGCTGCGCCCACCCGTGCCGCAGCCAGCGTCCACAACCACGGAGCTGACATCCACACCAGCTTCCTGCGCCAGGTCATAGATGACGTCGAGTGATCTCGCTTGCCTAGACAGATCCGCTGAGGCAAGGACCTCGTCGACCGCGCCCGAGTACACCATGGACAGATCTGCTTCCTGAGGCATGCGCCTACCATCCCGCAAGCAGGCATTCCCCACCATGGGATATCGGGGTCCGCCATCCACGGCAGGCTGGCTGAAGCAGCAAGGGCGCCGCTCACCTGTTCATCGACGCGCAATTTGTCGTTGAAGAAACGATGCCGCGGAGTCAAGCGCCTGCGCGGCGATTGGGTCAGTGGCGTGGTTGTGCTGGAAGACGTGGGTTGCTCCCGCGTACACCTCGAGTGCGACGTCGACGTCTGCGGTGGCGGCACGGGCTGCGAGGCGGGTGCTGTCGTCGAGCAGGACCTCTCGTGAGCCGACCTGAAGCAGCAGCGGGGGCAGGCCACGTAGATCGGCGAGAAGGGGACTGGCGAGCGGATCACGACCGTCGCTGTCGGCAAGGTAGAGGTCCGCATACTCGCGGACGTCCGCGGCGTCGAAGACGGGATCGACGTCCTCCTTGCCCCTCAGGCTTGCGCCGGACAGCGTGAGGTCGAACCATCCCGAGAACGCAGCGAGTCCCGCCGGGAGGCGAAGTCCGGCCTCACGCGCGGCAATCGCGGTGGCCAGCGCGAGGCCGCCGCCGGCCGAATCGCCCGCGAGCACCAGTCCGGCGGGGTCGACGTCGCTGACCAGCTGCCGGTACGACGCGAGCGCGTCCTCAATGGCTGCGGGGAAGGGGTTCTCGGGAGCGAGCCGGTAGTCGAGGGACAGGGCGCGCAGTCCTGCCCGCGCTGCGAGTGCGGCAGCGAGCGGAACCCCGGTATGGCCCGCGCCGATGGCATAGCCGCCGCCATGCAAGTAGAGCAGCGTTCCCACCGTGCGGTCGGCCTGCGGCACCTCGACTTCAACGGCGGGTACGCCTCCCAGCGTGGTCTCGGTGATGCGGGTACCGTCCGGCAGTGGCAGTTGACCGAAGGATGCATAGAAGGTGCGGAGCTCGGCGAGCGACTTCTGGTCCATGGTTTCTCCTTGGGAGGGGTGGAAGGTGGATTAGACGGAAGACCGACAAGGTTTTCGTGCCTTCGCGCTGGGAACGACTACGGCCTTCGCGCCACGTTGCGCAGCTGCAACTTCATGCCGGGGTTCTGTCCGTAGGAGTCGGGATGACGGTTGATCGCGGGCGTCGGCGGAGGGCGAGGGCCGACCCCATGATCAGCGCCAGTGCCGTGACGCCGACGGCGATGCTGGTCGCATGGACGGTGACGGCAGCCAGGGCCACGGGAATGGCCAGACCAACACTGGCTCCGAGTTGTTGCAACGTGGTTCCGACGGCGCCCGCGACTCCCGCGTGCGGTCCGGCGTCACGGTTCATGGCGCTGTTCGCGGCCGGCATGACTTGTGAGGTCCCCAGCCCCATGACTCCGAGCGCGATGAGAACCGCGGTGAGACTTGTCGGTGAGATCGCGAAGATGATCTGTCCGGCGCCGAGCGAGGCAAGTCCGACGCCGATCTGTCGGTCCGGTGGCCGGACGCCGAGGCGGCGGGAGCAGAACAGGCCCAGTTGGATGGCGGCCGGGTAGATCGAGAACAAGGCACCGGTCGCCAGCGGTGCGAGGTGATGGTCGCGTTGGAGCGAACCGCTCGCCGACACAAACGTGGCGATCGTGGCTACACCCCACAGGAACAAGCCGTAGTAGGCGACCCGCCTGGTCGCGTTGCCGAACAGCACGGCCGGGATCAACGGAGCCATCGAGCGTCGGTCGGAAGCCGCGAACCCCACCAGCACCAGGACGCCGGCGACCCCGAAGGCCATTGCTTGCCCAGGCTGGTCCACGACTGTGAGCGCCTGGATGATCAGTGCGGCGCCCGCGGCCAGGATGGCGCCACGCCAGGCGCCGCGTCCATGACCCGGCGAGCGCTCGACGTCGTCCCCGGCGAGGGCTGAGAAGATCAGTGCGACCACGACGAAGGCGACATTGACATACATGCACGCCCGCCAGCTCGCTAGCTGAGTCAACAGCCCTCCGAGCAGTAGCCCGATGGCCGTCCCGCTGCCCATGATCATTCCGAAGACGCCGTACGCCCGATCGCGGCCCTGATCGGGGAACGCGGCCGAGAGTCGCGCCATCGCCGCCGGCGTCATCGCGGCTGCGGCGACCCCCTGGGCGACTCGTGCACTGATCAACATCCAGCCGACATCGGCCGCTCCGCCGATCGCGGAGGCTAGACCGAAGGTGATCAGACCCAGTGTCATCACGCGCGGATACCCGACTGCCTGGGCAACCCGTCCGCCGGCGATTCCCAGCGAGCCCGCGGCCAGGAGATACGCAGCCATCACCCACGCCACACCCTGTGATGACAGTTGCAGCTCGGCGGCCATCCTGGGCAGGGCGAGGGCCAGGATGGTCGCGTCGACCCCGACCATCAACTGACCGCTCACCACCGCACCGAGAACCATCCACGGCCGTGGCTGCTCACTCACGATGTCTCTCCTATGATTGGTGACACCAACGCAAAGTATATCGTTGGTGTCACCAACGCAAGGGGGTTGTTGTGCCCGATCGTCCACCACAGCGATTGCTGGAGACGCCCAGCTGGCTGCTCACCCAGATTGCGGCGAACGCCGGCCGGCGCAGTCGGGAGGTCTTCGACTCCCTTGGGGCCGGCCGCTACCACTACGCGATCCTCTGTGCCGTCGAGGAGTTCGGCCCCTGCAGTCAGGCCGAGATCGGCAGTCGCCTGAACATGGACCGGAAGGACGTGGCCCAACGAGTACTCGAACTCGAAGAGCAGCAGTTCGTGCGGCGCCGCCCGGACCCGGCGGATCCGCGGCGCAACCTCGTCCGAATCACACCGCGAGGACGAGCCAGGCTGGACCAGATCCACGCCGAGTTGGCCGGCGCCCAGGACGAGCTCCTTGAACCACTCACGTCGCAGGAGCGAGCCGGGCTGATCGCAGCCCTGCAGAAGATCCTCGGTCGCTAGCTACGGCGACGAGTGATCATGCGACGACGGACGCTGCCGGCGTACTGATGGTGATGTTCAGACGTAGAAGCCTTCGCGCAGGTTGATGCCGTGCTCGACCCAGGCCTTCAGCGCTGACAGCATGCTGCTCCAGCCCTCGCAGTTGTTGAATGCGCTGTTCGCGCCCTCAGGCGTGTTCAGCCAGGCCGCTTCGGAGATGGTGACGAGCGTACGTGCGCCGCCGTCGATGGGCTCGAAGAGAAACGTCACGGTGGTCTGCGGCTCGACCGACGCGCTGCCGCCCCAGCGGATGACGAGTCGCCGCGGCGGGTCGGCCTCGACCACAGTGACCGGGAACCGGCCGGGTGAATCGGCGAAGTCCCAGCTGACGTCTGAGCCGGGTTCGAGCCGGCCGCGGGCGCCGCCGGTGGTGAAGTACTTCGACAGTTGCTCGGGGTGGGCGACCGCTTCGTAGGTCTCTGCGACCGGCCGTGCGACGCGCCCGCTGACGGTGAAGGAGAGGGGTTCTTGATTCATGTTGTAGTTTTACAACATGTCAAGTGCAGTGCACAAGCCTTCGGACGATGATCAAGTGTTCAAAGCGCTTGCTTCGCCGCTTCGCCGGCGCATGCTCGACGCGCTGCGGAACGGGCCCAAGGCCACGGGGGAGCTGTGCGAGCTGTTCCCCGAGATCGATCGCACGACGGCCCTGCAGCATCTCCGCGTCCTCGAGGCCGCAGATCTCATCGCCGGCCACCGGGTCGGACGGGAACGGCGCCTCACGCTCTCGCCGCTGCCGATCAAACGCATCTACGACCGGTGGATCGGCGACTATGCGCGCGCCGCGGTGGACCTGCTCGAGCGACTGGATGCTGACTCCGGCGATTGACTGTCGGCGCCTCCTCCCACACCCGCGACTGGGCCGGGGCCCAGTTCGTCATCGGTTGGGCCGCTCCACCGTCCCGCCGCTGTGCAGCGGTCGGATCTCCACGCCGCCTCCTTCGCCGATCACCGGGTTGGTGCTTGCGATCGCCAGGGCCGCGTCGTGGTCGGCCGCCTCGATCACATAGAACCCGACAACGATCTTCTCGGCGTCGATGAAGGGCCCGTCGGTGATGCCGTCGGAGCGCACCGATGTGGCCAGATCTCGTGGCGTCAGCGCGTACGCCGCGAGCATCGACCCGTCGTCGGACAGCTCGTCGGCGTGGTTGTCGCAGACCTCGGTGTCGGTCGCGCTGGCCTGTGGCGCGTGGGCCGAATCGGCGGCGTAGATCAGAACGGCGTACTGAGCCATCAGCTCTCCTTGTCGTGGCGGCGCACTTCATTCCTACACCTCCGGTAGGACGGACACGGTGTATTCAAGGCAGCGGCCCAGGTTTAGCGTGGACGTGTGAATGCTCCCACTCGAGGTGCTCTCGATTGATCCGCAGGCCCGCAACTGCGCACCATCACCATCGGCGGCGCGGTCAGCGGCCTCGGGATCGAGTCCCAAGGCCACGGTGGACCTCCTTGAGACTGGATGCTGACGCGGACGACAACAGATCGTCAGCACTTTCCACTCGCGCGGACCTCGGCGGTGTGGGTGGCTCCGGTCTCCGCCATGCTCAGCCGTCGGTCGACTGCCAGGACCAGCACCGTCACCGCGATGATCACTGTCGTCGCGCCGAGGAAGAGATGCGGGTTGCCGCCGACCGCTACGCCCGCCACTGCTGCGCCGACCGAGCCGGCGGCGATCTTGATCCCGGCCATCGAGGCAAAAACCTGCGCTGTCGCACCGGCCGGCGCATAGCGGGCCCGTGCGGCAAAGGTCGCGGTGACGAAGATGGCGCTCGCGGCTCCCAGCGCGGCGAATGTGGCGACGCCCCAGCCGTAGGATGGCGCCGCGGCGACCGCACCCGTGCACATGGCGACGACCACACTGGCGCGCGCGACCAGCCGATCCGGCTCGCCCCGCAGCGGCCACACCGAGAGGACACCCGCCCCAAGCAGATTTCCGGCTCCCATCGCCACGATGAGCGTGGCCGCCAGGCTCGCCGACACGTCGTAGCTCATCGATAGCGCGACGGCCACGATCGCCAGGCCGCCCTGGGTGGCGTTGATCATCATGGTGGCGCCGTTCACCCGCCGTATGCGGCCGTCGCGGAGCAGCAGAGCCAAGACGGCGCCCAGGCTCAGCGGATCCTGTGGCTGCTCGTCGGGGCCATCGCGGACAGGCAGTCCAGCGCACAGCGCGGCGCCAACCGTCGCCGCGCCGCCCAGGGTCAGGAGTGCCGCAGCCGGACTCGACCAGGTCGCCAGCGCGGCCACCACGGCGGGTCCGACGGTACCGGCCAAGCCGTAGCTGACAGCGTCCAGGGCCTGGGCGCGGCGCGCACTCCGCTCCCCGTCACGGCTGACCGCGCCGAGCTGGCTGGACAGGCCGCTGGTCAGCAGTGGACCGCAGCAGCCGCCGACGAGGACGCAGCCGGCCGCGACCGGCCACGGCGCCCGGCCGAGTGATGCCACGACTGCGACCACGGCCGCGGCGTAGACGACGTATCCGACGGCGAGCAGGCGACGCGGGTCGGCGGTGTGGTCGAGCCGCCGACCGACCACCGGCCCGAGCAGGTGCGGCACTGCGAAGCAGGCGACCAGTACCCCGCCGACCCGGCCGCTCGAGTCCGACGGCAGCCGTGCCGCCGCCAGCAACACCACCCCGACCGCCGCGCCCGCGTCCGCCATCCGTACCGCGACGGCGATCAGCAGATATCGCACCATTCCTGGCGCCCCGAGGGGGCGACCCTGCGTCACCTCTTGAACCGGTGATGTCATGCCGTCACCGTTGCATAAGCCGGTGTCACCGGTCAAGATGGTGACGTGGGAATCGTCTTCGTGTCCGACAACCTGGCGCTCGACTTCATCGGCACCCTCAACGAACGACACACCGCGCGGGTGGAGAACCTTCACAGCGATGCGGATGTGATCGCTTGGCTCAACGCATCAGGCGCGTTGGAGGTCGGCGACACAGTCGTCGAACCGCATCAGCCGGACATGATCCTCGACCGAGCCCTCCTCCTGCGGGAAGCGCTCTTCCGGACGGTGACCGCGCTGATCGACCACCCGGACCACCGGCTGCCAGACGACGACCGGCGGATCATCAACGACTTCGCGGCGCGACCTGACCCCGTCCCGGCACTGTCTGCCGACGGCACGATCGCCACGACGGGTGACTGGTCGGCGGGGCTGTCCGCGGTCGCCCGGGACGGCATCCGGCTTTTCGACGAGCCGCGCCACAACCTCAAGTGGTGCGCCGACGCCAACTGCACCCACCCCTTCCTCGACCGGTCCCGGGGTCACCGTCGCCGCTGGTGCGGCATGGCCGGCTGTGGCGACCGAGCCAAGGCCGCCGCATACCGCGCGCGCAAGCGTGAAGCCTGACTTATCGGAAGCGCCCCACAGCCTGTGACCTCCACCACACAAGAGATCTCGGAGCGACCACCTGCGCCTCCGGCGGTGCAGGTCTAGCGTGGACGTGTGACTGCTCCCACTCGCGTGTCCGTCACCGACCACGCGGCCGGCGTCGAACGGCTGCGGGCAAGCTATCGGCGAATCCCGGCGGGGGCCCCGGTCCGGCTGGCCAAGCCCACCTCCAACCTGTTCCGGGCCCGTACGCGGACCGGCGTCCCAGGGCTGGACACTTCTGGTCTGACCGGCGTGCTGGCGATCGACCCCGAGGCCCGCACCGCTGATGTGGCCGGCATGTGCACCTACGAGGACCTGGTCGCCGCCACCTTGGCCTACGGCTTGAGCCCGCTGGTGATCCCTCAGCTGCGCACCATCACCATCGGCGGCGCGGTCAGCGGACTCGGGATCGAGTCGGCCTCGTTTCGCAACGGCATGCCGCACGAGTCGGTGCTGGAGCTGGACGTGCTGACCGGGACCGGTGACGTCGTCACCGCCTCGGCGGAGCAGCACCCTGACCTGTTCCGCGCCTTCCCCAACTCCTACGGCACCCTCGGCTATGCGACTCGGCTGCGGGTCGCCCTGGAACCGGTCCAGCCCTACGTCGCGCTCCGGCACGTTCGCTTCCATGCGCTGGACGACCTCGTCGCGGCGATGGCCGAGGTGGTGGACAGCGGGAGCTTCGAGGGCGTACCGGTCGACTACGTCGACGGCGTCGTCTTCGCCGCCGATGAGGCGTACCTGTGCCTCGGCACCCAGACCAGCGATCCCGGCCCGGTCAGCGACTACACGGGGCAGGACATCTACTACCGCTCGATCCAGCACGACGACGGGGTCCGGCAGGACCGGCTGACGGCGGGCGACTATTTCTGGCGCTGGGACACCGATTGGTTCTGGTGCTCCCGGGCGTTCGGCGCGCAGAACCCCCGGCTGCGGCGCTGGTGGCCACGCCGGCACCTGCGCAGCAGCTCCTATTGGAAGCTGCTCGCACTGGACCAGCGGTTCCACCTGGTCGACCGCTTCGAGCAAGCCCGGGGCCGACCTCCGCGCGAGCGTGTCGTGCAGGACATCGAGGTGCCAATCGAGCGGAGCGTGGAGTTCCTCACCTGGTTCCTGGCGCAGGTGCCCATCGAACCGCTCTGGCTGTGTCCGGTGCGGCTGGGCCAGCCCTGGCCGCTCTACCCGATGCCAGCTGGCCGCACCTTCGTCAACGTCGGCTTCTGGTCCACCGTGCCGGCCGGTGCCGTCGAGGGCGCCACGAACCGCCGGATCGAGCAGCGGGTGCGCGAACTCGACGGGCATAAGTCCCTGTACTCCGACGCCTATTACGCCGAGGATGAGTTCGACGACCTCTACGGCGGCGCGGAGTACCGGCTCGCGCGCAAGACCTACGACCCGGACGGGCGTTTTCTCAACCTCTATGCGAAGGCGGTGCGACGACAGTGACCACGACCCGGCAGCAGCAGGCGAGCGAGGCCCCGGCCAGGATGTCCCTGGCCCAGATCCTGCAAACGGTGCTCGGCGGGGGGATTCCGGTGCGATTCACCGCCTACGACGGCAGCGCCGCGGGACCCGAGGGTGCCCTCGGCCTGGACCTGCGATCGTCCCGCGGAGTCAACTATCTGGCCACCGCGCCGGGCGAGCTGGGACTGGTCCGTGCTTACGTGGCCGGCGACCTCGATCTGCACGGCGTGCACCCGGGTGATCCCTATCCGCTGCTCAAGGCCCTCGACGACGTACAGATCATCCGCCCGCCCGCCCGGGTGCTGGCCGAGATCGTCCGCTCCCTCGGCGTTGAGCACCTGAAGCCGATCGCGCCACCGCCGCAGGAGGTCCAGCCACAGTGGCGGCGGGCGCTGCAGGGACTGCGGCACAGCCGGAACCGCGACGCCAACGCCATCTCCCATCACTACGACGTGTCCAACACCTTCTATTCCTTCGTCCTGGGCCCGTCCATGACGTACACCTGCGCCTGTTACCCGTCCACTGAGTCCACCCTGGAGGAGGCCCAGGAGAACAAATACCGGTTGGTGTTCGAGAAGCTGCGGCTGAAGCCGGGGGACCGGCTGCTGGACGTCGGCTGCGGTTGGGGAGGCATGGTCAGGTACGCAGCCCGTCGCGGTGTCCGCGCCACCGGGATCACCTTGTCGGCCGAGCAGGCGGGCTGGGCGCAACAGGCTGTCGTCGACGAAGGGCTGGATGGGCTGGCCGAGGTTCGCCACGGCGACTATCGCGACATCACCGAGACCGAGTTCGACGCGGTTTCCTCGATCGGCCTGACCGAGCACATCGGGGTGGCCAACTACCCGGCCTACTTCCGCTTCCTCCGCTCCCGGCTGCGGGTCGGAGGGCTGCTGCTGAACCACTGCATCACCCGGCCGGACAACCAGCGCGCGGCCGCGACCAAGGGATTCATCGACCGTTACGTGTTCCCGGACGGGGAGCTCACCGGGTCCGGCCGGATCATCAGCGAGGCGCAGGACGCCGGGCTGGAGGTGCTGCACGAGGAGAATCTGCGGCCGCACTACGCCCTGACTCTGCGGGACTGGTGCGCCAACCTGGTCGAGCACTGGGACGAGGCGGTGTCCGAGGTCGGTCTGGCGACGGCGAAGGTCTGGGGTCTGTACATGGCCGGCTCCCGGCTCGGCTTCGAGCGGGACATCGTCCAGCTGCACCAGGTGCTCGCCACCCGGCACGACGACCACGGAGGCGGACTCGATCTGCCGCTGCGACCCTGGTGGCAGGCGTAGTCAGTCCGTACGCTCGGCCTGATCGGCCATCATGGCGGTGACCATCGCGAGGTTGCCCGCCGTCAGACCGCCGTCGACGGGCAGTGTGACTCCGGTGATCCAGGACGCCTGGTCGGAGGCGAGGAAGAGCAGCGCCTGGGCGACGTCCTCGCTCTGGCCGACCCGGCCGAGCGGATAGAACTGGGTGAGCCGATCGAGCACCTGGGGGTCGTTGTCGATCCGCTGCTGCCAGGCGGGAGTGGCGATCGTGCCCGGTGCTACCGCGTTGCAGCGGATGCCGTGGCGCCCCTGCTCGCTCGCGACCGACTGGGTGAGGGAGATGAGTCCAGCCTTCGCCGCCGAGTACACGGCATTGCCGTAGTACTGCAGCCCGTTCACCGAGCTCAGGTTGAGGATCACGCCGGAGCCGGCGTCAACCATCCCAGGCAGCACGGCCTGGGTGAGCCGGATGGCGCCGGCGAGATTGACGTCCAGTTCGCGCAGGACCGCCTCCTCGCTCAACTGGGCGAGCGGGTCGTCCGAGCAGATCATCGCGTTGTTGATCAGTACGTCGATGCGGCCGCTGCGATCGCGGACGGTCGCGACGGCCTGGCGTACCGCGGTCATGTCGGTCACGTCCAAGCCCAAGGAATAGCCACCGGGAGTGTCGGCCGCGGTCTGAGCCGCCCCCTTCTCGTCGATGTCGGTCACCGCCACGATGGCTCCTTCGCGGGCGAAGGCCTGGGCCGTGACCCGACCGATGCCCGAGCCCGCTCCGGTGATCAACACCACCCGACCGTCGAAGCGCTGCGTCATGGCGATCTCCTTCGTGAAGTCAGCGTCCAGGTGCGGACGCCGCCACCCTAATACCGGCCATCGCGACGTTGTCGGCGGCTCAGCCGTCGACGCCGGCCGGACGCCACCGGCCTCTCCTCGAATCCTCAGCGCGGGCGCCGTGCGCGCGCATCGTCCAGGGCCGGTGCCGGGGTCAGGCCGACCTGATACCAGTACGCGACGGTGGAGATATCGTCGCTGCGTTCGAAGAGGCCGTGGTCCCAGGCACCGATCTGCTGCAGGGTCACCCGGAGGCGGGAGCTGAAGAGGACGGGGTCCGGGATGTGCCAGCGATACATGGCGTGCGACTGCGCTGTCGCGCGGAGGAACGGCGAGTGGGCGCTGGTGTCTTCGGCGGAGTAGTACGGATATCCGCAGTAGGGGGCAGAGAAGGTCACCGGGACGACCGGGCCCTCGTTCGAGAGACGATCTTGGAAGGCCCAGGCGCCGCCCGCGTAGTCCTCCAAGCCGGTGCTGGTTTGGGTGGGGAAGTCGGCGTCGTCATCGACGTAGAACTTCATCTCGCCCTCACCCCACCAGTAGCGCTCGAGCGCCGTGATCGCGACATACGTGCCCAGGTAGCGTCCGGCTCCGCGGACGCCGTCCAGGACGACGTGGTCTTGACCCAGTTCTGTGGTGCCGTTGGACCGACGCCACTGGGCGTGAAAGTGAGCGAGCTCGTCCGGCAGCTGGTCGCCGGTGCTGTAGTCGACCTGGTAGTAGATGCCGTCGACGTCGCCCGGGTGCTGACTGATCAGTTCGATCTTGGCGTGCTCGGCGAACGGCATCGCGAAGTAGGCGTTCATGCCGGCGGTGGGGGCCACCACGATGGCGGCTGAGGTGACGAGGGCTCGTTGCCCGAAGCCGTTGCAGAAGAAGTCGCCCAGTGGCACCTCGACCGCCGGCCGCGCCGCGCCGTCCCACGTCATCCTCAGGACCAGGTCGCGTAGGACCCAGGGTCCAGCCGACGTCCGGTCGGGCACGGTCATCCAGATGTGCCTGATGACGCCGGGCCCGCGGATGTCTGCGAGTGTCGTCGTCTGTCCAGCCCTGAGCGAGGTCGCGGGGCGGCCCTTGCGGCCGACGCCGAGCGCTGACGCTTCGCGGGCTGCTGCTCCCGGCGCCCCAGTCGGGTTCTCGGCGTTGATCGACCGGCTGCGCAGTCGGCCTGGCGTGGTGAAGAACTCGTCCCAGGTCATGGATCCTCCTCGATCGAACGCGGAACGAGTACGTCGTCGCCGCCCGCTGACTGGCCCTACCGGAAACTAGCAGGACTGCGGCGGACGATGAGCCGGCTCAGGCGATGGCGTCGCTGCGCGCCGGAAGGTTGGAGGTCAGGATCTGGTTCACGGCTACCCGCCCTGCTCGGTTCGCTCCGATCGTCGACGCGGACGGGCCGTAGCCGATCAGATACAACCGTGGCTCGTCGACGGCACGGGTGTCGGCAGCGCGGATGCCGCCGTCGGCGGTGCGGATCCCCAGCGGGGCCAGGTGGTCGACCGCCGGCCGGAACCCGGTCGCCCAAATGATCACGTCTGCGGCGATGAACGAACCGTCGGGCATCCGTACCCCGTCCGGCTCGATCCTGGTGAACATCGGGTGCCGCACCAACACTCCGCGGCGCTCGGCTTCGCGGGCCCAGGGTGTCCAGCGCAGGCCGGTTACCGAGATGACGCTCTGGGGCGGCAAACCGGCCCGGGTCCGTTCCTCCACCCGCTTGATCGCTTCGATCCGGGCCGGCTCGTCGAACGGCTCGTCGACCCACTGTGGCTCCTGGCGGGTCATCCAGACGGTGTCGGCGACCCGCGAGACCTCCTCCAACAGCTGGATCGCCGAGACGCCGGCGCCGACGATGATCACCCGCTGACCGGCGAGCTCCTCGGCCGAGACGTAGTCGGCGACGTGCAGCTGGCGGCCGCGGAAGATCTCGCGCCCGGGATAGTAGGGCCAGAACGGGCGGGTCCAGGTGCCGGTGGCGTTCACCACGGCCCGAGCGGCCCATACCCCCGCGGCTGACTCGACCCGCAGCCGGCCGTGCGGATCGTCGTCGGCGCGCCGGACCGCGGTCACGGCGACCGGCCGGCGGACGCGCAGGTCGAAGGTGCGCTCGAAGGCGGCGAAGTAGGGCGGAAGTGCGTCCGCGCTGGGGGAGCGGGGATCGAGCTCCGGCTTGGCCATGCCGGGCAGGTCGTAGATGCCGTTGACGGTGGCCATCCGCAGCGAGCGCCAGCGGTGCTGCCACGCCCCGCCGGGGGCCGGGTTGGCGTCCAGGACGACGAAGCGGCCCACGGCGCCGGCGGTGCCGGTGCTGCCCAGCGGCAACAGCCCGCGGCGGTGCAGGTGGTACGCGGCCGACAGACCGGCCTGACCGGCCCCGATGACCACGACGTCCACGAGCTCCGGCTCGCCGGTCAGCTGGTCGTCGTCCACATCACCGCAACACCGCAGCCGCCCGATCATTCCCGCCAGACCTACCGCCCAGCGCATCCGGGGTTCGTGGTCGACGCTCGGCGTGACCGAGGCGGTGTGGACGACCGGGAACTCGTCAGCGGCCGACCCGCTCCCGCAGCGTGTCCACCATCGTCCGACCCGCCGACACCGGGGAGAAGGCCTGCGCCGCGGCGGTCAGCGCGGCGCGGGACTCGACGTCCAGGTCGAGCTCGGCCGCTGCCACGTTGAACTCGAGCTGCTCGACGCTGGAGGCGCCCGGGATGACGACGACCTGCGGCAGCGACAGCAGCCAGGCGAGCGCGACCTGGGCCGGCTTCGCGTCGTAACGTCCGCCGATGTCGCGCAGCAGGTCGAGCAGACCGGCGATCCGACGGAGGTTCTCGGTGCCGAACAGCGGGTTCGTCGCACGGACACCGCCGGGGCGGTGATCCGGACCGTAGCGACCGCCGAGCAGCCCCTGGGCCAGCGGGCTGTAGGCGATCACCATCCGGTTCTCCCGCTGGGCGAACGGGACCAGGTCGGACAGCGGCCCCGGCTTGGCGAGCGAGAACTGCACCTGGTTGCTGACCACCGGCCGACCCAGGGCCGCATCGGCGCGCTGCCATCGCTGCAGCGAGTAGTTGGAGACGCCGACCGCCCCGATCCGGCCGGAGTCCAGCAGCTCGCGCATCCCGGGCATGATCACCGAGTCGGGAACCACGGGGTTGGCCATATGGACCTGATAGAGCGGGATTCGGTCCAGCTTCAGCCGCCGCGCGCTGCCGGCGGCTCGGCGACGGACCACCGGTGGGAAGGGCGCGATCGGGAACACCTTGCTCGCCACCACCACCGACGTACGCTCCTCGCCCAGCGCCTCGGCCAGGATCCGCTCACTCCGGCCGGTGCCGTAGAGCTCGGCGGTGTCGAACAGGGTCACGCCCAGCTCGCGGGCGCGGGCCACGATGGCGCGCGCTGCGCCCGAGGCGTACTCGTCGCCGTAGCCCCACTCGCGCGACCCGAACTGCCAGGTGCCCAACCCGACCCGGCTGACCTGACCCAGACCTTCGATCTCGAGGTATCTCATGAGTGCAGTCTGCCTCGCCCATCCGCAGCCGGGCTGCCTTCGCGAACCACCGCCGACAACAGCTCCACCGCCTGCCCCAGGCCCAGCTGCCATCCCGCCGCGTACGCCTCGTCCCACTGCGGGCCGGTCAGCCCGGCCGCGACGTCGTGGCGGTAGCGTGCGGCGTCCGGCTCAGTCACGGCCGGGTCGTAGCCGTACCGGCGGCCCAGCCGATCCACGACGGCGATCAGGCGGGCGCCGTCGCGGTGCCGGTCGACGGCCGCCAGCGCACCGGTGGCCTGATGCAAGGACGCCAGCGTCGAGGTGGGGTCACGGTCCGCGTGCGCCCGCCGCGTCGAGGCGACACAGCGGCGCAGCGCCTCGGGGCCGCGGCCCAGCTCGACCAGCAGCTTGGCGGCGATGCCGATCGCCGGGATGACCGCCCAGCTGTGACCGCAGGCGCTCCCGACCGCCTCCGCCTCAGCCAGGGACTCGAGCGCCAGATCGGGCCGGCCCAGGGAGCGCAGCACCTGTCCACGAAGCATCAGCACCTCTGACAACGCCCACGGCGCCGACGCCGGCACCAGCATGCGGGCCTGCTCGATCCGCTCGGCCAGGTCGCTGTGATCACCGAACATGGCCTCCCAGTAACAGCCAAAGGCGAGATGCACGGCGACCAGCTCGGGCTGGCCGGCTTGCTCGGCCGCCGTCACCCCACGGACGGCGTACGCTCGGGCGGCCGCCAGGTCACCGCCCATGTAGCACAGGACAACCAGGCCGCGCAGCAACTGGGCCAGGAGCGCCGGCTCGACCGACTCGGGTGCGGCGTCGGCCAAGCCGAGTGCCGCCTCGCCACGGCGCCGCCCGCTACCGAGCTGGCCGCGGCGGACCCAGTGCCAGACCTGGCCGCTCGCTAATCGGATCGCGGCGACCGGATCCCCGACAGTGGCAGCGTGCAGTTCCGCGCGGACGAGGTCGGGCCGCATCGTCAGCAGGCGGCGTTGGGCCTCACTTGCTCTCCGGTCCAGCAGCAGTGGGGCCAGTGAGACGGCCTCGTCGGCGAAGAAGGAGCAGTGCCGGGCGCGCCAGGCGTCGAGGTCGACATCACCACCCTGGCTCGCCACGTGGGCGCGGGTGGTCTCCAGCAGTCGGTACGTCGTTCCACCGTCGGCGACGTCGCAGCTCACCAGCGACTTCTGCACTAGCGCCAGCAGGGCGGCGGAGACGGCGGCAGGGCTTCCCTCGCAGACGGCCCGCGCCGCCGCCAGGGAGAACGGACCGGCGAAGTTGACGAGCTGGCGCAGCAGGTGGCGTTGGCCAGGCTCGAGCCGGTCAGTGGTCCACCGGACGGCGCTGCCGAGGGAGTCGTGGCGACCGGGACCGTGGTCCTCCAGCTGCACGGCCTCGGCGATCTCCGCCACGGCCAGCACGTTGGTCCGAGCCGCCGCGAGCTCCAAAGCCAACGGCAGCCCGTCGAGCTGTCGGCACAGGGCTCCAACCTCGTCGGCGGCGAGGTCGCCGAGGTCGGAACCTACGTCCGCCGCACGCTCGGTCAGTAGCCGACACGCGTCGTCGAGGGCGGGTCCGAGGAGAGGGCGTACCGGCAGCACGCGCTCGCCGGGAATGCCCAGCGGCTCACGGCTGGTGATCATCATGGCGAGCCCGTCGGTGTGCTCAAGCAGGAACCGGGTCAGCGCGGCCACCGAGGGCCTCAGATGCTCGGCATTGTCCAAGATCAACAGTGCGCGGCGACCGGTCAGCTGTCGGACCAGGCCGGTGCGATCGGCACTGGGACTGTGGACCAGCTCAGCGAGGGCGGCGACCAGCTGCTCCTCGTCCTGCAGCGAGGCAAGCTCGAGCAGCCACTGTTCGGTATCGATGTCCGCGGTGGTGCGCCGCGCTACCTCCACCGCGAGCCGAGTCTTGCCCACCCCGCCGGGTCCGACCAGTGTGACCAACCGGGCTTCTTGACGTACCGAGCTGATCATGGCCAGCTCCTCGCTTCGGCCGACGAAGCTGGTCAGGGGCCGGGGGATGCCGTGACGAATCGGCCCGTGGCGATCATCGCGGGCATCGAGCTGACCCCGAAGCACTCCCTGGCGAAGGTCGATGAGCCGAGGTGACGGGTCCAGGCCGGACCGATCGGCCAGGGCCTGGGCGTACCCGTCGATGGCCAGCAGTGACTCCTCGGTTCGACCGAGCCGAGCCAGCGCCGTGGCCAGCAGCATGGCCTGCGCCTCCGCCCTGACCGCTGGGGGCACCTCCGCCAGCAGTGTCACCGCCGCGAGTGGGTGGCCCTGGTCGAGGTGCAGCTCGGCCAAATGCTGCAGGACCGCTCGGCGTGTGGACGACACCTCCGCCTTGCCGCGGCGGACGAACGGTCCGTCCTCACAGTTGAGCAATGGTGCGTTTCGGGAGCACTGCTCTGCTTCATCCAACAGCGTTTGGTCCCGGCGATCGAGCCCGTCGCCGGCGTACCGTCGGAAGCGAGCGACATCCACGTCGTCGGCAGGGATATCGAGACAGTAGCCACCACGTCCGCCGCGAAGAACCGCCCTGAGCTCCGTGCCACGCAACCGGGACACCTGCGCCCGCAAGGACTGTGCGGCCGCCGACGGCGGATCCGACCACAGCTCAGCGATCAGCTCGTCCGACATCACGGGGACCCCGGGCGTCCAGGCCAGCCGAGCCAACAAGCTACGGCTCAGCGGACCGCCCACGGCGATGTCGCGAGCGGGCTGGGTGAGGTCGGTGCTGCTGGCGCGCACTGCACCGAACAGGGCCACCCGGATGGACATGGCCACACTGTAGGACCCACGGGCACCGCGTTGCAGCAACGTTGCAGGCCCCAGTATGCGCCCCGTGGGGGCGTCGCGCCTTCCTAGGCTAATCACCTCGAACCGGCGCCAAGGACAGGAAACATGACCACCACGACACGCAGCACCACCCGAGTCCCGACCCGCCTGGGCCGGATCGCTGTCCATCGTCTCGGAGAGGGACCACCGGCGGTGCTCTGGCACAGCATGTTCGTCGACAGCCGCAGCTGGGACCGGATGGTGCCCGCGCTGGCCGCACACCGCACGCTGCTGATCGTCGACGGTCCCGGCTACGGCGACTCCGACCGGTTGCGCCGCGCCGCCACGATCGAGCAGTGTGCGGAGGCGGCGGTGGAGATGCTTGACCAGCTCCATCAGGTCGGGCCGGTCGACTGGGTGGGCAACGCCTGGGGAGGCCACCTCGGCTATCAGCTTGCCGGCACCCACCCGCACCGGCTCAGGAGCCTGGTGGCGGTCAGCGCGCCGGCCGATCCGCTGCCCCAGGGGTTTCGTCGGCAGCTGGGCCTGCTCGCCCATGTCCTCGCGGTCACCGGTCCGATCGGGCCTCTGCGGGCCAAGATCGCCGACGCCCAGCTCACCGAGGCCACCCGGCGCGACGATCCAGCGGCCATGGGCATCATCGACGCCGCATTGGCTCGCACCAGCAACCCCAGCCTGGCGCGTACGCTCCAGTCCTTCATCGTGCGCCGCACCGATCTGAAGCCGATGGTGCGCGACAGCCGCGTGCCGATGTTGCTGGTAGCCAGCGACGACCGCGGCGAGTTGACGCCGGAGGAGGCGGCGCTCACCGCCGCCCTGGCCCAGCGCGCCGAGGTAGTGACGGTGTCGGGCGCCCGGACGTTGATCCCGGTCGAACAGCCGGCGGCGCTGGTGGAGCAGCTGCTCCGCTTCTGGGCAGCGCTGGACCGCTGACACTCGTACGGCGACCGGCGGGGCGCTCCTCCCGAGGGCGGGTGCGGGATCAGCCTTCGCTGCGGCTCAGTCGTCGAGCTCGGCGTCCAGTCCGTCCGGATCCAGGTCGTCGGCGTCGAGATCGTCCAACGCCGGTCCGTCCTGGGTCAGGGCGTTCAGGTCGACGTTGTCGGAAGGGGTGTATTCGTGGTGCGCGGCCACCTCGTCGCTGACCGCGAACGGGTCGTTGGAGGCGTCCGCGATCTGGACCTGGTCGTCGTCGCTGTAGCCCTGGTCGGCCGAGACGTTCGCGGTCGGGCTGGTCGGTTCGTCGAAGTCGGACACGGAGTTCCTCTCGTCAAGGTCCGGTGACGGTCGCCACCGGGGCTTTGAGACCTGTACCCCCTGTATCCGGCCCGAAGCAGCCGGTTCGTCGACGGATGGGGGCGGGCGATAGTCGGTTGTCGCGGCGCGGCCGGGGCTCTACTGTCTGCGTCATGGACGTCAGACCCTGCTGAACGACCCGCCGAGCAGCGAGCTCGTCGGGCAGTCAGCCCTGTCTGTTTCCCATCGAAAGTGATCCCTTCCTTGTCCAGATTCACGCGCTCACGCCCAGACGCCACCCTTACGGCGTCACTCGCTGCGGCTTCACTGTCGGGCGGGCTCTTCCTGCCCCTGTCTCTCGTCTACTTCACGGTCGTGACCGACGTCGCACTGCCCACGCTCGGGGCCATCGTGAGTGCCAGCGTGCTCGTCGGTCTGCCGCTTCCCGTGGTGGCTGGGCTGCTGATGGACCGGGTGGGTCCGCGCCTGGTCGTCACGGTCGGGATGATCGTGCAGAGCGCCGCGTACGTGGCGTATGTGTTCGTCCGTGAACCGGTATCGATCTTCGTGGCGTCCACGATCATGGTCGCCGGGGTGCGACTGTTCTGGTCAGCGGTCTTCCCGCTGCTGGCCGACTATGCCGAGAACGACAGCACCCTCTCGATGGAGCACTGGTTCGGTGAGCTGAATGCCGCCCGCACCGTCGGCATCGTCGGCGGCGGATTGATCACCGCAGCGGTGATCTCGCTGAACCTCACCAGCGGGTATCTGGCGTTGGCGTGGGCGGCGGCGAGCTGCAACGCCGTTGCCGGCGTCCTGCTCGTCGCCACGGTCGGTCTGCAACGGCATCGATCGACCGGAGGTGATCACCTCAGCCGGGGCTATCGAATGATGGCACGGGACCGGGCGTTCGGAGCACTGCTGCTGATCAACAGCGCGTTCGCTCTGTGCATCCTCTTCGTCGGTCTTTCGCTGCCCACCCTGATCCGATCGGGCTTCGACGGTCCGGGCTGGCTCACCGCAGCGTTGCTGGTGATCAACGCGCTTCTGGTGGCGATGTTCTCCTCGCGTGGTGCGGCGGCGGCCCGTCGGTCGGCCTCGGTGAGCGTGCTCAGCACAGCATCAGTCCTGTGGTGTGTCGCCTTTGCTGTCGTCGCGGTCGCCGTCTCTCTGCCGCTGCCGGCTGCGGCCGCGCTGCTGGTGGTCGCCATCGCGCTGATGAGTGCCGCTGAGGTGCTGCACGCCCCGTCCTCCACTGCGCTCGTCAGCACGCTGGCTGGACCCGCCCGCAGTCGATATCTCGCCGTCTTCCAGTACTCCTTCGTCCTGGCCGAGCTCGCCGGCCCGGTCTTGTTCGCGACCCTGTTCGCGATGACACCGGCCCTGCCGTTCGCGGTGCTCAGCGCCATCAGCGTGGTCGCGCTCTTCGTGCTGCAGCTCTGCCGAAACCTGATGGCACGAAACGGGCACGCGGTCCGCGGGCCGGCTGGCACCGGGGGTGGCACGACTGGGTCGCGGTCAGGTCCGCGCCGGCCCCGTCGCGCAGGCAGACGTGGGACGATCATGGTTGTGTCTGAGCCAGTAGTCGTCGCTTCCCATCAGCAACGCCGTATTGGCGCCGAAGAGGTCCGCGCGCTCTATCGCCAGGAGTCGTGGTGGCCCGAGCGCGAGTCGGCGGACCTTCAGGTGATCATCGACTCCTACCCCTGCGTCGGCGCCTGGGATGGCGACCGGCTGGTGGGCTTCGCCCGGGCAGTGACGGACGGCAGGTTCCGTGCCTATGTCGAGGACGTGATCGTGGCGATAGATCATCGGGGCAGCGGGTGCGGTCGTCAGCTGCTCGACCACCTCCACCAGCAGCTGGGTGACATCGACATCGTCAGTCTCTTCTGCGGGGGCGATCTCACTCAGATGTACACCGCTGCCGGCTATGGCTTCACCCGCCAGCAGGTCGGACACCGGCAGGGTCAATCCACCGGCCGTCGCTGAACGCGCCGAGCTGAGCACTGCGTCCGCAGCCCAGCCGCGCCGAGTGCAGGCCTGCGATGTGGTTGGCTTCGGGTACGGCGCCGGCGTACCAAGCACTGGTGCGTTCTCGACCACGCGGGTCCACAGCACGCTGCGCCCGCGAGAGGCGGTGCGAATGCGACGACCCAGCGACCTGGCCCCGCCGCCCACGACAGGTCCATGGCGCTATCTGTGGTGGTTGATCACCTGCCAGCGACGGCGGGTGCTGCTCGGTGCGCTGCTCGGCACCGCGTGGACGGTCGGGCTGGCCGTGCCGCCGTATCTGCTGTCCGTGGCGATCGACCAAGGCCTGCGGACGCAGAACACGACCGCGCTGGTGTGGTGGGCTGTCCTGCTGTTGGTCGTCGGGGTGGTCATCGCCTGGCTGTCAATCCTGCGGCACCGGACGATGACCCGGGTACGGATGGATGCGGCGCATCGCACCGTGACCACCATCAACAGCCACGCGGTCCATCTCGGGGCGTCGCTGACGCGTCAGAGCCGGACCGGTGAGATCACGGCCATCGGCCTGGGGGACGCGTGGACCATCGGGCGGGCGCTGACCGCGACCGGTCCGGGGGTCGGTGCGGTCCTCGCGTACGGGGTGATCGCCGGCTTGCTGCTGCGGATCTCCCCACTGCTCGCCGTGGTGGTGCTGGCCGGCGTTCCGGTCCTCACGGTGGTCGTCGGCCCGGCCCTCTCCCGGTTGCAGAAGGTCGGTACGCCCTATCGCCAGCACCAGGGCGAGCTGACCGGTCGGATCCTCGACATCATCGGTGGTCTCGGCGTGCTCAACGGGCTCGGCGGGAAGTTGGCGTACGGCGATCGGTATCGGCAGGAGTCGCAGCAGCTGCAGCAGCAGGGATATCGGGTCGGTGCCGTCACCAGCATCATCCAGGCAATGGGTCTCGGCCTGCCGACACTGTTCCTCGCCGTGGTGGTGTGGCTGGCCGCTCGGATGGCTGTCGAGCAGACCATCACACCGGGCCAGCTGGTCGCGGTCTACGGCTACGCGGCGGTCCTGGTCGTGCCGGTGTCGTTCTTCATCGAAGCCGGGATGGATCTCAGCCGTGCCCTGGTCGCCGCCCGTCGGGTGATCAACTTCTTGGCCCTCGACCGGGACCCGCTGACGGCGGGTGGCGCCCGGATGCCGCCGACGGTCCCCGCCGACCTGCACGATCCCGTCTCCGGTCTCACGGTCGGCGCCGGGACGTTCGTCGCGGTGGCCACCGCACGGCAGGCCGACGCTATCGCCCTGCTGGATCGACTGGGTGGAATCGAGGCGTCGACGGTGACCTGGGGTGGCGTACCGCTGACTGAGCTCGACCCGGTCGCGCTGCGGCAGCAGGTGCTGGTCGCCGACAACGACGCCGACTTGTTCCGGGGCACCCTGGCCGAGGTGGTGGCCGGACGGCACGACGTCGACGACGCCACCGCCGCGGCCGCCCTGCGCGTGGCCGCGGCCGAGGACGTGGTCGCCGGGCTGCCGACCGGGCTCCGCTCCGAGGTGGACGCGCAGGGCCGCAACCTGTCCGGCGGTCAGCGCCAACGGGTCCGACTGGCACGCGCGGTGGCCGCCGAACCTGCGGTGCTGCTCGCCGCCGACCCGACCTCCGCGGTGGACGCGCACACCGAGAGCCTGGTCGCCGAGCGGTTGCACGCCGCGCGGTCGCGCCGGACCACCGTGATCACCACCACCTCGCCGCTCCTGCTCGACCGGGCCGACACCGTCTGCCTGCTCCGCGGCAGCACCGTGGTGGCGCGGGGAAGCCACCACGAGCTGCTCCGCGACCACGCCGACTATCGCGCGCTGGTCTTCCGCGGCGCCGATCCGGCCGCGGGGGCGGCCACACCATGACCACCGACACCAAGACCACCGACACCATGACCACCGACACCAGGGTGCTCCCCATCGCCGGCACCGCCGAGGTCCGCCGCGCATCCGCGGTCCTGGTCCGTGCCGACGCGGCGATGTTCGCCGCGACGTTGGTCCTCAACGTGGCCGGGCTGGTCGCTCCATGGTTGGTGGGCCGCATTCTCAACCTGGTGGGCAGCGGCGCCGGGGTGGCTGAGGTGGACAGGCTGGGCCTGTTCCTGGTGGCGGCAGCCGTCGCCCAGCTGGTGCTCGGTCGCTATGCCCGCTACATCGGGTATCGGTTCGGCGAGCGAACGGCCGCCCGGCTCCGCGAGCAGCTGACGGATCGGGTTCTTCGGTTGCCGGCCCGGACGGCGGACCGGGCCGCGCCGGGTGACCTGGCCGCCCGCGCCACCGCCGACGTGGGTCTGGTGGCGATGATCCTGCGCGACGCGGCGCCCGAGTTGCTGTTCGCGCTGATCCAGGCCGGCATCATCGTTGTTGCGGTGCTGGCGCTGTCACCGCTGCTGGGTTTGTGCGGTCTTGCCGCCCTGGCCGGGGTCGGAATCGCCCTGCGCTGGTATCTGCGCCGCGCGCGCGACGCCTACCTCGCCTCGAGCGCCGCCGCAGGCGAGGTCGCCGAGGTGTTGTCCAGTACGGCCGCCGGCGCCCGTACTGTCGAGACGCTCGGACTGCAGCAGCGACGACTGGCCGCCTGCTCGGACGCGGTGACGGCGGCGGAGCGCACCCAGGAGGCGACGTTACGGCTGCGTAGTGTGCTGTTCCCGTCCATCGACGTGGCCAATGCCGTGGCCGTGACCGCGGTGCTGCTGGTCGGCAGCCTGCTGCACTTCCAGGGGGCCGTGTCCCTGGGCACCGTGGTGGCGTCGGTGCTCTACCTGCGGCAGCTGTCCGGTCCCCTTGACACCCTCTTGATCTGGGTCGAGACACTGCAGAGCGGCTCGGCCTCCTTCGCCCGCGTCGAAGGGCTGGCTGGCGCCCTGGCCGAACCGCGTCCCGCGTCGGACACGGGAGCTGGGCCGGCGGCGGGACGCGGGCCGCGCGACGAGCGGATCGAGCTGGCCGAGGTGCACTATGCCTATGCCGCCGCTGACGTGCTGCACGGAGTCTCGCTGGCGATCGAGCCGGGGGAGCGGCTGGCCGTGGTCGGGCCGTCCGGCGCCGGCAAGACCACCCTCGGCCGGCTGATCGCCGGCATCGAGCGGCCACGGACCGGCACGATCACCGTGGGCGGTGTGTCGGTGGCCGACCTGCCGCCCGAGATACGTCGAGAACACGTGGTGCTGGTCACCCAGGAACACCACGTCTTCGACGACTCACTCCGCAACAACCTCGCGTTGGCCGCTCCGAGCGCGAACGACGACGAGCTGCTCGCGGCTCTGCGGGTGGTCGGCGGCGACTGGGTGGCCGAGCTGCCCGACGGGCTGGACACGGTGCTCGGCGGACCGCACCGCCTCGACGGTGCGCAGGCGCAACAGCTGGCCCTGGCCCGGGTGCTGCTGGCGAACCCGCACACCCTGGTGCTGGACGAGGCGACGGCGCTGCTGGACCCGGCGACGGCGCGCCGAGCGGAGCACGCGCTGGCTGCCACCTTGGCCGGTCGCACCGTGATCGGCGTGGCGCACCGGCTGCAGACCGCGCGGGACGCCGACCGGATCGCCGTGCTCGAGGCCGGTACGGTCACCGAGCTGGGCTCGCACGACGATCTGCTCGCCGCGGACGGAGCGTACGCGGGGTTGTGGCGATCCTGGAGCGGGCAGTCGGAACCCGGACCGCAGGCCGCTGACCCCCGTCCGGATCGCTGACGCCGCAGTCTCGCTCGTTATCCGTCGCGCCAGTGGGCGAGCATGCCCAACGTCCAGCTGGAGCTGCTGGCTGACGACCGGTAGTAGAAGGCGATGGTCTTGAAGCCGGTGAAACCTTCGTACCAGTCGAAGTTGCAGGTCACCTCGGTTCCCTGCCCGTGGAGATTGGTGCAGGTGTAGGTATACACCCTGTCGTTGCGCCGCATGGTGACGACGCCCTTGACTCCGCGCCCGTCACGGCAGCTGTCGCGGACGGTGACGTAGTCGCCCGACAGGGTGACCCAGGTGCTGCCGCGGGTGCCGCCCCAGGATCCGCACTGCTTCACCCAGCCACTGCTGACCGGGCCGACATCGATCTTCTTGCTGGCGGCAGCCTGCGGGCTGTTCACCACCGTGGCCACCGTGATCATGGCCAGCATCGCGACGAACGTGAAGAGGCGTCTCATGAAGCCACGATGGACGGCGGCACCAGCGGCGTCAAGAGCTTCGGCGCAGCAGAATCGCGTCGCCTGCCGGTCGCTTCCGGGGTGGCGGTCGTATCGGCCCGGTCGCGATCATTCCGGCCGCCCTGCTGACCCGGCGAACCGCTACATTCCTTCTTCCGCAACCACCGAAGGAGTACCCATGGGTCGCAGGCTCTTGACCATGATCGCCGGCCTCGCCGCTACGGCGGCTCTGGCGCTGACCGGCTGTGCCGGCGAGGACGGCGCTGGCCAGCCGGCCGCCGAGCAACCGGCACAGACCCAGCAGGCGCCGTCGACCGAGGCCAGCGCCGGCACACCCAGCGCGGGGACATCCAGCGCCAGCGAGTCGGCGGCACCGACGGACGGCGACGCGAAGCCGGCGAAGGCGGACATCGTTGACGGCCTGACCTCTTTCTACATTCAGAACCAGGGACTGGCGAAGGACAAGGCGGAGAAGTTCGCCAAGTGCATGGTCGACCAGATGTATGACGGCGCCTCCGCCCAGACGCTGGCAGCGATGCGGGACGGCGACCCCACCAAGATCAACGCCGACGACGCGTCGATGTTCGCCACGGCCGGAGTGGCCTGCGCCGACGCCTTGAAATGAGCACCCATCCCGGCGTCTCCAACACACCGAGCTCGCCCGCAACACGCCAGCTGCGCTGCGCCTACCTGTCAGCTGGCTCGTGCTGCTGCTCACTCAGAACGCCGCACGGGGCGCCCTGCCCAGCTGCGCGCGGCCACCGATTCCGCAGTCCTGGGCGGTGAGTACGACGGTCACGGTGGTTTCGGCGAGGTGCGCGGCCACCCGAAGCTGGTCACCTCCAGCGCGGCCTCCCATGACCAAGCCGTTTTGCAGCGGCTGTGGGTGGTCTCCGAGGAGCTCACCGGGTGACGTACCTTCGCGGCGAATGGCTGAAGGGCCAGCGGGCGCGACTAGGCGACGACGAGGTGCTGGCGACCGTCGATCTGCTCGGTGACGATGTCGAGGTGTCCCGCGTGGGTGGCGGTCTCGACGAGCACTCGCAGTACGCAGTCGCGGGCTGCTGCGAACGGGGGGAAGGGAAAGACGTCGTGCGGCGGCCACCAGCGGGGTGGGGCGTCCAGATCCGCGTCGGCGAGCAGGGTGTCGCTATCCGCCGACTGGCGGCGGTAGTTGGCCAGCGCTGCCGCGCCGGAGGTGACTGGCACCTTCCAGCCGTCACGGATCGCCGCGATGCAGGCAGGGTCCCCGCTGAGGATCGCGCCGATCCAGAAGAGCTCATCGTCGTAGGCGAGATGGTTGACCAACTGTGCGACGGACCATCCTGACGGTGCGACCGGTCGGGTCAGATCCTGCTCGCCGAGGCCCTCGACCGCGGCCAGAACATGTCGTCGTTCCGCGTCGAGGCGGTCGAGAAGCGCTGAACGTTCGCCGGTCATGCCGGCAGCCTATGTCCCTCTGGCCGTGCAGGGTCTCCGCTCCCGCCCGCGGAGAGCCTGCGTCGCGAAACTAGCGGGCCAAGAAAGTCAGCAGGGCCTCGTTGACCTCGGCGGCATGGGTCCACAGCAGCCCGTGCGGGGCGCCGTCGATCTCCACGTACTCCGCACTCGGCAGCGCCTTGGCGAACTCACGCCCGGTGGCGTCGATGGGCAAGATGTTGTCGGCGGTGCCGTGGACGATGAGTGCGGGGACGTCGATCTTGGGAATGTCGGCGCGGAAGTCGGTGAGCCAGGTCGGCTGCGCGGCCACCGAGGCGGTGGGGCCGGCGCTGGCGGCCAGGTTCCAGCTCGCGTCGACGACTTCCTGGCTCAGTCGGGGCGTACCGAGGAACGTGTCGGTGTTGTAGAAGTTCTTGTAGAACTCGGTGAAGAAGGCGTAGCGGTCGGCGGTCACCGCCTCCAGCAGCCCGTCGAACACCGTCTGGGGTACGCCGGTGGGGTTGTCGTCGGTCTGCAGCAGGTAGGGCTGGAGCGACCCGAGGAAGGCAGCCTTGGCGACGCGGGCCGAGCCGTACGTGCCGAGGTAACGGCCGACCTCGCCGGTGCCCATCGAGAACCCGACCAGGACCACGTCGGACAGGTCCAAGGTGGTGAGCACGGTGTTGAGGTCGGCGGCGAAGGTGTCATAGTCGTAGCCGATCGTCGGCTTGCTCGAGCGACCGAAGCCGCGGCGGTCGTAGGTGATCACGCGGTAGCCGGCACCCAGGAGTGCCGTCGTCTGCTTCTCCCAGGAGGATCCGTCCAGCGGATACCCGTGGATCAGGACCACTGCCTGGCCGGTGCCGTGGTCCTCGTAGTAGAGATCGATGTCGGTGCGATTCTCGGTGCCGACGGTGATGAATGCCATGAGCTGTCCCCTCGTCCGGGAGAACCCGTGTTCTCCAGGCACCACGGTAGAGAACCCGTGGCCGACGGGTCGTCCGGTGGCCGGAACTGTCAGTGCCGCGTGCGACCGTGGCGTCATGGACCATCTCACCAACGAGCAGATCTTCGACGCGGACCTTGCCGACTGGCGCAAGCTGGCGCAGGCGCTGCACGCCCGTTATCGCGTGCCGGACGCCCACACGGCTGCGGCCTTCGTGACTGCGGTGACCGCCCTTCCCGAAGCCGATGCTCACCAGCCGGACCTCCGACTGACCAGTGGCATCGTCGACGTCTCGGTGTGCACCCGCGAGGCCGGGTTGTGGGTGACACAGGTCGATGTCGACCTGGCCCGGCGGATCAGTGACGTGGCCAGGGAGCAGGGACTGGTGGCTGAGCCGGGCGCCGTCACGCAGCTGGAGCTCGCGCTCGACACGGCCGATGAGGACACCGTCGCTCCGTTCTGGTCCGCCCTGCTCACTGGTGACGCTGACAACCGCGTCCACGACACCGTCTTCGACCCGACCGGGCGGGTGCCCAGTCTGTGGTTCCAGGGCACCGAGCCGCATCAGCCGCCGCGGCAGCGCTGGCACTTCGACCTGTGGCTCGCAGCCGAGGTGGCTGACGAACGGATCGCTGCGGCGGTCGCCGCCGGCGGCACCGTCGTCGATGCCGACCAGGCGCCGACATTCACCGTCCTGGCCGACCCCGAGGGCAATCGTGTCTGCGTCTGCACCGCCGTGGGCCGCTGACGTGGTTCGGAGGCTGCGACTCCGGCACCGCCGGTCGACGATAGCGTCGGGGCAACGACCAACCAACGATGCGAGACCAGGACGGTGCCGATGCAGGAGGACGTGACCCACCCGAGTGCCGCGTCCGACCCCGCCGGCGCGCCGGCGATCGACGCGGCTCACCTGGAACGGCAGCGCGCCTGGAGCCGCGAGACGTTCGGGCCCGGACCGAGGACCCATGGGGTGTTGGACCACATCCGCAAGGAGCTGGCGGAGATCGAACAGGACCCGCGGGACCTGACCGAGTGGGTCGACGTGATCATCTTGGCGCTCGACGGTGCGTGGCGGGCCGGCTGGGAACCGGAGGAGATCATCGCCGCCATTCGAGCGAAGCAGGCCCGCAACGAAGCGCGGACCTGGCCGGACTGGCGCACGGCGTCCCCGGACCATGCGATGGAGCATCTGGCCGAGGCGGAGGGCTACGGCCACCGTCCCTGAGGTCCGCCAGAACCCCTAGGGAGTGTGCTGGGCGTACCAGGTTGCCAGTTCGGTCAGACCTTCGTCGAGCGACACCCGCGGCGTCCAGTGCAGCGCGGCGCGGGTCTGTCGCTGATCGAACCAGTGGGCAGTGGAGAGCTGCTCGGCCAGGAAGCGGGTCAGCGGTGGGTGCTCATCGGCCGCGGCGGTGATGCGGGTGACCACCGGCCACACCGTTTCGACCACGCTGCCCGCAGCCAGTCCTACGACGGTGGGCAGGTGGCGTGACGGCGGCGTCACGCCGGCGGCACGGCAGATGTCGCCGATCAGCTCGGCGATCGGTCGCGGTTCACCGTTGGAGACAACGAGCGCCCGTCCGGCGGCACTCGGCGCGTGGTCGACTGCGGCGACCAGGGCGTCGACGGCGTTGGCGACATAGGTGCTGTCAACCAGCGCCGCACCCGATCCGAGCACCGGCAGCCGGCCCGAGCGCGCTCGCTCCACGATCCGACCGATCAGCTGGGTGTCGCCGGGCCCCCACACCAGGTGTGGGCGGATCGCCACCACGGCCAGGTCGGGCCCGTCGGCGGCCAGAGCCAATCGCTCCGAGATCGCCTTGCTGCGGGCGTAGTGGCCACGGGCCCGGTCGGGATCCGCCGGGCCGGCACCCACCCCGACCAGGGAGGATCCGCCGTGGGCCACCGACGGAGAAGAGACCTGGACCAGTCGCCCGACTCCGTGGGTGCGGCAGGCATCGATGATCGACTGCGTGCCGGCCACATTGACGCGCTCGTAGTCCGACCAGTGGCCGACGATGTCCACCTTCGCGGCCAGGTGCGCCACGGCGTCGTGGCCGGCGACAGCGGTGGACACCGCTGCGGCGTCGGCCACATCGGCGAGGACCTCAGCCAGACCGAGGCCACTGGGACGCCGCTGCAGGACGGTGACCTGGTCGCCGCGCTCGGCCAGAGCTCGGGCGACGCCGGCGCCGAGGAGTCCGCTGGCCCCGGTGACGAGCACCTTCACGGTCGACCCACCCGGCGGCCGGCCAGCACCCGGTCCGCCCAGCGGGACACCGCTGCCCGGTCGACCTTGGAGGCATGGCGGATGTCGACCGGCAACGCGGCGGTGGTCAGCACGGCGGCCACCGGCAGCCCGGCCGCGGCTCGGACCGCCGCTGCGAGCTCGGGGGTGGCCAGCACCGTCGAGCGGCGCAGCTGCGCCTCCGGTACGACCACGACCACCAGCTGCTGGGTGCCGGCGGGTCCGACCCCGACCGCCGCGGCGGCGCGTACCTCGGGCAGCTCCTCGACCCGCTGCTCGACCGCGACCGGGGTGACGGGGCCGTCGGCGGTGGTGATCACGTGCACCAGCCGGCCCTCCACCCAGACCCGTCCGGCATCGTCGAAGTGTCCGACGTCACCGGTCCGATGCCAGCCGGGAGTGCGAGAGCTCGACCGCTCGGTGGCCCAGAGCCGGTCGTAGCGGTCCTTGACGTGGGCGGCCGACACGCACAGCTCGCCGGTCACCCCCGGTCGGTCGGTCAGCTCGCCGTCGGCCACGCCGGTGCCGGACAGCGGACTGACCTGTAGTCGTATCCCGGGCAACGCCCGCCCGACGCACACCCCGTTGCCGGGACCGGCCGCCGCCACTTCGGTCAGCGTGACGTCGGCCACCGGCATCGCCTCGGTCATCCCGTAGGGAGTGTGGACCTCGGCGTTCGGCGCGAGTTCCTGCACGGCCCGGAGCAGCGACACCGGTACGGGTGCACCGGCCGACATGACCAGGCGTACGCCGGCCAGCGCAGTCCGATGCTCGTCGGTCAGGTCGGCGCGGGTGGCGACCACGTTGCGCAGCGCGGCCGGCGAGGCGAAGACCACCGTGGCCTGCACGGCGACCACCGCGTCCGCGAGCGCGGCTGCGGTCAGCGTGGCCGGCGCGGTGACGTCCATGTCGGGGACGGCGGCGGCGACACCGAGCGCGGGGCCATACAGCGCGAACGGGGCGAAGGCGGCGACGAAGCGGTCGTCGGGGCCGAAGCCGTAGCCCGAACGGATCTGCCCGAGCTGCGCCTGCAGCTGCTCGAAGCGGTAGACCACGCCCTTGGCCGGCCCGGTGGCCCCGGAGGTGAACAGCACAGCGGCCTCATCGGTCGGCGCCGGACCGGCGGGCAGCGCTGCGCCGCGGCCACGCTCGGTGAGCTCGGCCAGGGTGTGAGGACCGCCGAAGGCGCGGCGGATTGACGCCGGCAGCGTGCCGGCGACGATGCGCTGACCGGGAACCCGGAGGGCGGTGATGGCGGCCAGACCCTTGGGGATCGCGATCACATGGTCGGGACGAGCGCCACGCAGGGCCCGGCCCATGGCGGTGAGGCCGAGGCCGGCGTCCGCTACGACGACGACCGCGCCGATCCGCCAGCAGGCGTACACCGCGACGGTGAGGTCGATCCCGGGCGGGACGAGGAGGGCGACGCGTTGTCCCGCGCGGACACCGGCGGCGGCCAAGCCGGCGGCGAGGTCGCGGACCCGGCGGTCCAGCTCGGCGAAGCTGATCCGGACGGGCTCGGCGCCCGCGGTGAGCTCGACCACCGCAACGGCGGAGTCGTCACGGCGGGCCGTGGTCGCCAGCCACAGCGGTACATCGCGCTGGTCGGCGGCCGTCGACAACGGTGTGGGTCGGGTCACGGCTGGCCGAGGGTCGTAGGTGTGGTCGAGAATCCAACGCCAGGTGTCGGCTGCCGCCTGCGGAGCGTCCTCGGTGACCAGGTGGGATGCGCCGGCGTAGCGATGCACGTCGGCCTGCGGCAGCCGCTGCAGCAGGTCGTGCAGATACCGCTCGGTGAACACCGGATCACGCGGCCCCCACAGCAGCAACGCGGGCACGTCGAGTCCTTCGACGCCGGCGGCGATGGCATCCAGCACTGCGCGGCTGGGGTGGTCGGCCTCCAAGGGGATGTCAGCGACGAAGTCACCGACGGCCTGACGCTGCTCGGCGTCGGCGTACGGGGCGGCGAAGGCGTCGCGGACCGCGCGGGACAGGGCCGGCCGGGAGAGTGCCGTGGTGGCGCGGACGAACGTCGGGGTTGTGACGCAGGCGGTCGTCCGCAGCGCCGGGTTGCGGGCCAGGCGGATGAGCCCCGGAAGAGCGGAGTCGGCGGGCTGGAAGACGGCGGTGTTCGTCAGTACCACCCCGGCCAGCTGCTCGCGGTGGGCCAGCGCCCAGCCGAGCGAGATGATCCCGCCCCAGTCGTGGGCGATGGTGACCACCGGACCGGTCAGGCCCAGGGCGTCGGTGAGCACACCGAGGTCGTCGACTCGTTGGCCCAGCGTCCGGGGCGCGGCGGTCCGGTCCGACCAGCCCATGCCCAGCTGGTCGACGGCGACCACGCGCCAGCCGGCCGGGGCCTCGGCCAGGAAGCGACGCCACAGATAGGACCAGGTCGGGTTGCCGTGCACGCAGAGCAGCGTCCGCGCGGGCAGGTCGCCGCTATGCCCGGCGTGGGTGTCGAGCAGGTGCCAGGTGCGCCGTACGCCCTCGCTGTCGGTCGCGGTGACCAGGCGGGACCAGCGCGGATCGATGCCGGGCATCGTCGACAGCCGGTCCGGCAGGGACCGGGGGGGTGCGGCAGTCACCAAGCGATCTCTGCGTAGGAGGTGTTCAGTCCCGAGCCGATGCCCAGCAACAGCACCCGCTCGCCGGGGGCGAACCGGTCCAGATGGCGGGCGAGGGTGAACGGCACGGCGGCCGGGCCCATGTTGCCGAACTCGGGCAGGGTGAGGGGGAACATCGACTCGTCCACCCCGAGCACCTTGCACAGGCCGCGGATGTGAACCACCGACGTCTGGTGGGCGACGATGTGGTCCAAGCCGGCCCAGTCGAAGTCCTCGGCTGCGTCTTTCCAGGTGTCGACGGCCAGCGCCAGTCCGGCCTCGAACAGCTTCTTGGTGTCGGTCCGCATCCGGGTGAGGTCGCCGACACACAGGTCGTGGTGCTCGGTGCCCGCTCGGCTGACGCCGCCGATGACCCGATGGCCCTCGGGGTGGCGGTCGGCGCGACCGAGCACCATGGCGGCGGCGCCCGATCCGAGGGTGAGGGTGGCGAAGTCGGCCCGGAGGTCGTCGGCGGTGGCGGCCTCACCGGCCAGCCGCTCCAGGGTCACCTCCTGGGTATGGCGCGATCCCTCGGCGTCGACGATGAGGGCGTAGTCGGCCTGACCGGCGTCGATCATCGTGCCGACGAGCTGGATGGCGTTGACGAAGCCGAGGCAGGCGTTGGCCAGGTCGAAGTTCAGGCAGCTGGTGGGCAGCCCGAGCTGGTGGTGCACCGCCACGGCCGAGGACGGCTCGAGGTAGGCGCGCGACACCGAGCTGTTGATCATGATGCCGATCTGGGACGGGTCGATCCCGGCCTCGGCGAGGGCCTTGGCGCCAGCCATCGCGGCAGCATCGGCGAAGCTGACATCCTCGGGCCACCATCGGCGCTCGCGTACGCCGGCCAGCTGCTCGAGCATCCCCGAGCGCATCCCGGTGCGCTCGTAGGTGGCTGCCAGCCGCTCGTCGAAGGACGCGGAGGTGGCCACGATCGGCGCCTCCACCCCAGCCACCGACAAGATGGCCACGTTGCTGTGCCGATAGGTCGCATTGCCGCTCATGAGAATCCCTTTACCCCAGGGCACGCCGTCGCACCCACCTGTCGACGTGCGCTCGTGACCCGGTTGTTGCCAAAATGCGGGACCACTATGTCACGCTCGGTTCAAACCACTCTGGACAGACTACGAGCCGATCCAAGTGTGCGGTGCCCGCTCCAGCGTTCCGGGGCCGCCGTCGGCCGGCCCTGCGCCAAGACCTCACTCGGCCCATGGACTGCGAGATTTCCAAGGTGAGACGGCCATCGACGACACCCCGCCGCCTACGACGACTCCACCGGCGACCCGGGCGCACTGCTGCCGATCGGATGGTGGCCGTCGGAGCCTCAGGAGCGGCGCGCGGCCTTGCGAGCGGCGTACGCGGCCTTGCGACGGTCGCGCTCCTCCCGCATCTGGCGCTTGGGATCGCGGTCGTCGTCCAGCGTCGCCGGGCCGTAGATGTGCATCAGCGCGTACTCCACCCGCCAACCGATGCGCCACGGCCAGGAGTAGCCCTCACCGCGGGGGACTCGACGGCTCATCCGGACTCCTCATTGTTCGTGCATTGATCGTTAGCCTCTTAGTTTAGGCGGGTGACGGCGGCCGAAGCAGCGAGCCCGCCGCCGTGACCCGCTGCTGGAGTGGCTCGAGATAGCCGGGTGCCGGTGCCGACCGGCGCTGACCAGTTCTGGAAGCCCGCCGTACGCTGGCAGGTGCCGCGCCTCATGAGGACGCACGCCGCTCAGACGAAAGGCCCCACCGTGCCCGAACGGGTGACTGCATGACAGTGAGCATCCGATCGATCGAGACCGCCGTGCCGGCTACCGCGATGCAACAGGCTGACATCCGGGACCTGTTCGCCGGGCAGCCGAACATCACCCGGCTCGGTCGTCGGCTCATCGGCGCCGTCTTCGACGCCTCCGCCATCGAGACCCGCTACACGGTGATCGACGAGCTGGCCGCCACGGCGGTCGCGGACCCTGATCGGGCCGCGGTCTTCTATGACGCGGGGGAGAAGGCCATCGTCAGCTCGGCCACCGGGGCCCGGAACGACGTGTACGTCGAGCGTTCACCGGCCCTGTTCGTGTCCGCCGCCGAGCAGGCGGTGCGGGCCGCCCCCGGCATCGAGGCGGCTGACATCACCCACGTCATCACCGTCTCCTGCACCGGGTTCTTCGCCCCGGGCCCGGACCACCTCGTCGTCCGCGCTCTCGGGTTGAGCCCGGCCACCCAGCGCTTCCACCTCGGCTTCATGGGCTGTTATGGCGCCTTTCCGGCCCTGCGCGTCGCGACGTCGTTCTGTCGCAGCGAACCGGAGGCCGTCGTGCTCATCGTCTGCGCCGAACTCTGCACCTTGCACCTGCGCTCCGCCAACGACGCCGACACGATCGTCGCCTCCTCGGTGTTCGCCGACGGTGCTGCGGCGGCGGTGGTCTCCGCCCGGGCCGTACCGGCGGGGACGCCTGTGATCGAGGTCGACGCGATGGAGACCGTGCTGACTCCCAACGGCCAGACCGACATGGCGTGGAAGATCGGCGACGCCGGCTTCGAGATGGTGCTCAGCAGCTATGTCCCTCGGATCATCGAAGAGCACATTCGGTCGGCTCTGACCCCGCTGCTCGCCGCCGACCCGGCGCTGAGCGGGCAGCCGTACGGCGCCATCGACCGCTGGGCCATTCATCCGGGCGGTCGCAGCATCCTCGACCGGGTGCAGCACGAGCTGGCGCTGAGCGATGAGCAGCTGGCACCCTCGCGTGAGGTGCTGCGCCGCTTCGGCAACATGTCGAGCGCCACCGTGTTGTTCATTCTCCGAACGCTCCTGCACGACGCTGCGAGCCCTTCCACGCAGCGCATCGCTGCGAGCCCCTCCACGCAGCGCATTGCTGCGATGGCCTTCGGCCCCGGGCTGACGGTGGAGTCGGCGCTGCTGACCCGCCGGGTCACCGCGTGAGGGTCCCACTCGCCGTCCGGGACCGGGACGCCCGCGAGCTAATGGACGACCCCGACTGCGATCCGGACGCACTGCGGCGGACGTACGCCCAGTTCCGGCTGGTGAACGCTCTGGTCGCCGGCTGGCGCGGCGTGTACACCGCCCGGTTGCGTCCGCTGTTGTCGGCGGCGACGCCGACCACCGTGCTTGACGTCGGGTCCGGCGGCGGCGACGTGGCCCGGTCGCTGGCCCGCTGGGCGCGGCGCGACGGGCTGCGCCTGGAGGTCGTCGGTCTCGACCCGGACGAGCGCGCCCACGCGTACGCCTCGGCCCAGCCACCGGTGCCGGGAGTCAGCTTCCGATGTGCCACCAGTCGCGAGCTGGTGGCCGAGGGACGAACGTACGACGTGGTGGTGTCCAACCACGTGCTGCACCATCTCGACGACGCCGAGCTGGCCGGACTGCTGCGCGACAGCGAGCGGCTGGCGCGCCGGCTGGTGGTGCACAGCGATCTGGCCCGCAGCGCGGCGGCCTACGCGGGGTACTCGGTGGCCAGTCGGGTCTTCGGAGGGGGCTCGTTCGTCCGCTACGACGGGCTGCTGTCCATCCGCCGCAGCTATCGAGCGGCGGAGCTGGCTGCCGTCGCCGGCCGGGGGTGGCAGGTCGAGCGGCGCCACCCCGCCCGCCTCCTGCTGCTGCGGGCCGGCGACGGGGGCGCTAGCGTCGCGGCATGAGAACCGCCGCTCCCGTTGCCCTGGTCACAGCCGCCACCGCCGGCTACCTGGCCAACTGTGCCCTCGGCGCCAGCGTTGCCGCCCGGCTGGTGGACACCTCTGGGATGCACTGGGTGCACCACGCGCTCTATGTCACCACGGCGACGCTGACCGGTGCCGCGCTGACCTCGCTGCTGTGGAGCCGTAGCCGGGTGGCCCGACCGCTGCTGCCCACCGTCGTGCCGCTGGCGCTGATCCCGTACGTCGGCACGCACACTGGCCGTCACCCGATGGTGGCGTTGTCGGCGGCACCGTTCTTCGTCACCGCGCTGGTCAAGGCCTGGAGGTAGACCATGGAGTTCCTCGACGTCGTCCGTCGACGCAAGACCACCAACGGTCCGTTCCTGCCCGATCCCGTCAGCGAGGAGCACCAACGGCTGCTGATGGAGGTGGCGGGCCGCGCCCCGTCGCAGCTCAACAGTCAGCCGTGGCGGTTCGTGATCGTCGAGGAGCGGCCCACCATCGAGGCGATCGCCACCATCAGCGGCGAAAGCATGACCGAGGCGATGTCGAACGGCACCTTCTTCGAGCGCTACAAGCCGTACTTCCGCTTCAGCGCCAAGGAGATGGAGACCCGGCGCGACGGGATGCTGTTCGACAAGCTGCCGGCACCACTGCGGCCGTTCACCAACCAGGTGTTCACCGCCCGAGGCCAGAAGCTGATGAACCGGCTACGGGTGCCGCAGACCCTCGGGGAGGAGAACCGCAAGCTGGTCGCCGGATCGCCGCTGCTGCTGGGGGTGATGCTGGACCGCAACGAGTATCGCCCTGGCGAGCTGTCGTCGTTCTACTCGGTGTTCAGCATGGGCGCGGCGATGGAGAACGTCTGGCTGACGACCGTCGAGATCGGCATGGGGATCCAGTTCGTGTCCTTCCCGATGGAGGTGCCGGGCAACTGGGAGCGGATCGAGAAGCTCCTCGCGGTGCCCGACGACTTGGAGCTGATGGCGGTCTATCGGCTCGGTTATCTGCCCGAGGAGCAGCGCCGACCGGCCATCGACTGGTCCAGTCACCAGCGCAAGCTGCCGTCGCAGTACGTCTTCCGTGGCACCTGCGCCACTGCGCAGACCGGCTGGGACTCCCCGGCCGGTTGACGCACGACCCCCACGGCGAAGGAGCCGACGTTGAGCCGCACCACCCTCGACGACCTGCGGGCCGGGTTCGCCGATCCGCCACCCGACTGCAGGCCCCGGATGCGGTGGTGGTGGTTCGGTCCGGAGGTCCAGCCCGCCGACCTCGACCGCCAGCTCACCGCGATGGCCGCGGCCGGAATCGGCGGGGTGGAGGTGTCCTACGTCTATCCACTTGGCGAGGGCAGCCCTCGACTGCTGTCGGCGGAGTTCGGCGAGCGGCTGCGGTATGCCGCGGAGCGGGCGGCCGAGCTCGGGTTGCAGCTGGACCTCACCCTCGGCAGCGGCTGGTCCTTCGGGGGTCCCCACATCGGTGCCGAGCATGCCGCCCGCCGCCTGCACTGGGACCGCCGCGAGATCGGTCCCAACGCCTTGGACGTCCCTGTGGTGGCACCCTTCCCGGGCGACGAGCTGGTCGCCGCCTTCGTCGGCCCCGGCACGGTGCAGGAGCCGCCGGACGACTGCAGTCCGCTCCCGGTCGTGGACGGCACGATCCGGGTGCCGGTCGGGGTCGGTCCGCGGCAGGTGCTGCTGGCATACGCGCAGCTGACCGGGCAGAACGTGAAGCGAGCGGCCGCCGGCGCCGAGGGTCCGGTGCTCGACCACTACAGCCGGGCGGCCACTGAGCACCACCTGCGGGTGGTGGGGGACGCGTTGCTGGCCGCGGTCCCGGCTGAGTTGGTGGGGTCGGTGTTCTGCGACAGCCTCGAGGTCTACGGCGCCAACTGGACTCCGGCGCTGCCGGCGGAGTTCGAGCGCCGCCGCGGCTATCCGCTGTCCCCGAGGCTGTACCAGCTGGTCGTCGACGCGCCAGGATCGGACCAGCTGCGCCGCGACTACTACCGCACCCTGATCGAGCTGTACGAGCAGAACTTCGTCGCCGTCGTCCAGCGCTGGGCGGCCGGACACGGTGTCGCCTTCCGAATCCAGGGATACGGGGTCCCGCCCGCCACCGTCAGCAGCTATCGGTTCGCCGACCGCTTCGAGGGGGAGGGGTGGGGCTGGACCGAGATCACCCAGACCCGCTGGGCCTCCTCGGCTGCGCACCTCTACGGCCGCGACGTGGTCTCCTCGGAGGTGTGGACCTGGGTCCACTCGCCATCGTTTCGGGCCACCCCGCTGGACCTCAAGGGCGAGGCGCACGAGCACCTGCTGTCCGGGGTCAACCAGCTGGTCGGCCACGGCTGGCCGTACTCACCGGCGGATGCGCCCGGGCTGGGCTGGTTCTTCTACGCCGCCGGAGCGTTGGACGACCGCAACCCGTGGTGGCCTGCGATGCCGCAGCTCACGGCGTACCTCACCCGGCTGTGCTGGCTGATGCGCCAGGGGTCGCACGTGGCCGACGTCAGCCTCTACCTCCCCGCCGACGACATCTTTCCCGGCCTCGGTCCCGAGGTCGGCGGGTCGCTCGACCTGTGGCGGGAGACGCGGCGCCAGGTCGGGCCCGACATCCCCCGGCTGCTGCGCCAGGGTGGCTGGGACTACGACCTCGTCGATGACGACGCGGTCATGCAGGGTGCGATTGCGCCGGCCCCGGTGGTGGTGCTGCCCTTCGTCACTGCCGTCCCCGCGGCGACGCAGGAGTGGCTGGACGCCCTGGCGGACGCCGGCGGGACGGTGATCGCCGTCGGACCAGCAGATCTTGACGTCAGCGCGCTGCCGGCGGCGCTGAGCCGGGTCGTCGCTCCTGACGTCCGGCTCGAACCGGCCTCGGCAGATCTCGGCGTGCTGCATCGCCGCATCGACGGCGAGCAGCCGACCGACCTCTATCTGGTGGTCAACACCGGCGGCGCCAAGCAGTCGGTCGCCGTCCACCCACGTGAACCGCGCGCCGGGTTCGAGGAGTGGGACGCCGGCACCGGCATGGTCCGCCGGTCGGGGACGGCACGGGACGCTATCCCGATCGAGCTCGACGCCTACCAGGCCACCGTGCTGATCCTGTCCGACGCCATCACCGACGCGGGCGCGGCCACGGCGGCGCCGGCTGCAGCCGGGGCACTCGGGCCCGACCGCGTCGTGGTCCTGGACGGCGGCTGGCGGGTGCGGTTCGCGGCCGAACCGGCGGTCGCCGTGTCGTTGCCGCACCGGTGGGAGGACGACCCGGCCCGGGCGGGGTTCGCCGGCGCCGCCACCTACACGACGACGTTCGAGTCCGCGGCGGGAGCGGAGCGGGTGCTGCTCGACCTCGGTCCGGTGGCAGCGACCTCGGCGGGCACGGCTGACACCGACGGCATCCGGGGCAGCTCGTATCGCGTCCAGGTGACGCCGCCCGTGGGCGAGGTGGCCGTGGTGTCGGTCAACGGGGTGGAGTGTGGGGTGGCGTGGCAACCGCCGTACGTCGTCGAGCTCACCTCGGCGGTACGGACGGGGGCCAACGAGCTGGAGGTCACGGTGCACAACACCGCCGCCAACGCACTGGCCCAGGACACGGTCGTCGGCGAGCTGGTTGAGCGCAGCGTGCGGCGCTACGGGCGACGGTTCCGGATGCAGGAGCTGGACCGGGCCGGGGACGGCGTCGCCTCGGGGCTGCTCTGCGTACCGGTGCTGCGCTGGCGCCCAGGGAGCTGATCAGCCGCCGCCCACCGGCGCGTCCGCAGGCTCGCTCGCCGCGCTCGTGGTCGGCGCACTCGCGGATGGTCTCGAGCTCGTCGGCTTCCCCGCGGGCGGCGTCGTGGGGTCCGGTCCCGGGCCCGCCGTGCTGGATGCGGTCGGTGTCGGAGGACGGGTCGTCGTGCTCGTGGCGGACGGGCGGGGCGTGGCGGTCGTGGGCGCGGTGGTCGTGGGATCAGCTGTCGGGGTGGGGCTCGGCGTCGCCGACGCCTTCGCGTCCGGTGTCGATGTCGCCGTTTTGTCATCGGTCGACGTGTTGCTCCGTGTCGTGGACGGCTCGGGCGCGGACCGCGTCGTCGGCCCGAGCACCAGAAGCACCACGGTGTCCACGCTGACCGTGACCCCCTCGGCCGGCGATACGCCGACCACGATGGCGTCGTCGTCGGCCTCCCCGGGGCGGCCGTTCTGCTGCCGCTCATGCTTGTCGAAGCCGGCCTTCTCCAGCAGCTTCTCGGCGCGCTCCACCGAGGTGCCCCGCAGCCCGGCCGGGACGGTGCCGGTCCGTACGCCGGAACCGAAGGTCACCCGGACGGTCGTGCCCCGCTCGGCGGTCTGCCCGGCCTCCGGGCTCTGGCTCGTCACCACGTCGTCGTCCGCAGGCTCGTTCAGTCGCTCGATCGTGAGCTCGGTCTCACTGAGCACCTTCGCTGCGTCTCGGGGCGAGTGGCCGATCACCAGCGGCACCAGCACCGTCCGCGCCGAAGCCTGTCCGGGCGCCCAGACCTGCGCGGTGATGAGGGAGCCGAGGGCCACCACGGCCGAGATGAACAGGGCAGCCAGCAGTGCCCGACCGCGCCGGCGCTTCGGTCCGGGGCGTACGTCGAGGGCCTGGGTGGTTGGGAGTGCCGTGGGTGGCTGCGAGCCTGAGTCGTCCGGCAGTGGGACCGGGCGGGTGACTGCGGTGGTGGGCAGGACCGGTTGGGTGACTGCGGTGGCGGGCGGGACCGGCGCGGTCGGGCGCGCAGCGATGACCGTCTGGTCGCTCACCAAGCCGGCCGCGGACGCTGCGTCGACGACGCCCGCCACGTCGACAGCGGCGATAGCGGTCCGCATGGCGCCAGCCGTAGCGAACCGGTGGTCCGGGTCCTTCGCCATGGCGGTCAGGATGACGGCGTCCACCCCGGCCGGCAGCTCCGGCCGCAGCGAAGACGGGGGCACTGGAGCCTCACGGACGTGCTGATAGGCGACGCTGATGGCCGAGTCGCCGACGAACGGCGCGCGGCCGGTGACCAGCTCGTAGAGCAGACAGCCGACGGAATAGAGATCGCTCCGGATGTCGACCGCCCTGCCGCTGGCCTGCTCCGGCGACAGATAGCTGGCGGTGCCGATGACGGCTGCGGTCTGAGTCAGCCGGGTCGCGGCATCGGTGACGGTCCTGGCGATGCCGAAGTCCACCACCTTCACCTGCCCGTTGGAGCTGACCATGATGTTGGCGGGCTTCACGTCACGGTGGATGAGACCACGGGAGTGAGCGTGGGCGAGGGCGGCCAGCACCCCGTCGACCAGGCGCAGGGCCTCTGCAGCCGGCAACCGCCCGCGCCGCTCCAGCACCTCACGCAAGGTCGGGCCGTCCACCAGCTCCATCACCAGGTACGGAAGGCTCAGGCCGCTCGCGTCGACCTCCGCGCCCGTGTCGTACACGGCAGCGATGGCGGGATGGCTCAGCCCGGCCGAGGTCTGGGCCTCACGGGAGAAGCGCTCCTGCGCGACCGGATCAAGGGCCAGCGCGGGGGAGAGCCGCTTGATGGCGACGACCCGGCCCAGTCGCAGGTCGTCGGCTGACCACACCTCGGCCATGCCCCCGTTGCCCAGCCGTGAGCGGAGCCGATAGCGCTCGCCGATCACATACTCGGGTTCGGTCATGACAGACACTTTCTGGCCAGGTCGTGCGTGGAGCGTCGAAATTGGGGCGGGGACCCAGCGGCGGGCCGTCCGCGGATCGGGTCCGGGGCGCGGCAGGCGTCAAGGCACGTGTCCTGACTTCCTGGCCGACGGTACGGCTGTGATTACAGTGTAAAGCAACGGTCGGCCGGCGGATCTCGCTCGAACCGCCGCCCCGGGGTTTGGGAGGCTGCACCCCGGGCGCGGAATCGTTGCGATGCAGCTCGATCGTTGCCCAGTACGGAGGCAGACACCCATGGACAAGCGCGACTTCTGGGCAGCGATTCATGCGGAGAGATTCCGCCTGATCGATGCGCTGTCGTCGTTGGACACCGAGCGCTGGCGAGAACCGACGCTGTGCGGTGACTGGTCGGTGTCCCAGGTCGTGGCGCATCTGAGCGCAGCGGCCACCACGGGAACGGGAGCCTGGCTGCGCAGCATCGTGCTGGCGGGGTTCAACTCGAAGCTGCACAATGAGCGCCGGCTGAGCAGATACCTCGGGGCCGCACCGGAAGAAACGCTGGCGATGTTTCGGGCAGCTGCCGACAAGACGGTGTCGCCGACCAAGCACTACGCGGCGATGCTGGGCGAAGTCATCGTCCACGGCCAAGACATCGCCCGCCCCGCCGGCCTGGAGCTGGTGCCCGATCCGTCAGGTGTGCAGGAGGTCGCGCGCTTCTTCGCGACGCGCGACTTCGCGGTCAACAGCAAGAGCCTGGTGAGCGGCCTCACGCTGAAAGCCGGCGATTCGTCCTTCGAAGCGGGCCAGGGTCCGGCCGTACGAGGAAAGCAGCTCGACCTGGTCATGGCGATGGCGGGACGACCTGCGTACCTCGCATCGCTGCACGGCGACGGGGTGGCCGAGCTCGAACAGCGGCTGGCGCGCCAGACCGCCTGAGGAGTCGGCGATCGTTCCAGACCTGCGTGAGGAACAGCTGACGATCCACCGGACCGCCCCGCTGACCTAGGCGGACGACACCGGATCGCCGCCGACGGATACCGCTGTGTTCGGCTTCCAGCCCAGCGCCGGTGCCACGTGCTCCGCGATCGACTCCAGCAGATGGGCGTTGTAGGCCACCCCGAGTTGATTGGGGACCGTGATCAGCAGGGTGTCCGCCTCGCGGACGGCGGCGTCGCGGGCCAGTTCCTCGGCGAGCACATCCGGTTCGCCGACATAGCTGCGGCCGAACCGGCTGCGGACGCCGTCGAGCAGGCCGACCTGATCCTCATCCGCCGAGCCGCCGAAGTAGTGCCGGTCCTCGTCGGTGACCAGCGGGATGATGCTGCGGCTGACCGAGACCCGCGGCGTGCGCGACCACCCGGCCGCCTGGAACGCATCGCGGAAGATGGCGATCTGCTCCGCTTGGAGGTCGCCGAACGGCACGCCGGTGTCCTCGCTGAGCAGGGTCGAGCTCTGCAGGTTGTAGCCCTGCTCGCCGGCCCAGCGGGCAGTGTCGCGGGTGCCCGACCCCCACCAGATGCGCTCGCTGAGCCCGGGTGATTGTGGCTGCACCGGAACCAGGCCACTCGACCCGGTCATGGTCGGATTCGCCGGTGCGACCTTCGCCCCGCTGGCTACCGCCCGGAAGACGCGCGCTCGCTCGCGGGCATCGTCAGCTTCGGAGACGCCCTCGGGTGGCTGGAGGCCGAACACCCGAGCGCCGTTCAGCACCGTCTCGGGCGATCCCCGGCTGACGCCGAGCTGGAGCCGGCCGCCACTGATCAGGTCCGCGACCGCCGCCTGCTCGGCCATGGCGTACGGGTTCTCATAGCGCAGGTCGATCACGCCGGTCCCCAGCTCGATCCGGCTGGTTCGAGCGGCCATCGCCGCCAACAGCGGGAAGGGCGTTGAGGATTGACGGGCGAAGTGGTGCACCCGCACGTACGCCCCGTCGATGCCGATCTCCTCGGCGGCGACCGCCAGCTCGATCGTCTGGCGCAGGGCGTCGGCGGCCGTGGGCGTGGCGGAGCCGGGGACGCGACCCCAATGGCCGAAGGACAAGAACCCGATGGACTTCATGGTCATTCCAGCACCGGGTTGCGGGCCGCTATTCCGCGGCCCGCCTGCCCGGGCTGGCTGCTCAGGTCTCGCGGGTCTTCGGCGAGCTGTCGAAGGTGCGGGCCGGGTCGCGCTCGACCGTGTCGCCGAGCACCTCGTCGATCCGGGTCAGCACGTCGGCCGACAGCTTGACTCCGGCGGCGCCGACGTTGTCCTGCACCTGCTCCGGCCGCGACGCCCCGATGATGGCCGTGGCCACATTCGGGTTCTGCAGCGTCCAGGCGATGGCCAGTTGCGCCATCGACAGGCCGAGGTCGGCGGCGATCGGCTTCAGCTCCTGCACCCGGGTGAGGGTGTCGTCATTCATGAACCGCTTGATGGCGTTGGCCCCGCCCGCCTGGTCGGTGGCTCGCGACCCCTCGGGCGGGGTCTGGCCGGGCAGATACTTGCCGGTCAGCACGCCCTGGGCGATCGGCGACCAGACGACCTGGCTCAGGCCGAGCTCGGTGGAGACCGGCACGACCTCGCCCTCGATGACCCGCCACAGCATGGAGTACTGCGGCTGGTTGGAGATGAGCTGGACGCCGAGCTCGGTGGCGAGCGCGTGTCCGGCCCGGATCTGGTCCGCGGTCCACTCGCTGACCCCGATATAGAGCACCTTGCCGGCGCGAACCACATCGGCGAAGGCCTGCATGGTCTCTTCGAGCGGGGTCTCATAGTCGTAGCGGTGGGCCTGGTAGAGGTCGACGTAGTCGGTCTGCAGCCGGGTCAGTGAGCCGTTGATCGACTCGAGGATGTGCTTGCGGGACAGGCCCGAGTCGTTGGGGCCCTTCGGCCCGGTGGGGCCGAACACCTTGGTGAAGATCTCGACCGACTCGCGGCGGGTGCCCTTCAGCGCTTCGCCGAGGACGGTCTCGGCCTTCGTGTTGGCGTAGACGTCGGCGGTGTCGAAGGTGGTGATGCCGGCGTCCAGCGAGGCGTGCACGCACGAGGTGGCGATGTCGTTCTCCACCTGGGAGCCGTGCGTCAGCCAGTTGCCGTAGGTGATCTCAGAGATCTTGAGTCCGGAGTTGCCCAGATAGCGAAAGTCCATCTGCCCTTTATAGACGCTAGGTCTGACGTCGGTCCCAGTCGGGGTCCCCCTGGGCGACAGACTGGTCGGCCCGTGGCGGCTCCGACGGTGGGCGACGGGCGGGAAAGCCGAACTGAGTCCGCACCCCGGGCGAGAAGAGCACCGAGTCCGGGGCGCGCCCCGCCAGCTGGGGGAAGCCGGCCGTGGCCAGCAGGGTGTCGTCGAGCTCGAGCAGCTCGGCTGTCAGCAACGGCCAGCGCGGATGGATGTTGGGCAGGAAGAACGTACGCCCGAGGCGGCGGGTGTGCAGTCCCCACCGGGCGGTGAGGAAGTCGGCCAACGGGTCGTCGTGGACCTCGGTGCTGCCGACCCGCACCACGGCCCGGGTCCGGGCGTCGCGGGGGCCCGGCCACCGGCGGCGGCTCTGATAGGTCAGCAGGTCCTCCTGCCGCTCGATCCGCATCCGGGCCCAGGTGTAGTTCAGCCCCAGCGTCCAGCGGGCGCCGAGGACGAACAGCAGCCGGGACGCCTCCAGGGAGCAGAACACCACACCGCGCCGGCCGGCCGCATCGACCGCGTACAGCCGCACGTTGGTCTCCGGGAACGATCCGACCCAGGGCAGCGGTGGGCCGGAACCGAACCGGGCCCGGGTCAGCTCGAACGGGATCAGTCCCACCCAGCTCGAGCCGTCGTACGTGTCGGGTCGGGTGCCGGCGGGCAGCAGCGGCGCCACCGCCGCCGGGTCCACCCGCCAGTGCAGGAAGCTGAGGTCGTGCCATTCCTGGTCCAAAGCGACCCGCCCGGCCAGTGCAGGAGCGGTGCTGGATACCGGCTGGACCGGGTACGCCGGGTCAGTGTTCACCTGGCCGAGCCTAGGTCCAGCGTTGCGGTTTGGTCTCGGCCCGCAGGCCTTTGCCGGGACCGACGACGGCGCAGCGTTTCGGTTTGGTCTCGGCCCGCAGCGGCGTCGGGGCGAACCTATAGTCGGCAATGGCAGGCGTCGGGGCGTCGTCACCTCTGTATCCGAGGAGCAGCTGTGCTCCTCCCGGCGGGACGGAACTTCAGATGCCTAGGCGAGCCACTCGACGCACCGCAATGGCGGCAACCAACCTCTCTGCCACGGGCCCGGCGGCGAACCCCTCCGCTGCGGTGGAGGCCGTCACTCCTGGTGCCGCCGAGCGCACCAGCCCGCCGGCCGTCCTCGACGCCGCCGGGAACGACGGGTCGTGGTGGTTGTTGCTGGTGCCCGCGACGTTCTGCCTGGCCCTGGTGATCTACATCGCGCTGTTCCCCTTCTGAGCCGTGGCGGGTCCCGGCTCGGGCTTTCCAGCGTTGCTAAACTTGGATGATCATGGCTATGACCAGTCCTCCCAGCGCGCCCCCCGGCAGTACCATCCGTCCCCGGTCCACCACTCAGCCGAGGACGTGAGATGACCGAGTGGATCCTGCTCGCGGTTGCGGTGGCCATGGTCGTGGCCTGCGGGGTGTTCGTGGCGGCCGAGTTCGGCTTCGTCACCGTCGACCGGTCGACAGTCGAACGCGCAGCGGCCGGCGGAGACACCTCGGCGGCGGGGGTGCTGACCGCGCTCCGTTCCCTGTCAACCCAGTTGTCCGGCGCGCAGCTGGGCATCACCGTGACCAATCTGGCCATCGGCTTCCTCGCCGAGCCGGCGCTGGCTGCGCTGTTGCGTACGCCACTGACCGGGATCGGGCTGCCGAACGGGGCTGTCACCCCGGTGGCCCTCGCCCTCGCTCTGGTGCTGGCCAACGTCGGGACCATGGTGTTCGGCGAGCTGGTGCCCAAGAACCTCGCCATCGCCGACCCGCTGCGGGTGAGCAAGGCCACCCAGCTGTTCCAGCGGGGCTTCACCAAGGTGATGATCTGGCCGATCCGGCTGTGCAACAACACCGCCAACGCCATCGTGTCCTCGCTGGGCATCGAGCCACAGGAGGAGCTCCGCTCGGTCCGCAGCGCCGAGGAGATCGGATCGCTGGTCCGCCGGTCGGCGCGCGAGGGCGTGCTGGACCACGAGACCGCCTCGCTGGTCGAGCGCTCGATCGCCTTCCGGGACAAGACGGCCGACGACATCATGACCCCCCGGGTGCGGATGCACAGCGTCCGCGCGGTTGACCCGGTGTCGGTGATCATCGACGCCGCTCGCACCACCGGCCACTCCCGCTTTCCGGTGGTCGGCGCTCACACCGACGAGGTGGTCGGGGCGGTGCACATCAAGCATGCGGTCGCGGTGGACGTGGCCGACCGCGACCGGGTACGGGTCGCAGACGTCGCCCAGCCACCGGTGCTGGTGCCGGAGACGCTGGAGCTCGATCCGCTGCTCACCCTGCTGCGCGGCGGGGGTATGCAGTTCGCGGTGGTGGTCGACGAGTACGGCGGCACCGCGGGGGTGGTGACGCTGGAGGACGTGGTCGAGGAGATCGTCGGCGACATCGTCGATGAGCACGATCGGCTGGGGGTCAACGGCCGGCACAACAGCGATGGCAGCTGGACGCTGTCGGGACTGCTGCGTCCCGACGAGGTGGCCGACATGACAGGCATCGCGGTGCCGGAGGGTGAGAACTACGACACCATCGCGGGTCTCGTGCAGGAGCGGCTCGGTTCCCTGCCGGTGGCGGGCGACCACGTCGAGTTCAGCCTGCCGTACGCGATCGACCTGGACGACGACGGTCCGGACCCGATCGGTGAGCGCGTCATCACGCTGACCGTGCAGCGGATGGAGGGCCGACGGATCGATCGCATCGTGATGTCGGTGCAGGAGCCGCTGCCGAGCACCCCCCGAGGTCGACGCGCCGGACGGAGCCACCCATGACCAGCCTCGGAGCGGTCGCCGTCGCTGTCGGCTTGTTGGCACTGAACTTCTTCTTCGTCGGGGCGGAGTTCGCCCTGATCTCCGCGCGCCGGACCAAGATCGAGCCGTTGGCGCTGGCTGGTTCGCGGCGGGCCCGCACCACCTTGCGAGCCCTGGAGGACGTGTCGACGATGATGGCCGGCTCCCAGCTGGGCATCACCGTCTGCACCCTGGGGCTGGGCGCCATCGGCGAACCCGCCGTCGCCCACCTGCTGGAGCCGGTCTTCGCCGCCATCGGGCTGCCACCGATGGTGGTCTATCCGGTGTCGTTCGTGCTGGCGCTGGCCATCGTGGTCACCCTGCACGTCGTGGTGGGGGAGATGGTGCCCAAGAACATCGCCCTGGCCAAGCCGGAGCAGGCTGCGCTGTTGCTGGCGCCACCGCTGATGCTGCTGGTGACCGTGCTGCGTCCGCTGGTGTGGCTGCTGAACACCCTGGCCAACCTGGTGCTGAAGCTGCTCCGGGTCGAGCCCAAGGATGAAGTCGGGTCGACCTACACCCGCGACGAGGTCCGCGGCCTGGTGGACGAGTCACGGCGGGAGGGCATGATCGACCAGGAGGCGTACGACCTGCTGTCCGGTGCGCTCGACTTCAGTGGTCGCACGGTTGCCGCGGTCCTGCTGCCCACGGCCACGCTGCGGTCGGTCGGACCGGAGTGCACCCTGGCCGACGTCGAGCAGCTGTGTGCCGACACCGGCTACTCGCGGTTCCCGGTGACCCGGACCGACGACGACGGCGCCGTCAACGTCTTGGGCTATCTGCACATCAAGGACGTGCTGGAGGCCGATCCGGCGCGGCGGGAGCTGCCGATCGCTGCCAAGTGGGTACGCCCGATGGCCACCCTGGGCTGCGACAGCCGGCTGCGGGACGCGCTCAAGACGATGCAGGCGCGCGGGTCGCACATGGCCAGGGTGGTCGACGACCAGGGCACGCTGCTGGGCGTGGTGGTGCTCGAGGACGTGCTGGAGGAGCTGGTCGGCGAGGTCCGCGACGCCGCCTCGCAGATCACCGCGAAGACCGGCTAGCGCTGCTGCAGTCGGCTCCCGAGCACCCCGGTCAGCTCCTCGGCGTAGGCCAGCTGCCGCTGCAGTCGCTCACAGCTCAGCCGGGCCTTCTCGTGGCACTGCGCCACGAAGCTGGCGGCCTCGGCGTGGCCGGCCGGATCGGTGGTGGGATCGTCCAGCCCGTCCAAGGCGGCCAGCAGCCGACGCATCTCCTCGAGGGTGAACTCGAGTGGCTTCATCCGGCGGATGACCAGCAGCCGCTGGACGTCTTCGTCGGTATAGAGGCGGAACCCCCCGCCGCTGCGCGCGGACGGGGTGACCAGCCCGACCTCGTCGTAGTGGCGCAGGGTCCGGATGGAGAGCTCGGTCTGCTGCGCCACCTGGCCGATCTGCAGGTGAGCCATCAGTTCTCGGCCCCCAGCTGTCCACTGAGCCGGGCGTGCCGCTGCTCACTGGCCTCGTTCAGGCCGACGATCTCAGCGCGCTTGCCGCGGGCGGCGTACTTGCTGACCACCGAGTCCAGCGCTGCCACACTCGAGGCGTCCCAGACGTGCGACTCCGACAGATCGATGACCACGTGCTCGGGATCGTTTCGATAGTCGAACTGGCCGACGAGGTCGTTGCTGGAGGCGAAGAACAACGCTCCCCGAACGGCGTACGTCCGGGTGCCGTCGGCGGCGTCGCTGACCGGGACCACCTCGGTCAGGTGGGCGACCCGCCGGGCGAACAGCACCATGGCAGTCAGTACGCCGGCCACGACACCGAAGGCGAGGTTGTGCGACACGACGGTGACAGCGACGGTGATGACCATCACCGAGGTCTCGGCCGGTGGCATCCGGCGCAGGGTGGCGGGGCGGATGCTGTGCCAGTCGAAGGTGCCGACCGAGACCATGATCATCACGGCGACCAGGGCCGCCATCGGGATTAGTCCGACCACGTCACCGAGGACCACGACCAAGATGAGCAGGAACACCCCGGCCAGGAAGGTCGAGATCCGGGTCCGCGCACCCGAGACCTTGACGTTGATCATGGTCTGACCGATCATCGCGCAGCCGCCCATGCCGCCGAAGAACCCGGTGACGACGTTGGCGACTCCCTGGCCCCAGCCCTCGCGGGTCTTGTCGGAGCGGGTGTCGGTCACCTCGTCGACCAGCTTGGCCGTCATCAGCGACTCGAGCAGACCGACCAGGGCGACGCCGATGGCGTACGGCGCAATGATCCGCAGGGTCTCCACCGTGAGCGGCACATTCGGAATCAACAGCCCCGGCAGGCTGTCGGGCAGCTCGCCCTGGTCGCCGACGGTCGGCACGCCGACCCCGAACGCGATGGTGAAGGCGCTCAGCGCCACGATGGCGACCAACGGTGCCGGGACCGCAGTGGTCAGCCGGGGGAGCAGGACCATGATCGCCAGCGCGACCGCGACCAGCGGGTAGACCAGCCACGACACCCCGATCAGCTGCGGCAGTTGGGCGGTGAAGATCAAGATGGCGAGGGCGTTGACGAAGCCGATCATCACGCTCCGCGGGATGAACCGCATCAGCTTGGCCACCCCGATGGCGCTGAGGGCGATCTGCAGGACGCCGGCCACGATGACGGTGGCCACCAGATAGTCGATCCCGTGTTCGCGGGTAAGGGGGGCCACCACCAGCGCCACCGCTCCGGTCGCCGCAGAGATCATCGCCGGCCGACCGCCGACGATGGCGATGGTGACCGCCATGGTGAAGGACGCGAACAGCCCGACCCGCGGGTCGACTCCCGCGATGATCGAGAAGGAGATGGCCTCAGGGATCAGGGCCAGGGCCACGACCAGGCCGGCCAGCACCTCGGTCCGCAGCCGGCGCGGCGAGCGCAGCGCCTGCAGGACGGAGATCTGGTCGGGGTTGTCGGCCGGGGGTCGGGCGGGGACGGAGACGCTCATGCTGTTCCGATCGGGTGGGGAGGGATGGCCCGGTGGTCAGCATCGTCGCTGGGTACGCCGATGAGGGGCAAACTCTCCCCTCACGTGAGGGAAGAGTAGCGCGTGCAGTCGGCTTCCGGCGAGTGGGGCGGGGAATCGCCGTCTAGGCTCGGGCGCATGAGCGTCGGGCTGAGCACTGCGCGCACCCGTCGGCCGATCGCACAGCACCCGGCCCGGCGTACGCGGAAGCGGCGGCGCGCCATCGTCATCGCCGGGATCGCGATGGCGCTGGTCCTGGGTGCGGTCGTCGCCGTCGCGGTGGTCCGCCCCCGACCGGCGTACTGGCCGCTCTATTCGGCCACGCTCGCGCTCGGGGCCGGTGGTGCGGTGGTGGAGGTGTCGGATCCGGCCAGCCTGGTCCCCGGCACCCGGGTGCTCGCCGGCACCGCGGACAGTGCGCGGCTGGCCGCTGAGCAGCGTGCCTGGCTGGCTGAGGGCAGCGTACCCGTGGTGGCCGAGCTCGGTTCGTCGACCATGGTCCGCGACGCCCTGCTTGATCTGCACGTGCTGAGCAGCCCGTACGGGGTTGCGGTGGCGGGGTGGGCGGAGCCCTGGCGCTATGTCTGGCCCCGCGACGCGGCGCTGGTCGCCAGTGCCCTGGCCCGTACCGGTCATGCGGCCGACGCGGAGCGGGTGCTGACCTTCCTGCAGGCGGTGCAGCCGCAGTCCGGGCGGTTCGAGGCCCGCTATCGGCCGGACGGCAGCGGCGTACCCGACGACCGAGGGGTCCAGCTGGACGGCCTGGGCTGGGCACTGTGGGGCATGAACGAGGTGGTGACCGCACTGCCGGTCGAGCAGCGGGCGTCCTTCATCGCGCGGTACCGCCAGCTGCTCGACCGCTCAGCCGCTGCTGCCGTGGAGGTCCTCGACCCGACGTCGGGGTTGCCCCCCGCCTCGCCGGACTATTGGGAGGTGTCCGAGCGGAAGCCGACACTGGCCACGGCGGCACTGCTGCGCGCCGGGCTGACTGCCGCGTCGTCGCTCTACGCGATCGCGGGGGAGCCGGTGGCCCGGGACCGGTTCGCCGCCGTCGCGGACCAGCTGGCCGGGTCCATCACCGCTGCGTTCGGCTCGGACGGCTATCCCCGCCACCCCGGGAACGGGGCGGATACCGCCGACCTCGGGATCACCTTCCTGCTGCCCCCGTACGCGGCGTCGGCCGATCCGGAGGTCGTGGCGGCGTGGCGGCAGGCGGAGTCGGCGATGGCTCGTCCCGCCGGCGGTCTCGCGCCCGGGGGGTCGTGGCGCGACGACGGGGTCAGCTGGACCACCGCCGGCTCCAGCTATGCCATGGCTTCGGCCTGGGTGGAGGAGCGCCCGGCGACGGTGCAGCGGTTGCGCTGGCTGGACGGGCACCGGACAGCGGCGGGATCGCTGCCCGAGAAGGTGCTGGCCGACGGCAGCCCTGCCTCGGTCGCTCCGCTGGCCTGGACGGCCGCCGCCGTGATCATCGCTGCCGACCGGCTCGCCGGCTGACCCGCAGCCGCGGGCGCCCGATAGCGTTGAGCGCATGAGTGACCCGAGCGGGCCCGAGACGATCAGCTGGCCCGGGCCCGGCGAGGCCCGACTGCTGGAGCGGGCGGAGCGGTTGCTGACCTCAGGTCGGCGGTCAGTGCTCGGCATCGCCGGCGCCCCGGGCTCAGGCAAGTCGACGCTCGCCGACCAGCTGTATGCCGAGCTGTCGAGGCGGCACCCGGGCAAGGTCGCGCTGGTCGGGATGGACGCCTTCCACCTGTCCCAGCGGGTGCTGGAACGACGCGGGCTGACCCCGGTCAAGGGAGCGCCGCACACGTTCGACGCGGTCGGCTACGTGGCGCTGCTGCGGCGGATTCGGGAGTCGAGCGACACGATCTACGCGCCGGAGTTCCACCGGGAGATCGAGGAGTCGATCGCACACGAGGTGGAGATCGGCCCCGAGGTGGGCCTGGTGATCACCGAGGGCAACTACCTACTGCTGGCCGATCCCCCGTGGGACCAGGTGCGGCCGATGCTGGACGAGGCGTGGTTCGTGGCACTGGATGACGCAGTACGCCAGCACCGGCTGGTCGCGCGGCACCGCCGCTTCGGTCTCGGGCCGGAGAGCGCGCTCGACCGGACCTTGGGCAACGACGAGGACAACGCCCGCATCGTCCGGGGTAGCGCTGGTCGTGCGGACCATGTTCTCCGCATCAGCTGAGCGCCAGCACGGGCCGTTGTCGGCGCCTCGAGCACGGTGGTGAGCCGCACCGCCTCATGGTGCCGGTGTGATCTGAACCTCACATCTGACATCTACTATCACGACAGCTCAGGGTCCTGTATCGTTCGTCTCGGACTGGAGAAGGTTGCGGTCCATTCGGGGGGACAACAGAGACTCGGGGGATTCTCATGCTCGGCTTTTTGGCCAGCTCTTTTGACATGCTCAACGTGCGCGATCTGGGGCTGATTTCCGAGGCCCGCCGCCGATGCACCAAGCTCATCGTCGGAGCCTTCTCTGACGAACTCGTCGAGATCACTTATGGTCGGCCACCGGTTGTGCCTTTGCACGAGCGCATGGCGCTGCTGAGGCACGTCCGCGGGGTGGATGGCGTCATCGAAGTCTCGTCAACCAAGGTCCATGCGCCGGAGGGCGCTGTGATCTTCGGCGCGGTGGATGAGCTCGTGCCGCTCGAGGCCCCTCAGCTCATCCGGCTGGCTCCCATGCGCACCACGTCGAGCCGGAAGCTGCATGCTGCACTGCTGCCGGTGACACGCAGCGCCGTTGCCTGACCGAGCGTCGGTCACCCGCAAGGGTGAGCTCGCATCTTTGATCACGTCCCCAATGGGGGCCCGGTTCTTCGCAAGAATCCACGTTTACTAGTCCGCAGTGCATGCGAGCACGGAGAGCACGATTATGAAACAACCGAATCGACCAATAATTGGATACGTGCCCGGGGGATGGGACATGTTTCACATTGGACATCTCAATATTCTCCTGCGTGCCCGGGAAATGTGTGATCGACTTATTGCGGCCGTGGTGAGCGACGACGTTCTGTACGGCATGAAGAATAAATATCCGATCGTGCCGCTTGAGGAGCGAATTGAGGTCGTTGCGGCCCTTGATGTGGTTGACCTGGTCGTCCCGGAGTATGCGAATGACAAGATCGCCGCTTGGGAGCAGCACCACTTCGATGTGATCTTCAAGGGCGACGACTGGCGGGGCACACCCAAGGGCTTGAAGCTGGAGCGGGACATGGCGTCGGTGGGCGCTGAAGTCCGCTACTTCCCTTATACGTCCCATACTTCGAGTTCTGCGCTGCGGGAGTTGATCGCTCAGCGAGGTTAATCTTGATCAACCCGGAGTCGGTGGTTCACGGCACACTCGGGGTGACTCTGGCGAATGCCTGGCGACCGCGCGGACGCCTGGCGTAAAGGTCTGATGCCGGGGTGAAGTTGATCATGTCATCATGATCAACTTCCGCGCGCGATCGACAGAAGTTGAAGGTTACGATTCGGTCTCAACGCCCTATGGGTGACCGAATCGCGATAGTCTGGCCAGGCCTAGATATCTCGGGGGAGATTCGATCGAGGCCCCAAGCAGCTCGCCTGCTTGGAGAGTGAAGCTCATGCTCTTGGTCCATGGTCTCTTGATCATGATCCCCCAAATAATTTAGGTAGTCGTCAGCGGGGGCGACGTACTAATCGGGGGATACAGGGAAATGGAACAACTCAAGAGCGCTGTCCTGCTCGAGCCCAAGCGGCACGAGGCCGACAGCGTCATGACGCAGCCGGTGGCGGAGCTGTTCGAGTCCTGGCCGGACGAAGGCCGGACCGTCACCGAGAAGACGGCTCACGACGACCAGTCGTCCACCCCATCGATTGTTGCGGATTCCGTTGAGCAGGCCCGAGTAGACGCTGCCGGTGGCACCGCCGCCGCGGGCCGGTTCTCGGTGTGGAGCCGCCGTTATGTCGGACTTCTGATGGGCGCGGACATGGTTGTCGCGCTCTTAGCAGTCGCGCTGTCCCTGGTCACCGGGCCGTTCGGGTTCAGCCCACTGAAGAACGTTGCCCTGGTGGCGTCGGCCCCGCTGCTGTGGCTGGTGGCCGTGGCCTCCAATCGGGGCTACGACCGCATCAAGGTAGGGGTGGGCGGAGACGAGCTGAGGGCCGTCCTCCGCGCCGGCGGTCTCGCAATCTTGGCGGGAGCCTTTCCTGCCGGTCTGATGAATCGGGTTGGCCTCCTCACCCTGTGCGTCGTGGCTGTGCCCATCGCGGTTGGCTTGAGTGTTGGCGTGCGGCTTGCCGCGCGTTACATCCTGCGCGCCCGCCAGCGCAAGGGCCACGGACTCCGCAGTGTTCTCATCGCCGGAAGCGCGGCCGGGGCTGCCGACCTTGGTCGGCTGCTCGCGGACAACCCACAGTCAGGGATGAAGGTGCTGGGCGTGTGTGTTCCGGCCGAGGAGATCGGGTGGGCTCGTCAGCGAGGGCTCAACGTGCTGGGCAGCCTCGAGCATGTTGCGGAATTGGTTGGCCGAGTCGGATGTGACGCGGTAGCCGTCACGAGCAGCGAAGCCACCCGTCACAACTTCCTCAGAGGCCTTGCGTGGTCGCTCGAAGGCCAAGACGTCGAACTGCTGGTCCATCCCGGCTTGGTCGAGGTCGCTGGTCCCCGCATGCACATCAGGCCTCACGTCGGATTGCCGCTCCTCTATGTGGAGCAGCCGAAGTTCAAGGGCTGGCGGCGGGTCATCAAGCGGACTACCGACCTGCTCCTCACGAGCGTAGGGCTGGTTGTTATCGCCCCGATCATGCTGCTCATCGCTGCAGCGATCAAGGCGACGGACCGCGGTCCTGTGTTCTTCCGGCAGACGAGGGTCGGCCTCGACGGCTCGGAGTTCACGATGTGGAAGTTCCGGTCGATGCACACGGATGCTGAAGCGCGGCTGATCGAGCTTCGGGCTCAGCACCCGGAGATGGGTGTCATGTTCAAGATGGTGGACGATCCGCGCATCACCAGAGTTGGCCGCCTCCTGCGGAAGTTCTCCCTGGACGAGCTGCCCCAGCTGTTCAACGTGCTGGCCGGATCGATGTCTCTGGTTGGGCCCCGTCCACCGCTGCCCTCGGAAGTGGAGGGATATGCCAACGATGCCCGTCGGCGGCTCTTGGTTACGCCCGGCCTGACTGGGCTCTGGCAGGTTAGCGGTCGGTCATTGCTCAGCTGGGAGGAGACGGTGAGACTCGACCTGCGCTATGTCGAGAACTGGACGCTGACGTTCGACCTGCTGATCCTGTGCAAGACGGTGGTCGCTGTACTGGCTAAGCGGGGTGCCTTCTAGACCTCGCACAATGCGCGTGAAGACCGTGACCGAGGTGGGCGACTCGGCATAGAGCGCGACGACGACAAGGAAGCCCAGCACGTCCTTCGGGTGAGAATCGTGCATCGCGGAGTGTTACCGGACTGAGACACCTGTTACCGGGTTGTTATAGATCTCCTGTACTCTTCCGGCAAGTCGGTCGAGGCGCCCCCGCGCGTTCGACTCTCGGGCCTAGTCGCGGTCAGGATTCACATGAATATGAATGACGTACGCGCCACCGTACCCCCGCACGCCACCCGCAGGTCGCACGTTCCGCTGGCCTTGGTCACGGCGGTCGTCCTGCTGTTCGCCTCCCAGGTCCTCGGGGCGCCGGCTGCGGACGCGGACGCACCGAAGACGGTCACCCGGACGGTTGCCCTCGTGGCCTCCGAAGCGGCGTGGACCACGAGTCGACGACCCAGCGCGGTGCAGAAGAGCACCTCATACATCAGCGTCACCAAAAAGCAGGACCGCGGCTACCTCAAATTCAACACGGCCTCTCTCGGTGCTGGAGCCAAGGTGAAGTCGGCATCCCTGGAACTCATCACCAAGACAACGCGAGCCACTAAGCCCGGACTCGTGGTGTTCGGGTCATCAGCCAGCTGGTCGACGAAATCCCTGACGCGGAAGACGGCACCGAAGCACCGCAGCACCAAGCTGAGCAAGCCATCGGCCAAGCCGGTGGCTGGACGGAAGTTGAGCGTCAAGCTGGCGAAGCTGACGACGATCAATGTCAAGGGCACCACTGCCTTCGAGTTGCGGTACTCACAATCAGCGGTAGGTAATACCTTCTGGACCGACAAGACGCGGCGGCCTGTGCTCAGAGTGACCATCGAGACTAAGGCCGCGCCGAGTCCGGCCACCGCTCCGGCACCGAAGGCCGCGGCTTCACAGGCAGCGGCGCCAGCATCCAGTGCCCGCGCGTACAGCATCGCCGCCTCTAATTCTTCCAGCAAGAAGGTGTTCGCTCACTACTTCCCGCCTTATCCCATCTCACTGGACAACAAGCCGCCCGCCGCTGACTACTACGCGCGCCACTACTTGTCACCGACGGGCGAGGGCGGAAAGTTCGCCTCGGTGGGAGGGTTGCTCCGGGACCGACCGCTACCGCGACCCGCGCGGTCGGGGGACTGGCTGACCGCAGATCTTACGACCGAGATCACGCAGGCGTCGGACGCCGGTATCGATGGCTTCACCGTCAACATCATGAGTCTGTCAGGGCGGAACTGGGATATCACGGTCGGCCTGATGAAGGCGGCACAGCTCTCCGGTCGCAACTTCAAGATCGTCCCCAACCTGGACGCGAACTCGGCGGCTGCGAAGGCCAGCCCTGAGGTCCTGGCCGCTAAGCTCGCTGAGCTTTACCGGTATCCGGCTGCCTACAAGATCCCGTCCGGGGAATACATGCTGTCTTCGTTCAAGGCGGAGAAGAAGAGCGTTGCCTGGTGGTCCCAACTGATGCGAACTCTCAGCAGCAAATACGGGATCAAAACTGCGTTTACTGCCATCCTGCTCGATTCCGGCGACGCGAACCTGAAGGCATTCGCCCCGATCAGCCATGCCCTGGGAGACTGGGGAACCCGTAACCCGGTCGGGGTCTACGCCCGCCCAAACCGGGCGGCCAAGGCCCACGCGCTGGGGAAGAAGTGGATGGCAGGGGTGGGCATCCAAGACGTTCGACCGAATCAGCGGATCTACGCCGAGGCGCGCAACACCGAGACCCTGCGGGCAACCTGGAACAAGGCCATCGCTGAGAAGGCCGACTACGTGCAGCTGGTCACCTGGAACGACTACAGCGAAGGCACGTCCTTCGCCCCGTCAGTGGCGCATGGTGCGACCTTCCTGGATCTGAGCGCCTACTACGCGACCCGCTACAAGGCCGGCAGCGCACCAGCCGTGGTTCGCGACGCCGTCTACGTCACCCACCGCAGGCAGTCCTACAAGTCGCAGCCAGTGATCAAGCACCAGCTGATGTTGCCGACGCTGGGGAACTCGAAGACGTCTCCAACGGACCGGGTAGAGGTGACCACCTTCCTCACTGCGCCCGCAAAGATCACGGTGACAGTCGGGGCAGCTCGGCACACATTTGATGCACCACGCGGGCAGTGGGTCGGTACCGTTCCCCTCGGACTGGGACAGGTCTCCGTCGCCGCAGTACGAAACGGGGTCACCGTGGCCAAAGTCACCTCGCCCTATTCGGTGGTTGCACGACTCCAGGTGCAGGATCTTCAGTACTACTCTGCGAGCAGCCGCGGCCAGTGACTACCCGGTAGCGGCCAGTACCTCCACGAGGCGAAGCGCGGGCGCTTGCATGGCCACGACTGACTCGAGATAGACGGACTCGTCCTGCTGCCAAGGATCCATGACGTCGTCGGAGCTGTCGGCTGACGGCGCGAAGACTCCGCGAGCGGCGGCCGCGAGGCGTACGACCTCCCTCAAGCGGTCGGCCGGCTCGAGCTCGCCGAGGTCCGGTACGTCCTCGAGCGTCGGTAACAGTCGGCCGAGTTGTCGCACGGTGAAGATCCGACCGAGGCTCTGTGGTGCAAGCCGGGCCACGGCGCTGCGATGGGATCGTTCCGCAGTGAGGACTAGGTCCGCCAGCCGCACATCGTCGGAAGTGAGTTGTTCCGCTCGAAATCCGTCAGTCACGACGCCCTCCGCGGCCAGTATCCGAGCCATCGGCACAGCGATGGGCTCGCCCACCAGCGCGGATGTTCCTCGCGACGTCACGGCGATGCCAGGGATCCCTCGCGCAGCCAGGCTTGTTCGCAAGGTGTGTTCAAGGTACGGGGAACGGCACACGTTCCCCGTACAGACCAACAGAATGCGACCGTCAGTTTCTGTCTCGTGAACCACGTTCTCCCCCGAGTCGAAGTTGTATTTTTGAGGCTACTCCGCCGTCCGCTCGACGCTGCTGGTGGCGTACTTTGCGGCGTCGTTGGTCGTTGTTGAAGATCGCTTGTCCTTCTGGCCGTACACCTGCTTGTACTGGCCCACCGTGCCGCCGGGGACGAAGTTGAGGACAACCCCTAGCAAGTGGGCACCAGCGGTCTGGAGGACTTCGACCGTCTTGCGGAGCTCGCGCATCTCCACCCGTCCGGTGCCGACAACCAAGATGGCGCCGCCGAGGGATTTCGCGAGCAGGGCGGCATCCGTGACAGGAAGGAGAGGCGGGCAGTCGATGATCGTCACGTCGAACTTCTCGGTGATCGAACGGAACAGCGACTCGGCCTGACTCGAGCCAAGTAGCTCGCTCGGGTTGGGCGGCAGATCTCCGGAGAGCAGCACCTTCAGGCCGTACGGTCCCCACGGTTGGAGCGCCTCCTCGAGACTCACTTCGTTGGTGAGGACAGAGGTGAGCCCGACACTTCCCTCGAGGTCGAGGTAGCTCCCGAGAACGGGCTTCCGTAAGTCGGCCTCGACGAGGCACACCGAGCTGCCAGACGCGGCGAGGGTGGCAGCGAGGTTCGCTGCGGACGTGCTCTTGCCTTCACCTGGGATGGAGGAGGTAACGACGAATGCCTTGTGTGGCACGTCAGTCTGAAGGAACCGAAGGTTGGTTCGCAGCTGTCGGAACTCCTCAGCTCTCGGCGAGTCGCCCGTGCGGCTGAGCATCGGGCTGGACCCGGCGCGGCGATCATAGGAGATGGAACCGAGCACCGTAGCTCCCTCGATGCTCTGCACCTGCTCGGCGCTGCGGACCTTGGCGCTGATCCGCTCGCGGATGATGACGAAAGCTATGCCCGCGAGAAGTCCGGCCAAGGCTCCGACTACGAGCAACAGACGGCTACTGGGAGTGGAGGGGATGACGGGGACTGCTGCGGTCTGAACTGGCTCCAGCTGTACCGGACTCGTGCCGTCGCGGCGCATGGGCACAAGCTTCACCACCACGTTCGACAGGCTGGTTGCCACCGCGTTGGCAATCGCCGCGGCGCGCTCCGGAGAACTATCAGTCACCGATATCGAGATGAGGGACGTGTTCAAAGGTACGGAGGCCGACACCTGGCGGCTGAGTTCACTGGCCGTGGTCTTCAGCCCGAGCGCCTTGATGACCGGATCGAGCACCACCTGGCGAGTGGCGACCGCGCTGTAGTTCCTCGCCTGCTGCTGGGAGTAGTTGCTTCCCTGCGCCAGCTCCATCGTCGTGGCGCCGCCCTCGACCGCAACGAACAGCTCAGTCTTGGCTGTGTACTGCGGGGTCGTCGTGAGCAGATAGGCAGCCGACAACATCGTTCCTAATGCTGCGATGGCCACAACGCTGACCCAGTGTGCTCGTAGTAGGCTCCAACTTTCGCGAAAGTTCACGTACACCATTCCGTTTAGAGATGGGCGTAGAAGCCAACCCAGACAACCGTAGACACGTAGGATAGCAACAGTCCGGAGCCGATATCGTCTTAGTGCATCGTGCTCGTCCTACGAAGCAGATTGGCTGACCGTGGCCGCCTACGCTCGCAAGTCCCGAGTGTGGAGCTATCTAGGCTTGGTCGCTCTTCTCATCGTCGCCGGTGCTCTCGTGCACGGGGTCATCCGGTCGTCCCAGGAGCCGATGCTCAACCGGCCGTTGCCGAGCCTCGCACCGGTCCCTGTGCAGCCCACGACGATCTTTGTCGGTGACTCGTCCGTGGCGGGTGCCGGTGCCTCGAAGCCGGAGCTGCGATGGACAAGTGTGGTGTCAGGGTTGGTCGGCTGGAAAGAGATCAATCTTGCGAAGGCCGGTAGGGGATACGTGCCGACGGACCCTAAGGGCGGGTGTGACGGTGCCACCCGATGCCACCTCTACGCAGAGATGCTGGAGCAGATCATCGAGGCGCGGCCTCAGGTCGTCGTAGTCGCAGGCGGACCGGGTGGAGACGAGACCGACCCGGTCAAGTCGGCAGGTCAGGTGCGGGAGTTCTACCGAGACTTGCGGTCCGGGCTCCCGGAGGCGACCATAATAGCGGTCGGCCCCTGGTCGCCGGAAAAAAGCCCGTCAAAACAGACTCTCGTCTTGGAGTCGGCAGTCAAGTCTGCCGCCAGCTCGGTTCGCGCTACATATGTCAGTCTTTTGTCACCACGACTGGTGAACGACACAATGACCCTTAGCGATGGCCGAAAACTAAATGACGAGGGTCACCGTGCAATAGCGGACCGGGTGATAGCGAAGTTGGACGGAACAAGCTGACCGCCACCACTGGTCCGAAACGAGGAGTCAGACAGTGAGCGCACCCGACGATCCCACGACGGATATCCCCGTCATCGACTTGTCCAAGGCGCCCGGTGCACCTGATCCCCTGCGGAAGCCGCTGCTGCTGCAGTTGGCATGGCAGTTGGTTGAGCTCGCCGTGGTGAGCAACCGGATTCAGATCAGCTCGCGCCTGCGGGTCGCCGCTCTGCGTCGGTTCGGCGCGACCATCGGGTCCGGGGTGGTATTCCGCCCTCGGACTCGGGTCAAGTCGCCGTGGAACCTTGAGATCGGTGATCGATGCTGGATCGGGGACGGGGTCTGGTTTCACAATCGTGACAAGATCACCATCGGCCACGACGTGGTCATCTCGCAGGAGACGTATCTGACAACGGGTGCGCACGCCATGCGTACCGACATGGCGTTGATCACCCGTCCTATTCGCATCGACTCCGGTGCCTGGGTGACCTCGCGATGTGTGGTCCTGGGTGGGGCGCACATCGGGCGGTCGGCTGTGGTGTCACCTCTGACCGTGGTGCGCGGCGACATTCCGCCGAACTCCGTGGTGTCGGCCGCAGATCCCACCATCGTCGGGCCACGGTTTCGTACCGAGGGAACCGCATGAGGATCGCCCATGTGCTCACCTATGTGTCTCGGGACGGCGCCTACGGGGGACCCCTCGCGGTGCTGGTGGCTCACTGCCGAGAGCTAGCAGCGCGCGGGCATGTTGTTGAGGTCTTCGCCGGCTGGGACGGAGTCGCGGAGCTGCAGATCCCGGGGGTGAAGGTTCACCTGTTCCGGGTGCGCCAATACCTGCCGGTGGGGTTCAGCGGCCTGGTGTCGTCCCGGCTCGTCCGCACCGTGCAACGCCGCGCTTCCGAGTTCGACGTTGTGCACCTTCACATGTCACGCGATCTGATCACCTTGCCTGCCGCGATCGCGGTGCTGGGTGTCCGGAGACGAGGCAACGCTGGCCCGAAGGTATTCCTCCAGACGCATGGAATGGTCAAGCCGGATGCGCGGCGATCAGCGAGAGTCTTCGACATAGCCGTCCGGAGCGCCCTGCGGCGAAGCACGTCCGTCCTGGCGCTGAACCACCCCGACGCGCAGCGCATTACTGCGGTTGGCCGCTCAGGGGTGTCGGTACTTGAGCTCCCGAACGGAGTGCCCGCCCAGTCCGAGCTGCACCGGCCCAGCGGCAACACACCCGAGTTCATCTTCCTGGCCAGGCTTCAACCGCGAAAGCGGGTGATGCTCTTTGCGGAGGCGGCTCGCCTGGTGTCTGCCGCCGGAGTTGACGCGGCCTTCACTGTTGCCGGCCCAGATGAGGGCGACCTCGCACGGCTGCGGGCTTTCATCACTGCACACTCTCTGGACGACGTCATTCGCTATGAGGGTCCGCTCGCCCCTGGTTCGGCCCCCGAGAGGCTCCGGAAGGCCGACGTCTACGTCCTCCCAAGCTTGAACGAGCCGTTCCCGATGACCGTGCTCGAAGCGATGTCGGTGGGGATACCTTGCATTATCTCGACAAGCTGCCACATCGCCGCGAGGCTGACGGAATCCGGTGGTGTAGCTACCTTCGGTGACGAGGCCGCTGAGCTGGCCGACGTGATGACCGGCTTGGCTACAGACCTGGCGCGTCGGGTTGAGCTTGGTGAACAGGCCGTGCAGACCATCGCCGAGGCATACAGTGTCGCGTCGGTGGTGGACGTCTTGGAGCAATACTATTCGATGGACCGGGCCGAACTTGAGCAAGACGACGGGCAACTTGCCGCGAGAGTGATTGGTTAGAGCGTGACAGTGGATGTCAGTACCTTCCGAGGCCGGTTTGACCTGCTTCAGCGCGCGCAGAAACGCAAGCGGGGCGTGCCTTTGTACACGCTGTACATCAACCGCCCTGCGGGTCGCTTGATCGCAGCGGCGAGTCCTCGCTGGGTGACCCCCAACCATCTGACGGCGGTTGGCGCTGCTCTCACCTACGGGTCGCTGGTGTGGTTGATGTTCTTCGCGACCACCGAGCCGGCGTCCATCGTGGTCGGCATAGCCTTGGTTGTTGGGTTCTTCTTCGACTCTGCCGATGGTCAGCTCGCACGACTGCGTGACGCCGGTTCGGTCAGCGGCGAGTGGCTCGACCACCTTCTCGACAGCGGACGGATCGTGCTGATGCACGTAGCCACCTTGTGGTATCTGGTTCGCAACGAGGCGATTCCGGCCGAGATTGCTGCAGTGATGTGCACAGTGTTCATGTTGGCGGCGACGCTGGTCTTCTTCGGGGCAACGCTCTACGAAAAGCTAGAGGTTCCTCGGCCCGCCGATGCGGCGAGCCGAGCGCCGTCCGTTGGCGCTGGTGGCGGGTCAGCACTTCGCGCGACTCTGATGCTGCCAGTGGATTACGGCTTCGCGTGTGTGGCTTTCCTTCTAGTTCCGTGGACGGCGGTCTTCGTGCCGGTCTATGCGCTGATGGCCGCGGCGAAGATCTTGTCCACCAGTGCATTCCTGATCAAGTGGTACCGCGCCTTGTGCAAGATCGATCGTGATCGAGCCGAACGTCGGCAGGGCGAGGCGCACACTTCCGCCGTCGTCGTCGACGGCGATGCCCGGTGAAATGGTTCCACTCCCGTCCGGTCACCATCCTGGATCAGATCGCCTCCAGCGCCTCGAACTTCATGCTGGTGGGGGTGGTCGCGCACGTCTCTACCCCTTCCTCGTTCGGTCAGTTTTCGCTTGCCTATGTCGTCTTGATCTTCTTCTTGGGCTTGGAGCGCTCCCTCGTCGGTGAGGTCCTCCTGGTCAGGTTCTCCGGCCCCACAACACTTCCGCAGGTGTTCGCGGCTGCTGCAGGGCTAGCGACTGTGGCCGGTGCGGCGGCCGCACTCGTGCTGTTGGTCGGTGCTGTTGCCACGACGCAGGACCGAGCCACGTGGATCGTGTTGGCCGTGTCGATGCCAGTGGTGTTGCTGCAGGACGCCCTGAGATACGTATTCATATGTCGGAAGCTGTCGGGATACGCCTTCGTGTTGGATGCGGTGTGGGCTTTAACGGCGATCGTCGCCATGTTGCTGTTGGCTACTGCGGATTTCGGAACACTGTGGATCATCTGCGGGTGGATTGCCGGGGCGGTCATCTCCACCGTCGTGGGCTTGCTAGTGACCCGGGCCGTCCCGCGTCCGATCGAGGGGGTGCGGTGGTACCGCACCAACCGCGACCTCGCCACTCGGTTCTCCCTTGAGTACGCGAGCTTGAACGCGTCCACGGCGCTGGTCTGGTTCGCTCTGGCGGTGCCACTAGGCGCGGCTGGCGTCGCGGCCTTGCGGGGGGCGTCGCTGCTGTTCTCACCTCTCAACACAGCGTTCAACGCGGTGCGGATCGCCATGATTCCGGAGTTGGTACGCGTTCGCTCTACCCGTCGATACAAGAGAGGGCTGCTGGAGACCGGCGTCATCTTGTCCGCCCTGGCGTTGGTCTGGGGTGCGGTGGTCCTGTTCTTGCCCGAGGCGTGGGGGCGGTTGATCCTGGGCGAAACGTGGGACGCAGCGAAGGGCCTTCGATTGCCCAACTTCGTTCAGTCGCTGGCAATGGTGGCTTACACGGTGCTGCTGAGCTACTACCGCTCGAGTCTTCTCCATGCGCTCTCCTCGCGGATGCGCGGGGTACTCGCGATCTTGACGCTTGTCCTGCCGCTGCTGGCTGCGCTCGTGCTGGGCACGCTCGGCGGCGCCTGGGGCTTTGCCGGAGCCGTGGTCCTCGCGTCGTGTGTCGGTGCCGTACTGACGTGGCGCTCGAAATCAGCCCAACGTGACGGAGGTGGTCCCAGTGACGACAGGTGAAGCCGGCCACCAGCAGCCCGACTCGACAGTGCGACGCGATCAAGATAGTGATCAGATACTCGGTCTTGTCCTCGGTTTTGCGACGTTGGCCGCACTGGTCCTGATCGTCCCAGCCATGATCTTGTCCACCGGTGACCAGGGCCGCAGCCTTGGCTGGTGGGTGACATTCTTCATCGTGATCATGGCCGGCACTCGACTTGCCGTACTCGTGTCGCGTGGTGAACGCCGGCTGTGTGAGTTCATTTTCTGGCTGTTCGCCTACGTCTTCTTCGGTCTGGCACCCACCATTCAGATGCGGGCCGGCAGTATGCCGACGACGACTGCGGATCTCGACCCGACCCTGGACGTGCCCACAGCGCTGTTGTCGCTGGTTGGGATCTTGACCGTTGCGGTGGGCTTTGCTATCGCCAACCGCGGGTCAGACGTGCGGGTCAAGCCCATGCGTCAATATGACATCAGCCAGCCGAGGCTGGTGGTGCTGAGCGGAGTCGCGCTGGTGGCGGCGGCGTACTACGTCAGTCGTGTCGGCGTCGGCACCCTGTTCTCGAGCAGGGCGGCGTCATCGTTGATCGAGGAACAGCTGTGGCCCGACTCCAGTGTCGCGGCAATCGTTCGATCGGCGTCATCGTTCTTGGTGCTCATTGCTGCGCACGGCTGGTGGAGCGTCGCCCAGCGGTCCTCGCGACGCACTCGGTCGCGGCTTATCGCGGCAACCTTGACCGGCGTCGCGCTCCTGGTGACCAACCCGATCTCAAGCTCTCGCTATGCCGCCGGCGTCGTGTGGGGGAGTTTTCTTGGACCCCTGGGTGCGTACTCCACTCGCCGGAGGACTTCGATCACCATGATCGGCGTCGTCATAGGCTTGCTGTTCCTGTTCCCGATAGCGGACCTCTTTCGACGGGAGAACCGGGTGAATGCTGCTCGTTCCGGATTCCTCGGTGAGTATGCCGGAAACGGCGATTATGACGCTTTCGGCCAGCTGTCCAACGCGATCCTCTACGACCAGACGATGCCACTGCAGTTCGGCCGCCAGCTTCTCGGCCTGCTTCTCTTCTGGGTTCCACGTTCGGTGTGGTCTGACAAGCCCACCGGTTCAGGGGTGCTCCTGGCGCAGTTCCGTGGCTACAACTTCACGAACCTCTCGGCTCCGATCTGGGCGGAGATGCTGCTGAACTTCGGCGTGGTTGGAGTACTCGTGATCTCGGTCCTCGTCGGTGTACTACTTGGGCGCCTCGACCGATCCTTCCGCTCGGCCGGCCAGTTCGGAACCGCCGCCATCACAGCCGCGGTGCTCCCGTTCTATCTTCTGATCCTGCTCCGCGGCTCTCTGCTGCAGGCGATGGGCACGTTGGTGGTCATCTTCGGCTCCTTGCTATTGATCAGCGGGCGTCGGGTGGAGCCTGACGACCACCCCCGCGACGGGCCCTCGGTCCGGGTCTGAAAGCGCGGCTGACATCATGCGACGGGCGCGGGACCGCGCGTGGTCGCGCCAATGCTCTCGTGGTCGTCGACTACACGGTCCGGTGGCCGAATTCCAGCTTCACAGAGGCGTCGCGTCCATTCGGTTATCGTTTCGTTATCTAGAGCCTCGTTCCACCTGACGCGCCTGTGTTAGTGTCACGACGTTCTCCTGTATTTTCGCGCAACCGGATCGGCTCAGGTGAGGTCCGGACTGTCGCAAATGGGGAGGACAAATTCATGTGCTCAGTCCACTGACCGCGCGGTCAGAGGGCTCGGCCAAGCCCGGGGGGGAAAATTTCATGCGCAGGTCTGCCTCAATTCTTGCTGCCATTGCGGTGGCAGCAACCGCTGTGACTGTCGGACCGGCCGTTCAACCGGCATCAGCGTTATCCGCTGGGGTGTCCTTCAGCGCGGAGAACCTGCCGACGTGGCAGACGAACGGCATCGTGTGGTCGCTCGCCCAGTCGAGGGGCAAAGTCGTAGCTGGCGGGACCTTCTCGGAGGTGCGTCCGCCCAATGGCGCCGCCGGGGCGGTCCAAGCGCGGAGCGCCTTGGCGATCTTCGACGCGGAAACGGGAAATCCCGATAGCTGCGTACTCAACGTTTCTCTCAGTGGGGGCACGGCGACGGTCAGATCCGTCGTGAGTGCGCCGGACGGCACCGTCTACATCGCCGGCAACTTCAGTAATGTCGCGGGCGTTAGCGTGAGCAGAGTTGCTGCGATCGATGTTCAGGCCTGCACGGTGAAGCCATTGCGAGTCAGTCAGGTGTCCTCGACGGTCTACAGCCTGGCGCTATCGGGGAACACCTTGTATCTGGGCGGTGCCTTCCGGACTGTCGGAGGACAACCCCGGCTGCAGTTTGCAGCCGTAAACGCAACGACCGGAGCCCTGCTCCCGTTCGTGGCCGATGCGGGAATGATCAACCGCGCTTCCACCGTTGCCGCCGATGGACGTGCCCTGGCCGTCTCGCCCGACGGCAGCAAGGTGGCACTCGGCGGCGAGTTCGACACGATCAACGGTGCCGATTCCCACTCGATCGCGATCGTCGACGCGGTCAGTGGCGGCGTAATTCAGAACTACCCGGCTGGCTTCATACACCGCGACTCCATCACCAAGTCCCTGCTTACCAGCGGTGGCGTACTCTACGGCGGCAACGAGGGCACTGGCGGCGGAGTGTTTGATGGTCGCTTCGCCATTGACTGGAACACGCACACCGAGAAGTGGCGCGACACCTGCCTCGGCGCCACCCAAGCTGTACTCGTATACAAGAACACCGTCTACGCCGCGAGCCACGCTCACGACTGCAGCGGTATCAACGCGTTTCAGGATGGCTCCCGCAACTACTTCACTGCCCAGAATGCCGACACAGCGAAGCTGTACCAGTGGTTCCCCCGGGGGAATGACGGTATCGGCGAGGGCATCGGTCCGCGGGCGCTCATCGTGTCGACCGGCAAGACGACCGGCAAGGACTACCTGTGGTCCGGCGGGGAGTTCACCCAGATCAACAGCGCTCCTCAGCAGGGTCTTACTCGATTCGGCCCTGACGACAACAACGCTCCGCCGACGCCGGTTGTGTCGGCTGAAGCCCTCACTTCCGGCGCCGTGCAGGTCCGCTTCCGCACAGTCGTCGACACTGATGACAGTGACCTGACCTACAGCGTTTACCGCAATGGAGCGTCCACCCCTATCTGGACCGGCACCGCCCGGTCGATGTGGTGGACCCGACCGCAGGTGACCTTCGTGGACACTACCGGCACCATGGGCACCAGCTACACCTACCGCGTCACGGCTAGCGATGGAACGAACACCAGTGCGCTCTCGGGCGGATCGGTCGCCAGGGTTCAGGAGCGACCGGCTGGTTACGTCGCGCAGGTGATTGGCGACGGCGCCAAGCTCTACTGGCGCTATGACGAGACCTCTGGCACCTGGATCCAAGACCGGTCGGGTCAGACGGTGACGGGCAAGAATGGTCTCGCCGTCAACGGTGTCACCATGGGTGCTACCGGTGCCCTTTCCGGAGATGCGAGCAAGGCCGCGACCTTCGACGGGGCCGACGACTACGTGTGGAACGATCAGCTCGAGGCCGGACCCAGTACTTACTCGGTGGAGACCTGGTTCAAGACCGACACCACCAGCGGCGGCAAGATCATCGGGTACGGAAACGGACGACCGCGTACTGACAACGGGCAGACTGTGCTGAGCAACAGCTACGACCGTCACGTCTACATGGATAACGCCGGCCGGTTGACCTTCGGCGTCTACACCGGCGGGACCCGCACCGTCCGCTCCGCTACCGCGTACAACGACAACAAGTGGCACCACGTGGTTGCAACGCAGGGCTCCAGTGGCATGAATATGTATGTTGACGGAGTCTCGGTCGGCCGCAATCCAGAGATCAATGCGCAGCAGTACCTCGGGGTGTGGCACGTGGGTGGCGACAACATCAACGGGTGGCCCGATCAGCCCGCCTCGGCCATGTTCCGCGGCTCGATCGACGAGACGGCCGTCTACGACAAGGTCTTGTCGGCGCGACAGGTCGCGAATCACTATGTGCTCGGCGGTGGCACCGTCGCAGCAAACCCAGCGCCCGCTGACGCCTACGGTGCAGCCGTGTACGAGGCCGAGCCGGACCTCTTCTGGCGACTCGACGAGACCACTGGGAGTGTTGCGAAGGACTCTTCGTACTTCGGCACCGCACCTGGCACCATCGGAAGTGGCGTCCTGCTCGATCAGCCGGGGCGTGTGAATGGCGGCTCTGCGGTGGCGACTGGTGCTGCCAACGCGTTGGTAGTCAGCCCTCGGACCGGGGGACCATCCGCCTACACCACCGAAGCATGGATCAACACCACCACGACCGGTGGTGGCAAGATCGTGGGCTTTGAGGACGCAGAGGTCGGCAACGGCAACAACTATGACCGCCAGACGTACATGACCAACTCCGGACAGATCATCTTTGGCATCTACAACGGCTCGGTTCAGATTGCACAGAGCCAAGGTCAGTACAACGACGGCGCCTGGCACCATGTTGTGTCGAGCCAAGACTCCTCGGGGCTCAAGCTGTATGTCGACGGACAGCTCGTCGGAACCAACGCAGCTACGACCAACCAGGGCTTCGATGGATACTGGCGAGTCGGTGGCGGCAACCTCGGTAGTTGGCCCTCATCCCCGTCGCGGTTCGAGTTCAGTGGGCTGATCGACGAGGTGGCCATCTACAGCTACGGATTGTCAGCAGCCGACGTTGGCTCGCACTACGCGTCCGGGATGAACGACACGACAGATCCTTCGCAACCGAGCGGAGCAGCTGCTGCAGTCGACGGCACGAACGTCGCAGTCACGTGGTCTGCATCGACTGATGACAACGGTGTCGCCGCTTATCGCGTGCACCGCGGCACCAGTGCTTCATTCACGGCATCGTCGGAGAACGTCGTTGCCTCAGTACCTGGTCTCGCCTGGACGGATGAGGGCCGTGCGCCTGGGACGTACTACTACAGAGTGGTCGCGGTAGACGGAGCCGGAAACACCAGCGACGCAAGCACTGCGGTCCAGGCGATCGTCGCCGACACGACCGCGCCAACTGCGCCGGCTGATGTGGAGGCGACGCTCTCCGACGGTGCGGTGTCGGTCACGTGGTCGGCGGCTACGGACGATGTTTCGGTCGAGGGTTACCAGGTGCACCGGGGCACGAGCGCTACCTTCACTCCCACGACCGGCAGCCTGGTCGGGACCGTCTCTGAAGAGTCATGGAGCGATCCCACGCCGGCTAAGGGCACCTTCTACTACAAGGTCATCGCCCTCGACGCCGCCGGAAACGCCAGCCCGGCTGCATCGAGCAACGAGCTCGTGGTGACTGACACTGCGGCGCCATCGACTCCGACCAGCGTGCAGGCCTCAGTCGAAGGTGACTCCGTGACTGTCAGCTGGGCGGCCTCGTCCGATGACACCGGGGTCTCGGGATACTTCGTGCATCGGGGAAGTAGTGCGACCTTCACGGCGACCGAGTCAAACCGTGTGGCGACAGTCGAGGCCACGAGCTGGACGGACGACGGGTTGGCTGCTGGGCGCTACTTCTACAAGGTGATTGCGACCGATGCGGCAGGTAACGCTAGTTCGCCCTCCGCTGCTGCGGATGCTGTCATCGATGACACGGTGGCGCCGTCCGCGCCGACTGAGGTCAACGCCGCCGTCGCTGGTGACGACGTGACCATCACCTGGTCGGCTTCGACCGATGCGGTCGGCGTTGTCGGATATCGGGTCCATCGTGGAACTACCGCGGGCTTTGCGGTCAGCGCCGCAACGCAGGTGGCCGACGTCGGGTCGGGGCGGCAGTTCAGGGATTCGAACCTGAGCGCTGGCGACTACTTCTACAAGGTCGTCGCGGTTGACGCAGCGGGCAACGCCAGCGATCCATCGGGCGCGGCCGCGGCCACTGTGGTGGCGCCGGCCGAGCCGCCGACGACGGTGACCGTGAACACCACGGAGGATGCGATGGTGGCGTCGGCAGCGAAGGCTACCAACTACGGCAACGTGAACTATCTCGTGGCGCGTGGTGGTTCATCGGCCAATGAGTCTTATCTTCGGTTCGACGTGCCGGTTGCTCCCGCCGGAAAGGTGCTGACCAACGCAACATTGAGGGTCAGGACGTCGACGGATTCGGCTGCGGCCTCGGTGGACTCCTATAGCATCAGGGTTCTCACCGGAAGCTGGACCGAGTCGACAGTCACCTGGAACACCCGGCCCACCGGGCTCGGAGCAACGCTGGGTACGCTCAGCGGTGCGACCGCCCTCAACACCAGCTACACAGTCGATCTGGATGCCGAGGATCTATCGGGTACGGATGGATCGGCGCTCTCGCTGGCGATCGTGGGATCGGGAACGGACAACGTACGGTTGTGGTCATCCGAGGCGAGCGCGAGTTATCGTCCGACGCTTGTTCTGACCTACGAGTCGGAGTAGGGCACACCGGGACGGGGTCATGACGAGCTCTCAAATGTAAGACGTTGCATTGGTGGCACTCGCTGCGATGGCGGGCCGCCAATGCTGCGTCTTGTCCGAAGTACCTCATGAGAACTACCGAGTGTGCGGAAGGAACGGCCCCGTGACCACTGAGATATTCGCCCGACAAGGATCGGGCCTCCGATCGGAACTGTTCGGACGACGACAGTTCTTGCTTGGGGCAGCATCGTCGATGCTGTTGGGGGCTTGCGCTCGCAAGCAGCAGGAGCCGCCGATCGCAAGCTCACCGGTCGGTGTGGAGGAAGTTCACACCATTGACCAGCTGCTGACTGGCAAGCCGTTCTACATCGCGCACCGGGGCTCTGGCGACAACTGGGTGGAGCATACGGCGCAGGCCTACGCGGGCTCCGTCGCCGCCGGTGCTCGCGCGCTCGAGATATCGGTCAATGCCACCTCCGACGGAGTCTTCGTGTGCCACCACGACCAGACGACCAAGCGCCTCGGGGCGGAATCGGTCACGATCGAGGAGACCACGTGGGAGGCATTGGCTGCTATCCCCACCGATGCTCGTGAGTGGCTCGGACCGGGGGTGGAACCGCAGCCGATCCCGAAGCTGGTCGACGTACTCGACACCTACGCCAAGTCGCACGTGATCTTCATCGAAGATAAGCAGGGATCCAACACCAAAGCATTGCTGGACCTCATGGAGAAGTACCCGGACGCCAAGTCCCACTTCGTCTGGAAGCAATGGGCGGGTGCGGGCCAGTACAAGGAGGCAAAGGCTCGCGGATTCAAGCGCTGGGGGTACTTCACCCCCGACATCATCAGTCGAGTCGACGAGCTTTCCGATCGGTTCGATTTCCTCGGAGCGCCCACGTCGGCCTCCGACAAGGAGATCCGAACACTGGTGGCAGTCGGCAAGCCTGTGATCGGGTGGGAGGTTCACACGCGGTCGATGCGGGACCGGCTGGTGAAGCTGGGCGTCCAAGGAATGATGTGCTCGAATATCCCCTATGTCACCGCCTCCGAGCCGGCCCAGGCAGCGGACACCTTCAGCAGCGGCGTACGAGCGGCCGGGGACCTGCCGTGGACGACGACGAAGGGCTGGTCCTACCAACCCTCCTTTGATGTGCTGACTTCGTCTCTCACCGTTGCGAAGGCAGGTGTGCAGAGCTACATCATGGGTTCCATGGCACCCGTCAAGGCCGGGACGTACACAATCAGTTTCGAAATGAGATGGCCGGAATCGCTCCCGGAGAAGGCGCTGCACGCTGGCCTGGCCTTCGGTCAAGCGGACGACCAGCCGTACCGTGTGCGGGTAGCGAGTCCAGTATCGGGTTACCACATCATCTTTCGAGCGAACGGAATGCTGGAGCTGTTCGCCCGTCCGGCGAACGAGGTCAGCGGCGCTCGCTTGGAGGCCTGTCCCACCAAGCCGCCGGTCCCGGGCCAGTGGATGCGGTTCCTGATCACCGTCGACCCAGACCATATTCGGGTCTCACGAGAAGGCCTAGACACCTGGAACTTCGAGGTCGAGCATTCCGCGTATCGCGGCGGCTACTTCTCGCTGTGTAAGAACTATCCCAAAGGCCCGGCGGTACAGTTCCGGTCGGTCACCATCAGCGAATAGCGCAGTTCAACGGCTCTGCGCATTCCTCAGGGGCGCGACGTTGGGGCAGCCAACACGTCTCGGAAGGCTCGGATGGCCGCGCCTTGGGACAGTCGTTCCACCTGGAAGGTCTGCCCAGCGGCGCCGTACTGCTTCGCCCGATCGGGGTCAGCCGCAAGCTGCTCAACCGCCGCCAGCAGGCCGTCGGGGTCTGCGGCGTCGACCCGAAGGCCGGCCCCTGCCGCGGCCAACTCGGCCGCGGTGATACTGGTGGCGTCGGTCGCAGCAATGACGGGCAGCCCTGTGGTGAAGTAGGACGTGAGTTTGCTCGGTACTGACATCTCGGTGAGACCTGGTCGTTCGTTCACCAGCAGGATGTCCGCCGACTGCAGCGCTCCGGCGAACTGGGCGTCCGGGAGTGGATCGATGAACGTAATCCGATCACCTCGGCTGCTCGCCTCCAATGCCGCGCGCTGGTTGCCGTCGCCGAGCAGCACGAAGCGGACCGCGGAGCGACGTTCGGCCGCGAGGGCAGCCGCTTCGACCACGTTCTCCAGACCCTGCTTCGCACCGATGTTGCCTGCGTGGAGAACGATGATCTCATCGTCGCGCCAGCCGAGCGACGCACGCACGGACGCCCGGTCAATCGCCGGCGACGGGCGCAGATGTGACCAGTTACGAATGACCTCGATCTTCTCACCGGGTAGATGCAGGTCCTCGACGAGGTAGCGCTTGAAGCGATCATGGATGACGACCACGGTGTCAGCAGATGCAAGCACTGCCCGCTCAAGGAGGCGAATAGCGCGGCCAGCGATCTTGGAACGGCCGGTCTCTGCGATCCCAAGGCTGTAGATATCCTGCACCCAGATCACGGTGGGGACGCGCCGCACACGTGCTGCCAGCAACGCGATTCCTGCAGCAAACAGCGCCGGCGAGATCAACACAGCGACGCGGGGGCGACCCCATGGGGTGAACGCTGACCGCAGTCCGAACCACACCTCCATGACGGTTCGATCAACCAATCGAGGAGAGCGCGGGACCCAGGGACGTAACCGCTTCACAGGCACATCGTTGAGGACCTCGCTCGAGCTGTGGCCGGCGTAGCCGTCGTACACGCGCCACTGCGGATAGTGCGGATAGGCAGTGATCACCCGGACCTGGCGGCCGTCGCGGACGAGGCCCTCGGCAAGACCCGCCGTATAGGGCGCGATCCCAGTGGGCTCGGGAATGTAGTTGAGTCCGACCACGAGCACATCGGACCTTGCCTTTGACTGCACAGACATCTCTCTCGTTGTACTAGTGGCCCGCAGCGATTGTCGCCGACTGGCACCGGAAGACAACCTCCGGCGGCTAAGCCCTCACCTCAGCGTGGTGCGCCAGATACCAGGCCACCGTCGAGGCGATCCCGTCGGCGAGCGGGATCTGGGCCTCCCAGCCGGCTGCCCTGAGCTTGCTGACGTCGAGCAGCTTTCGCGGGGTGCCGTCCGGCTTGCTGGTGTCCCAGTGCACGACACCCTCATAGCCCAGCTCGTTTGCGACCATGGCGGCTACCTCGCGGATTGAGACGTCAGTGCCCGTCCCGATGTTCACCTGCTCTGCTCCGTCGTAGTTCTCCAACAGATGCAGACAGGCGTCGGCCATGTCATCGACGTGCAGGAACTCCCGGCGCGGCGATCCGCTTCCCCAGTTCGTCACCTCGGCCGCGCCGACCTGCAAAGCCTCGTGATAGCGCCGGATCAGGCTGGGCAGCACATGCGAGCCGGTCGCCGAGAAATTGTCGCCAGGCCCGTAGAGGTTCGTCGGCATCGCGGATATCCACGGGAGGCCATACTGACGCCGAACCGATTGGACATGGAGGATTCCCGCGATCTTGGCAATCGCGTAGGCGTCGTTCGTCGGCTCCAGGTGGCCGGTCAGGAGGTACTCTTCGCGGATCGGCTGGGGAGCCATCTTGGGATAGATGCAGGACGAACCCAGGAACAGGAGGCGCTCAACACGTTGCTCAAGAGCAGCATCCATCACGTTGACCTGGATACGAAGGTTCTCGCTCAGGAAGTCGACGGGGTACTGGCTGTTGCCGAGTATCCCACCTACCTTGGCCGCCGCCAGGATGACGTAACTCGGTCGGACCTTGTCGAAGAAGCTGAAGGTGGCCTGGCGGTCCAGCAAGTTCAACTCTGCGGACGAGCGACCGACAAGGTTGCTGAACCCTGCGGCCTGCAACCTCTTCCAAATGGCCGATCCCACCAAGCCCCGATGACCAGCGACGTAGACGGTCGCGTCCCTATCCATCTCCGCGATGGGTCGGCCGCCGTGCGGGGAGGCGAGCCCGCTCGTCATACGTTCCAGCTTTCGAGTGTGACTTTGTCGATCCAGTGCGAGCCGGCGTGCTCGAGTGCCTCGATGTCAGCGTCCACCATCAGCCGAGCGAGCGCGTGCGGGTCGACCGTCGCCTTCCAGCCCAGATCGGCATGCGCTTTCGTTGGGTCCCCGATAAGCGCATCGACCTCGGTGGGTCGCAGATAGCGCTCATCGAACTTGACGTACTTCTCCCAGTCCAAGCCTGCATGACTGAAAGCTGTGGTTAGGAAGTCACGAACGCTGATGCCTTGTCCGGTCGCAAGCACGTAATCATCGGGACGGTCGGCTTGGAGCATGCGCCACATGCCTTCGACGTACTCGGCGGCATAACCCCAGTCTCGGACGGCATCCAAGTTGCCCATGTACAAAGAGTCCTGCTGGCCGGCCTTGATGGCGGCGACGGCCCGGGTGATCTTGCGCGTCACGAAAGTCTCGCCGCGACGCGGTGACTCGTGGTTGAAGAGGATTCCGTTCACGGCGAACATGTCGTACGCCTCGCGGTAGTTCTTCGTCACCCAGTAGGAATAGACCTTCGCGGCGCCGTACGGAGATCGCGGGTAGAACGGGGTCTCCTCGTTCTGAGGCGGTGGCGACGCGCCGAACATCTCCGACGACGAGGCCTGGTAGAAACGGCAATCCACCTGCGACACTCGAACGGCCTCGAGCAGCCGCATCGTCCCCACTCCGGTGGTGTCGCCGGTGTGCTCGGGCTCATCGAAGGAGACGCGGACATGAGATTGAGCGGCCAGGTTGTAGATCTCATGGGGCTGGATCTTTCCCAGCAGCGTAACGAGCCGCACTCCATCGCTGAGATCGCCGTAGTAAAGGAAAAGTCTCGCCCGAGGGTCGTGTGAGTCGAGAAGCAGATGATCGATCCGGGCGGTGTTGAACGTCGACGCTCGCCGAATCAGCCCATGTACTTCGTAACCCTTGCTCAGTAGCAACTCAGCCAAGTAAGAGCCGTCTTGGCCGGTAATGCCGGTGATGAAGGCGCGCTTCGTCATCCACTTCCTTACAGCCGTCGTCTCCGGGACAGAGACTTGCGCGTACATGTTATCGGATTCCGCTGTAGCGGTGGGGACAACGGTCTGTGTGAGGTCGTCTCGCGGCAGCCACCACGTCACGGCGGCAGGTGCGGCGGTCACGGCCGGTTTCAAGATCGCGCAGTCGAATATCGCGGCCCGTCAGGCGAAGCTCACGTGAGCAAGATCTTGTGCTGACGTCGAGCAAGCACAGGTCTGGCGGTCGGACGTGGACCCTTGAGATCAGAACGTGACCGATGGCGTCAGATTCGCGTCATCGCCTGGTGCATACTGGCTGAGCCCCCGTGGGATCTCAAGATGGAATGTGAGTGGCATGTACAAAATCCGGACACTCTTGACGGGTTTCTTGTTGATTATTCTGGTGGGGTGTTCGAACGGGTCTGATTCACCGCCCCAACCGCCCAGCCCGACGCCCACTGAGAATATCGGCCTAGTAACGCGAAGTCAGTTCGAGAACGAGTGGCCGCTCACTGTGGACGAGGCCGTGATCGGGTGTCCGAGTGTGAAGGCCTACACCGTCCAGCCCGTCGGCACGGAGGACGTCTACTACCTCAATGACGTCGCAAAGACCGAGGGTGGCTACTTGGACCTGAAGGCAATTTGGGCCGACGAAGAGGGATCTTCAGGCAAGAAGAAGGACCTGACGCGACTCATCGAGTATGCCTCCACCGTCTGCGGCTGAGTCTGGTCCGTTGATGCCGTGGACTTGGGCCAACTGAACTGCGAGTTCGTCCATGTGTCAGCTGTCCGGCTCCGTCACGGCTCGCCCAGCCCTTTCAAAGTCACCCCGCGGTGCTGCGCCAACCGCTCGGCCTGCTGCTCGACCTCGCTTCGAAGCTCCGCCGACCACGGCCGCCAGGGGGTGACCTGCACCGTCAGCATCCGTCCGCTGGCGCGGGGCCGCCAGCTGCCGACCACCTCGGCTCCGGCCAGGACGGCACCTGGACGCCCGAGCGTCGGCCAGAGTTCGCGGTGCCGGTCCCGGTCGGGAACCAGTCGGTGCCGGTCGCGGGCCTGCAACAGCAGGTCGAACGGGCCGAGCAGCCTGACCAGGCTCTCGTCGACGGCGACCGGCTCGAGCTGATCCGGCAGCGCCCAGAGGGGTTCGCCGTCGACTACGACCGCCACGGCATCCGCGGGCCAGTGCCGCTTCACGTCGGCCACCGGAGCGTCCAGATAGCCCGCCACCTCGGCGTGGCTGGCCGGGCCGACGAAGCGTAGGCAGGCGCGGATCACCTGCAGCCGTGGCGGTGCCTGGTCGGGGTCTTCGGCGGGGCCGTACCTACGCCGCGGCCAGCCGGGCACTCGCTGCAGCACCGGGGGAGAGGTGCCGGGTTGCAACTCCAGCCCGGCCGCCAGCGCGGCCAGCCGGAACGGCATCTCGTGCAGGTGCGTGGCCTGACACGGCCGGCAGAAGCGAAGGTACGGCTCGGGCAGCCGCTCGGCCAGGGCCGCGGAGACTTCGCCCTTGACGGTGGGACGGCGGACCAGGTCGCGCATCACCGTGGCCACTTCGGCGAGGGCCGACCGGGCCGGGATTCCGGCCGCCTTGAGCGGCCGGTTGGCGTCGAAGATGCGCTTGCCGGCGTCGGCCTCGGAGAACGGGGAGGTGGCCACCTGGACGTCAGGCAGATCGTCGCGACGATAGAGGTGCGGCGCCCCGCGCACCGTCCACGCTACGGCGAACTCCGGCGCTGAGGCCACTGTCGAGATGGCTGCGCCGCGGTTGGCCAGCGCCCATGACGCCGCGTCCTTGCCGGTGTCCTGTACACCAAGATCGAGGATCGCCACGTCCGCCGGGGCTCTGCTCTCGGGAGCGCGGTCCAGCTCCTGGGCGAGGATGCGGCGGCTGATCAGCTCGTCGCGGGTCAGCAAGACCTCGGGCGTGGTCCCGGCCATCGGACTCCCTTTCTCGTCGGCTGCAGTGCCATGATCAGATTACGGACCCGCACCGACAGTCGCAGGCGTATCCCCACCGCGTGGGATGCAGAGCCGCGCTGCTCATCGCCGTAACCCTGACCCGCCCGCCGGCCCTTCTCCGCTGGCCCGACCGGGTATCCAGCCGTCGGCCGGAGTCCATGGCCACCGCGGCTCCCGACACCACCGGCTGGAACTACTGGACCGGCACCGGAGACCTTCAGCAGATCAGCGGGCAGCCGATCGCGATCTGGGCAGTCGTCAGACGAATCCAGACCTAGCCCTAGACTGCCCTGCCATGCCGCTCTTCGACCTGCCCTTGGACCAGCTGCGCAGCTATGCACCCGAGGTGGTCGAACCCGACGACTTCGACCAGTTCTGGTCCGACACCATCGCCGAGGCGACGGCGTTCGATCTCGGCGCCACGTTCGAGCCGGTCGACAACCGGCTGGCGCTGCTCGACACCTACGACGTCACCTTCGCCGGCTTCGGTGGCACCCCGGTCAAGGCCTGGCTGCATGTCCCCGCCGGCACCAGCAGCCCGTTGCCGACCGTCGTGCAATACCACGGCTACTCCGGTGGTCGCGGCCTGCCGCACGCCACCACCGTGTGGGCCCAGGCCGGCTACGCGCACCTGGTGATGGACACCCGCGGTCAGGGTTGGAGCACGGGCGGGTCGTCGGCCACGGTCGACGCCGCTCCCGAGGCCGGCCAGGTGCACGTCCCGGGCTTCATGACCGTCGGCATCACCGACCCTCGCTCGTACTACTTCCGCCGGCTCTACGTCGACGTGGTGAGGATGCTGCAGACCGCCCAGGCAAGCCCGTTGGTCGACCCGTCCAAGATCATCGTCACCGGCGGCAGCCAGGGCGGCGGACTCACCATCGCCGCCGCCGGGCTGGCGCCGCTGGCCGGGATCGAGCTGGCGGGGGCGGCGCCCGATGTGCCGTTCCTGTGCCACTTCCGCCGCGCGGTCGAGCTGACCGCCAGTGACCCGTACGGCGAGATCACCCGCTATCTCGCGTCCTGGCGCGATCATGCCGACGCGGCGTACCGCACCCTCAGTTACGTCGACGGGGTCAACCTGGCCCGTCGGGCCACGGCGCCGACGCTGTTCTCCGTCGCGCTGATGGACGCCGTCTGCCCGCCGTCGACGGTGTTCGCGGCCTACAACGCGTACGGCACGCCCGAGACGCCGAAGTCGATCAACGTCTATCCGCACAACGGTCACGAGGGTGGCGCCGGCTATCAGGTCGCCGCCCAGCTCGACTGGGTCGCCGAGCTCTTCGGCCGCTGACCGCCGCCCGAGCGGCGCGCCGGGCTACTCCTTGACGGCGACGAACACGTCGCGCTGGATCGAGGAGTCGACGCGGTGGCTGAGCTGCAGGTAGGGCCCGTCATCGAGCGGGGTCAGCCCGGCGCCCACGGCCAACGCCGCCAGGTCCTCGCGGCTGAGCCCATAGGTGTTCCAGGACAGACCCAGCGCACCGCCGGTGCGCAGCTGGCCGGCCCAGACCGGCAGCGCTTCGCGGAGCAGTCCGCCGGCTGAGCGGTCCCGCTTGCCGCTGACGCCGCGGACGTCGGTCTGGCTGCCGTGCACCACCCCGTACGGCGCATCGGTGATCACCGCGTCGAAGGTGCGCTTGCCATAGAGCGCCGCCGACTGGCGGGTGTCACCGGAGAACGCGGTCAGGTGCAGCGTCTTGTCCGAGTCCGCAGGCGTGACGCTCACGTCCAGGCGCCGTCCGAGGCTCTTGCCCTCGCGCCGCACCGGACTGAGCTCGGCAGTGTGCTTGAGCCGCTTGCGGCGCAGATAGGTCTTCAGGAACGCGGTGTACGCCTCCAGCGCCTTCAGGTCCGCGTCCACCCCGGCGACCTCGTGGCCGAGGATCAGCCCGGTGCTCAAGGTGGTGCCGCGGCCGCACAGCGGGTCGAGGATGGACCACATGGGCTGTGGCCGGCGACGGATCGAGGCCAGGGTGACGTTGACCAGCAGCCGGGTGAACTGCTCGTTGGTCTTGCCCGGATATTTCGGGATGGACACGAGGTCGTCGTCGAACAGGTCTGGGGCGGTCACGGCCAACGGCCGCAGCCGGTCATCCTCCTCGCGGGCGAAGACCGCGAACCGGGCCGAGAGCAGACCGAGGGCGGACTGCAGCCGGTCGTCGAGCTCGTCCACCGACACCTGCAGGTAGTCCACGCCGGCGATCTGGACAGCGGTGATCTCGACTGTCCCGGAATCCCCACCGAGCAGCACGCCGAGCTCGGCCGCCGCCAGCTGGGAGGCCTGACCGGCGTAGACCCGGTTGGCGGACGGGGAGAGAAGGATCACGAGGTGCATGCGGACACTGTAGTGACCGCCGGGCGGCGTCTCGGACACCCGCGGCTGCTGCAGTACGGTGAGCAGCGCCCGCTCTGATCACTCCTGGCCCGCCAACCTCTGGACCGTCCGCATGCCCGAGACCTCCGCCGCCACGCGACCCGTACGGGCTTCGCCGGTGCTGGTGTTGGTGTTCCTCGGGGGTTCGATCGGCACCGCAGCCCGGTATGCCATCGGCACCGCGGCACCGACCCTGGGCGGGATCCCGGTCGCCACCCTCGGCATCAACGTGGCCGGGGCCTTCGCGCTGGGGCTGCTGCTGGAAGGGCTGGCGCGACGCGGGCCGGACACCGGCTGGCGCCGTGCCGCACGGCTGGGACTGGGCACCGGCGCCCTCGGCGGTTTCACCACCTACAGCGCGCTCACCGTCGACACCCAGGCGCTCCTCCGCGACGGCTTGCCGGCGGCGGCCGTGGCGTACGCGCTGGTTACGGTGGTCGCCGGCGCAGGGGCGGCACTGCTCGGCAGCTGGCTGGCGCGCCGGCCGTGGTTCCGGGCGGCGCCATGATCGCGGTCGCGGTGGCCCTCGCCGGCGGGCTCGGGGCGGTGGCTCGCTTTCTGCTGGACATGCTGATCCAGGCCCGTACGTCCGGCCGCTTCCCGGTGGGCATCGCGGTGGTCAACCTGACCGGCTCGCTCGCCCTCGGGTTGGTGGCCGGTCTGGGCGTCAGCGTGCTGCCGGAGTCGGCGGCGCTGGTGCTGGGCGTCGGCTTCCTGGGCGGCTACACCACCTTCAGCACGGCCAGCGTCGACACCGTCCGGCTCGCCGAGCAGCACCGACCGGTGGCCGCCGCGGTCAACGCCCTCGGAATCCTGGTCGGCGGCGTGCTCGCCGCGGCAGCCGGGGTCGGCCTCGGACTGCTCCTCGGCCGCTGACCCGGCTCCCGCTCAGTGCGGCGATCGTGGCGCGGGACTCAGTGGGCGTTGTCCCAGAAGCCGGGATTGTCCACGGCGCGCTGGAAGCTGGCCCGAACTTCCTCCTCGGCCTCCTCGACCCCGGTCCAGGTGGCACCCTCGACCGACTTGCCCGGCTCCAGGTCCTTGTAGACGGTGAAGAAGTGCTCGATCTCGAGCAGCAGATAGTCGCGGACGTTCTCGATGTCGCGCAGATGGTCGCGGCGGTAGTCGTCGGACGGGACGCACAGCACCTTGTCGTCGCCGCCGGCCTCGTCCTTCATCCGGAACATGGCGATGGCCCGGCAACGGATCAGACAGCCCGGGAACGTCGGCTCGGACACCAGCACCAGGGCGTCGAGTGGGTCGCCGTCCTGACCGAGGGTCCCCTCGATGAAGCCGTAGTCGGCCGGATAGGCGGTCGAGGTGAACAATGTGCGGTCGAGCCGGATCCGCCCCGTCTTGTGGTCCACCTCGTACTTGTTCTTCTGGCCCTTGGGGATCTCGACCGTGACATCGAAGGTGAGATCGCTGAACGGTTGGCGTCGCACCTCTTTGGTGGGGTCTGTCATCCGGGCCTCCTTATGATTGGGCTGCTCGCTCTGGTTCGGGCTCCGCGGTGGGCGGGTCCGAGCGCCAGGAGTCTCGAGCCTCGTGCCGAAAAGGATAAGAGGTGCCGTGCGGTTTTCACGACTTGGTCTCGGTCTGGTAGTGCTGCTCCTCGCCGCTGCCGTCACCGCGGGCGTCGTCACCGGCGGCTTCTCGGAGCTGTTCCACCGCGGGCTGAGTGCCTCCGGCTGGTCGAGCGGCGGCCCTTCGACGGCGCCGGCCACCGCCGGGTCGTCCGCGTCGGATTCGGGTCCCACCGCACCCACCGCGCCGACGCCGGCCGATCAGTCGACGCGGGCCGATCAGTCGACCGGGCTGCCCGCCCCGGTGCTGCCCGCCGCCGTGTCCGGCCGGCGCGCCAGCCGAGCGGGAGTCACGGCGAAGATCGAGGCGGTCAGCCGCGACAGCATGGGGGGAACCTTCAGTGGGTCCGTCCTCGACGTCGGCACCGGGACCGCGCTGTACGACCATCGCGCCGAGGTGGGCCTCATCCCGGCGTCGACGATGAAGCTGTTGACCAGTGTCACGGCCCTGGCGGTGCTCGGGCCCGAGCACAGGTTCACCACCACGGTGGTGGCCGGTCGCGGGGATCAGGTGGTGCTGGTCGGTGGCGGGGACCCATATCTGGCCAGTAAGACCACCGCCAGCACGTACCCGGCGCGCTCCTCGATCGCCGATCTGGCCAAGGCCACCGCAGCCGCCCTCGCCCGGAGCGGCCGCACCACAGTCACCCTCGGCTACGACGCATCCCGGTTCAGCGGCCCGGCCTGGAACCCGACCTGGCCGAGCGGGTACGCCGACCAGGTGACGCCGGTGTCGGCGCTGTGGGTCGATGCGGGACGCCTGGACAAGGGCTCGCCGGGGCGACGGCAGAGCGACCCGGCCAAGGCTGCGGCCGAGGCGTTCGCCACCGCGTTGCGGGCCAACCAGATCAAGGTCGGCAAGGTGACCAAGACCCGGGCCGCCGCGGAGGCCACGCAGCTGGCCGCGGTGTCGTCGATGCCGGTGGAGCTGATCGTCGAGCAGGTGCTGATGACCAGCGACAACGACGCTGCCGAGGTGCTGCTGCGCCAGGCGGCCCTCGGTGCGGGGCAGCCGGGCTCGTTCGCCGGCGGGGCCGCCGCGGTCCGGGCCACCCTGACCGAGCTCGGTGCCTGGGACCCGGCGACGGTGGTCCACGACGGCAGCGGGTTGTCGCGACAGACCACGGTCCCGGCCGACACGATGACGCACGTGCTCCGGGTGGCGGCCGAGGACAAACGCCCCGAGCTGCGGGCCGTGATCACCGGCCTGCCGGTCGCCGGGGTCGAGGGCAGCCTGCGTCACCGGTTCTCCTCCGACGCCACCGAGGCGGGTACCGGTGTCGTTCGAGGCAAGACCGGTACCTTGCGGCAGGTCCACTCGTTGGCGGGATTCGTCCGGGCCCGGGACGGCTCGCTGCTGGTGTACGCCTTCGTCGTCAACGACGCGAAGAACGACTATGCCGCTCAGGTCTGGCTCGACGGAGTCGGCACGGCACTCAGCCGCTGCGGCTGCCGCTAGACCCAGCCGCTGCCTGCCGGTCGACCAGTTCGCCGAGATGACCGGGGGAGTGATCACCCGGGCGGACGTGACCCGGGCGGACGTGACCCGGGCGGACGTGACCCGGGCGGACGTGACCAGGGCGGACATGACGCGGGCGAACAGTGACCCGGGCGCATAGAGTCGGGGGCATGAGTCCTTCCATGGTCGACTGGACCGTCGCCGCCAGCACGGCCCGCAAGCTGGTGAAGCCCGGACCGGCGATCTCCGCCGCCGGCGCGGCCGCGGCGGTCGCCTCACTGCGGGCCTGCGCGGAGCGCGCGGAGGCCTACGTCACCGAGGTGACCGGGCTGCAGACCCCGGGTGGCACCGCCCCGGTGCTGGTCGTCGACCGTCCCGGCTGGATCCAGGCCAACCTCGACGGGTTCTCCCAGGTGCTCACCCCGCTGGTCGCCAAGGCGTCGGCCGCCGTGAAGCCCGGCCCGATGGCCGACGTCGGCGCCCGGGTCACCGGCGCCGAGGTCGGAGTGCTGCTCAGCTATCTGGCCCCGAAGGTCCTCGGGCAGTTCGACCCGTTCTATCCCGGAACCGGCGCCGAGTTCGGGGCGCCCGGCGGCCGGCTGCTGCTGGTCGCGCCCAACATCGTCGCGGTGGAGCGGTCGCTGAAGGTGGACCCGGCCGACTTCCGGCTGTGGGTCTGCCTGCACGAGGAGACCCACCGGGTGCAGTTCACCGCGGTCCCGTGGCTGCGGGAACACATGAACGCCGAGATCGCCGGGGTGGTCGAGTCGACAGAGCTCGACGGTGGCGCGCTGGCCCAGATGCTGCGAGATGCGGTGATGCGGATCGGCGACTCGATCCGCAGCGGCGGCGAGCTGAGCCTGCTCGACCTGGTGCAGACGCCGGCCCAGCGGGAGCGGGTGGACCGGATCACCGCGGTGATGTCGCTGCTCGAGGGCCACGCCGACGTGGTGATGGACCAGGTGGGCCCCGAGGTCATCGGCTCCATCGCCCAGATCCGGGCCAAGTTCGACCAGCGGCGCAAGGGTCAGGGCTTCGACAAGGTCATTCGCCGGCTGCTCGGGCTGGACGCCAAGATGCGGCAATACCGCGACGGCGCGGCCTTCTGCCGGCACGTCATCGGCGCCGTCGGGATGGAAGGCTTCAACCGCGTCTGGACCTCCCCGAACACGTTGCCGACCAAGGCCGAGATCGCCGCCCCGCACCTGTGGGTGTCGCGGGTGCACGCCGCCCAGACGCCCGACAGCCCGCTGTCGGCCTCCTGACACCCCGTGGCCCGTCGCGCCCTGGGGCCGGCCACGCTGGCGGTCGTCCAGGCGGTGTCCATCGCCTTGTCCCGCCGGGACCGGGCGGATCGCCCCGTGCTGGTCGCGGTCTCCGGGGGCGCCGACTCCCTCGCTCTGGCCGCCGGAGCTCGCATCGTGACGCGGCGGCAGGGGATCGACGCCACAGCGCTGGTGGTTGACCACGCCCTGCAACCCGGATCGGCCGAAGTGGCCGCCGTCGCGGTCGACCGGTTGCAGACGCTCGGCTACCCGCAGGCCGAGTCGGTCCGGACCACGGTGGTGACCACCTCGGCAGGACCGGAGGCCGACGCGCGTACGGCCCGATACAACCTGCTGACCGAGCGGGCGCGCCGGCGCGACGCCGACCTGCTGCTCGGCCACACCCGTGACGACCAGGCCGAGACCGTGCTGCTCGGGCTCGCCCGCGGTTCTGGCGTACGCTCCCTGGCCGGCATGGCGGCCGGCTCGACCGACCGGCTGCGCCCGCTGCTCGGACTGTCCCGGGTCGCCACCCGCACCTGTTGCGAGGAGCTCGGGCTCGGCTGGTGGGAGGACCCGCACAACGCCGACCCGGCGTATGCCCGGGTCCGGGTACGTCAGCAGGTGCTGCCGGTGCTCGAGCGGGAGCTCGGACCCGGGGTGACCGAGGCCCTGGCCCGAACGGCCCAGCTGGCCCGCGACGACGCTGACCTGCTCGACGAGCTCGCCGCTGATCTCCACCCCGACACCGAGACGCTGGACTGCGCGGTCCTCGCCCCGGCGCCGGCGGCGCTGCGGCGACGGGTGCTGCGGCGCTGGCTGGTCGGCCGTGGTTCGCCGGAGCCGGCGGCCGCCCACGTCCTCGCCGTCGATGCCCTGGTGTGTGACTGGCGCGGGCAGCAGGGGATCGACGTACCGGGCGGCACCGTGCGGCGGGGGGACGGGCGACTGGGGTTTTCCCGCCACGGAAGCGATGTGGCAGGCTGACCCCGTGGATGACGCACACATCAGTGGTGACCTGGACCGGGTGCTCTACAGCGCCGACGACGTGGCCGCCCGGGTGGCGGAGCTGGCGGCTCAGATCGACGCCGACTACGAGGGCAAGGAGCTGCTGCTGGTCGGAGTGCTCAACGGCGCGGTGATGGTGATGGCGGACCTGTCCCGGGCCATGCGCAGCCACCTGCAGATGGACTGGATGGCCATCTCGTCCTACGGCTCGGGGACCCAGTCCTCCGGCGTGGTGCGGATCCTCAAGGACCTCAACACCGACATCAGCGGGAAGCACGTGCTGGTGGTGGAGGACATCATCGACACCGGCTTGACCCTGTCCTACCTGGTCTCCAACTTGCTCTCCCGGGAGCCGGCCAGCCTGCAGATCATGACCATGTTCCGCAAGCCGGAGGCGCAGAAGAACGCCGTCGACGTGGCGTACGTCGGGTTCGACATCCCGAACGAGTTCGTGGTGGGCTATGGGCTCGACTTCGACGGCCGCTACCGCAACCTGACCTGCGTCGGCACGCTGTCGCGCCACGTCTACAGCTGAGCCTGCGGCTGAGCGGGCTGAGACCCGGTCGGTGCACCCGCGCCGACTAGGGGAGTCTTGGGAGAGAACGCTAGCCTTGCCGTCTGTAACGTCACGCACGGCACCCCTCTCCCAGCAGGCAGGTCATGAACTTCAAGCGCATCTTCCGCGGACCCATTCTGTGGATCATCCTCGCCGTCTTGGCGATCGGATTCCTGATCGACTTCAGCGGCCGGCTCAGCGGTGGGTACAAGGAGGTTCCGACCTCGCAGGTGATCAGCATCATCAACGGCACCGACAAGTTGAGCGATGTCACGCTGATCGACGGTGAGCAGGAGATCCGGGTCACCATGGACGATGCGGCCAAGACCAAGTACAAGGCGGTCTGGGTCGGCAACCAGAGCGACCAGATCATCCCGCGGCTGAACCAGCGGGTGGCCGACCAGAGCCTCGCGACCTGGGTCGGAAAGAACCCGACGCCTGGGTTCTTCTCCTCGCTGCTCGGCACGTTGATCCCGTTCCTGATCATCGGTGTCTTGTTCTTCTTCCTCCTCAACTCCGTCCAGGGTGGCGGCAGTCGGGTGATGCAGTTCGGCAAGTCCAAGGCCAAGGTGATGAACAAGGACACCCCGAAGACCACGTTCCACGACGTGGCTGGGTGCGAAGAGGCGATCGAGGAGCTCGACGAGATCAAGGAGTTCCTGGCTGAGCCGGCGAAGTTCCAGGCCGTCGGCGCCAAGATCCCCAAGGGTGTGCTGCTCTACGGACCGCCCGGGACCGGCAAGACGCTGCTGGCCCGCGCGGTGGCCGGCGAAGCTGGGGTGCCTTTCTATTCGATCTCCGGCTCTGACTTCGTCGAGATGTTCGTCGGCGTCGGTGCCTCCCGGGTACGCGACCTGTTCGAGCAGGCGAAGGAGAACGCCCCGGCTATCGTCTTCATCGACGAGATCGACGCCGTCGGGCGGCACCGCGGTGCCGGCATGGGCGGCGGTCACGACGAGCGCGAGCAGACCCTCAACCAGCTGCTGGTGGAGATGGACGGCTTCGACGTCCGCGGTGGCGTGATCCTGATCGCCGCGACCAACCGTCCTGACGTCCTGGACCCGGCGCTGCTGCGTCCGGGTCGGTTCGACCGGCAGATCGCGGTAGAGGCGCCGGACCTCAAGGGCCGCTTCCAGATCCTGAAGGTGCACGCCGAGGGCAAGCCGATGGCACCCGGCGTCGACCTGGAGTCGGTCGCTCGGCGCACGCCCGGCTTCACCGGTGCCGATCTCGCCAACGTGCTGAACGAGGCCGCGCTGCTGACCGCCCGCCAGAACGCCCGAATGATCACCAAGGAATACCTCGACGAGGCCATCGACCGTGTCGTCGCCGGCCCGCAGAAGCGCAGCCGGCTCATGAACGAGAGGGAGAAGCTGGTCACGGCGTACCACGAGGGCGGTCACGCCCTGGTCGCTGCGGCGCTGCCCGGCACCGACCCGGTGCACAAGGTGACGATCCTGCCTCGCGGCCGCGCACTGGGCTACACGATGGTGCTGCCGGAGCAGGACAAATACTCCAACACCCGCGGCGAGCTGCTGGACCAGCTGGCGTACATGATGGGCGGCCGTGCCGCCGAGGAGCTCGTCTTCCACGACCCGACCACCGGCGCCAGCAACGACATCGAGAAGGCCACCAGCGTGGCCAAGGCCATGGTCACGCAGTACGGCATGACGGAGCGGCTCGGTGCGGTGAAGCTGGGTTCGGGCGACGCCGAGCCCTTCCTGGGTCGCGACATGGGTGGCCACGGCCGCGACTATTCCGAGGAGGTCGCCGCGGCGGTCGACGAGGAGGTCGCCAAGCTGATCGGCAACGCCCACCAGGAGGCGTTCGACATCTTGAACGAGAACCGCGCGGTGCTCGATGCTTTGGTCAACGCGCTGTTCGAGCGGGAGACCCTGGATCGCCAGGAGGTCGCTGAGGTGTTCAAGCCGCTCAAGCTGTGGCCCCACCGCCCCGCCTGGACCGGGTCCGACACCCGGGTCCCGTCCACCGTACCGCCGGTGCAGCCGCCGCCTCCCTCGGTCAACGGCTCCGGCCTGAACGGCAGTGGCCCCAACGGTCAGCTGCCGCCCGGCGGCGCGCCGGTCCCGCCGGGGCACAGCCCGGTCCCGCCGGAGCTGCCCGGCCAGCCCGGCTCGAATCTGCCGGGCCAGCCGGGTCCGGGTCAGCCGTACCCGGGCGGTCAGCCGCCGCTCGGCGGTCAGCCGCCCGCCGGCGGCACCACCCCGCCGCAGCCCCCCGGCATCACCGACGCCACCGACCCGGGACCGTCGTCCGGGCCTGACTTCCGGTGAACGCAGGGACCAACGGCGTCGACCCGGTCTCCATCCCGCAGACCGAGCCGCGCGAGTTCAACCATGCCCGGATCGAGGCCGGCATCCGCGAGGTGCTGATCGGCATCGGCGAGGATCCCGACCGGGACGGGCTGGTGAACACCCCGGCCCGGGTGGCCAGGGCGTACGCCGAGATGTTCCAGGGCATGCGCCAGGACCCCGAGACAGTGCTCTCCACCACCTTCGACCTCAGCCACGACGAGCTCGTGCTGGTCAAGGACATCGAGGTCTGGAGCTGTTGCGAGCACCACCTGGTGCCGTTCAGCGGTGTGGCCCACGTCGGCTACATCCCCAGCGGCGACGGGAAGATCACCGGACTGAGCAAGCTGGCCCGGCTGGTCGATGTCTACGCCAAGCGGCCGCAGGTCCAGGAGCGGCTGACCACCCAGGTGGCCGATGCGATGGTGAAGATCCTGCAGCCGCGGGGCGTCATCGTGGTCTTCGAGTGCGAGCACCTGTGCATGACCATGCGGGGGGTCCACAAGCCCGGATCGCGGACCGTCACCAGCGCCGTCCGTGGGCAGCTGCGTGACGTGGCCACCCGCGCCGAGGCGATGAGCCTGATCATGGCCGGCCGCTGACTCCCCTGAGGTCACCCGAGCGGACCGTCGGTCACTTCACCGACTTGGCGGACGCCTTCCAGGTGTTGCAGCGGCCGAAGTCGGCGCCGTCCAGGCCCTTGTCCAGCCAGGCCAGCTGGGCCTTGCTGGTGCCGTGGTCGGGCTTGCGGTCGGACGGCGGATCCTCGTCGCCGGTGTAGGAGTGCCACTCCCGGATCTCGGCACGGTCGGCCTTGCTGAGGTCGATGGACTTGGCCACGTTGGCCAGGAAGACACCCTCGAAGCATTGGGCCTGCAGCTCCAGCCGGCGGCTCAGCTCCAACCGCTTCTTCGTGCTCGCTTCGGCGTACGCGGCGTTGAACTCATAGAACATCCCGCTGGTCTGCTGCAGGTGATGCCCGAACTCGTGCGCAGTCAGCCCGAGATAGCCCAGCCGCGCGAACGTGTACGCCTGGTTGTCGTCGTCGCTGGTGACCGGCCAATAGATCGTGTTGTCGCAGTAGTAGGCCGGCGACAGGCCGGAGCCGAGTCGCCCGCAGGGGGACTCGATGCTGCCCTTGTAGGTCTTGACCGCCGGCGTGGTGAGCTCAAAACCCTGCTTGGCCATCGGCGCCTTGAAGGCCTTCATCATGCAGCCGACGAGGTCCTCGATGTGGTCGTCCAGGGCCGAGTTCTTCACCGGGGGCTTGGCCCGCTTGAGCTTGACCTTGCAGCTGGTCGCCCCGGTGGGCAGGTCGATCTTGTAGATGCTGTTGCCGGTCAGTGACTGGTCCGGTTCCGGCGGCGGGGTCGGCTGGCGGGGTTTCGGGGCCGCGGTGGATCGGCTCGGCTTCGGTGTCGGTTTCGCCGAGGTCGACGCCGACGGGGTCGGCGTCCGGGCGGGACTGGCCGAGGCGCTCGGTCCGCCGGCACGCGGGGTGCTGCCGGCGGTGGTCGTCTCGTCGCGGTCGAGCAGGGCGATCGTGCCGCAGGTGCTCAGCATCAAGATGGCCAGCCCGCCGCCGACCGCGGCGATGACCTTGCCGACCGGTGACTTCTTCTTCGGTGGGGGTGGCGGTGGGCCCCAGCCGCCGCCCCCCGACCACGCACCGGGCGGGGGCGGTGGGTACGGCCCGGACGGGCTCGGGCCGAACTGCCCGCCGCCGAACTGCCCGCCGGGGCCGTACTGACCGGGGCCGTATTGGTCGGGGCGGGGCTGGTTGGGGCCGGGCTGGTTCTGCCCGTACTGGTTGGGGCCGGGCTGGTTGGGGCCGGGCTGGTTGGGGCCGAACTGACCCTGCCCGGGCTGGTTCGGGTCGGGCTGGTTCGGCCACTGCTGCCGGGGTGGCCACCCGGCGGCGGGTTGGCTGGGGGCTGGCCATCCAGAGGGCGGCTGACCCTGCGGAAGCCGGGCACCCGCCGACCCCTCTGACGGCGGGAGCGCCTGCCCCTGCGGTCCGTCTTCCGATTCATCACCACGGGGGCCCGACGGGGGATAGGACACGCGATGAGCATAGAGGCCGTAGCGGTCATGACCAGGCCTACAGCCCGCACGGACGGTTCCGGTTCGATCACGACTTTCGCGGTTGCGGTTCTCGCCCAGCGATCAGCCGCGGGCGGGCAGCTCGGGTACGAAGTCCAGGCCCAGCCCAGGCTCCTCGGCGACGCGATACACCGCTCCCTCCAGCTGCACCGGGCTCGGCGAACGGAGGAAGCCCATCGACGCGAACGAGGCGTCCTCCACCTCCTCCACCCAGACCGGCTCGGCCAGCGTGCACGCCAACTGGGCGGACAGGTCGCGCAGCAGATGCGGGGCGAGCTGGAGACAGCAGCGCCGGGTGAGCTCGACGATCCGCAGGAACGGGGTGATGCCGCCCACCCGGACCACATTGGGCTGCACCACGTCACAGCCACCGGCCTCGATCAGCTGTGCGAAGCGGTACGCGTTGTGCAGGTTCTCACCGACCGCGATCGGCACCGATACGCGGCTCCGCAGGGCCACGTGGGCAGCCGTGTCATCGGCGCGGAGCGGTTCCTCCAGCCAATGCAGGTCGAACCGGGAGAGGGCGCTCACCGCGCGCAGCGCCGCGGCCAGGTCCCAGCGCTGGTTGGCGTCGATCATCAGCCGACGGCGCGGCCCGATCACCGAGCGCACCGCAGCCACCCGCTCGACGTCGCGGTCCAGGTCCGGGCTGCCGACTTTGATCTTGACGCCCGGATAGCCGGCAGCCACCCAGCGACGGGCCTGGTCGATCAGCTCGTCCAGTTCGTAGTGCAGGTTCACGCCGCTGCCGTAGGCGGTGACGGTGTCGCGGCGCCGACCGATCAGGGTGGCCACAGAGGTCTGGGCGGCGCGAGCACGAAGGTCCCACAACGCCAGGTCGAGCCCGGCCATCGCAATGGTCGTCAGCCCACCGCCGCCGGCCTCGTGCAGGTGCACCCAGAGGGCGTCCCAGATCGCTGCCGGTGCGGCCTCCCGGCCGATCACGAAGTCGGCGATGTCGTGCTCGAGCAGCGCCTGCACCGCGTACGGCCCGATGGTCGGGGTCCAGCTGAAGCCGGTACCGAGCGCGCCGTCGTCGGTGATCACCTCCACCACGATCACGGAGTTCTCGGTCACGGTCGGCCCCCACGGCCGCGGCAGTGGTGCCGTCAGCAGCCGGGTCCGCAGCTCTGCGATGCGTGGCACCCGGCGGGTGTCCCAGCCGGGGGACCAGGGCTCGGTCATGCCACCAGATCGTGCCCGGCGGCGAGCAGCGCGCGAAGAGCGGCGAGATCTTCCTCGGTCGGGTCCACCAGCGGCGGGCGGACCGAACCGACCGGCAGGCCGGACAGGCGTACGCCGGCCTTGATCAGCGAGACGGCATAACCGGGAACGCGGTCGCGCAGGGCGACCAACGGCTCATAGAACTCACTCAGCAGCTGCAGCCGGCGGGGCTCGTCGTGGGAGACGTACGCCTGGTAGAACGCGGTGGCGATGGCGGGGGCCATGGCGAACACGGCCGAGGAGTAGAGCGGGACGCCGATGCCGCGGTATGCGGCCTGGGTCAGCTCAGCGGTCAGCAGCCCGTTGAAGAAACAGAAGTCGTCACCGCGGACCTGCTTGACCGCCAGCACCATCCGCTGGGTCTGTCCGATGTCGCCGACGCCATCCTTGAAACCGATCACCTGCGGGTCGGCGGCCAGCTGGGCCATCGCGGCGACGCTGAACTGGGCGTTGGCGCGGTGGTAGACGATCAGCGGCAGCTCGGTCGCCGCGGCCAGGGTCTCCACATAGCGCACCAGCCCGGCCGCGGGTGCGGAGACCAGGTACGGGGGCAGCACCAGCAGGCCCGCGGCGCCCGCCTCCTCGGCGGCCCGGGCGCAGGCGACGGCATGCCCCAGCGGCCCACCGGCTCCGCTGAGCACCGGAACGGCACCGCCCGAGCCGGCGGCGGCGGCGGCAGTCACCGTGCCGACCTCGTCCGCGGTCATGCTGTGGAACTCACCGGTGCCGCACGCGGCGAACACGCCGCCGGGCCGGTGCTCCATCCTCGAGGCGACGTGCTCGCGCAGCAGCCCGGCGTCGACCGCCCCGTCCTCGGTGAACGGGGTGATGGGGAAGAACAGCACACCGTCGAACTGCAGCGGGGTGGATGTCATCAGGCGCTCCTGGTGGTGGCGAGGGACTCGGGTGTCTCGACCAGCTCGGTGCGCCAGGACCGGCGAGGTCGCCAGCCGAGCAGCCGGTCGGCCTTGGCGCAGGAGAAGGCTGGGGCGGTGCCGGTCAGGCCGGCGGCGAGCTCTTCGCTGCCCGGAAGATACTCGGGCAACAGCTCGGCCAGCGGCCGCCGCGCCAACGCGTCCGCGGCGCCGACGAAGAAGACCTCCGCCGGCGGCAGGTCGGGGGCGCCGGACAGCCACGTGTCGACGAAGTCCGCGGCGTCGCGGGCGTCGACATAGTTGAACAGTGACACCGCGGCCAGGCCGGGATCGGCGAGCCGGTCGGCGACCGTGTGGCCCTGCTGGGTCGGGGCGCCGCGCCACTCGTCCGGCGACAGCACGAAGCACGGCCGGAAGGCACCGATGCTGAGCCGGTCCCCGTGCTGGGCGGCGAACATGGCCACGGTCGCCTCCATCGTCTGCTTCGACAGCGCGTACGCGTTCCACGGCCGCAGCGGATGGTCCTCGTCGATCGGCAGATAGTCCGGCAGCCAGCCGCCCGGTGCGCCGTAGCCGATCGGCGTGGGACTGGACGCCACCAGGATCCGGTCGACTCCGGCGGCCACCGCCGCCTCGAGGGTGTGGAAGGCGATCATGGTGTTGGTCTGGAGCAGCTCGTGCTCGGGCCGGGAGAACGGCACGGCCAGGGCGGCGAGGTGGACCAGCGCCTGGGCGCGAGCCTGGGCCAGTGCCGCCGTGGCCGCGGCGTGATCGGTCAGGTCGGCGACGATCTGGTGCTGCGCGGGCAGGCCGGCGAACACGGCCCGATCGATGGAGACGACCTCGTGACCGGCCGCGACCAGCCCGGTGACCACGCTGGTGCCCAGCCGGCCGCCGCCGCCGGTGACCGCGACCTTCATCGGGTCACCACAGGTTCAGCCAGTGGCAGGCCATAGTCGGCGAGCCGTACGGCCGCGCCGCTGCGCAGGCTGTCGTTGCCCGCGATCCCGACCAGTGCGCTGCGAATGCCGTCCAGATAGCCGGACTGGCGATGCAGCGGGTCCTCCCCGGCACCACGGAACAGGTCGTCCAGCAGCATTTGGTCGCCGCCGCCGTGCGAGCCGCCGCCCTCGGGGATGGCCACCTCGACCGCGGGTCCCCACTGCTTCTGCAGCAGCACCCGGGCGCCGACCGGGCGGAGCTCGGTGGTGGCCGAGGCGTCTTCGGGGTTCGCGCTGGGGTCCACCACGGCTTGGGCGCCGGTGACGCCGGCCGCCGGGACGGCGCTGCGCTCGATCACCTCGATCTCCAGCCGGCCCGCGGTCCCGTTGAAGCCCACCCGGTAGCCCTCCCAGGGGCAGTACGCGGTCAGTGAGTACGACATGGCCGCTCCGCGGGCGTAGGAGACGGCGAGGTTCATGGTGTCCTCGATCGTGATGCCGGGGGCGAACACGTCCTGGTCGCGGTGGTAGCCGTCGGCGGACTCGGCGTCGAGATACAGCGACTTCAGCTTCGGGTCGTCGGCCAGCTCGAGGTGGAACGGGTCGGTGGCCGGGTCGGTGTCACGGCTCAGCGCCGGGCGCGGACCGAGACCGCGGGCGGCGGCGTTCGCGTCCCCGTAGAAGCGCAGTCCGCCCAGGGCGTACACCGTCTGGGGGACGTCGGCGAGCCACCAGTTCACCAGGTCGAAGTGATGAGTGGCCTTGTGCACCAGCAGGCCGCCGGAGTTCTTCTTCTCCCGGTGCCAGCGGCGGAAGTAGTCGGCGCCGTGGGCGGTGTCCAGCAGCCATTCGAAATGCACCGAGGTGACGTCGCCGATCTCCCCGGCCGCGATCAGCTCGCGCAGGATCGAGTTGCGCGGGGAGTAGCGGTAGTTGAAGGTCACGACCAGGCGCGCCTTGGATCGCTCCACCGCGGCGACGATGGCCTCCAGGCTGGGCACGTCGATGGTCATCGGCTTCTCGCTGAGAACGTCGATGTCGCGGTCCAAGGCGGCGCAGATGTAGAAGGCATGGGTGTAGTCGGGGGAGGTGACGATGACCGCGTCGGGTCGCTGTTCGGCCAGCATCGTCTCGAAGTCCTCGGCTGCGTACGCCGGCACCGGCGGCAGACCGAGTGCGGCGACCGTGGCCGCGTGGTGCTCGATCCGCAGCGGGTTGACGTCGCACCAGCCGACCAGCGTTCCGACGTCGGCGTGGGTGGTGAGCAGTGCCCGGATGTACATCTCTGACCGCGAACCCGTACCGACGACGGCGTAGCGGCGAGGAGTGTTCGACACGGTGGAGTCCTCCAGGGTAACCGGTTTCTCGCTACCTTAGTCGGCGGACGGGAGGGAGGACAAGCGAATCCGCGCCGACCGGTTCGACGTGCGGCGGCCGGTGGGCTCGGGGTCGGTCGCTGCGGCGGCGCCCTTGCTAGGCTGGTCCACCCGGGGTCGGTGAGGAGAGCGATGGGTCGTTCACGAAGTGGCCGTCGGGTCACCATCGGCGACGTCGCGGATCGGGCCGGCGTCTCCCGCGCCACCGTCTCGCGGGTGATGAACGGTCTCGCCACCGTCGACCCCGCCATCACGACCCGGGTCCGCGCCGCGGCGGCCGAGCTCAGCTATACGCCGAGTCTGACCGCGCGCAGCCTGGCGCTGGGGCGTACCCACACTGTCGGCTTTGTGGTGCCGGATCTGACCAACCCCGCCTTCCACGGCGCGATGCGTGGGCTGAGTCTGGCGGCCGCCCGCGACGACTACCGGGTGCTCATCGCCGACTCGGTCGAGAACCCCACCGAGGAAGCCATCCTGGCGGTGGAGGCGCGCCGCCGTTGCGACGCCCTGGTGCTCTGTGCGCCCCGGATGCCACAGGAGGTCCTCACGGCGCTGCTGCCCGAGCTGGCGCCGGTGGTGCTGTTGAACCGTGATGCCGGGGACGATTCCACCCCAGTGCTGGCTGTGGACTGGGCATCGGGGATCCGCGACCTGGTCCGGCACCTGACCGGCCTGGGCCACAGCAGGATCGCCTATCTGGCCGGTCCGGTCGCCAGCGCCTCCAACACCGACCGGCTGCGCGGCTTCGAGGCATTCCGGTCCGAGCTCGAACTGACAGAGATCCCCTGCGGGGCGCTGTTCTCCGACGGCCACGCCGTGGCCGGGCAGGTGCTGGACGCCGACGTCACCGCGGTGGTCGCCTACAACGACGTGGTCGCGCTCGGGTTGCTGGGCGCGTTGCACGAGCTCGGCATCGAGGTGCCCAAGCAGCTGTCGGTGGTCGGCTTCGACGACATCCCGTTCGCTCAGTTCACCAGCCCGGCGCTGACCACCGCGTCCGTTCCGCAGACCGAGCTGGGGGAGCTGGCCTGGTTGCGGCTCAAGGCGATGATCGCCGGTGAGACGCCCGAGCACAACGTGGTCTTCCGACCACGGCTGGTCGCTCGCGGCAGCAGCGGCCGTCACGGTGGCTGACTGACCGACGACCGACCCGAAGCGGCCGGTTGACATCCGCGGTGCGGGTTGGCTAGAAAGCGGTTACTCAGGACGAGCCGCGCTCGGGTGCGCCCGACGACATCGAAGAGACTGGACCCCGCCGTGAACCACCTCCCCGGACTCGCCGAGCATCAGGTCAAACGGGAACGGCTGCTGGGCCTGCTTCGGGATCGCGGCGCCGAGCGGCTGGTCCTCACCTCGCAGACCGCCCTGGCTTGGTATCTCGACGGCGCCCGGGTGCACGTGAGCCTGGCGGCGCCGCCGATCGTCTGCGTGGTCGTCGACGCCGACCGCGACCTGCTGGTGGCGACCGAGAACGAGAGCGAGCGGCTGATGGCCGAGGAGCTGCCGGGTTCGGTGCAGGTGCAGGCGGTGCCGTGGCACGGCTCGGTCCTCGCGGCCGCGCGACTCGATGCTCTGGGCACGGTCATCGAGAACGAGCTGGAGACCGAGTTGCGGGCTGCCCGTACCCCGCTGCTCCCCGGTGAGGTGGAGCGGTTCACCGCCCTCGGCGTCGACGTGGCCGGTCTGCTGACTGACACGCTGCTCGAGGCCCGCCCGGACGACACCGAGCGGTCGGTGGCCGCGCGGCTGACCGGTGGACTGGTCGAGCTGGCGGCCGACCCACTGGTGGTGCTGGTGGGCGGGTTCGCCCGCCGCGCTTACCGTCACCCGCTGCCCACCGAGGAGGTCCTCGGTCGCCGGGCGATGGCCGTGGTCTGCGGCCGCCGCGATGGGCTGGTGGTCAACGCCACCCGCTGGGTGCAGTTCGACGGCTCTGACCCGGCCGAGGCCGATGCCGACGCCCGGATCCTCGCCGTCGAGGCGGCCTATCTCGACGCATCGCGTCCGGGAGCCACTGTCGGGGAGGCATTCGCAGCCGGCTGCGACGCGTACGCCGAGCACGGATTCGACCCCGAGGAGTGGCGCCGCCATCACCAGGGCGGGGTCGCCGGCTACGCCGGTCGTGACCCCCGAGGCACCGAAGGCGCAGCGGACCGGATCATGGCGCCGACGGCCTTCGCCTGGAATCCCACGGCGCTCGGGGCCAAGGTGGAGGACACGGTGCTGCTGGACGCCGCCGGCCACCGTTGCCTCACCACGGACCCTCGCTGGCCCTCGGTGGTGGTGGCGGGGCGGCTGCGTCCGGACGTGCTCCGCCACGGCTGACCACCGCACCTCTCGGCGCGCGGCGTGCCAGGGCCCGCCCACCGACGGGGGGTGCAGTGGGCGGGCCGGGGTGGACTCTCAGGCGTGGATCACCTTCTGGTCGTCAGACTTGGCGATCTCGATCTTGCGCGGCTTCGCCTTCTCGGCCACCGGGATCTCCAGCCTCAGCACGCCGCTGTCGTAGTGCGCGCTTATTCGCTCGGTGTCCAGGTTGTCGCCGAGGATGAGCTGGCGGCTGAAGACGCCCCGTGGACGTTCCGCAGCGACCAGCTCGGCGATGCCCTCCCGAGCCGGCCGGTCCGCCCGGACGGTCAGGACGTTCCGCTCGACGTCGAGGTCGATGGAGTTGACATCCACGCCGGGCAGGTCGAACTCCACCACGAAGCTGTCCTGCTCGCGCCAGGCATCCATGGGCATCACGGCGGGCCGTGCTGCGGTGCCGAAGACCTGCTGAGTCAGCCGGTCCAGGTCACGGAAGGGGTCGGTTCGCATCAGCATGTCTTGTGCCTCCTGGTTCAGTAGTAGGAGCGCCAAATCTCTATTGGCGACTATAGGTTTCTTATATCGCTGCTCGCCGATAACATCAAGTACATGTCGGAGGAAAGAACGCCTCACCGCCCCGGTCCCGATCCCGGCCGCGAGCAGCGTCGGGGCGAGCCGGATCCGGCGCGCGGCGTGTACGCGATCTCCGTCGCCGCCGAGATCGTCGGCACCGGGGTGCAGAACCTCCGGCTGTATGAGGAGCGCGGCCTGGTCGAACCCGCCCGGACGGAGCGCGGAACCCGCCGCTACAGCCGAGACGACCTGCATCGGGTCGGGCGGATCGTCGACCTGTTGGCCCAGGGGTTGAACCTGGCCGGAGTCGCCATGGTGCTCGAGCTGCAGGACGATCTGGCCCGGTTGCGCGGCGGGCGGTCGACGAAGAGGCCCGGCGACTCGACACTAGGCTGACCGGCGTGACTGCCTCTCCTTCGGCTCCGGTCCGGCGTATGCCTGCTCCCGGTCGCACCCTGGTGATGGGCGTGGTCAACGTGACGCCCGACTCGTTCTCCGACGGAGGGACGTGGTTCGACCCGGCCGAGGCGATCCAGCACGGGCTCGACCTGCTGACCGAGGGAGCCGATCTGGTGGACGTGGGCGGTGAGTCCACCCGCCCGGGCGCCGTGCGGCCCAGTCAACAGGAGGAGCTTCGCCGGGTTGTCCCGGTCGTCGCAGCGCTGGCCGCGGCCGGTGCCGTCGTCAGCGTCGACACGATGCGGGCACCGGTGGCGCTGGCCGCGGTCGAGGCTGGCGCGCGGATGGTCAACGACGTCTCCGGTGGTCTGGCGGACCCGGACATGCTGGGACAGGTGGCCGACCTCGGGGTCGGCTATGTCTGCATGCACTGGCGTGGCCACGCGGAGGACATGCAGAGCAGGGCCGTCTACGACGACGTGGTCGCCCAGGTGACGGCGGAGCTGGCCGAGCAGCTCGACCGGGCTCGGGCCGCCGGTATCCACGACGACCAGCTGGTCTTGGACCCCGGCTTCGGGTTCGCCAAGACCGGTGAGCACAACTGGCAGCTGTTGCAGCGCTTGGCCGAGCTCGAGCAGCTGGGCCTGCCGCTGCTGATCGGGGTCTCCCGGAAGGCGTTCCTGGGTCGGCTGCTGGCCGGCCCGGACGGCGCTCCCCGCCCGGCGCTGGAGCGCGATGACGCCTCGCTGGCGCTGACCACCCTGGTCGCCGCCCGCGGTGTCTGGGGGGTCCGCACGCACACTGTTCGGCCCCACCGGGACGCGATCGCGGTGGTGCAGCGAGCCTGCTGTTCATGATCGGGGTATACGGTCTCGACAGTGCCATCGCGGTTCGGACGTACCTTGGGGGTTCGGTAGGGTTCACGCCTGAGGAGGTGGCAGATGTCAGCGGAGACACAACAGCGTTCGGGCGACCCGGAGGGGCGTACGGTGCTCGATCGGATCACGCTCCGCGGACTGGCCGGCTTCGGTCGCCACGGTGTCTTCGACTTCGAGCGGTCCCAGGGCCAGCGGTTCGTCGTGGACCTGGTGTGCTGGGCTGATCTGCGCCGGGCCGGCGAGACTGACGACCTCGAGAACACCGTCGACTACGGAGCGCTCTCCACCGCCGTCGTGGCCGACATCGAGGGCGAGCCGCTGAACCTGATCGAAGCCCTCGCCACGAGGATCAGCAAGACGTGCCTGGCCGTGCCGGCCGTGAGAACGGTCGAGGTCACGGTCCACAAACCTGACGCCCCCATCTCGGTGGAGTTCGCCGACGTGGCCGTCACGATGACCAGGAGCAAGCATGAGTAGCCCCAACCCCTATGCCATCGACGCCGACACGCTCAGTGGCATGAAGCCGCTGCGCAAGGTCGTCTACTCCGTCGGTTCCAATCTCGGGGACCGGTTGGCCAACCTGCAGGGGGCGGTCGACGCCATCCGCGACACCCCGGACGTGATCGTCGTCGACGTGTCGTCGGTCTATGAGACGGCTTCCGTCGGCGGGCCCGAGGACAGCCCGGCGTTCCTCAACCTGGTGATCGTGGCCGAGACGACCCTGGAACCGCGCACCCTGCTCGAGCGGGCGCTCGCCGTGGAGGACGCCTTCGGCCGGGTCCGCACCGAGCGGTGGGCTCCGCGCACCCTGGACGTCGACCTGGTGGTGGTCGGCAACACCGTGACCGACCAGGACGACATGAAGATTCCGCACCCGCGCGCCCACGAGCGCGGGTTCGTGCTGGCGCCGTGGGTCGAGATCGACCCCCGGGGTGAGCTGCCCGGCAAGGGCCCGATCGCCGACCTGCTGGCCGCGGTGGACCTGTCCGGCGTGGTACGCCGCGACGACCTCGACATCGAAACCGACTGAGGACGGTAGCTCGGTTGGCTGACCAGCCCTCGCCCGGCTCGCTGCGGAGCACCCCGGTCCAGGCCCTTGTCGTCGCAGCGCTGTTCGGCGCGCTCGGCGGCTGGCTCGTCGTCGTCATCGCGAACGCGATGGACCTCATTCCCCCCGGCGTGCCGTGGACCGCCCCGATCGGGGTGCTGCTCATCGTCGCCCTGGTCGGCGCGCTCGCGTACAACACCCACCAGCGGATCCAGGTACGCCGGGAACGGATGGACCCGCAGCGCGCGGTGGCCTTCTTGGTCCTGGGCAAGGCCTCGGCGCTGGCCGGGGCGTTCGTGGCCGGCGGCTATCTGGCGTACGCGGTGATGTTCCTGGCCCGGATCGACGCGACCAACCCGCGGGACCGGGTGATCAAGTCCGCGGTGGCGGTGGTCGGCGGCATCCTGCTGCTCGTCGCCGGACTGCTGCTCGAGCGTGCCTGCAAGGTGCCCGGTGGCGACGACGACGAAGACACCGATACGGCGCCGCAAACCTGAGCGCGCCCGCCACTGATCCGGGGCCTTCCTGGCCTAGGATTCTCGCGTGACCACCCGAAACGCACCCGCCGCGCGCCGTACCAGCCGTTCGTCCCTTCGTACCGTCTCCCGTGTCGTCCTCGCGGTCGGTGCCGTGCTCGCACTCGCGGCGGCATTCGGTCCGGTCTGGGTGGTACGGGCCGGCGTGATCTGCGCCGTGGTGACCGGCGTCGTCGCCGTCGGGTATGCCTGGCGCGAGGCCGCCCAGGCCCGCCGGTTGCACGCCGCGGACATGCTCGCCGCCACCCGGCAGCACGGTGCCGCGCTGTCGGCCGAGCGCAAGCACAACGGCTTGGTGGTCGACACCCTCGCGGACCGGGTCGCCGCCGCGCGCACCGAGGTCGAGAAGCACAAGGTCACCATCGCCGAGCTGAGCAGCGAGATCTCCACCCTGCACGGCGACAACGCCTTCCTGCGCACCGAGGTCACCCAGCGGGAGAAGGCCATCGCCGCGCTCCGCGAGACGGTCCGGGCCCGCGAGGCCGAGCTCATCGCTCTGCGGGACGAGGGCGACGACGCCGAGGTGCATGCGCTGCCGCGTCGGGTGCTGGCCGAGCACGAGTCGGTCTGGGAGCAGCTCCCCGCGGCGGACGAGCTGTGGACCGACGGCAGCCATCCGACCGTGGTGGACCTCAAGATGCTGCAGACGGCGATGGTCCTGCCCAACTACGAAGAGGACCGCAAGCACGCCTGATCGCTTCAGCGGTCGTGCTTATGGGCCGACCTCAGCGGTCGTGCTTTAGGGCCGACCTCAGCGGTCGATATCCCCGACCACATAGCCCATCGACGCCAGCGCGACATCCAGGTCGTGCACGTTCACTCCCCGGAGCAGCGACTCCAGGGCTGACACGTTGCTGAAGGACGGAGTCCGCAGCTTCAGCCGCCACGGTGTCTTCTCCCCCCGGGAGACCAGGTGCACCCCGGCCAGCCCCAGCGGCGCCTCGGTGGTCAGATAAGCCTCGCCCTCCGGCAGCTTGACGATCTTGCCGAGCTTGACGGCCACCGGCCCCGGCTCGGTCCGCAGCCGCCGGACGCACGCCAGCACCAGCGACACGCTCACCCGGACCTCGTGCAGCAGGGTGGCGAAGCGGGCGTGGGCGTCCCCGCCGACCGACCGGGTGGGCTCGAGCAGCTCGGCCAGCTCGGCATAGGCCAGGTACGGCCGCTGCCGGCGCAGGTCCAGCTCGACCCCGCTGGAGCGTGCCGCGGGACCGCTCACGCCGTACTGCTCGATGGTCTCCCGCGCCAGCACGGCGACCGAGGCGGTTCTCGCCGCGAAGTCAGCGCTGGTGACCAGCTCCTCGAGCTCGGCGTGCGTGGCCAGGACCGCGGCCATCGCCGCCTCCTCGGCATCCAGCCAGCTCTGGTCGGCGTCGACGGCCAGACCGCCTATCCGGTTGGCCATCGGATGGATCCGGTTGCCGGTCAGGGCGGCTGTGAGGTTCCGCAGCCGCTCGCGCACCGCTGCCACGCCGCTGGTTGCGTCAAGGGCGTACGGCACGAAGCCGAGGAAGCCCAGATGGGAGAGCAGCCGGGTGTGCTCGGCCAGCAGCGTGCGTAGCCACACCGCCCGGCGGGGCACCTCAAGGCCGAGCAGCTGCTCGCAGGTGAGGGCGATGCCCAGCTCGCCGGCGAACGGGGCCTGCCAGTCGTGCCGGTCGGCCAGCATCAGGATCTGGCGATAGTCGCGGACCTCGAAGAGCTTCTCCGCGCCGCGGTGCATGGCGCCGACCACCACCTCGGCGCTGCTGACCACGTCATCCTCGACCCACAGCCGCAGCTCCAGCAGACCGGCACGACTGGGATGATCGGGACCCAGGTCGAGCAGGATGGTGCCCGCCGGCGGAGTCTCGCCGTCGGGAGTGGGCAGCATGCCGGCCGACAGCGACCCGACGAGGACGTGGACCGGTTCGTGCATGGCGTCAGTCCACCACGGCGGCGTCGACCGCCGCGACCTGCTGCAGCAGCCACCACTGGGCGCCCCAGCCCGTTGGCCGGGCCAGCGCCGCGCGCTCGCTGCGGTAGGTCAGGGCAGCCAGCGGGTCAGCGGAGGCGGCCGTACGCGGCAGCAGCCGCTCCACCACCGCCTGCTGCCGGTCACACCATCGCGTGCGCGCCCCGCAGCGCACCGCCGCGGCGGCGACTGCGTCGATCGCGACCCACGCCGTCAGGTTGGTGCTGCCGTCCGGGCGCGGACTGACCGCGGCACCGTCGCGAAAGCCGGTCAGCGTGAGGTCGGCGGGCCGGTCAGGCCCGACGTGTCCGTAGTCCACCACCAGTCCCAGGCCGCCGACAGGCCGCAGGTGTGCCATCGCGGCCGCCCAGGCGACGTCGCGGGTACGGCCGATCTCGCGCCGCCGGCCCTCGGGCCACCAGGTACGCCCCCAGGCCGCGTCCTCGGCCGCGAGCGGCGGGCCGGACGGGGGCTCCCGGTCGTCCTCGGCCACCACACAGGGCAGGTCGTCCAGCCACTCGACGGCGGTGATCAGCGTCGGTGTGTCGAGGGTGGCCAGCACCACCTCCGCTTCGGCACTGGTCCAGGCCCCCGACTCGACGTCCCACCGGTCCTGACACCAGGTCACCTGCTCGCTGAGGCGGTCCGGCCGGGGACGCAGGTCCACGGCATAGCAGGCCAGGTCCGGGCGCCGGGCCACCAGCGCAGTCACCAGCTCACCTTCCCCGGCCCCCAGGTCGACCACCGTGGCGATCTCGGGGTGCTCGCGCAGCACCGCGTCGACCAGCTCCGCCAGCAGCGCGGTGGTCGCCGCGGCCGTCCGGAAGTGGGCGGACGGCCGCTCTCGGGTCCAGAAGCCGTTCGGTCCGTAGGCCGAGTCGACCCAGGCGCGAAACCAGGTCGGCGGGTACGCAAGCATGGAGCCCATGCTGCCCGACGTCACCAGCTCACCCATCGCCACCATCACCGGGCCGGATGTTCTCCCCGCCCTGCCGCGGCGCCTGGCCGCGGAGACCCCGGGATGGGTGCACGAGGTCGACGTGGTGGTCGTCGGCTCCGGCATCGCCGGCCTGACTGCCGCGCTGGAGTGCCGCGACCTCGGTCGGGTGCTGGTGGTGACCAAGAGCGTGGTGGCGGCCGGGTCGACCCCATGGGCGCAGGGCGGCATCGCCTCGGTCCAGGGCGAGGGGGACACGGTCGAGCAGCACGTCCGCGACACCTTGGTGGCCGGAGCCGGCCTCTGCGTCGAGGAGTCGGTCCGGGTGCTGGTCAGTGAGGGCCCGGACGAAGTCGCCAAGCTCATCGCCCGTGGAGCGGAGTTCGACCGGGAGGCGACCGGAGAGCTCGCCTTGACCCGCGAGGGCGGGCATCTGCGCAACCGGATCGCCCACGCCGGCGGGGACGCCACCGGAGCCGAGATCGAGCGGGCGCTGGTCTCCTCGGTCCGGGCCGATCCCGCCATCGAGATCATCGAGCACGCTCTCGCCCTCGACCTGATCCCCGCCGAGACCGGCCCGGGGGAGCGCCCCGGGGTGGCGGGGGTGACCTTGCACGTCATGGGGGAAGGGACCCGCGGCGGTGTCGGCGCAGTGCATGCCCGAGCCGTGGTGCTGGCCAGTGGCGGCATCGGCCAGGTCTACGCCGCCACCACCAACCCGCCCGTGTCCACCGGTGACGGGGTCGCGGCGGCCCTGCGTGCCGGTGCCCGGCTGCGCGACGTCGAGTTCATCCAGTTCCACCCCACGGTGCTCTACCTCGGACCCGGTGCCCGCGGCCAGCTGCCGCTGGTCAGCGAGGCCGTCCGTGGCGAGGGCGGCCACCTGCTGAACGCCCGCGGCGAGCGCTTCATGCTCGGCCAGCACGACCTGGCCGAGCTTGCCCCCCGTGACGTCGTGGCCAAGGCGATCATGAAGGAGATGGCCAAGGAGGGCTCCGACCACGTCTTCGTCGACGGCCGGATGCTGGGCGAGGAGCTCTGGCGGGTGCGGTTCCCGACCATCCTGCAGAGCTGCCGCCAGGTCGGCATCAACCCGGTGACCGACCTCATCCCGGTCGCACCGGCCTGCCACTACTTCTGCGGCGGGGTGGAAACTGACCTCGACGGGGCCACCGACCTGGCCGGTCTCTACGCCTGCGGCGAGGTGGCCTCCTCCGGGGTGCATGGCGCGAACCGGCTGGCCTCGAACTCGTTGCTCGAGGGTCTGGTGTTCGCCCGGCGGATCGCCGCCGCGCTGCACCGCGACCTGCCGCTCCAGCGCCGCCCGGCGACCGACGCCCGACCCACCGGTCTGGTCGACGGGTCGGTGGTGCCCGCCCTGCAGCAGACCATGAGCCGCAACGCCGGCGGCCTGCGGGATGCCCCCGGCCTCGACCGCTGCCTGACCGACCTGGCCGCGCTAGCCGAGGTGGAGAGCTCCGTGCCCGGGCTGGAGGCATGGGAGGCGACCAACCTGATCACGGTGGCCACCGCCGTCGCGACCTCGGCCCGGATACGACAGGAGTCCCGCGGCGCGCACTGGCGCGACGACGTCGAAGGCCGCCGCGACGAGTGGCGGGGCCATCTGCGGGTGGCGGCCGATGGCGACCGCCTGCAGCACGAGTTCGCACCGTCTGAGACCGAGGAGCTTCGATGACCTATTCCGACCTCACCGCGCTGGCCGACTGGGTCCACCAGCTGGGGCTCGACGTGACCGCCGTGGACACCATCGTCCGTGAGGCGCTCGACGAGGACCTGGGCGGCCGCGGCGTGCTGCCGCCGGGCACCGGGGCCGGGGTGGACGTCACCTCCTACGCGACGGTCCCGGCTGAGGCGACCGCGGTGGGGGAGTTCGTGGTCCGCGCACCGGGCGTGGTGGCCGGTGTGGCCGTGGCGGCGTACGTCGTCGGGGTGGTGTGCGCACCGGCGGGGGACTTCACCATCGACTGCTTGGTCGACGACGGCGCCGAAGTGCAGCGCGGTGACGTGCTGCTGCGGGTGAGCGGCAACAGCCGGGCCCTGCTGACCGCCGAGCGGGTGGCACTGAACCTGCTCACCATGATGTCCGGGGTGGCCACCGCCACCGCCGCCTGGGTGCGGGCGCTGGACGGCAGCTCCACCCGGGTACGCGACTCCCGCAAGACGATCCCCGGGCTGCGGATGCTGCAGAAGTACGCCGTGCGCGCCGGTGGCGGCGTCAACCACCGGCTCTGCCTGGCCGACGCCGCGCTGATCAAGGACAACCACGTCATCGCAGCCGGCGGGGTGGTGCCGGCCTACCGGGCCGTGCGCGCCGCCTTCCCCGACCTGGTGGTCCAGGTGGAGGTCACCACGCCCGAGCAGGCCGAGGCTGTGATCGAGGCCGGAGCCGACGAGGTGTTGCTCGACAACATGTCGGTGAACGCCATGAAATCAATAGTTGATAAATATTCAGGAAAGGCCCGCTTCGAGGCCAGCGGCGGTTTGACAGTGGACACGGCGGTGGCTGTGGCGCGTACCGGAGTGGACTTCGTGGCGGTGGGTGCGATCACACATTCCGCACCCATTCTGGATATTGCGTTGGATTTCGTTTCTTGAACGTCGACCGAATCCGCTAATCTTTTCGGGTTAGGTGATTCGCACGACGACAGCAGAGGAAAACACATGGCGCAACGAGTTCAGATCGTCCTCGAAGACGATCTCGACGGTTCGGTCGCGACCGAGACCGTCACCTTCGGCCTGGACGGCGCGGAGTACGAGATCGACCTGTCGGAGGAGAACGCTGCCGCCCTGCGCGACGCGCTCGCTCCGTGGGTCGCCAACGGCCGCAAGGTCGGCGGACGTCGGCGGCGCGGCACCAAGCCGGCCGCCGCTGCCGCATCGACGTCGTCGAACAACACCAGCGACATTCGTGCCTGGGCGGCCGACAACGGGTACGAGGTGAGCTCGCGCGGGCGGGTGTCGGCCGAGATCCGCGAGGCGTACGAGCAGGCGCACGGCTGAGATCCACCCGGATCCGACCGCGAAGGTTGTCCGCCGCGTTGCGCTCTGGGCGAACGAGTTGTTCGCCCAGAGCCGCCGCGATGTGGAACACACGGCGGTAGTCGGTGGTTGTACTGGGCGAACTCCGGATCGTTGCGTGGTTCTTCCACGCTCGTTACACCGCGACGCTGCCTGCGTCGAAACGGTCCGACTAGAGTTGGTCACAGATGCCGGCCCTCCTAGTGTGGGTCCCTACTCGGCATCCAAAGCGAGGAGCAATCATGTTTGAGCGGTTTACCGATCGGGCCCGTCGCGTCGTCGTGTTGGCGCAAGAAGAGGCCCGCATGCTGAACCACAACTACATCGGCACCGAGCACATCCTGCTCGGGCTCATCCACGAGGGTGAGGGTGTAGCGGCGAAGGCACTGGAGTCACTGGGTATCTCGCTCGAAGCCGTCCGTCAGAAGGTCGAAGAGATCATCGGGCACGGACAGCAGTCCCCGAGTGGGCACATTCCTTTCACTCCCCGTGCCAAGAAGGTCCTCGAGCTCAGCCTGCGTGAGGCCTTGCAGATCAATCACTCCTACATCGGCACCGAGCACATCTTGCTCGGGCTCATTCGTGAAGGCGAAGGTGTCGCCGCTCAGGTTCTGGTGAAACTGGGTGCCGATCTCAATCGCGTACGCAATCAGGTCCTGCAATTGCTGTCCGGATTCCAGGGCAAGGAATCCGCGACCTCCGGTGCGCCCGAATCCGGCAGCGCCCCGTCGTCGTCGATGGTGCTCGACCAGTTCGGTCGCAACCTGACCCAGGCGGCCCGCGAGAACAAGCTCGACCCCGTCATCGGCCGCGAGACCGAGATCGAGCGCGTGATGACCGTCCTGTCGCGGCGGACCAAGAACAACCCCGTGCTGATCGGTGAGCCCGGCGTCGGCAAGACCGCCGTCGTGGAGGGCCTGTCCCAGGCCATCGTCCGCGGCGACGTGCCCGAGACGCTGCGGGACAAGCAGATCTACACCCTCGACCTCGGCGCCCTGGTGGCCGGCTCGCGCTATCGCGGTGACTTCGAGGAGCGGCTCAAGAAGGTGCTCAAGGAGATCAAGACCCGCGGCGACGTGGTGCTGTTCATCGACGAGATCCACACCCTGGTCGGCGCCGGTGCCGCCGAGGGTGCGATCGACGCCGCCAGCATCCTCAAGCCGATGCTGGCCCGTGGCGAGCTGCAGACGATCGGCGCGACCACCCTCGACGAATACCGCAAGTATGTCGAGAAGGACGCGGCGCTGGAGCGTCGTTTCCAGCCGATCCAGGTGGCTGAGCCGTCCATCTCCCACACCATCGACATCCTCCGCGGGTTGCGCGACCGCTACGAGGCGCACCACCGCATCACCATCACCGACCAGGCTCTGGTGGCGGCCGCTCAGATGGCCGACCGCTACATCTCCGACCGGTTCCTGCCCGACAAGGCGATCGACCTGATCGACGAGGCGGGTGCCCGGCTCCGGATCCGTCGGATGACCGCGCCGCCGGACCTGCGGGAGTTCGACGAGAAGATCGCCGCAGTCCGGCTGGAGAAGGAAGCAGCCATCGACGCGCAGGACTTCGAGCGCGCCGCCGGCCTCCGCGACGACGAGAAGAAGCTGCTCACCGCCCGCTCCGAGCGGGAGGCGCAGTGGAAGTCCGGCGACCTGGACGTCGTGGCCGAGGTGGACGAGGAGACCATCGCCGAGGTGCTGTCGTCCTCGACCGGCATCCCGGTGTTCAAGCTCACCGAGGAGGAGTCGGCCCGCCTGCTCCGGATGGAGGAGGAGCTCGGCAAGCGCTACATCGGCCAGAACGACGCCGTCCGGGCACTGTCCCGGTCGATCCGGCGGACCCGTGCGGGTCTGAAGGACCCGAAGCGCCCGAGCGGCTCGTTCATCTTCGCCGGCCCGTCGGGCGTCGGCAAGACCGAGCTCACCAAGGCGCTGACCGAGTTCTTGTTCGGTGACGAGGACGCGCTCATCTCACTCGACATGAGCGAATACTCCGAGAAGCACACGGCGTCGCGGCTGTTCGGTTCGCCTCCCGGCTACGTCGGCTACGAAGAGGGCGGCCAGCTGACCGAGAAGGTCCGTCGCAAGCCGTTCTCGGTGGTGCTGTTCGACGAGGTCGAGAAGGCCCACCCGGACATCTTCAACTCACTGCTGCAGATCCTGGACGAAGGTCGACTGACCGACGCGCAGGGCCGGGTTGTCGACTTCAAGAACACCGTGATCGTTATGACCACGAACCTGGGTACCCGCGACATCGCCAAGAGCGTCACCCTGGGCTTCAGCCAGTCCGGTGACACCGAGAGCTCCTACGAGCGGATGAAGGCGAAGGTGGCGGACGAGCTCAAGCAGCACTTCCGTCCCGAGTTCCTCAACCGGGTGGACGAGATCGTGGTGTTCCGCCAGCTGACCCAGACCGACATCGAGCGGATCGTCGACCTGATGCTGGCCGAGGTCGAGGGCCGGCTCAAGGACCGCGACATGGGTGTCGAGTTGACCCCTGCCGCCAAGAGCCTGATCGCCCAGCGTGGGTTCGACCCGGTGATGGGTGCCCGGCCGCTGCGCCGTGCGCTGCAGCGCGACATCGAGGATCACCTGGCGGAGCGGATCCTGTTCGGCGAGCTCAAGGCCGGCGAGATCGTCGTCGTCGACGTGGCCGACCCGGGGTCGGAGTTCCCGTTCACCTTCACCGGCAACCGGCGTACGCCTGCGCCGGACACCCCGCCGGTGGAGTTCGAGGGCATCCTCGACATCGAAGGTCTGGCCGAGGGCACCGAGCCCAAGGACTGACCTACCGCTCCACCCACAAAGCCCCCGCTACCTTCCGGTAGCGGGGGCTTTGTGCTGTCCGGGCCGTCGTGCCGGTGCGCCGAGCGACGCCGGACCTGGTTCACCCGGTAGACGGGTGAGTTCACCCGATCGGGGGACCCGCCTGGTGCGCGGGTCGACGAGCGTAGGGAGGGTCAACCGCACCGATCGGAGTCCCGATGTCTCAGACAGCGCCCGCCGGCCCAGCCCGGCTCACGAACAGCCCGCTCACCTTCAGCCGAGCCCTGGTCGGCGCCGCCGGCGCCTGCTCGGTCGCCCTCCTGACCGCAGGTGTCTGGTTTCTGGCCCACCCTGCCTCGAACCCTCTGCTCGACGCCGATGCGGCGCTGGTCCGGGCCCTCCTCGGGGTCACCGGCGCCACCCTCGTGCTGGTCGCGCTCGGCGCGGTCGGCTTCCTGGCCGGCACGGTGGCGCAGGCTCGTCCGGCCGCCCGCGGGACTCGCCGCATGCTGCTCACCGTGGCCGTCGTCCAGCTGGTCGGTGCCTTGCTCGTCGGGTCCATGAGCACGATCACGCTGGCCGGCTACCTGATCGCCATGGCTCTGCCCGTGGGGATCGGGTGGTTGATCGTGCAGGTCATCCGGCGCTACCGGCGGCTGCGGTGGTTCGCCGTGGCCGTGCTGGGGGCGGTGGCCGCCTGGGGAGTCGTCACCGGCACCATGTCGCCCGGCCACCTCGCCGGGCTGGTCGGCAAACTCGGAGCCGGCTTCGCAGGCAACGCCCTCCAGCTGGTCCTGGCCGTGCTGGTCACCGCCGGCGCCCTCTGCTGGGCACTGGTCCTGCGCGCAGGCCTGAGGTCCAGCGGGTCCTCGTCCGAGCTGGCGGGCTGGGTGTTGCGGCACCGGCGGGGCCTCACGGTGCTCGCAGCCGTCTGCCCGCTCCCGTACGCCACCATCCGCGCCAGCTGGCTCACCCCCTGGCCCTTGATCAACCCCGGTGAAGCCGTCGACCCGGAGATCCGGCTCTGGGGCCTGCTGCTGGGTGGTGCAGCCGTGCTGGGCACTGTGCTGACCTGTGGGCTGATCCGCCCCTGGGGCGTGGTGTTCCCTCGCTGGATGCCCTACTGGTCAGGTCGTCCGGTGCCGGTCCGGGCGGCCACGATCCCCGGTGGCCTGGTCGCCGCCGCCCTGTGCCTGTCCGCCCTGCCGATGCTCCGTGGGACGTTGGTGCCCGAGCCCGGGGAGACGGTGTTCAGCGGTCTGAGCCTGACGGAGCGTCTGGGGGCTACGCTGATCTTCCCCTTCTGGATCTGGGGACCAGCACTGGCGCTGGCCGTCTGGGGCTATGCGTTGTCGCGCCGGGTCACGCGCTGAGCGTCGGCGGCAGAGGATGGGCAGATGAGGCACGGGCTGCGCAGGGCGGCGCTGCGGACGGTGTGGCTGCTGGTCGGCGCCGCGATCGGACTGGCCGCGCTGCTGCTGCTGCTCAGCGTGGCGCAGACCCTGGCCCAACAGGTCGGTGCGGCGTCGCTGGCGCTGACCGCGGGTTGCCTCGTCCCCGCCCTGTTGATCGGTTTGCTCCCGGGCACCCGCGAGCTGGAGGTGACCTCGGCGCGGACGCTGCTGGGGGTCACCTCCGATCTGGTGCAACCCGGTCGGCCCCGCCCCGAGCACCGCTGGCGGACGGTGGTCACCGTCCTCCTGCACCTCGTGGCCGGCCTGCTGGCGGCGGCGTTCCTGTTCGGCCTGCTGCCCGGGACGGTGGTCCTGGTCGCGTCGAGCCTGCAGGGTCGCTCCGTGGTTCTGGCCGGGCTGCGGGTGTTGCCGGCCCCTCCGGCGGTCGCGCTCGGGCTCGGGGTGGCGGCGATCATCGGCTTGCTGGCCGGCACGTACGCACTCGGCCGGTGGTCGGCCTGGTGTGCCGCCCGGCTGCTGGGACCGACGGCGCAGGACCGGTTGGAGGTGGCGCTGTCCCGGTTGCAGGCCGAGTCCGAGCACACCCGGCTCGCGCGAGAGCTGCACGACGGGATCGGTCACGCGCTCACCATCATCGGGGTTCAGGCAGCCGCAGGTCGACGGGTGCTGGCCCGAGACCCTGGGCGGGCCGAAGCGGCGCTGGGCAGCATCGAGAGCACCGCGCGGGACGCGGCCGACGAACTCGACGCCATGCTGGGGTTACTTCGTGAAGACGCCGCCGGACGCGCACCGGAGCCGGATCTGGGGCGGTTGCCGGGGCTCGTGTCGGCGTACCGGTCCGCGGGGATGGAGCTCGAGGCCGACCTCGGCTCCGACTGCGCACTCCCTCGGCTGGTGTCGAGCACCGGATACCGGATCGTGTCCGAGGCCCTGGCCAACGCGCAGCGCTACGCCGGCGCCGGACCGGTCCAGCTGCAGCTCGGGCGTGCTCGGGACCGGCTCGTCGTCGAGGTGCGGAACCAGCTGCCCTCGGCGCCCCACCCGAGGCAGGGGAGCGGTCGCGGTCTGACCGGCATCGCGGAGCGGGTGGCCCTGTTCGGCGGCACCATCAGCGCCGGGCCGGTCGACACCCACTGGGTGCTCCGGGCCGAGATCCCCACGGGGGCCGGCCGTGAGTGAGCCGCCTCCCGCCCAGCTGCGCGAACCGCAGCACATCATTCGGCTGGTGCTCGTCGACGACGAGCCCTTGGTCCGGCAGGGTCTGCGCATGATCCTCGACGGCGAGCCGGACCTGGAGGTGGTCGGGGAGGCCGGCGACGGGGCCGAGGCGGTGGGCCTCGTCCGTCGTCTTCAGCCGGACCTCGTGTGCATGGACGTGCGGATGCCCGACGTGGATGGCATCCGCGCCACCGAGCTGCTGCTGGCACTGCCCGACCCGCCCAAGGTGCTGGTGGTGACTACGTTCTCCAGTGACGAGTACGTCTTCGACGCGTTGCGGGCCGGCGCCGCAGGCTTCATTCTCAAGCGGGCCACCGCTGACGCGCTGGTGGCGGCCGTCCGGACCGTCGCCGGGGGCACTGGCCTGCTCTTCCCCGCCGCGATCCGGGACCTGGCGCTGCGACAGCGCCGACCGGAGCCGTACGCCGGTCCTGTCCTGAGTGACCGGGAGCACGCGGTGCTGGAGCTGATGGCCGAGGGGTTGTCCAACGCCGCGATCGCCGACCGGTTGGTGGTGGGGGTGGAGACCGTCCGCAGCCAGGTCGCCGCGGTTCTGCGCAAGCTGGGCGCCCGGGACCGGACCCACGCGGTGGTCCTGGCCTACAGCCGTGGCCTGGTGGACCTGTCCGGGTCGTGAGGCGGCCGTGGCGGCAGGCCGGCCACGTGCCGGTGCGCGCTCGCATGGCAGAGTGGGCGGGTGCCGCCCGCCCCGACCTCGTTGCCGACCGGAGCGCTCGAGCGGATCCCCGCGGTCTGGCTGGTGGTCGGCGGCATCTTCTCGGTCCAGTTCGGCGCAGCGATCGCCAAGGACCTGTTCGACTTGGTGCCGCCCACCGCGATGGTCTGGATGCGGCTGGTCACCTCGGCGGTGATCTTCGCGCTGGTGGTTCGGCCGCGGCTGCGGGGACGTAGCCGGGCGGACTGGGGGGTGGCGCTCGCCTTCGGGGTGTCGCTGATGACGATGAACTGGGCCATCTATCAGTCGTTCGCCCGGATCCCGCTCGGGGTCGCGGTCACCATCGAGTTCCTCGGGCCGCTGGTGGTGGCGGTGGCCGGGTCGCGGCGCCCCCGCGACCTGCTGTGGGTGGGCCTGGCGGCGGTCGGCGTCGCTCTGCTCGGCTTCAGCCGCTCGAACCTGACGGTGCCCGGGGTGCTGTTCGCGTTGCTGGCGGGGGCCGGGTGGGCGGCGTACATCCTGCTCAGTGCGCAGACCGGGCGCCGTTGGTCCGGGCTGTCCGGGCTCGCGGTGGCCAGTCTGGTCGGCGCGCTGGTCCTGGCCGGGCCCGCGGTGGCCGAGGCCGGCGCCACCTTGCTGCAGCCGAAGGTGCTGCTGCTCGGCGTCGCGGTGGGACTGCTGTCGTCGGTGATCCCGTACAGCCTGGAGCTCACTGCGCTGCGCCGAATTCCCCCGCGGGTGTTCGGCATCCTGATGAGCCTGGAACCGGCGGTGGCCGCGGTCGCGGCGATGATCTTGCTGGCGGAGTTTCTCGGCTGGAACCAGTGGCTGGCGCTGGGCTGTGTCGTGGTGGCCAGCGTCGGGGCGACCCGAACCGCACGTCCGGCGGCGGAGCCGGTGGTGTAGCGCTCCTGCGGGGGTGTTGGCACGCGCCGGTCGCGATCGACCTATCGAGGCATAAAACCGCTGACCACGACGTGAGGTATCCGGCATACTTCCGGTGCTGCGGGCCGACCCGCTACGTATCTCTTCGCAAGGAGCACCATGTTCACCGCCGCCCTGGCCGTCACGGTCATCCTCGCCGTCGTCCTGCTCGCCTCCGGCGTGGGCAAGCTGCGCAAGGTGCCGGCCGTCGCCGCGTCGATGCAGGCCGTGCACTTTCCGACCGAGAGGATGTGGATGCTGGCGCTGGTGGAGTTCGCCGGTGCCGCCGGGCTGGTGGTCGGACTGCTGGTCTGGATGCCGCTGGGGGTCGCGGCTGCGATCGGGTTGGTGGCCTATTTCGTCTGCGCCGTGGTGGCCCACCTGCGGGTGAAGGACCCCGATCTCCAGCCTGCCGCCGGTCTGCTGGGGATGTCTGTGGCGGCCCTGGTGCTGCAGCTGCTGGTCCGCTGACACCGGTCGGGGTGTCAGCCTCGGCTAGTGACCGGCGTGGTCGGAGTCCGTGGCGGCGGACTCGCCCCGGTCCAGCGCGCTGATGGTCGCCATCTCGTCATCGGTCAAGGTGAAGTCGAACACCGCCAGGTTCTCGGCCATGCGTCCTGGGTTCGCCGACTTCGGCACGGTGACCAGCCCGAGCTGGAGGTGCCAGCGGAGCACGATCTGGGTCACCGTCCGGTCGTGCCGCGCGGCCACCTCCGCCAGCACCGGGTCGGAGCGCAGGTCCTCACCGGACCCGCCGATGGGGCTCCAGGATTCGGTGACGATGCCGTGCTCGGCGGCGAACGCCCGCGAGCTGTCTCGGGTGGTGTAGGGGCTCAGCTGGATCTGGTTGACGTCGACGATCACGCCGGTCTCGTCGATCACCCGCTGCAGATGGGCCGGCTTGAAGTTCGAGGTGCCGATGGCGCGGACCAGCCCCTGCTCCCGCAGCGCCTCCAGGCCACGCACGGCGTCGACGTAGCGGTCCTGGTCGGGGTTGGGCCAGTGGATCAGCAGCAGGTCGAGATAGTCGACGCCGAGCCGCCGGCAGCTGTTCTCCCAGGCGGTGCGGGCGCCGTGGACGCTGTGCCACTCCCGGTTGAACTTGGTGGTCACGAAGATCTCCGACCGGTCGAGGCCGGACTCTCGGATGGCCTGACCGACGGCCTCCTCGTTGCGATAGTTCTCCGCCGTGTCGATCGAGCGATAGCCGAGCTCCAGCGCTGTCCGCACCGCTGTGGTGGCCGCCGCGCCCTTCATCGGCCAGGTGCCCAGCCCGAGGACGGGCATCGCCGCGCCGTTGCGCAGCGTCACGGTCGGGACAGGGTGCTCGGTGCTGGTCAGGTCGGTGCTCGTCATGCGGGGGCTCCTTCGCCGGTCGGGTGCGGGCCGCGATCCGCCCAGGCGTCCTCCACCAGCCGTACCGTCTCGGCGGCGGACAGACCACGCTGTCGCGCCAGCCGTACGTAGCCGGCGGCGGCCTCGGCCAGCGCGGCGTCGCCGCTGTCCAGGGTCTCGCTGGTGACGAACGTACCGCGACGCCCGTGGGTGACGATCACCCCGTCCGACTCCAAGCCGCGATACGCCTTGGCCACGGTGTTCGCGGCCAGCCCGAGGTCGAGTGCCAGCTGGCGTACGGTCGGCAGCTTGGCGCCGCGGGTCAGGCTGCCGTCGGCGACGGCTGCCGCAACCTGGCTACGCAGCTGCTCGGACGGCGGCACCGGCGAAGCCGGGTCGATGCGAAACACGTGGTCGGGCCTCCTGGTCGAGCCCTGGGGTCGATGCTCGAGCGGAAAACCTAGCAGGGGCGACTCGCCGCGGACGGGGCGCGGCGGCGCCGATCGGCGTGGGAGGGTGCGGGGGATCAGGACGGCAGGGATACCGCGTCGTCGGTGATGACGGCCAGCCCGTCGGCGATCAGCGACGCCAGCGCCCGCTCGCGCTGCGCCGGGTCCGGCCAGGCCGCGGTCAGCTCGGCGCGTTGAACCGGGATGTCACTGGAGCGCAGCACGCCCAACAGGGCGCCCCGGCACTGGCGGTCAGTCCCCTCGTACGTCTGGCCGGTGCGCGGCGGGCCGGTCCAGCGCGGCGAGCCGGCCGCCACCCAGGCGCAATGGCGTCGTACGGGGCAGGCCGCACAGCGCGGAGACCGTGCTGTGCAGATCAGCGCGCCGAGCTCCATCGAGGCAACCGCCCAGCGGGCAGCACGGGCAGGGCGCGTCGGCAGGAACTCCTCGGCCACCGCGCGCTCCGCCCGGGTCGGGGTGGCCTCGGGGAACTCAACGCCGCTGGTGACCCGGGCGAGCACCCGGCGGACGTTGGTGTCCAGAACGACGTGACGCTGGCCGAAGGCGAAACTGGCGATCGCCGCCGCGGTGTAGTCGCCCACCCCCGGCAGGGCAAGCAGCGCGGCGTGCTCGTTCGGGACGTCACCGCCGTGCTGGTCGGTGATCGCCACCGCGGCGGCGTGCAGCCGCAGGGCGCGACGCGGATAGCCCAGCCGTCCCCAGGCCCGGACCGCTTCACCGGCCGGTGCGGCGGCCAGGGCGGCGGGCGTCGGCCAGCGATCGACCCAGGTCTGCCAGGGAACGAGCACCCGGGCGACCGGGGTCTGCTGCAACATGAACTCGCTGACCATCACCTCCCACGGTGTGGCCTCGGGGCGGCGCCAGGGCAGGTCGCGGGCCGATGCGTCGTACCAGCGCAGTATCGCGCTGACCACCGCCGTCCTCGTCATGGGCGTCACCGTACCGGGACGGGCCGGGGAGTCCGAACCGCCGGTTCAGTCGCGATCGGCGGGTCCGGCTGCGGTCGGCGCGGCGTGGCGGAAGGACGGTGGGGCGCCGGCTCCCTAGGCTCAGCCCATGACGACCGTGCTGCACCCGGTGGGGCCGGAGCCGCCCCAGAGGTACTGGCTGCGACGCGTCCTGGTGATCGTCGCCGTGGTCGCGGTGATCGCCGTCGTGACGGCGCTGATCGGCAACGCCCGGGGTGATGAGAAGGCCGTCCCGGCCGTGCCCACGCCGTCAGCGACCGACAGCGAGCAGACCGGCTCGCCGACCGCGGGGCCGACCGTCGACGCGACCAGCCCGGCCCCGACGCCGTCGGCTGAGTCAACATCGAGCTCCACCATCTCGACCGCCCCGACGCAGAAGTCTTCGACTCCGAATCCGTCGGCGACGTCCAGCTCGAAGCCGCCCTCGTCGAAGTCGAGCACCCCGTCGAAGTCCAAGCCGTCGAAGTCCAAGCAGCCCTCGAGCAAGCCCGCCGCCACACCGATGTGCAAGGCCACCGAGCTGCGGGCGACGCTTCGCGGCAAACAGAGCTTGCGTCCGCGCCAAGACAACACCTTCCGGCTGTCCTTGATCAACGGCGGGCCCAGCACCTGTCGGGTCGAGGTCAGCGCGAAGAACTTCGAGCTCAAGATCTATTCCGGCACCGACCGGATCTGGAGCACCAACGACTGCAGCCGGGCCGTGAAGCCGGTCACCAAGGTGTTGCCGAGCGAAGAAGCTGTCGAGTGGCAGCTGACCTGGAACGGACGCCGGTCGGCCAAGGACTGCAAGAACCGTCCAGAGATTCCCCGACCCGGCACCTACTACGCGACCTCGCAGCTCAAGGGCGCCAAGCCGGTTCAGCTGGCGATGACGCTGCGCCCCTGATCCCGGTCCGATCTGAGCGCGCTCAGTCCATCCGCTCCGTGTATGCCGACTCGGCCAGCCGGACCAGGCCGTCGCGGATGATCCGGGCCCGGCTCTCGCCGACTCCCTCCACCTGCTGCAGCTCGGCGCTGCTCGCGGCGAAGAGGGCCTGCAGGCTGCCGAAGTGCTCGATCAGTCGGACCCCGAACGCGTGCGGGAGTCGGTTGATCTGTGCCATCTGGCGATAGCCGCGGGTGGTGATGCGGCTGTCGAGATGCTCGCTGTGGGTGAAGCCCACCGCCCGGGCCACGGCCAGCGGCTCGAGCAGCTCGGTGGTGTTGAGGGTTTTCAGGCCGTCGAAACCGAAGGTGCGGGTGGGGTCGTCTGGTCGGTAGTCCTGCTCCAGCAGGTCCCGCAGCTCGTCGACGCCGCCGCGCAGCTCGTGCAGCTGCAAGGTCAGCAGCCGTCCGTCCGTGCCCAGCTCGACCACGTAGCCGCTCAGTTCCGCGTCAAGACGGCGCACCATCTCCAGCCGCTGGGCGACGAGGGCGAAGTCCTTGATCGTCACCTGGTCGGAGACCTCGAGTGAGGACAGCCGGGCGGTGACTTCCCACAGCCGTGCCTTGTAGCGCTCCAGCGTCTGCAGTGCCTGGTTGGCCCGCGACAGGATCGACTCGGAGTCCTCGATGACGTGGCGGTCATGGTCGATGTAGAGCGAGATGGTCGACATCGACGCCGACACCGACACCACCGGCAGCCCGGTCTGGCGTGCCACCCGGTCGGCGGTCCGGTGCCGGGTGCCGGTCTCGACCGTGTCGATGCTCGGGTCCGGCATCAGGTGCACGCCGGCGCGGACGATCCGGAAGCCGTTCGTGTCGATGATGATGGCGCCGTCCATCTTGGCCAGCTCGCGCAGCGCGGTCGGGCTGTACGGCACGTCCAAGACGAAGCCGCCGGTCGAGATCTGCTGCACGTCGCGGCTGTGCCCGAGCACCACCAGCGCGCCGGTCCGGCCGCGCAGAATCCGCTCGAACCCCTCGCGCAGCGGCGTCCCCGGGGCCATCGTCGCCAGGTGATCGAGCAGTCGACAGCGCGGGGCAGAGTCCAACGCCACGATGATTGTCCCGTCCCTCCGCGTCCGGCCCGCTGACTCCGCGGACCGCTGGCCGTCATCCTACGGGTTCGGCCCGGACCTGTCGGCTCCCGCACTGCGGCCACGGCGACGCCGGCCAGCATCGGCTGCTGGGATCAGGCCTCCTGGGAGTCTCCGCGGGGGAACGGAATGGTCTTCGCCTCCTGCTCGTCCCGGCCGGTGAGGTCCAGGCTGTGCAGCGCCTGCACCATCGTGAACGCCGCGTGCACCCGGATGCCGTACCGCATCGTGGTCAACCGGTCGGCCGCCTGGTTGGACTCGGCCGGGATGATCGCGTCGGTGAAGCCGAGCCGGGCCGCCTCCTGAAGCCGCCGGTCGGTGCCCGGCACCCGACGCAGCTCGCCGGCCAGGCCCACCTCGCCGATGGCCACCAGTCGGCTGGTGAGCCGCCGGTTCAACGCGGCCGAGGCCACGGCGATGGCGGCGGCCAGGTCGGCTGACGGATCGCCGACCTTGGCGCCGCCCACGGTGGAGACGTAGACGTCGCGGTTGTAGAGCCGCACCTTCGCGCGTCGTTCCAGCACGGCCAGGACCATGGCCAGCCGACCCGGGTCCACACCGTGCATGGTCCGCCGGGGCGACTGCAGGGCCGACGGTGCGACCAGGGCCTGCAGCTCGGCCAGCAGCGGCCGGCGGCCCTCCATGCTGACGGTGATGCAGGTGCCCGGCACCGGTTCGGAGTGCTGGGAGGTGAACAGTCCCGAGGGGTCGGTCACCTCGACGATGCCGTTCTCACCCATCTCGAAGCAGCCGACCTCATCGGCCGGCCCGAACCTGTTCTTGGTGGCCCGCACCATCCGGAAGCCCGAGTGCCGGTCGCCCTCGAACGCCAGCACGACGTCCACCAGGTGCTCCAGCAGTCGGGGGCCGGCGATCGCGCCGTCCTTGGTCACGTGGCCGACGATGATCACCGCCATCCCGCGTCGTTTCGCCACCCGGACCAGGGCGGCGGTCACCTCGCGCACCTGGGTGACGCCGCCGGGGGACCCGTCGGCCTCGGCGGTGCCGATGGTCTGTACCGAGTCCAGCACCAGCATCGACGGCGCCACCTCCTCGATGTGGCCCAGGATGGTGCCCAGGTCGGTCTCCGCCGCGAGATAGAGCTGGTCGGCCAGCGCGTCGGTCCGCCCGGCTCGCAGCCGCACCTGGGCCGCCGATTCCTCGCCGCTGACATACAGCGTGGTGCGACCCTCCTTCGCCCACCGGGCGGCGACCTCGAGCAGCAGGGTGGACTTGCCCACGCCGGGCTCGCCGGCCAGCAGCACCACCGCCCCGGGGACCAGCCCGTCGCCGAGGACGCGGTCCAGCTCGCCCACCCCGGTCAGGGTGCGGGAGGCTGCATCCGCGCTCACCTGGCTGATCGGCACCGCCTTGCTGAGCGGGACCGACGAACGGACCGACGCCAGCTTCGGGGCGCCGGCCTCGACCACGCTGCCCCAGGTCTGGCACTCGCCGCAGCGACCGACCCACCGCACGCTGGTCCAACCGCATTCGGTGCAGTGGTGGGAGGGTCGAGCCGTCGTCTTCGCCATGGAGCAAACCTAGAGCCGACCACCGACAGTTGTGTCGATCCGGCCGCGCGCCCTGCTTCGTGGCGCCCGGGACTGGGGTCGGTGGCCCTCAGCCGGCGCGGTGCGGCAGCGTGGCGGCCACCTCGAGCACCAGGCTGGTCGCCTCGGGTTCGCCCACAGTGATCCGGATGCCGTCCTCGGCCACCCCGGCCACATACGGACGCACCATCACCCCAGCGGCGGCGAAGGACTCGGCCCACGCGGCGGTCAGCTCTCCGGCCGGCAGCCAGGCGAAGTTGGCCTGGGTGTCGGGCAGCTCGAATCCGAGCCCGCGGAGCCCGTCGACCAGCCGGGTCCGCTCGGCCACCAGATCGGCGACCCGCTCCATCAGGACGGCCTCGGCGGCCAGCGAGGCCACCGCCGCGGCTTGCGCCACCGCGGACACCCCGAACGGCAGCGACACGGCTCGCACCGCCGAGGCGATGGTCTCCTCGGCGACGCAGAAGCCGACCCGGAAGCCCGCCAGCCCGTACGCCTTGGAGAAGGTCCGCAGCACCGCAACGTTGGGCCGACCGACCAGCAGCTCGAGACCGCGTGCCGCGGCCGGGTCGACGACGAACTCCACGTACGCCTCGTCCACCACCACAACAACGTTCTCGGGGACCCGATCAAGGAAGCTCAGCAGCGCCGCGTGCTCGATGGCGGGTCCGGTCGGGTTGTTCGGCGTGCACAGCAGCACCACCTTGGTCGCAGGGGTGATCGCCGCCGCCATGGCATCGAGATCGTGCACGGCGCCCGGTCCCAGCGGCACCGGGACCGGCACCGCGCCGCAGACCTGAACGGCGATCGGGTATGCCTCGAAGCTGCGCCAGGCGTAGACGACCTCGTCGCCGGGATCACACACCGCCTGCAGCAGGTGGTAGAGCACCGCGACCGATCCGGTACCGAAGGCCAGTTGCTCGGGTGCGACGCCGAAGCGCTCGGCGACGGCCGCGGTCATCGCCGCGTTGCCCATGTCGGGATAACGGTTCATCTGCGCGCAGGCGATCTCGGCCGCCTCCATGACGCCGGGCAGCGGCGGGTACGGGTTCTCATTGCTGGACAGCTTGAACGACGCGCCCCCCGGTCCTATCGGCGCGGGTCTGCCGGCCCGATAGACGGGCAACGAGGCGATCGCGGGACGGATCTGGACGGGCATGGCCCCAGTCTCTCACCGGCCGGCAGGGGCGCTGCTGACCGGTCGCGCCGCCCAGCCGGAGCGGACCTCAGTATCGCCGCCACCACAGGTCGACCGCATAGTCGATCTCCAACCGCCCACTCCGCCACGCCTCGGCAGCGAAGTCGGTGGCCAGTGTGGAGTTGAACTCGATCTGCAGGCAGGCTGCGAGATCGGCGAACCGCTCGAACCGCCAGCTGATATCCAGCTGTTCGCGGTGCCAGCCTGCCGCGGACCAGAACGCTGCCACCACCTCCGGGTCGAGCGCCGGGTACGCGGTGCGGAACCACCGGCCGAAGGTCGAGCGGGAGGCGTCGTTGTCGATCACGAACGCAGTGCCACCGGGCGCCATCACCCGGTCCAGCTCCCGCAGCCCAGGCTCCGAGCCGGGACCGAAGAAGTAGGCCCACCGGGCCTGCATCACGTCGACGCTGCGATCCGGCAACGGGACCTGCTGGGCCGTGCCCACCATCACCGTCACGTTCGCCAGTCGGCGTACCCGCTCCCGGGCCAGGGCGGCCAGCCGGCGATGCGGCTCCACCCCGACCACCGACCGGGCCGCCGACCAGCGGGGGAGATGGAAGCCGGTGCCACAGCCGAGATCCAGGAAGCGCCGCCCCTCCCAGGGAGCCAACGCGGCCATCGCCGCCTCGATCCGGTGCTCGGGGTCGACACTGCGGTTCTCCAGCTCGTACACCTCGGTGTGCTGCCAGATGTTCGGCGCCGGGATGGCGCCCGCCACCACGCCCAGGTCACCCACGCTCAGCTCACTCGCACCGGTGGGTCCGAGCGGACCGGGGGGAGACGCGTTCAGATGCGAACCTCGCCGCGCGGGGTGCTGAAGTTGACGGCGACCAGACCGGGCTGGCCGTTGGGCGCGATCCATTCGATCTCGACATCGTGCAGGATCTTGTCGGCCTCGCCGCCCAGCCAGTCGTCGACGCGCTCGGGATAGCCGGCGATCTCGAGCTTGCGCAGCTCGATCTCCTTGCCACCGACCGAGGGGTGCTCCTTGGGGTCGCTGAGCCACTTGATGAAGAACGGCAGCTGTGGGTCCGACTGCAGCCCTTTCACCCCGATCTGGCGCCACTCGAGCATCCCGCCGCCGGGCAGATGGCGGTTGCCGGGCACGGCTTCTCGACCGAGCCGCTCCTCGACCGGAGCGAGGTCATCGACGGCCACCACCCAGCCGAGCCATCCGCCGCCCATCGCCGAGCGAGCGCGGACGGCTTGGCCGAAGGGGGCCTTGTCGGCGGCAGGGTGGTCGAGCACCTCGACCACCTCCAGATACTGGCCGTCAGCCAGCGGCAGGATCTGGTTGCGGGTGCCGAATCGGGGGTGGAACCCCCCGTCATGGAACTGCGCGCCGAGCAGCTCAGCCAGGCGTTCCGTCGTCCCGGTCAGGCCTTCGGGTCCAGCGGCGAACGAGAGGTGATCCAGATGCATGTCTTTCATTCTGCATGTGCACAACGCAGCAGAAGTCAGGGGTGACGGGGCAGGGTGCCCCATCACGCTGTGCTATGGCGTGTCGTTTCGCTGTTTGGGCGGGCTGGACACGGGGTATCAGGCCGGGTCGGCGGCGTGTCGCATCGCGCGGCCCGGCCGGTCCTCGAAGGTGCGGCACATCTCGGCCAGGATCGCGTACGCCGCCGGACCCATCAGAGCCACCAGCTCGGGGCGGTTCTCCTGATAGACCGGGCGGACGCCGTGATGCGCCTCGGTGTTGGCGGTGCAGTACCAGTCGAGGTCGTGACCGCCGGGTCCCCAGCCGTCGCGGCCGTACTCGCCGATGCTGACCTCGGTGTACGTCGTGTCGTCGGTGCGGGTGACGGTGCGGAACTGACGGCGGATGGGCAGCTGCCAACACACGTCCGGCTTGGTCTCCAAGAAGTCGCGGCCCTGGCTGAGGGCCAACGAGTGCAGTGCGCAACCTTCGCCACCGACGAAGCCCGGCCGGTTGAGGAAGATGCAGGCGCCGTCGACGACGCGGGTCTTGCGGGCCGGCTTCTCACCCTCGGCCACCGTCTCCGGTCCTTCGAGCTCGACCCACCCCCCGACCTTGGCGTCCTTCTTGTGTTGCCATTGCGCCGACGTGAGCTGCTTGACCGCCTTGCGGACCCGCTTCTCGTCGTCGGCGTCGGCGAAGTGGGCTCCCAACGTGCAGCAACCGTCGTCGGGCCGGTCGGCGTAGATGCCCTGGCAGCCCTGGCCGAAGATGCAGGACCATCGTGAGGTCAGCCAGGTGAGGTCACAGCGGAAGATCTGGTCGGCGTCGGCGGGGTCGGTGAACTCCACGAAGGCGCGGGGAAAGGGCAGCGAGACTTCGGGCACGGCCCCACTGTACGGGCCGGCGGCCGGGCAATCATGGCGACGGTCGTGGGCCACGGACTACGCTGGACGGTGTGCCTGACCAGTCTGTTGACCACCCTGTGCGCGCCGCGGACGGGCGCCTGATCAAGGTGCCGCGCGCCAAAGTGTCGCTGTCGACCTCCTCGGTCTATCCGGAGACGACCTCCAGCGCCTTCGAGCTGGCCCGACGGCTGGGCTACGACGGGGTGGAGCTGATGGTCGGCATCGACCCCGTTGCGGCCGACATCGACGCCGTGGAGAAGCTGCGCGACTACCACGGCATCCCGGTGGTGGCGGTGCACGCGCCGTGCCTGCTGATCACCCAACGGGTGTGGGGCACGGACCTGTGGGCCAAGTTGGACCGGTCGGCGGAGGCGGCGCAGCGACTCGGCGCCGACGTGGTGGTCGTCCACCCGCCGTTCCGCTGGCAGCGCGAGTACGCCCGGGGGTTCATCGAGGGAATCAAGCGGCTGACCGAGAGCACCGGCATCACCTTCTGCGTCGAGAACATGTATCCGTGGCGCACCCCGGGCGGCGAGCTCAAGGCGTACCTGCCCGGCTGGGACCCGACCGAGCGGGATTACGCCGACCTCACCCTCGACCTCTCGCACGCCTCCACCTCCGGCCAGCAGTCGCTCGACCTGGCCCGCTCCTGGGGCGACCGGCTGCGGCACGTGCACCTCACCGACGGCACCGGTTCGATCAAGGACGAGCACCTGGTGCCCGGCCGCGGCGACCAGCAGGCCGACAAGGTGTTGGAGTATCTGGCCGAGACCGACTATGCGGGTCACGTCGTGCTCGAGCTCAACTCGCGCAAGTCGGCCACCCGGGCCCAGCGGGAGGCGGATCTGGCCGAGTCGCTCGCCTTCGCCCGGCTGCACCTGGCGGCGCCGGTGGTGCCCTCCTACGCAGTCGATGGTGGCGGGGTCGCCAACCGGCTCTGAGGAGACGTTAGAGTCACTCTGAGACCGGCGCTGCAGGATCTTCGCCCACGGCCGGTACGACGAGGAGGTCCGATGCTCCGCCGAACCCTGCTGGGTGTCTCCCGCAGCGACACGATCAAGAAGCTGGTGACGAGCATGCCGGTCACCAGCGACGTTGTCGCCCGCTTCGTGGCCGGAGAGTCGGCCGACGGCGCCGTCGCTACCACCCGCCGGCTGGCCGGCGCCGGGCTGACCGCGACCATCGACCACCTCGGCGAGGACACCCGCGACCAGAGCCAGGCCGACCGGGTGGCCTACGCGTACGTGGACCTGCTGGCGAGGCTGCGCGACGCCGGTCTGACCAGGTCGGCGGAGGTCTCGGTCAAGCTGTCGGCGCTGGGTCAGCTGCTGCCCGGCGACGGGGAGAAGATCGCGTTGGAGAACGCCCAGATGATCTGTGGGGCGGCGCGCAACGCCGGCACCACCGTCACCCTCGACATGGAGGACCACACCACCACCGACTCCACCTTGGCGGTGCTGGCCGAGCTGCGCCAGGACTTCCCCGGCACCGGCGCCGTGCTGCAGGCCTACCTGCACCGCACCGAGGCTGACTGCCGCGATCTCGACACCGCCGGCTCGCGGGTCCGGTTGTGCAAGGGCGCGTACGCCGAGCCGGAGAGCGTGGCCTTCACCGACCCCGCGGAGGTGGACAAGTCCTATGTCCGGTGCCTGAAGATCCTGATGGCCGGCAAGGGCTACCCGATGGTGGCCACCCACGACCCGCGGCTGGTCGAGATCGCTCAAGCCCTCGCCCGCGGCGCCGAGCGAGCTCCGCACAGCTACGAGTTCCAGATGCTCTACGGCATCCGGCCGACCGAGCAGCAGCGGCTGGCCAACCTCGGTCATCAGGTTCGGGTCTACGTCCCCTACGGCACCGACTGGTACGGCTATCTCGTCCGGCGGTTGGCTGAGCGGCCGGCCAACCTGACCTTCTTCGCCCGCAGCCTGGTGTCCAAGGACTGATCGGCGCGTCACAGCCAGCTGACGTGCGGAGCCACCAGCGCATACCCGACGAAGGCGACCACGTCGAGCAGCGTGTGCGCGACCACCAGCGGACCGACCCGCCGCCAGCGGAGATAGATCAGGCCGAAGACCACTCCCATGATCAGGTTTCCGACGAACCCGCCGAAGCCCTGATAGAGGTGGTACGAGCCACGGATCACGGCACTGGTGAGCAAGATCGTTATCGGTCGCCAGCCGAGCTGCGACAACCGGGTGAAGAGATAGCCGATCATGATCACCTCCTCCAGGACGGCGTTCTGCGCCGCGGACGCGATCAGCACCGGCACTGTCCACCAGGCACCGCCCAGCCCTGACGCCTGCACCTCGGTGTTCAGCCCCAGCTCGCGCGCACCGAGATAGAGCGCCAGACCCGGGATGCCGATGGCGGCGGCGATGGCGAGACCGAAGGCGGCGTCGAAGCCCGGCCGGCGCAGGTCGAAACCGATGGCCTGACCCGGCCTGGGGTACGTGCGCCCGAGCAGATAGAGCGCCAGCACCACCGGGACGAGAGCGAAGGCGATGTTGGTTAGCTGGTAGATGAGGTCCAGCCACGGCCGGTCGGGTGTGGTGGACGGGTTCAGGGTCGACGTCTGCTGGTTCAGCGGCACGTCGCGAGTCAGCCGCTCCACGATCCGCAGCACCGAGTAGACCGCCGACTGACCGAGCGAGAGGGCCAGCACCACCACCACCTCCCAGCCCAGCCGTCGATCGTCGAGCGTCGCAGTCGGGGAGGAAGGGGTTGCCACCAGACCATCTTGGCCCGACCTGGCAGCGCCCGCCCGCCGGTCAGCGATTTCCCGGAGACGGAGACGATTGCCCCCGCTCACGGCGGCGGCCGTAGGCTGTCGCCATGCGTGTTGGGATATTCGGAGCCACCGGTCAGGTGGGCGGCGTAATGCGGACCCTGTTGCAGGAGCGGAACTTCCCGGCGACCGAGGTGCGGTTCTTCGCGTCCGCGCGTTCAGCCGGCAAGGAGCTCGTCTGGCAGGACGGCACGATCACGGTCGAGGACACCGACACCGCCGACTTCTCCGGGCTCGACCTGGCCTTGTTCTCCAACGGCAAGACGGCCTCGCTCTCGACGGCGCCGCGGGTCGCCGCGGCCGGTGCCGTGGTGATCGACAACTCCTCCGCGTGGCGGATGGACCCCGAGGTGCCGCTGGTCGTCTCCGAGGTCAACCCCGGCGACGCCCTGAACCCGCCCAAGGGCATCATCGCCAACCCGAACTGCACCACCATGGCCGCGATGCCGGTGCTGGCCCCGCTGCACCAGGCCGCCGGCCTGGTCCGGCTGCAGATCGCCACCTACCAAGCGGTCTCCGGCTCCGGCGGTGCCGGGGTCACCGAGCTCGACCATCAGATCCGGGCCGCCGCCGACCAGGCCGCCGGCCTGGCGTTCGACGGCCGTGCCGTCGAGTTCCCGGCGCCGAACAAGTACGCCAAGACGATCGCCTACAACGTGCTGCCGCTGGCCGGCTCGATCGTCGATGACGGCTCGAGCGAGACCGACGAGGAGCAGAAGCTCCGCAACGAGTCCCGCAAGATCTTGCACCTGCCGGACCTGCTGGTCGCCGGCACCTGCGTACGCGTGCCCGTCTTCACCGGCCACTCGATGGCGGTCCATGCCGAGTTCGCACGCGACCTCAGCCCCGAACAGGCCACCGCTCTGCTGGCAGCCGCCCCAGGGGTCGAACTGATGGACGTGCCCACCCCGCTGGATGCGGCCGGGCGCGACCCGAGCTATGTCGGTCGGATCCGGGCCGACCAGTCGGCACCGGCCGGCAAAGGACTGGTCCTGTTCATCTCCAACGACAACCTGCGCAAGGGCGCTGCGCTGAACGCGGTGCAGATCGCAGAGATCGTCAGCGAGCAGCTCGTCCGCGGACGGGCCTGAGGCGCTGTGACTGACACGGCAGGCACCCTGGCCATCCTCGGCGCCGGGGTGATGGGGGAGACCGTCCTGTCGGGTCTGCTCCGGGCTGGTTGGTCGCCCGACAGGATCGTCGCCACCGACCGCCGACCGGAGCGCCAGGCCGAGCTGCACAGTCGATACGGGATCACCATGATCGACAGCAACGCCGCCGCGGCCGACGCCGACACCGTCGTGCTGGTGGTCAAGCCCCAGGACATGCCCGACCTGCTCACCGAGGTGGCCGGCGGCTTGCGTCCGGGCGCGTTGGTGGTCTCGCTGGCCGCCGGGGTGGAGACAGCCCTGATCGAGGACCTGTTGCCAGCCGGCACCCCGGTCGTCCGGGTGATGCCGAACACGCCCGCTCAGGTGGCCGAGGGGATGGCCGCGATCTCGGCCGGAGCGCATGCCACCGGGCAGCACCTGGACCGGGTGACGGCGATCCTGTCCGCCACCGGGCGGGTGGTCACCGTGCCCGAGCGCTATCTGGACGCCGTCACGGCCATCTCCGGGTCCGGCCCGGCGTACTTGTTCTTCGTCGTCGAGGCCATGATCGAAGCCGGGGTGCACCTCGGTCTGCCGCGCGACATCAGCACCGAGCTCGTGGTGCAAACCATGCTGGGCTCCGCCACGCTGCTGCGAGAGACCGGCGAGCACCCGACGGTGCTGCGTGAACGCGTCACCTCACCCGGTGGCACGACCGCGGCGGCCATCCGGGAGCTTGAGGACCACAAGGTCCGGGCCGCCTTCATGACCGCCATGGAGGCAGCGCGCAACCGCAGCCGCGACCTGGCCGCCGCCGCTCGCCAAGAGACCGAGGGCGCGGGGGGCGCTGACCGATCTGACGGCACGGGGCGCGCTGGGTCATCGGACACCGCATGACCGCGCGGCTGGTGCTCTCCGACGTCCTGACCAAATATGACTTCGGACCTGACCATCCGATGGCGCCCGGGCGCGTCCGCAACACCATCTCGCTGTCCCGCTCACTGGGGGTGCTGGACCGGCTGGAGATCGTGCCGCCCGCCCCGATCGACCCCGAGCTGATCCGCTCGGTCCACGACGACGCCTACATCGACGCGGTCACCCGCGGTCTGCCCGACCAGCGCTTCGGCCTGGGCACAGCGGACAACCCCGTCTTCGAATCGATGCACGAGATCTCCGCCTGGGTCTGCATGGCCACCGTCGAGGCCGCCCGGTCGGTCTGGTCCGGTGAGGTGCGGCGGGCGAGCAACGTGGCCGGCGGCATGCATCACGCCATGCCGGGCTTCGCCAGCGGCTTCTGCATCTACAACGACGTCGGGGTGGCCATCTCGTGGCTGCTGGCGGCGGGCTGCGAGCGCGTGGCGTACGTCGACGTGGACGTGCACCACGGCGACGGCGTGCAGGCCATGTTCTACGACGACCCGCGGGTGCTGACCGTGAGCCTGCACGAGACCCCAGCCTCGCTGTTCCCGGGCACCGGGTTCCCGACCGAGATCGGCGGCCCCCAGGCCCGCGGGTCTGCGGTCAACGTGGCACTGCCCACCGGCACCGCGGACCGGGACTGGCTGCGCGCCTTCCACGCCGTGGTGCCCGACGTCCTGCGCGCCTTCCAACCGCAGGTGCTGATCACCCAACACGGCTGCGACTCACACCGCCACGATCCGATCGCCAACCTGGACCTCACGGTCGACGGACAGCGTGCCTCCTATCTGGCCCTGGCCGATCTCGCCGACGAGCTGTGCGAGGGCCGATGGGTGTCGGTGGGTGGGGGCGGCTACGCCGTGGTGCAGGTGGTGCCGCGCGCCTGGACGCACCTGCTCGCCATCACCGGCGGTTCTCCGCTCGACCCGGCGACCCCCACCCCGCAGACGTGGCGCGACGAGGTCGGCGAGCAGTGTGCGCCCACCTCGATGACCGACCACGGCGACGTGGACTACACCCCGTTCAGCGCCGGGGTGGACCCGGCCAGCCGGCTCGACCAGGCCGTCCTTGCTACCCGACGGGCTGTCTATCCGGACCTGGGTCTCGATCCGGACCTCTGACGGTCCGATTTCGGCGCAGAAGTGCCAGGCCCGGAGAAGCACTAGTCAACTATCCACGCGGCGTGTCGCGAGTCGTTCTGCCCCGTGCCCTTTCCCAAAGGCATCACTTGCCACTACTCTCACAGCAGTGCTCGCAGACGTCGGAGGGGAAGCCAACGCTGACGGGTACGGAAATGGTGTGCAGATGAACGAGTCGAACCCCGGGGACGTTGCCCCCATCGCGGGCAACCTGTCCGGAGTCAAGTTCTTGACCGTGGCCGAGGTCGCGGCCATCATGCGCGTGTCCAAGATGAGCGTCTACCGTCTGATCCATGCCGGCGAACTGGAAGCCGTCCGCTTCGGCCGCAGCTTCCGGGTCCCGGAGAGCGCCGTCGACTCGTACCTGCGCGGCTCCTACTACGAGACCGGTTAGCCGAGGCCCGGCGCCGGTGCGGTGCACCGACGCCGGTTGGCGGAGCTAGTCCGAGGTCCTGATTAGCTCGCGGGATCCGCGAACCGATTCAGCTCGCGGGATCCGCGAAGAACAACACGAACGACCGAGCCCCCGGCCACAGCGCATGCTGCGGCAGCACGTCGATGCCGCACGCCCGCGAGCCCACCCCGTGCACCGCGTCGTCCACGAACAGGTAGGTCCGGTCGCTGACCGGCAGCTGATACGGGTGGGCTGCCTGGTCCAGCTCCTGCGGCGTGTGCCTGGTCAAGGTGAACCCTGGCCGGTGCCCCTGGGAATTCGGCAGGGTGGATACCCGCAACCGGACGCGGTCGCCGTCGGAGACGTCCAGCGAACGTAGCTCCGCTCGGTGACCGGTCTCCTGCGGCCGTGAGTAGGCCACATTGAGCTCGTCCACGGCTGCGGAGAACAGCCCGACCCGGGCGGCGACCGCGGTGTCGGGATAGGACTCCAACGGCCCGGTGCCGAACCAGTCGGCCCGGGCCAGCTCCTTGGGCAGGTCCAGCCGGACCCCGACGCGGGGCCAGGTGCAGTCCCAGTCGGGGGTGGGCACCACATCGACGACCAGCATCACCGTCGACGGCTCCACCGGGTCGATGCTCCAGCGGTACGCCACGTCGACGCTGCGGCCGCTGTTGGCTGCGCTGACCCGTACCCGGCTGACCACGGCCGTCGCCGAGGTGGTCACCTCGAGGACTCGGTGGACCAGCCGGTCCAGTCCCCGCTCCCGCCACCGGGACTCCGACGACGGTCCGGGAGCGCCGTCGCCACCGGTGGACTCCGGGCTGCCGAGCTCGTAGGAGCCCCGGCTGCTGCTGCGGTCGTTGTCGGTCGGTCCCCGCCACAGCTCCAGCCGTGGACCGGCGACCGGCAGCCCGTGGATCGAGCGCAGCTCACCGGTTCGCGCGTCGAACTCGGCCGGGCCGAGAACCAGCGGTCCGGGGCTCGCCGGCTCGCTCGGCGTGGGGCGGGCGAACGGCGGCCGGGTCCGGTTGGGCTGAGTCAGATCCCGCTGCCGCCAGGCGACCACATGACCGGCCGCGGCCCAGGGCGTATCGGTGGCCAGCTCGACGCGTACGGTCAGCCAGGTCTCGCCGGTGATCCGGTCACTCAGCAGTGACGGCGGCAGCTCGACCGAGCTGACCCCGCCCGGGGCGGTGACCGGCACCTCGAGCTCAACCGTCTCGACTGGAACGCCGTCCAGCTCGGCCACCGCGACGAACCGCAGGCCGCTGGTGTCGAGGCTGTGGTAGCGGTTGCGAACCAGCAGGGTGTCGCCGGCGAACTCCAGCTTCACCGGGGCCGAGACGGCCGCGAACTCAGCCAGTCCGGGGGTGGGGCTGTCGTCGGGCAGCACCATGCCGTCCATCACGAAGTTGCCGTCGTGCACCACCTCGCCGAAGTCACCGCCGTAGCCGTAGTAGGGCGTGCCGTCGTCGGAGGTGGCCAGCAGGCCGTGGTCGCGCCACTCCCAGACGAAGCCCCCGTGCAGTCGCGGGTATTGCTCGGCCAGGTCGTCGTACTCGGTCAGGGCGCCGGGGCCGTTGCCCATCGCGTGGGCGTACTCGCACATCAGGAACGGCTTGGACCGGACGCGGCGCGCCTCGGCCGGGCCGCACGCGAGCAGTTCGCCGGTCTCGCCGCCGATGGCGGCCAGCTCGATCAGGTTCGGATACATCCTCGAGTACACGTCGGTGTAGGAGCCGGTGTAGTCGCCCTCGTAGTGCACCGGTCGGCCGGTGTCACGGCGGTGCACCCACTGGGCCATCTGCGCCAGGTTGACGCCGGTGCCGGCCTCGTTGCCGAGCGACCAGATCACCACGCTCGGATGGTTCTTGTCCCGCTCGACGGTCCGCTCGATCCGGTCCAGGTATGCCTGCTGCCAGCGTGGGTCGTCGCTCGGGTTGCCCACCCAGCCCACATAGCCGAACCCGTGGGTCTCCAGGTCGCACTCGTCGATCACCCAGAAGCCCAGCTCGTCGCACAGGTCGAGCACCCGGGGATGCGGCGGATAGTGGCTGGTCCGGATGGCATTGACGTTGTGCCGCTTCATCATCACCATGTCGGCGCGGGCGTGCTCCTCGTCGAACATCCGACCGCGCACCGGGTGCGTCTCGTGCCGGTTCATGCCGCGGAAGGTGACCGGAGTGCCGTTGACCAGGAAGCGGTCGCCGACGATCTGCACGGACCGGAAGCCGACGCGGAGGTTGACCACCTCGCCGGTGGAGGTGACGGTGACGTCGTAGAGGCGCGGTGCCTCGGCGCTCCACGGCTCGACCTCGCCCACGGAGAAACCGGCGACCTCGTCGTCTGGGCCCTCGAACGTACGACTGACGCCGAGTTCGGGCACCGCGATGGTGATCGGGTACGCCGCCGGGCCGGCCATCAGCTCCGGGCTGAGGTGCCCGCTGCCGTCGGTGTGGTCGTATTCGGTGCTCAGCCACACGTCGTCGACCGCGCCCGCCGGCCGGCCGAGCAGGGTGACGTCGCGGAAGATGCCGGGCAGCCACCACTGGTCCTGGTCTTCGAGATAGCTCATCGAGGACCACTGGTGAACCCGGACCAGCACGGTGTTCTCCCCGGGCTGTAGCAGCTCGGTGACATCGAACTCGCTGGCAAGCCGCGAGCCCTTGCCCACCCCGACTTCGGTGCCGTTGAGCCAGACCCGGAAGACCGACTCCACCCCGTCGAAGCGGAGCAGGATCCGCTCCACCTCCCAGTCCGGCAGGGTGAAGGTGCGCCGATGGTCACCGGTGGGGTTCTCGTCCGGCACGAACGGGGGGTCGATCGGGAACGGGTACTGCACGTTGGTGTACGCCGGCCGCCCGTAGCGGCCGTCACCCTCGAGCACCCAGTGCGACGGAACCGGGAGGACATCCCAGTCGGAGTCGTCGTAGGCCGGGTCGACCGGGGCGTCGTCGGCGAGCCGGGCGGCCGGCAGCAGCCGGAACCGCCACTCCCCGTTGAGGCTCAACCGGGGAGCATCGGAGTGCAGCCAGGACCTGGCCGGGCTGCGCCGTCCCGATCCGGGGGAGTAGTCCTCGAGATAACCGAGATCGCTCTGGCTGCCTGTGAGGTCGGGGAGGGTGCCGGTGGACTGGGAGGTCATGGGAAAGTTCAGCCTTTCGCGGGCCCGTCCAGGGCCGCATCGCCACGTGGTCTGATCGGGACCATCATGGCAGCCACCTGCGCTCGGCGACTCAGCCCGGTCCGATCAGCTGGTTGACCGCCGTGGCCGGTCTGCGACGCGACCGGAACGCCCCCGCTCGGCGGCCTCGACCGACCGATCGCCGGAATTGCGTACGCCTCACGAGGAAACGGAGCAACCCGATGGACCGGGACAAGGTCGACTTCACCGCTTCGGTTCGGACCGGGTCGAACGCGATCTTGATCTCGTCGAACGTCGGCTTGGTGAACAGACCCGCCCTACGAAGGCGCGACGAACCGAAGGCCCGTCACAACGTCGTCGGGCTGCTCACGACGGCGCGGACACCTTCTCGCCGGAGCCGGTGACGGCGCGGCAGCTGCGGAGGAAGGAGGCGGCGAGCGTCTCCCGTTCGTCCAGATAACCGGCCACCATCGCACCGTCGCGGAGCAGCATCAGGTCGTCCGCCACGGCGCCTGGGTCCGGCAGGCCGAGCGGCTCGATCATCTCGGCGAAGGTCGCCTTGCACCAGGCTCGGTGGTCGGCGACGGTCTGGCGGACCGCACTGGTCTCATCCGGATACTCCGCCGCTGCGTTGATGAACGGGCACCCCCGAAAACCCGGCTCGCACGCGATCGTGCCGAGCTGCTCGGCGATGAGCTGGAAGGTCTTGTCGGCATCGCCAGCGGCAAGGGCCATCGCTTGACCGATGCCCTCGCGCTCGAACTCCGCCCGGCGTTGCAGGTGAGCCACGACGAGGTCGTCCTTGCTCTTGAAGTGCCGATAGAAGGTCACCTTCGTGGTGCCGGCTCGCTCGATCACCTTGTCGACGCTGACCGCGCGGAGCCCGTCCGCATAGAACAACTCGGTAGCAGCGTCAATCAGCCGCGAACGCATCGACACCTTCACGCCTTTGATCATAGGTGCCCCCTTCGCAGGTACTTGCGCAGTGCTTCCGTCCGGGTCTATAGTCAGCAGAGGTAGAATGACTAGTCACTCTACCTGCTAGGTCCAGCGCCGTACGGCGCGCCGCCGACGTAGCAGCCACCTGCTTGATGAAAGGAAGACCTGCGATGAACAATCGCTCATCCCGGACAGTGACCCTGACCGGCACCGACGACTCCGTTCGCGAACCCGCCCCCCAACCGACGATCGTGCTGGTGCACGGCGCCTGGGCCGACTCCTCCAGCTGGGGCCCGGTCATCGACCGGCTGACTCGCGCCGGCCTGACCGTGCGGGCGATCGCGAACCCGCTGCAGGGCGTCGACCACGACACGGCGTATCTGACCAGCTATCTGCAGAGCATCGACGGTCCTGTCGTGCTCGTCGGTCACTCCTACGGCGGGGCGATCATCACCAACGTCGACACGTCGCAGGTTGACGTGCGGGCGCTGGTCTACGTGGCCGGGTTCATTCCGGTCGCGGGGGAGACCGTCGGGCAGCTGGCCGCGCAGTCCTCGACACCGCTGCCGCTCGTCACGGTCCAGACCTTGACCGGCCCGGAGGTGCTGATCGATCCCGACGGTTTCCACGATGCCTTCGCCGGGGACCTCGACGAGGAGACCAGCCGGGTCCTCGCCATCGCGCAGCGGCCGGCGAACGTACGAGCCGTCGCCGAACCCATCAGTCATGAGGCGTTCCGGACGGTACCGACCCGGGTCCTCATCACCAGTCGCGACCGCGCCATCGACCCTGACGTGCAACGCATGATGGCCGCCCGCATCGAGGCCGACGTCACCGAGGTCGCCGCGTCCCATGCAGTTCTGCTCAGCCAGGCCGACACCGTCGCCGAGCTCATCTCCCACGCCGCTTCGACGGCTCCCATCTCCCGCTGACCCCCACACCAACCGCCACACCAACCAGAACGGAATCTCCCATGACCTCGATCGACACCCGCCAGCACGCCGACACCGGCGCCATAGCCAGCGCGCTGCGCAAGCTCTACTTCACTCGATTTGGATTCGCCATCGTCTGGGCGCTGCTCTTGGCCCTGACCGCCTCCACGCTCGGCCCGCTGAGCATCACCTTGTTGCTGATCTACCCCTTGGTCGACCTCGCCGCCGCCGTCATCGACCATCGTTCCTCGCGCGCCGCGAAGCCGGCACCCGCTCTGTTCGTGAACATGGCGCTGAGCCTGCTGGCTGTCGTCGGCCTCGGGTTCGCCGTCACCTCCGGCCTCGGCTCCGTGCTCGTCGTCTGGGGTCTGTGGGCGATCACCGCCGGAATCGTGCAGCTCATCGTCGGCGTCAGCCGACGCTCCCTCGGTGGCCAGTGGCCGATGATCCTCAGCGGCGGGATCTCCGTCTTCGCCGGCATCGGCTTCATCGTCCAGTCCGGTGGCGCGACCGCGTCGCTCACCAACCTGGCCGGTTACGCCACCCTCGGTGGCGTGTTCTTCCTGATCTCCGCGCTGCGGCTCGGACGGGCCGCGAAGGGCAGTGACCGATGACCGCGGATGACTACGACGTCATCGTGATCGGCGCCGGCCCGGTGGGCGAGAACGTCGCCGACCGGGTGGTCCAGGGTGGGCTCACCGCGGCGATCGTCGAAGCCGAGCTCGTCGGCGGCGAATGCTCGTACTGGGCCTGCATGCCCACCAAGGCCCTGCTCCGCGACGGTGCAGCGCTCCGCGCCGTGCGGCAGCTTCCGGGCGCCGCCGCCGCCGTCACCGGTGAGCTGGACGTCAGTGCCGTCCTGGCCCGCCGCGACCGGTTCGCCTCGAACTGGCGAGACGACGCCCAGGTCGACTGGTTGATCGGGGCCGGCATCACCCTCGTCCGCGGTCATGGGCGCATCACCGCTGCCCGCACCGTGTCCGTCGTGGCTCCGGACGGCAGCACGACGACGCTCACCGCACGGCATGCCGTGGTCATCGCCACCGGCACCGGTGCCGCTCTGCCGCCGATCCCCGGCCTCGCCGACGTGCACCCGTGGACCAGCCGCGAAGCCGTCTCGGCCAGCGTCATCCCGAAGCGGCTCGCGATCATCGGCGGGGGCGTCGTCGGCACGGAGATGGCCACCGCCTACAGCACCCTCGGCGCGACCGTCACCTTCATCGCCCGTGACGGCGTCCTGCCCAACGTCGAGCCGTACGCCGCGGAGCAGGTCATCGATTCCCTGCGCAAGGGCGGTGTTCGGGTGATGATCGGCGCGGACCCGAAGATGATCACCCGCGACAGCGGCGGTGCGGTACACATCACCCTGGCCGACGGTCAGCTCGTCAACGCAGAGGAGGTGCTCGTCGCCACCGGGCGCAAGCCCAACACCGATGATGTGGGCCTCGAGCAGGTCGGCCTCGCCCAGGGAAGCTGGCTGCGGGTAGACCAGACGCTGCGCGTCCTCGACACCGAGGGCAAGATCATCGACGACGGCTGGTTGTATGCGGTCGGCGACGTCAATCGGCGCGCCCTCCTGACGCACCAGGGCAAGTATCAGGCCCGCGCGGCGGGGGACGTCATCGTTGCGCGCGCCACCGGTGCGGCCGTCGACGACGGACTCTGGGGAAGGCATGTCGCCACCGCCGACGAGCGGGCTGTGCCACAGGTGATCTTCACCGACCCGGAGATCGCCTCGGTCGGTGTCACCACCAAGGCGGCGCACGCCGCGGGACTACGGGTCCGGACCGTTGAGTACGACCTCGGCGCCGTGGCCGGGGCGTCCCTGCACGCCGACGGGTACGTCGGGCGCGCGAGCATCGTGATCAACGAGGACAGCAACACCATCGTCGGGTTCACCGCGGTGGGACCTGACGTCACCGAGCTCGTCCATGCTGCGACGATCGCCATCGTCAGCGAGGTCACCCTCGATCGGCTCTGGCATGCCGTTCCGGCCTATCCCACCATGAGTGAGATCTGGCTACGCCTCCTCGAGACCGCCGGGCGATGACCGAGGCGGTGCAAGGGCGCACCGACGCGATGACCGAGGCGGTGCAAGGGCGCACCGCCAAAGCCGTGCCACTGAGTGCTCATCAATCGGTTGGCGTTGGTTGCGGGCAGTCGTATAACTGAGCTGTGATACTTCGTACCGCGACGAGCGCGGACGTCGATGCCCTGCTCGACGTCCAACACGAAGGTGCCGTTCACGGCCTTGGCCACATCTTCAGCCAGGCCGAGCATCCCTTTCCCCGTGAGGTTATCGCGGCACGATGGCGGGACGAGATCGCCGATCCTGGATTCGCGGGTCTACCTCTACACCGATGACGACAACATCACCATCCAGGATTTCGCGGCCATCCGGAGGGAGGAGCTCCTGCACTTCGGGACAGCCTTCGCCACCTGGGGAAGCGGTCTGGCCACCGATTTCCATGACGCGCTGCTGGCGGCTGCATTCGCCGAACCGCTGACGATCCTCAGGTTGCGCGCGGCACCCTCCCCCACCGCTGCCCCGTCACCACCGTCCAGGCCTGGCTGCACGCCGCCGCGATCACCGACGGTCCACTGTTTCGGGCCGTCAGCAAAGGCAACCGTGCCCTCGACCGGCGCCTCACCGCCAGCGCCGTCAACGACCTGATCCAAGCAGCAGTCGCCCGCGCCGGCCTGGTAGATGACAGTGAGCACGGTGGCTACTCCGCCCACAGCCTCCGTGCCGGGTTCGTCACCTACGCCCACGCCCGCGGCGCCTCCGACCGCGCCATCGCCCACCAAACCCGACACCGATCCATGCACACCGTCGGCACCTACATCCGCGTCGAAACCGCCTGGGAAGACAACGCCGCCACAGCGCTCGGGCTATAGGAAGGCTGATATCGGATATAGCCTTGAGGGGATGGCCGCGCCGACAGTTACACGCCAAGCGGGCCACCACAACGTTCGCCAACGTCATAGGTGACCAGCGACAAGCCTTCGCGCTGGCGATGATTGGAACTGCGACTTCCGTCCTAACCTGATTGAACCTCAGCGACTGAGTAGCGGAGATCTAGGTCGTCGCCAGGGGGACCAGCACCCCAAGGTTTGCGGAAGTCTGGACCGTTAACTCGTCCCCCGTTTCGAGATCGGGCGCGTCCGGGAATGGAATTCGTCTGCCACTTTGCACGCCAAAGATAATCGAGGATGACTCATTTATGGTCTCGGTCATACCCAGAGGAGATGGCCGAGACTAAACTAGCAAAAATTACCTGCCAAGTTTCGAGGAGTTACCACTCGCAGCCGGCTTTGAACACCAGAGCCCGCTGGGATCCAGCGCTATACCACCAGGCTCTTTCCGTTGCCGAGGCTCGATGCTGTCCCCACGGAGTTAGAACCTCGCGTGGTTCCCGATTGGCTTGCCACCACCTGACGGCGGCAGGTCCGCGAAGCTCCTGCATTGGTTGCCGGTATTCGGTGACGAATACAACTGCATCGGGCTGGGTGACGTAGCGGTCGACGTCAAGTTCATCGATACTTGACTCGTCGACGATTGATCAATGGACGCCGGTGCCGTCCCACAGCTCATTGTGACCCACCCTTGATCGGTTCTTTGCCCGTTTGGCCATCACATGCCCTTTCCGGCGTACTGACCATCGTCCGAGTACAACAGTATCTCCGGAGCTTGTTTACGCGCCAGTAGTCAATCCCAGGTCTCTTCGAAGAGGACCACACCAACAGGGACGATGCCCTCCTCTAGGTCGGGGCGTTCGGACGCTGGCCTGACGAAGAGACGCATTCCCTGCCGAGCCGCTAGACCTGGAAGGCCGAGGACGGGGTCTGGGGAGTCGTGTAGAACTTGCTGGACTGCCAAGGCGACCGCTCGGTCTGAGATGCTTTCGGTGCTCACTCCTGCCTGGTTCGCCAATGTTTCCATGGACACGATCTCCATATCCCAGCGAGTGACTATCGTTATTGTTCCTAGACCTGTCGAGGCATCACTGACATCCTCGTCATCGTCATCGCTGTCTTCGCTGTCGTCAATTGGTAGTGGGGTGGTACCGGTATAGTTGAATGCTGCACGATTCCAACTGCGCAATACTTCCACCATCTCGTCCGAAGCATCGAATATCCTGCCAATATGGACGCTCGCGTCGTCTCTTGAGACGGCATCGATGTAACGCTCGATGCCGTGCTGGAGTTCGTTGGTGACCTGCTTCAATTGGCGAAATGTGACTGGTGAGAATGGTCGGTTGCCGGGGAGATCATGGATTTGCATGTGAATCAGTCTACTCAGGGTAGGGAAGGTCCGGTGTTCGAGGAGAACCGCAGGGCACGGCGTTTCTACGAGAAGCGTGGCTGGCAGCCGACCGGGGTCAGCAGCAGGACCAGGTTCCCGCCGTATCCCGTCCTCGTGGAGTATCATCGACATCGCGGCTCGACCTCGGCGGGGTAACGCTGCTGTCCGAGGTTTGCCGACTTTCGGTGCTCGGATCGGGGCCGTCCCGATAGGGTCATCCGGGTGAGCGGCTGACCGAAAGTTCGAACGCCCCAGTCGCCCACGTCACCGGATCATCGTGTGGCATCGGCGCTGAAACGGCCCTCCAGCTGGGTTCCGCAGGCCTCCGGGTCGTCGTGACCTGCCGCGAGAAGAGGCGACGGCGACATCGTTGCGCTCAATGCCTCGGGTGGGATGGAGGCCGACGTCGACGACAGCTATGCGCTTCGTCTCAACCGCGACTCACACGTGATGTTGCTGACGAGTGCCGCCCGCTGCTGTTGCCCGGCGCACGGGTCGTCTTTGTGACCAGCCATCAGGCGCACTTCACCGATCAGCGGCAAGGGGTGAACTCAGTGCCGGGGCAGCAGGTCGAGTTGGCTGGCGTCTCCGGGGACATGATCGAGGGAACGATCACTGAAGTCTTGGCCGGCCGGATCTCCGAACGAGTGCGGCTGATGGTTCGGCAAGGCGCCGAGCCTGCTTAGCTCGACGCGTTCCGGGAGTCGAGGCCGACCTCGATCCAGAACCAGAGTTGTGGATCCTCTCGGATCTGTCGTTCCGGCACGGTGATCCAGCCGCGGCCCATCGGCCGATCCTGTCCCATCGAGGCGGGCACACCGCCTCGTCCCAGCAGCTCGTCGTATCGCGCCGGATCCGTACGCACCAGGAGGTCATCGCCGCGGCCGGCGGCCACCGCCATCCGCTCATCCACCATGAACGAGAGGCCGCCGAACATCCGCACCTCGCGTACGTTCGGGTATGGCGCCAGCAGGCCTCGCACCCTGCTCGCGAGGCTGTCCTGCGAGCCAGGAGCGGCCACGGTCACCGACCACCCTTGGCGAGGTAGTCCTGGCCGTCATAGTGCAGGTCGAGCGTCGCGATGGCGCCGTCGTCGAAGGTGAAGAACTCCGCGAAGCGGACGGTGCCACCCGGCATCTCAGCGTCGTACAGGACGGCAGAGCCCTGCTCGTCGTGGACCTCGCGGACCACGTCAATGCGGCCAACGGTGGAGATGAAACCGGCGACGCCGCGGAGGAAGCCCTCCGTTGCGTCGGGACGGTGACCCGCGAGGGAGCCGGTGAAGTCGAGGTGCTCAGACAGAACGGCGCGCAGGCCTTCCCCGGCCCCGTACGCGTCGGCTCCTGAGGTGAGGGTGCGGTAGTACTCGCGCAATGCTGCTGGTGCTGCGGTGGAGACGGTGTCGGTCACGGTTCGCTCCTCGGGGGGTGGTATATAGAATGAAGCGACCACTTGATTAAGTCAAGCAATATCTGAGGTGACCATGAAGTCCTACGGCCAGCTCTGCGCGGTAGCGCGAGCTCTCGACGTCGTCGGGGATCGCTGGAACCTGCTCGTCGTGCGCGAACTGCTGATCGTGTCTCGGGCGCGCTTCTCCGACCTCCAGCGTGGTCTGCCCGGCATCGCCCCCAACCTCCTCACCCAGCGACTCCGCGACCTCGAGAGCCATGACGTCGTACGCCGCGAGATCGCCACACCTCCCGCTGCAGGGACCTTGTATGCACTCACTGAACGTGGTGCGCAGCTCGAAGGCGTGGTGCGGGAGCTGTTGCGATGGGGAGCACCGACCGTGGCCGACGCTCCGCCCGACGCCACCTTCCAGATGCACTGGCTCGCGATGCCGGCGCGATACCTGGCTCGCGATAACGACCCGGACGCGCCGGGGGTGACCATCCGATTCGGCACCAACCGCGATGGCTTCGACCTGACGGCCGCTGCGGGCGCGGTCACCGTCGGTCCCTGCCGCTCGGATACAACTGCCGACGTCACGCTGGACGGCCCCGGCCCGGCGCTCGTTGGCCTGCTCCAAGGAGCCCTCGATGTCGCTCGGGCGACGTCCCTGGGCGTGACGGTCTCGGGAGACGAGCGCGCACTCCTTCGAATCTTGCCGCGCTGACGGCTTTCCGCCTCCCGTTACGTCCTCAAGTTCCAGCCGTAGAGCTGCCGATAGAAGGCTCGAGCCGTCGAGCCACACTCTGCCGCGACAACTCCCCGTCAGACAAGGACCAGGGTCAAGACGGTGATATCACCGTTCTCTGGGTCGTTGATCACCAGCCGTGTGTCACCGAGGCGTACGGCTGCTGGGATCCGCACGGTGAGGTTGCTGGTGAGGTCGGGCCCGACCGCAAGTGAGCCAAGCTCCCATCTTCGGTCTTGCTGCGTGAGGTGGAGTGTCGCGTTTCGGAGGGGAACCACCGGCTCGACCGGCGTCGGCGTAGGTGCACCACAGCCAGTGGTGGTCTCGCCATAGGTGTCGTTGCAGCTGTAAGTCAGATTGGAGGCCTTGACAGTCAGCACGCGGTCGCGGCGGATGTCGTGGACCACCTGTTCGTCAGATTGCGGTCCTTCTTGGCGTGGGGCAATCGAAGCGCCGTCCTGCTCCACGCTGAGTTGAGGACCGGCGCAGCCGGCAGCTGCTGGCAGGCTCGAGACGAGTCCCAGCCCAGCAGCCACCATCAGCAGCGTGCAGGCACACAAGACCGCACTGCGTAGGGGCATTCGTCGCGGGACCACCGTCTCAGCATCCCCCCGTGCGGCCGAGCCTGTCACTAGTGACCGCTGATGCCGTACGCGAGCCACCCCACCGATCGGCCACCACCTAGACCGGCCACCACGCGACGCGCCTGTTGGTGAGCCGGCGACAGCGGCGGCCGCGCCAGAGGACTTTGATCAGCATGAACGCGGGCTGATCGACAAGCACCAGGTGATGCCGCCGCCGCTAACGTGAAGTCATGATTTCCTGTGTTGTCGAATACACGATCGATCCGACGAAGATTGCCGAGTTCGAGCGCTTCGCCCGCGCATGGATGACCCTCGTCGATCGTCATGGCGGTATCCACCACGGCTACTTCCTCCCCAGTGAAGGTTCCAGCGATCGCGCGATCGCCTTGTTCTCCTTCCCATCGTTTGCCGCTTACGAGGCATACCGTCAGCTTTTCGGGGTTGATGCGGACTTCATCGCGGCAGACAAGATCCGTGACGACAGCGGCTGCGTCCTCCGCTACGACCGCACCTTCATGCGCCCCCTTCTCGCCGTCGACGACCCAGAGTGATCCTCAGGTGGTGCGGCAGAGGTTGCGGAAGCGGTGTGCGCCAGGAGAGTTGTATGGTGCGCCGCACCGCGGGATCCGTCGTGAAAGGCGGTCCGGGGAAGGTGATCGTCCACCGAGGCGGAATCATGCGAACGTCGTTGCGACCCTTGTTGCCGGCCGGCGTGGCTGCCATCGTTGAGTCATGACGGCGTTGCCCGCTGACACCCATGTCCACAGCGAATATTCGTGGGACACCGGTGGACCGACGTCGGCGGCGGCCGGGACTATGCGGCGGACTTGCGCCCGGGCCGTACGGATCGGGCTGCAGGTGGTGATCTTCACGGAGCACTTCGACGTCACTGGGTGGATAGCCGCGCCAGAGGACTTTGATCAGCATGAACGCAGGCTGATCGACGAGGACCAGGTGATGCAGCCGCCGCCGATGGACGTGGCCAGCTACTTCGAGTCGATCGAGCGCTGTCGACACGACTTCCCCGAGCTGTCCATCCTCACCGGCATCGAGTTCGGCCAACCGCATCTTGACCGCCAGCAGGCTGAGACCATGATCGACTTCTCGGCCCTCGACCGGGTGAACGGATCGCTGCACACGTTGCCGTTTCGCGGGCATCGCAGTGAACCGGTGACCCTCTTCCGCGAGCTGGCCGACCCGGCTGAGGTCGTCTGGGCCTACTTGGCAGAGATCCCGAACATGGTCACCGGCGGCAACTTCGAAGTCTTCACCCACATCGACTACGCGGCACGCTACTGGCCCACCAAGGACTACGGGCCGTTCGACCACACCAGGTTCGAGGACGGTTTTCGACAGGCCATGCGCGCTATCGCCGGCTCCGGTCGTGTCCTCGAGATGAACACCAAGCACGCCTTGCGCCCCTGGATCCCGCAATGGTGGGCTGAGGAGGGCGGCCGGGCTGTCAGCTTCGGCAGCGATGACCATGCCACCGACGGGCTGGCCGCGAACTTCCCTGAGGCAGCTGCCCTGCTCGAGCACGTCGGATTCGCACCAGGACGGCGACCTGAGGATTTCTGGACCCGCTGACGTGTCCGAACGCAGTCGTCGACGTCGCCCGCCCACAGCGCGTGATCACCCCGGACAACGCGAATAGCCGCGGAATCGCATCGGATGCGACCGCGGCTATCAGCGTTGAGGTTAGTTGTAAGACTTCCAGACGGTCGCGATGACGATGTTGGCGACCGTGAGGGCTGCCAGCGTCGGGACGACCCAACGAGCGAGCGCCTCGCGCTTCCGGTTGATCAAGGCGATGGCGAGGATCGCGATCAGGATGAGCAGCTTGACGGCGATCTTCGTGTTGTTGACCTCGTTGCCCAGCGGGTACTGGAGGCCGACGAGGACGATGCCGGTGATCAGCATCACCCAGGCACCGTGCAGGACAGCCGGAATGATGCGCGCCTTCTGGAGCTTGCTCGCAGAGATCTGCACTAGGAGGCCGCCCAGCAGGCTGGCGACGCCGATGATGTGCAAGGCGAGTACGACGTTTTTCAGAATCTCCATGCCCATCATGTTACTGACAGCGTGTCAATAACGTGAAATTCGCAGGTTCCGGCGCCACCGCCCGATGGGAGACGGGTCAGGCCGCGAGCGGGGCCAGGTTCCCGTCCACCATCTCCAGCACCCGGTCGCAGTGCTCGAGGATGTCGTGGTCGTGGGTGACCATGACCACCGCGACGTTGGCGCGGTGGGCCTGTTCGGCGAGCAGCCGCACCACTTCGTGGCTTCTGGCACGGTCCAGAGCTGCGGTGGGCTCGTCGACCAGCAGGAGCGACGGGGAGTTGACCAGCGCGCGAGCGATCCCGACGCGCTGGCGTTCGCCGCCAGAGAGCTGACCTGGGCGGTGCTTCGCGCGGTGCGCCATGCCGACGGATTCCAGGTGCAGGGCCGGGTCCACGGAGCGGTTGCCGGCCAGGCGGCCGGCGAGGCGGAGCTGGTCGGCCGCGGTGAGGGCGGGGATCAGGTTGCCTGCCTGGAACACGAAGCCGATGGTCTCGAGCCGGAACTTCGCGGCGGCGCTGCTGCGGATCGTGCCGAGGTCGGTGTCGTGCACCCGGACGGTGCCGGAGTCGGCCTTGGCGAGGGCGCCGGCCACGGCGAGGAGGGAGGACTTCCCGGATCCGGACGGACCCACGATCGCGACGAACTCACCGCGAGCGACGGTGAGGGACACGTTGTCGAGGGCGCGGATTCTGGCGTCGCCGTCGCCCAGTTCGAGCGTCACGTCGCGGATGTCGAGAGCGGGGGTCAGGGTTGTGGCGGGGGATGTCATCGCTGTCCTCCGAGGGCGGTGAGAGGGTCGATTCGAGAGATGCGGACGACGGCCAGGGCTGCGCCGACGAGTCCGAGGATGATGGTGAGAGTGGTGGCCACGGCGATCGGGACTGCCTCGAGGTCGAACGGCATCGCGTCGGGCATGAGCGCACCCAGTCCGACTCCGGCGGCCACGCCGATCACCGTGAAACCGATCAGCAAGATCGCGGCCTGCGCCATGCTGTCGCGGAGCAGGTAGCTGCGGGACGCGCCCACGGCGCGGAGGATCGCCATCTCGCCCTTGCGCTGGATCGTCCACACGGTGAAGAACGCGCCGACGACGAGAGCGCAGATGGCGTACAGGAAGACCTGGATCATGGTGAGGGTCATCGTTTCCGCCTCGTAGCCGGGCGAGGCGTTGAACGCCTCGGTGCGGGACATCGTCATCGTCTGCGCCGCGGTGTTGATGGCGTCCAGAGCCGTCTCGGCGGGTGCCGTCTTGATGGCGACGACGCTCGCGTAGTCATAGTCAAGGTCAGCGACGGCCTTTGCTGTCGGTGCGCCGGGCTGGGCGGTGTTCGAGGCGATCAGTCGCCATGTGTCGATCGGCACGTACGCGACGTCGACGTGACCGAACGTGGCCTGTCCTTCGGTGAACCCGACGACGGTGAGCTCGACGCCGATCCGGTCCAGGGTGATCACCGTGCCGAGTTCGACCCCCTCGCCTTGAGTCGTCTCCGAGACGACGATTCCGCCGAGGTTGTCACCGATCGGTTCGCCGCTGGAAAGCGGGGGCGCTAAGAATCCGTTCGGTTCGATGCCGAAGAGGGTCAGGTCGATCTGCTGGTCGGAACCCGTTGCGCCGTTGACAATGCTCACCCCCATGGGTTCCGCCTGATCGACCCCTTCGGCCTCCTGCCAGTTGGCGAGCTGATCGCGGTCGACCAGAGATCGGCTGAAGGCGTTGTCGGTGATGGTGCCTTCGTCGAAGGCGAAGGCAGCGGCCGGCACTGACCGGAGCCCGGAGACGCCATCGTTGACCAGGCCGGAGGAGAGGCCGGAGAGCAGCACCACGAGTACGGCGATCAGGGCGATCACGACACCCATCAGTGAGAACCGGCCGCGGGCGAATCGCAATTCGCGCAGAGCGAGAAACATCTTTTATTTCGTCCTAGAAGCAAAGCGTTGGCAACGCCATCGAACCGACACCCTGTCGGTAACTTACTGACAGTGTGTCACTATCTAGGAGCGTATCCAAATGTCCGCTCAGGCGCGGATCCCGTGGTCGAGGATCGCGTTCACCGAGTCGGTCACCTCGCCGGCGTCCATCCCATGGCCGACCAGCTGCATCCCTGCATTCACCACGCCCTGCACCAGCACGGCCTGGGATGCCGCGTTCGCTATACCGAGCTCCTCCAGCAACCTGCGCAGCGGTGTGGTGAGGGCGTCGTGCATCGCCATGATGGCGTCAAGGCTCTTCGGGGAAAGGTCAGTCTGCTGCAGCCCGGTCGCCAGGGTGTGCTTGCCGTCGGCGGTCATCCGCATCGTCGCCGCAACGTAGGCATGAAGACGCGGCCGACCGGGCGCGGCCGCTGCCATCGCGGCCTCCAGCTCCGCCGCCCACTCGTCAAAGGCCTGCATCGCGATCGCCGCGAGCAGATCGTCCTTGGACGGAAAGTATTCATAGAAGCTTGACCGGGCCAGTCCGGCCCGTTCGCAGACCGATCGCGGGGTGATGGCAGCCACGCCACCCTCGGCGATGATTGCCTCGGCGGCCGCAAGGAGTGCCAGGCGCTGGGCAACGCGGTGCTCCGCAACCGTGGGAGCAGTGATCTTCGGCACGCGGCCATTATGGTCCTCAGCGTTTCAGCCGACGCTGCCTCCCCGCGCCCTTGCCGCGCTCCTTGACGGTGACGGCGAGGTCTGTGGCCAGGAACCGCGGACGTGGGGATCCAGCTGCCGGCGTCTCGAACTCAGCCGCCGCCGTCCCCTTGGCGGTGCGCTGCAGGGCCGGACGACCGCGTCCGTGCCGTTCTGCGACCGAGCGTGCTCGATCATCGAGCCTCCCGTCCCCGGTCCTGAGGGCCCACCGAGAAGGAGTCCCGGCCGTCTCGACCCTGGGGAGGGTGCCTCCGGGTCTTTACGGCGTCCGGTCTCCGGACCGATACGTTTGGCAGGGTCGTAACCCCGTCCGCGATAAGGAACGTAAGGAGTGCCGTGCCGGCTCAACAGCCCCCGTGGGCAGACTCCTACGCGCCCGGAGTTCCCCTGCACCTCGACTACGGCGACACCACCGTGCTCGACCTGTGGGAGAGCGCGGCGCAGCAATATCCCGACCGGCCGGCGCTAGACTTCCTGGGCCGCGTCTCGACCTACGCCGAGGTCGCCGCGGAGGTACACCGCGTGGCGGGCGGACTGCACGCACTCGGCGTACGTCCCGGCGACAACGTCGCCCTGGTCATGCCGAACTGTCCGCAGAACGTGATCGCCTTCTTCGCAGTGCAGCGGCTCGGCGCCACCGTGGTGGAGCACAACCCGCTCTACACGGCCGCGGAGCTGCGTCACCCGTTCGTCGACCACGGTGCCCAGGTCGCGATCGTGTGGGACAAGGTGGTGCCCGTCATCGAGGAGCTCCGGGCCGGTTCGGCGCTGGAGCACGTGGTCGCGGTCGACATGACCACCCGGCTGCCGTGGACCAAGCGACTCGCGCTACGCCTGCCGATCCCGAAGGCGCGCGCGGCCCGGGACCAGCTGACCTCCCCGGCGCCGGAGGTGATGCAGTGGGCCGAGCTGGCCTCCGCACCGCCGCTGGACGAGTCGCATCCCCGCCCGGACAAGGGCGACGTCGCGCTGCTGCTCTACACCTCGGGCACATCCGGCGTGCCCAAGGGAGTGCCTCTGCTGCACCGCAACCTCGTCGCCAACGTGATCCAGGGTCGCGCCTGGGTGTCGGGCCTGCAGGAGGGGGAGGAGTCCTTTCTGGTGGCGCTGCCGTTGTTCCACGCGTACGGCGTGACGGTCAGCGTGCTGCTGGGCGTGGCGCTGGCCGCCAAGCTGGTGCTGCTCCCCAAGCCAGAGATCGGCCTCGTCATGGAGGCCATCGCGCGGCAGGTGCCGAGCTTCGTGCCCGCGGTGCCTCCGCTCTACCAGCGCATCGTCGACGAGGCGGAGCGTCGCAACGTCTCGATCAAGGGCATCCGCTATGCCCTGTCGGGCGCGATGCCGCTGCCCGCTGCGCTCGTCGAGCGCTGGGAGGCCGCCACGGGCGGGCTGCTCGTCGAGGGGTACGGCCTGACCGAGACGTCACCGGTGATCGTCGGCAACCCGATGACCACGGCGCGCCGTCCCGGCGCGATCGGGGTGCCCTTCCCCGACGTGGAGATCCGCATTGCGGACCCCGAGGACCTGGACCGCGACGTTCCCCTGGGGCAGCGCGGTGAGCTGCTGGTGCGAGGCCCGCAGGTCTTCTCCGGCTATCGACACCTGCCGGAGGAGACTGCTGCCGCCTTCCACGACGGGTGGTTCCGCACCGGGGACGTGGTGACCATGTCCCCCGACGGGTTCCTGACGGTCGTGGACCGGATCAAGGAGATCATCATCACCGGCGGCTTCAACGTCTATCCCTCGGAGGTGGAGGCCGTGCTCCGCACCCACGCCGGGGTCGTGGACGCGGCGGTAGTCGGCCTCCCGCGCGAGGACGGCGGCGAGGAGGTGGTCGCCGCGGTGGTGCTGGTGGAGGGCGTCCCGGTGCAGCCGGAGGAGCTGCGGACACATTCGCGCCGCGGGCTGACGCCCTACAAGGTGCCGCGTCGGGTCGTCTTCATGGACGAGCTGCCGACCAACCCGATGGGCAAGGTCCTGCGCCGCGAGGTGGCGATCCGGCTCCGGGAGTCCTGAGAGTCCTCCCGTCGAGGCCACGGACCTGCGGAGGGCCGGCTCGCGACCTGACATCGGGCTCACCTCAGCCGCCGGCGCCGCGAGCGCAGCGCCCCCAGTGCAGCTGCGGCGGCGCCGGTCGCGACCAGGCCGGCCAGCGTTGCGGGGGTGGACAGGTGGGCGGTGGTGGCGAACAGCTCGATGGCCGTGAGCAGCGAGTGGAGCAGCGGAGCGATCATGCGTCCACTCTCGCGAGCGGGCGACGCCGGGGTAAGCCGGGCAACGGGTCGACCCGGGGTGGGGATATCCCTGCTGTACCGGGGCCCCGGATTCGCGCCGACCAGTCAGATCCGGGTAACATCGGCGTTCTGCCCGGTCGTGGACCGGTCCTTGTTCTGTGCTGTCAAAGAGTGCCCGGGCGTCTGACCCGGAATGTGGAGAGGTCGCTAATCGTGGGTTCGGTCATCAAGAAGCGTCGCAAGCGGATGGCGAAGAAGAAGCACCGCAAGCTGTTGAAGAAGACGCGCATTCAGCGTCGTCGCGCCGGCAAGTAGTCAGGCCGCCGCACACCCCACTCCGTCCTAGGGGGCTGGATGACGCGCGTCGTGCTGGTCACCGGGGTCTCTCGGGACCTCGGTGCTCGGTATGCGCGCGCGCTCGCCGCTGAGGACGGATATCAGGTCATCGGCGTCGACGTCATCCCTCCCCGGCACGACCTGGGGCAGGTCACGTTCGTGCGGGCCGACATCCGAAACCCCGTCATCGCCAAGGTGATCTCGGGTTCCGACGTCGACACCGTCGTACACATGGCCATGGTGACGACCCCCAGCAGTGCCGGGGGTCGTTCGTCGATGAAAGAGATCAACGTCATCGGCACGATGCAGTTGCTCGCCGCCTGTCAGAAGGCCGAGTCGGTGACCAAGCTGGTCGTGCAAAGCTCGGCATCGGTGTACGGCGCCTCACCGAGGGACCCGGCCACGTTCACGGAGGAACTGTCCCCGCGGGTGCAGCCCCGGACCGGGTTCGGCAAGGACTCCGTCGAGATCGAGACGTACGTCAGAGGACTGGCCCGTCGCCGTCCTGACGTCACCGTCACCACCTTGCGGCTGGCCACTCTGATGGGCGCCGGCGTGGACAGCCTGGTCGCCCGCTACCTGTCGTTGCCGGTGGTGCCCAAGGTCATGGGCTTCGACGCCCGGCTGCAGTTCCTGCACCCCGCGGACGCCGTTGAGGCGCTGCTGCTGGTCACCCGCGACGACGTGCCCGGCACCTACAACGTCGGTGCGGCGGATGTCGTCACCCTGACGCAAGCGCTACGGCGGATGGGCCGGCCGGCGGTGCCGGTGCCACAGCACGGCGCGCCGCTGCTGGCGGCCCTGGCCCGCCAAGCCCGGCTGGCCGAGTTCTCCACCGACCAGATCGACGCCTTGACCTATGGTCGGGCGATGGACTGCAGCCGCTTCACCGAGGCGACCGGCTTCGTGCCGCGGCGTTCCTCCCGGGAGTCGCTGGAGGAGTTCGTCGCCCTCTCCCGGCCGGGCGTGCTGGCTGTGGAACGGGTGGACACCGTGCTCGACTCGGTGGCGAGGATGCTCGCCCCGCGCGGAGCCCACGGTGGCTGACGCGGAGATCATCCAGCTGGGCAGCCGCGGCCGACCCGGCCGCGGTAGTCGCACCACGCCGTCCGCCGCCGCCCGCGGCTTGGCACCGCGAGCCCGTAAACCTCCGGCCCAGCCGTCCCCGTCGACGGCCGACGCCATCAGCGATGACGCCGAGGTCGTCGCGGAGCCGCAGCCACTGCACCCCGCGGCGTCGCCATCGGGGCCGCGCACCCGCGCTGCGCGCCGCACCCGCGCTGCGCGCCGCGGCCGCGCGGAGCAGCCGGCTGAGCCCGCTCTCGACGATGAGCTGCGTGACGACGACCCCGGCCTCGGCGATGAGCAGTTCGACGAACCCGCCCTCGGCGAACCCGCCCTCGACGACCCTGCCAGCGACGACCGCGCCTCCGAGCGCGAGGCCGGCGACGACTGGGATACCGGCGAGCCGGAGTCGCCGCTGGACCTGGCGACTCTGGTCACCGAGCTCACCGGACTGGCGGCGCGCACCGTGGACGGACTGCGAACCGCCCCGGTGCGTCAGCTCCGCGACTTCGCCGCCGACCCACTGCGCGGGCTGCTGTCCGTCGCCGAAGCGCTCGGGGTGGACTGGCAGGGCTCGCTGGACGAGGTGATCGCCTTCGCCCGGGCGCGGTTCAGCGGCGACTATGCCGTCGACGAGTTCGGCTTCGACCCCGAGTTCACCACCCGCGTCTTCCTGCCCCTGCTGCGTCCGCTGGTCCAGAGCTGGTTCCGGGTCGAGGTGCGCGGACTGGAGAACCTGCCGGAGAACGGGTCGGCGCTGTTGGTGTCCAACCACGCCGGCACCCTGCCGCTGGACGGCATCGTCTTGCAGAGTTTGGTCTATGACGAGCTCGGGCGGCACGTCCGCCTGCTCGGCGCTGACCTGGTCTTCTCCGTCCCGTTCTCCCACGACATCGCCCGGCGTACCGGCACCACGCTCGCCTGCCAGGAGGACGCCGAGCGGCTGCTGGACTCCGGACAGCTGGTCGCTGTCTTCCCCGAGGGGTTCAAGGGTCTGGGCAAGCCGTACGCCGACCGCTACAAGCTGCAGCGGTTCGGCCGCGGCGGCTTCGTCTCGGCCGCCGTCCGGGCCCAGGTGCCGATCATCCCAGTGTCGGTGGTGGGCTCGGAGGAGATCTACCCACTGGTCGCCTCCGCGCCGACGCTCGCGCGGGCGATGGGCGTGCCGTACTTCCCGATCACCCCGCTGTTCCCGTGGCTGGGAGCGCTCGGCATGGTGCCGCTGCCGAGCAAGTGGATCATCGAGTTCGGTGAGGCCATCACCACCGACGAGCTGCCCGCGGGTGCGGCCGACGATCCGATGATCGTCTTCAACGTGACCGACCAGGTCCGCGAGACCATCCAGCAGACGCTGTATGCGCTGCTGATGCGGCGTCGCAGCACCTTCTTCTGAGCACCGTGTACGGAGCCCTCGCGCTGATCCTGGTCGCGCTCGCAGTCTTCACCGTGTCTGTCGTGCGCCGAACGCCCCTCGACCCGACCGGTGACCGCGAGACCGCCGAGCTGGACCGCGAACAGCTGCGTGGCTTCGGCTACGTCGGCGCGGCAGCCCTGGGATTGCTGGCGGTCGTCGTGGTCGCCACCGGGCTGGCGGTGGAACCCGACGGACTGGCCGAGAACCTCGGCATCCTCGGCGCCTTCGCCTATCTGGTCTATCTCGTCGCCGCCTGGGCGGTCGGCCGGCTCCAATCCCGTACCGGCCGCAGGTCAGGACTGGAACCGACGCCGCACCGCGAGGCCGGCGGCGAGCGCACCGGCCCCGGCTCCCGCGCCGGCCGCGCCGAATAGCCCCGCCCGCATCGCCCGGCGATGAGTCCGGTAGTCGCGGACCTGCCAGTCGTTCTGCGCGGCATGTGCCTTGAGACGGGGGTCGGGGTTGATGGCGCACGGGTATCCGACCAGGGACAGCATCGGCAGGTCGTTGTAGGAGTCGGAGTACGCGAAGCAGCGCGCCAGGTCCAGGCCATGGGTCTGGGCCAGGGAGCGGACCGCCCCCGCCTTGGCCGCCCCGTGCAGCAGCTCCCCGGCCAGCCGCCCGGTGTACACCCCGTCGACGTGCTCCGCGGTGGTGCCCAACGCACCGGTCAGGCCGAGCCGCTGGGCGATGATCGTCGCGACCTCGAGCGGGGCGGCAGTGACGAGCCACACCTGCTGGCCCACGTCCAGGTGGCTCTGGGCGATCGCCCGGGTACCGGGCCAGATCCGGCTCGCGATCGACTCCTCGTAGACCTCGTTGCCGACCTCCTCCAGCTCAGCCGTGGTGTGTCCCGCGATGAAGGACAAGGTGGCCTTGCGGGCGTCCTCGATGTGCTGGGGGTTCTCCCGCCCGGCGAACCGGAAGTAGGCCTGCAGCCACAGTCCTTTGAAGATCACCCGGGTGGGGAAGAAGTTGCGCCGGTACAGGCCCTTGGCCAGATGGAACAGGGACGCACCCTGCACCACGGTGTTGTCCAGATCGAAGAACGCCGCCGCGCGTGGGTCGGCATGGATGAGCGGGTTGTTGAGCTCCAGCACGGGACCGGGACCGTCGACGGGGGCGCCGCCGGGTCCGGTCAGGTCTCCGTACGGGGCATCGGCATCGTCGGCAGAGGCCGGGGGAACGGCTTCGGCGAACCGGCCGGGGTGCTCCGGTGAACTCATGGCTCCACACTATCGGCGACCGCGGACCGCGCCGGCCACGCCGTGCGAGACTCGGGAACGTGCAGAAGGAGCAGAACGCCGACCCCGCGGACCGTCCGCCCCGCTACGCCAACTTCGCCCAGCTGCTGAGCGTCCAGGCGACGTTGCGCCCCGGCGCGGTGGCGGTGACCGCACCGGGGAACCAGCGGCGGGTGCTGACCTGGGCTGAGCTGGACCGCCGCGTGGACGCGGTCGCCTCCGGCCTGGCCGGGCGCAGCCTGGTCGCCGGCCACCGGGTGGGGCTCCTGGGCGCCAACTCCCTCGAGTTCGTGGTGGCCTACTTCGCCGCGCTGCGGGCCGGTTTCGTGGTGGTGCCGGTCGACCCGCAGGTCAGCGACGCCGACCTGGTCTCGATCAGCGCAGATGCGGGCCTGCGGTTGCTGCTCACCGACATCCCGCGCAGCGTGCCCGGGGTGCCGACCGCACCGCTGTCCGAGGACGGGCTGGACGAGCTGGCCCGTGGCGCCGGGGGACCGGTGAGCTCGCCGCAGGACCGGGAGAGCCTCGCACTGCTGCTCTACACCGCCGGCACCTCCGGCGATGCTCGCGCCGCGATGCTCACCCACCGTGCCCTTCTCAGCCAGCTGGAGCACCTGCACGAGCTCGGCGTGGTCGACGCCGACGATGTGGTGGCGGCGGTGCTGCCGTTGTTCCACGTCTTCGGGCTCAACGCCGTACTGGGTGGCTGGGTCATCGCCGGCGCCCGCCTGGTGCTGCTGGACGGGGCGACCGAGAACCTGTTCGACCTGCTGCGCGACGAGGCGGTGACCAACCTGCCGGTGGCCCCCTCGGTGATCTACCGGCTGCTGCATCACCGCGATCTGAGCGACGCGCTGGCCACCGTACGCACCGTCGTCTCCGGCGCGGCGCCACTGCCGATCGCGCTGCGGGACGAGTTCATCGAGCGCACCGGGCTGCGGATCGAGCAGGGCTACGGTCTGACCGAGGCCTCACCCGGGGTGAGCACAACGCTCGGCGGTGACATCGCCGGACCGGGCCACGTCGGGCGTCCGCTGCCCGGCGTTGAGGTCCGCATCGGTGACGGCTCCGACGACGCGGAGCCGGCGGAGATCTGGGTCCGGGGTGACAACCTGTTCTCCGGCTATTGGCCGGACGGGCGGGATGGTCCGGACGCCGACGGCTGGTTCGCCACCGGCGACATCGGCTACCTCCGCGACGGTGAGCTGTTCCTCGTCGACCGCGCCCGCGAGCTGATCGTCGTGCACGGCTTCAACGTCTATCCGGCCGAGGTGGAGGAGGTGCTCCTCGCCCAGGAGGGCGTCGAGGCGGCCGCCGTCATCGGCCGAGTGGACCCCGCCGGCGGTGAGCGGGTGGTGGCGATCGTTGTTGCGCCGTCGATCACGAAGGAGTCGGTACGCCAACACATCGCGGCTCAGCTGGCCACGTTCAAACGACCCACCGAGATCCACCTGGTGGACCAGCTGCCGCGCGGAGCCACCGGCAAGATCCGCAAGGGAGCACTGCGCGCGATGCTGGACGAGCCCGATACTCAGCTGAGTCGGGACCAGCCCGACCAGAACGCGCCCGACCAGGACAAGGAGGCCCGGCGATGAGCAGCCAGCCGACCCACGACGCCACTCAGCCGCGGGTGCTGCTGCTGACCCGGCCCGGCTGCCATCTGTGCGAGGAGGCGGTCGCCGTGGTGGCCGCTGTCTGCGCCGAGACCGGCGATGACTGGACCACCCGCGACATCACCGGGGACGAGGAGCTGACCCGGCGCTATACCGACGAGGTGCCGGTCACCTTCGTCGACGGTGCCCAGCACGACTACTGGCGGGTCGACCCCGTCCGGCTCCGGGCGGCCCTGGCCGGCTGAAGCACTGCTCAGCCGCCGGGGTGACGTCCCGGCACCCGCGCCTGCCAGCCAGCCGGCACCCGGCCCGCGCCGCCTCGCTAGGCTGACGCACCGATACGGCCGGGCCGTACCCAGATGTCACAACCAGGACGTCACAACCAGGAGGATGCACCGATGCAGCGGATCGCCCAGATCATCGCCGTCAAGCCCGAGGCGATCGAGCGCTACAAGCAGCTGCATGAGGCGGTCTGGCCCGAAGTGCTGGCCACCATCGCCGCCTGCAACATCCGCAACTACTCGATCTTCCTGCGCGAGCCGGAGAACCTGCTGTTCGCCTATTTCGAATACCACGGCACCGACCTCGCCGCCGACCAGGCGAAGATGGCCGAGGACCCCAAGACGCAGGAGTGGTGGCAGCTCACCGATCCGATGCAGTCCGCTCTGGACACCACCACCGAGGGCCAGTGGTGGGCGCCGACGGACGAGGTGTTCCACGTCGACTGAGGACCGGATCGGCTCGGGGTAGCGCTCCGGGGCGTTTGTGCATCACTTCACAAACTCCTAAAGTAGCGATGTTCGGAGAACAGCTTCCGGACGCAGACCGAGGAGAGAGATGCCGCCTGTGCAGCCCCGCTCAACCTCAGCGGACTCGCCGGGCGAGCCCAGCACGCCGACCGACGAGGCCGCAGTTCCGGCGGTCCCGGCCAAGGGCATCCCCGAGGCCACCATCGCCCGTCTGCCGGTCTATCTACGCGCCCTGACAGGGCTGGCCGCCCGTGGCATCGACACCGTCAGCAGCGGCGCCCTTGCCGAGGCGGCCGGGGTGAACTCGGCCCAGCTACGCAAGGACCTGTCCTATCTCGGCTCGTACGGCACCCGCGGGGTCGGCTATGACGTGGAGTACCTCCAGTTCCAGATCGGCCGTGAGGTCGGCTCCACCCACGAGTGGCCGGTCATCATCGTCGGCCTCGGCAACCTGGGCACCGCACTCGCGAACTACTCCGGCTTCACCTCCCGCGGCTTTCGCGTCGTGGCCCTGGTCGACCCCTCGCCCGACCTGATCGGCAAGCTGATCCACGGCGTGGCCATCACCGACCTGGCTGATCTGGAGAGCGTCGTGCCGTCCACCGGCGCGGCCATTGCCGTGCTGGCCACGCCCGCCGAGGCGGCCCAGGAGGTCGCCGACCGGCTGGTGTATCTGGGGGTCACCAGCATCTTGAACTTCGCGGCGACAGTTCTCTCCGTCCCCGACGGGGTGAACGTCCGCAAGGTGGACCTGGGCCAAGAGCTCCAGATCCTCGCGTACCACGAACAGCGGAAGTCCGACGAGGTGCTGCCGCGAGAACTAGCAGAATCCAGAGGAGCACAGTGAGCATTCTGGTTGTCAGCGTCTCGCACAAGACGACCTCCGTCGACGTCCTGGCCAGGGTGGCCATGGACGCGCCCGCGTCGGCCAAACTGGCCGACGCACTCGTCGGATCGGATCACATCGACGAGGCGGTCGTGCTGTCGACGTGCAATCGCACCGAGGTCTACGTGGCGGTCTCCCGCTTCCACGGCGGACTGGACGACGCCACCACCGCGCTGGCCGACGTCACCGGGCTCGCGGTCGACGAGCTGCGCTCGATGTGCTCGGTCTACTTCGACGAGGGTGCGGTGGTGCACACCTTCGGCGTGGCCGCCGGCTTGGACTCGATGGTGGTGGGGGAGAGCCAGATCCTCGGCCAGGTCAAGGCCGCCCTGACCAACTGCCAGAGCATCGGCACCGTCGGCACGGTGCTGAACGCCGTGTTCCAGCAGGCGATCCGGGTCGGCAAACGAGTCCAGTCCGAGACGGCCATCGGCTCGGCGGGACGGTCCCTGGTCACCGCGGCGTACGACGTCCTGACCCGGCAGAGCGGCCCGCTCGACGGCTCCCGCGTGCTCGTGGTCGGAGCCGGTTCGATGGCGTCCCTGGCCGCCCGGACCGCCGCGGCCGCCGGTGCCGCTGTGACGTGCGTCAACCGGACGTATGCCAAAGCGGTGCGACTGGCTGAGGCCGTCGATGGTCGGGCCGTGCCGTTCGACCTGCTCGACTCCGCCCTTGCCGACGCGCAGGTGGTCGTGACCTGCACCGGCGCCCGGGATCTGGTGATCGGGGCTGACCAGCTCCGCGGCAGCCAGGTCACCGGAATCGTGGACCTGGCCCTGCCGGCCGACGTGTCCGAAGACGTCACCGAGCTGGGCATCACCTTGGTCAACCTCGACCGGCTGGTCGCCGGCCAGCTCGACGCGGCCACCAGCCAGGAGGTGGACGCGGCCCGCGCGCTGGTCCGCGGCGAGGTGCACGACTTCCTCGCTCTGCGTCGCGCTGCCCAGGTGGCCCCCACCGTCGTCGCGCTGCGCACGATGGCCTCCGACGTGGTGGCCGCCGAGCTCACCCGGCTCGACTCCCGGCTGCCGCACCTCGCGCCGACCGACCGCAACGAGTTCCACCGCACGGTCCGCCGGGTGGTGGAGAAGCTGCTGCACCAGCCGACGGTGCGGGTGCAGGAGCTGGCCGCTGACTCGGAGTCGCTCGACTACGCAGCCGCACTGCGCGAGCTCTTCGCTCTCGATCCGCAGACCGTGGCCGCAGTGATGTCGCCGGAGGTACGGCCGTGACCGGGTGCCGGCCATGATCAGGATCGGTGCCCGCACCTCGCCGCTGGCCCGCGCGCAGGCCGACCACGTCGCCGCCCTGCTCGCCGCGCAGGGAGTGGAGTCGACCTTCGTCGGCGTGACCACCACCGGCGACGTCGACCGTCGCCACCTCACCGAGATCGGCGGCACCGGGGTGTTCGCCGCTGCTGTCCGCGACGCGCTGCTGGACGACCGGATCGATGTGGCCGTGCACTCGCTCAAGGATCTTCCGACCGCCGCCGTTGACGGCCTCGAGGTCGCCGCCGTCCCGATCCGGGAGGACACCCGCGACGTCCTGGTCGGCTGCGGGTTGGACGAGCTGGCTGACGGCGCCCGGATCGGCACCGGCGCACCCCGGCGCGCGCTGCAGCTGGCGGACTGGGCCGAGCAGAACGGCAGATCGATCGAGATCGTGCCGATCCGCGGCAACGTCGATACCCGGCTCGACCTGGTCCGGCGTGGGCAGCTCGACGCGGTCGTGCTGGCCGCGGCCGGGCTCCGACGGCTCGGTCGGTTTCAGAGTGACTCCAGCCGGGTAGAGATGGCTGTGGACACTCGCAGTCGCGGCACCGCAGTGGTGGCGGGTCTGCCGGCTGAGGTGCTGAGCGACGCGGTGATGCTGCCGGCTCCGGGGCAGGGAGCCCTAGCGCTGGAGGTCGCCACCGCATGGTCCGATCCATCGGCCGCGGCCGTCCGCGCACTCGACGATGCCCGGGCGCGGGCAGAATCGCTTGCAGAGCGAGGATTCCTGGCCAGGCTGGAGGCGGGCTGCACAGCTCCGGTGGGTGCCCATGCAATTGTCAAATCGGTCCGTGGTACAAGCCTCGATTTGACTCTCGCCGCAGTAATTGGGAGAACTTTAGTGAGCAACTTGTCAGAACCGACCAAAAGCGGCCCTCCGATTCGGGTGGCGGTGCAGGGATCGACCGAGGACCCGCTGCAGTTCGGGGCCGACGCGGCTGATCAGGCGCTGGACGAGTTGCACGGCATACAACGCTCTCGTCCCTGAGTGTCGAGGCTGAACAAGAGAACGCGAGAATCGCCAGTGAGCACTTCGGCCAGCCCGCCCCGCACTCCATCCTCCGTATCCAGCCCTCCAGTCCCCGCGACTCGCGGCCGCGTGATCTTCGTCGGCACCGGACCCGGTGACCCGGACCTGCTGACTCTGGGCGCCATCGCGGCGCTGGCCGACGCCAACGCCGTCATCTTGGACAACGAACGCCAGCGCGAGATCCTCGCTCACCCCGCCATCACCGTGGCCGACGCGATCGAGGTCGCCACGCTGGGACTGTCCGAGGCCGGCAAGCCGCTGACCCCGGCCGCCCGGGCGAAGATCGTGCTCAAGCACGCCGCCGAGGGTGCTCGGGTGGTGCGGCTGGTGGCCGGTGACCCCTTCCTCGACAACGCGGTGGCCGACGAAGCGGCCGCCTGCGTGCGGGGCGGGATCGACTTCGAGGTGGTTCCCGGTGTCTCCAGCCTCACCGCAGTGCCCGAGTATGCCGGGATCGACCTCAACCACGGTGGCGGCGTGCACTTCGCCTCCGTCACCGACGGCCGCTTCACCAAGACCGCCTGTGCCCAGTGGGGCTCGGCCTCCACGGTGGTGGTCAGCACGCTGGTCGCCATGGTCCCCGACCTGGTCGACGCGGCGCTCACCTCCGGGCGACCCGGTGATGATCATGTTCTGGTCACCTTCCACGGCGGCAGCACCGAGCAGGCGAGCACCGCCACCACGCTGGCCGAGCTCGCAGCCGCGGTCCGTGCGGTCCAGGCGCTGCCGAACGACCCGGTGCACGTGATCATGGGTCAGGCGGTCGAGCAGCGCACCGAGCTCAGCTGGTATGAGACCAAGCCGCTGTTCGGCTGGCGCGTGCTGGTGCCCCGCACCAAGGACCAGGCCGCCCCGATGGTGGCGCGGCTGCGGACCTACGGCGCACACAGCGAGGAGGTGCCGACCATCTCGGTCGAGCCGCCGCGCAGCCCGCTCCAGATGGACAAGGCCATCCGTGGCCTGGTCGAGGGCCGCTACGAGTGGGTCGCCTTCACCTCGGTCAACGCCGTCAAGGCGGTGCGGGAGAAGTTCGAGGAATACGGTCTGGACGCCCGGGCCTTCTCCGGGCTCAAGGTCGCCGCCGTCGGTGAGGTGACCGCGAACGCCCTGCAGGCGTGGGGGATCGGGGCCGACCTCGTGCCCGAGCATGAGCAGTCCGCCGCCGGCCTGGCGGCCGAGTGGCCGCCGTACGACGAGGTGCTGGACCCGATCAACCGGGTGTTCCTGCCGCGCGCCGACATCGCGACCGAGACGCTCGCCGCCGGGTTGGTGCAGCTCGGCTGGGAGGTGGAGGACGTCACCGCCTACCGGACCGTCCGCGCCGCGCCGCCGCCCGCCGAGGTGCGCGATGCGATCAAGACCGGCAAGTTCGACGCTGTCGTGTTCACCTCCTCCTCCACGGTGCGCAACCTCGTCGGCATCGCCGGCAAGCCGCACACGTCGACCATCATCGCCGCCATCGGCCCGGCCACTGCGAAGACCTGCGAGGAGCATGGGCTCCGGGTCGACGTGGTCGCCACCAAGCCGTCGGTGGTCGATCTCGCTGACGCGCTGGCCAGCTTCGCCGCCGAGCGCCGGGACGCCTTGGTGGCGGCCGGCGAACCCGTCTCCAAGCCGTCGCAGCGTCGCCCCGGCAGCCGCCGCCGGTCGTGAGCACCCCACGGGCCGACCTGGTCGGTCAGGTACGTCCCCGGCGGCTGCGCAGCAACGCAGCCGTCCGGGCCATGGTGCGCGAGACCTCGCTCGAGCCCCGGCAGCTGATCCTGCCGGTGTTCGTCGGCGAAGGGCTGAGCGAGCCGCGCCCGATCAGCTCCATGCCCGGCGTCGTCCAGCACACGCTGGATTCGCTGCGCAGGGTGTCGGTCGAGGCGGTCGAGGCCGGGCTGGCCGGGGTGATGCTGTTCGGCATCCCCGAGCACAAGGACGCCCGCGGCTCCGGCGCGCTGGCCGAGGACGGCATCCTCAACGTCGCCACCGCTGCGGTCCGGTCCGAGGTCGGTGACGACTGCCTGGTGATGACCGATGTCTGCCTGGACGAGTTCACCGACCACGGCCACTGCGGCGTGCTGACGGCCGACGGCGTGGTCGACAACGACGCCACGGTGGAGATCTACGCCCAGATGGGAGTGCTGCACGCCGAGGCCGGAGCGCACGTCGTCGCCCCCAGCGGGATGATGGACGGTCAGGTACGAGCGCTGCGCGCCGCACTGGACCGCGCCGACCACACCGACACCGCGATCATGGCGTACGGCGCGAAGTATGCCTCCGCCTTCTACGGACCGTTCCGTGAGGCGGTGTCGTCCTCGCTGCAGGGCGACCGCAAGACCTATCAACAGGACCCGGCGAACGTCCGCGAGGCCCTGCGGGAGGTGGCTCTGGACGTCGCCGAAGGCGCCGACGTGATCATGGTCAAGCCCGCGCTCGGCTATCTCGACGTGCTGGCCGCGGTCCGAGCCGCGGTCGACGTGCCGGTCGCCGCCTACAACGTGTCAGGGGAGTACGCCATGGTCGAGGCCGCAGCCGCGCAAGGCTGGATCAACCGGGAGGCGGCCGTCGACGAGACGCTGCTCTCCATCCGCCGGGCCGGCGCGGACATGATTTTGACCTACTGGGCGCTGGAGCGGGCGGGGCGCGGCCGATGAGCGCCCCGCTGTCCCAGACGGACCACGGTTTCGGCGATCAGGCCTCGGCCGCGGCCTTCGCCCGCGCCCGTTCCGTCATCCCCGGTGGGGTCAACTCCCCGGTCCGGGCCTTCGCCGCCGTCGGGGGCACGCCACGGTTCATCGCGTCGGCCTCGGGGGCCTACCTGACCGACGTCGACGGCAACCGCTACGTGGACCTGGTCTGCTCCTGGGGACCGATGCTGCTGGGCCACGCGCACCCCGAGGTGCTGGCCGCGGTCACCGCCACCGCGGCCTCCGGCACCTCCTTCGGCGCGCCGACCCTGGCCGAGGTCGAGCTGGCCGCGGAGATCATCGACCGGACTCCGGTCGAGCAGGTGCGGCTGGTCAGCAGCGGCACCGAGGCGACCATGTCGGTGCTCCGGCTGGCCCGCGGCGTCACCGGCCGCGACAAGATCGTCAAGTTCGCCGGCTGCTACCACGGCCACGTCGACGCCCTGCTCGCCTCCGCCGGCTCGGGCGTCGCCACCCTGTCCCATGGCGCCTCCGCACAGGTGGCCGGCGGCGGCGTTCCCGGCACCCCGGGGGTGACGGCGGCAACCACCGGCGACACGATCGTGCTGACCTACAACGACCGGGCCGGCGTCCGGGCAGCGTTCGACGCCTACGGCGACCAGATCGCCGCGGTGATCACCGAGGCCGCGGCCGGCAACATGGGGGTCGTGCCGCCCGGTGTCGAGGACGGCGTCGGTTTCAACGCCTTTCTGGCCGAGGTGGCGCACGCGCACGGCGCGCTGCTGATCAGTGACGAGGTGATGACCGGGTTCCGGGTGAGCAGGTCCGGCCAGTTCGGTATCGACGGCGTCGTCCCCGACCTGATGACCTTCGGCAAGGTGATGGGCGGCGGGTTCCCGGCTGCGGCGTTCGGCGGCCGGACCGACCTGATGCAGCACCTGTCCCCGGTCGGCAGCGTCTACCAGGCCGGCACGCTGAGCGGGAATCCGGTGGCCACCACCGCGGGGCTGACGACGCTGCGGCTGGCCACCGAGGCGGTCTACGCCCACGTGGACGCGGTGTCGGCACAGTTGCGGTCTGCGGTCGGCGCGGCGCTGTCCGAGGCCGGTGTGCCGCACCTCATCCAGCGGTCCGGGAACTTGTTCAGCGTCTTCTTCGTGCCGGAGGGTGTGACCGCAGTTCCCGACTACGCCACCGCAGCGACCCAGTCGACCCCTCGCTACGCCGCCTTCTTCCACTCGATGCTGGCCGACGGGGTCTATCTGCCGCCCAGCGCCTTCGAGGCCTGGTTCCTCTCCGCGGCCCACGACGACGCCGCCATGGACCGGATCGTGTCGGCGCTGCCGGCGGCCGCGCGGGCGGCAGCCGCGGCCGACTCCACCGCCCCGGGATCGGGGAGCTGAGGTGGCTCCCATCCGTACCGTCGTTCACCTGCTGCGCCACGGTGAGGTCGAGAATCCGGGCGGTGTCCTCTACGGCCGGCTGCCCGACTTCCACCTCTCCGAGCGTGGTCAGGCCATGGCCCGTCGGGTGGCCCACCACCTCAAGGACGCCGACCTCGCGCACCTGCGCTGCTCGCCGTTGGAGCGCGCCCAGGAGACCATGGCCCCGGTGGCCGAGATCCACGGTCTGCCGGTCATCACCGACGGACGCGTGATCGAGGCGGAGAACTTCCTCGAGGGCGGGATCGTGTCGATGGCGGTGCTGTCGCGCAGCCCCGCCAAGTGGCGCTACTTCCGCAACCCGATGCGACCGACCTGGGGGGAGGCGTACCGCGACATCGTCGCCCGGATGCGCCTCGCCGTGCGTGACGCTGCCCAGGCCGCCGAAGGCCACGAGGCGTTGATCGTCTCCCACCAGCTGCCGATCTGGATGGCGCGCTGCGACGTGGAGGGGCGCCGGCTGGCGCACGACCCGCGCAGTCGGCAGTGCACGCTGGCCAGCCTGACCTCGTTCACCTTCTTGGACGGCCGGGTGAGTGGGGTCAGCTATCACGAGCCGGCCGCCGACCTGCTGCCCGGCGCAACCAGCCGAAAGTTCGTCGCCGGTGCTTGAGAAGCGCCGACCGGCCGCCCGTACGGTGGCCCGGGCCGCGGCATCCCTGGCCGCGATCGCCACGCTGACGGCCGGCTGCACGACGACCGGAGCCGATGAACAGACCCGCGCCAACAGCCAGACCGGCTACGTCGGCGCCGACTCGTCGCTGACCCGCGTCGCTCCGGCCGACCGCACGTCGGCCCCGGAGGCCGTCGGCACCGAGCTGGGTGGCTCCAACACCTTGTCGTCGGGCCAGTACGTGGGCAAGGTCGTCGTCCTCAACGTCTGGGGCTCCTGGTGCAACCCGTGCCGCAAGGAGGCCCCGGAGCTGCAGGCTGCCAGCGAGGAGACGGCCGACATCGCGCAGTTCCTGGGCCTGAACACCCGCGATACCAACCCGGCCAACGGTGAGGCCTTCGAGCGCGCCCAGGGGATCACCTACCCGAGCATCTATGACCCGAGCGGGGCTGTGCTGCTGAAGTTCGCCGGCGAGCTGCCGCCGACCGCCATCCCGTCGACGTTGATCCTGGACCAGCAGGGTCGGATCGCGGTCCGGATCCTCGGCCCGATCACCAAGGTCACGCTGGTCGATCTCGTCACCGACGTCGCGGACGGAAAGTGATGCCCGTCTGGGCCGTACCCCTCGATCTCGGCAGTTGGGCGGAGGCAGCGGTCGGCGGATCGATGCTGCTCGCGCTGCCGGTCGCGGCGCTGGCCGGCTTGGTGTCGTTCTTCTCGCCCTGCGTGGTGCCGCTGCTGCCGGGCTATCTCTCCTACGCCACCGGACTGGGGGCGGCCGAGGTGGTCGAGGGCACCCGGCGCCGCGGGCGGATGCTGGCCGGCACCAGCTTGTTCGTGCTCGGCTTCGCCGTGGTGTTCGTCGCCACCGGCGTAGTGGCCGGTTCGCTGGGTCAGGCGCTGCTGGAGCACCGGCTGGTGATCTCTCGGGTGCTCGGGGTCGTCATCATCGTCCTCGGGCTGATGTTCGCCGGGGTGCTCCGCGTCGGTCAGACCGACCTGCGGCTGCAGACCGTGCCGCGGGTCGGAGTCGCCGCGGCTCCGCTGCTCGGCGTGGTCTTCGCCCTGGGCTGGACGCCGTGCATCTCGCCCACCCTCGGTGTGGTGCTGCAGCTCGGGCTGAACGAGGGCAGCGCGTTGCGTGGCGGCCTGCTCGGCTTCGTCTACGCGCTCGGTCTCGGCCTGCCGTTCGTCGTCGCCGGGCTGGCCTTCACCCGGATGGCCCGCGCGGTCGCCGTGCTGCGCCGCCACCAGGTGGCGATGATGCGAGCTGGAGGCGTTTTGATGGTGGTGGTCGGCCTCCTGCTGGTCACCGGGATCTGGGAGCAGCTGATGGGAGTGGTGCGCCAGTGGGCACCCGGGTTCGAGACGGTGATCTGACGTGACCGAGACCACGTCCGGCCCAGCCGAGCGGACCCGTACCCAGCGGGACTCCCGCTCCCGGCGACGCAGCTCCACCCCCGCCCCGGCCCTCGGGCCGCTGGGCACCGTGCGCTACCTGTGGACCCAGCTCACCTCGATGCGGACCGCCCTGGTGCTGCTGTTCGCCCTGGCCCTGGCGGCCATCCCCGGCTCACTGGTGCCTCAGCGCAACGTGTCGCCGATCCGGGTCTCGGACTTCCTCGCCGAGCACCCGAGCCTGGGCCCGATCTACGACAAGATCGGGATGTTCGAGGTCTACACCTCTCCCTGGTTCTCCGCGATCTATCTGCTGCTGTTCGTCTCCCTGGTCGGCTGCATCGTGCCCCGGGTCGGGGTGTACGCCCGTGCGCTCCGCGGCCGCCCGCCACGGACCCCGGCCAACCTGTCGCGACTGCCCGTGCACGCCAGTGTCGAGGCCGAGGGCTCCAGCCCTGAGGAGGTGCTGGACCGGGCGGAGCGGGAGCTGCGCCGACAGCGCTACCGGGTGGTGCGCGAGGCCGACTCCGTCTCGGCCGAGCGGGGCTATCTCCGGGAGGCGGGCAACCTGGTCTTCCACGTCAGCCTGTTGGTGCTGCTGCTCGGCGTCGCCGTGATGACCTTGTTCGGTTTCCGCGGGACCAGCGTGGTCATCACCGGGCAGGGCTTCTCCAACACCTTGACCCAGTACGACGACTTCAGCGCCGGGGCGTCGTTCCGCGACACCGCGCTCGACCCGTTCGGCGTCACCGTCAAGAGCTTCGACGTGGCCTTCGAGACGGGCCCGGTGCAGCGCGGCGCGGCGCGGCTGTTCAAGGCGGTGGTGGACGTGACACCTCGCCCGGGCGAGCCGAGCGAGGAGAAGGTGCTCGAGGTCAACAAACCACTCAACATCGACGGCACCACCGTGCACCTGATCGGCCACGGCTATGCGCCGGTGGTCACCGTGCGCGACGGGAAGGGCAATGTCGCCTTCTCGGGTCCGGTGGTGTTCCTTCCGCAGGACGGCAACTTCACCTCGGCCGGCGTGATCAAGGTGCCCGACGCCCGACCCGACCGGCTGGCGTTCGAAGGTCTGTTCCTGCCCACGGCGGTGACCACCGGCGAGGAGGCGGCCCCGAGCTCCGGCTTCCCGGACGCCTTCAACCCGGTGCTGTTCCTCACCGTCTGGTCCGGGCCGCCACGGGTGGAGACCGGGCTGCCGGAGAACGTCTACTCACTCGACACCACCGGGATGACCCAGCTCGAGGGCAAGAACGGTGCCCAGCTGCGGATCGTGCTCACGCCGGGCGCGTCCTACACACTGCCCGACGGTCAGGGCTCGATCGAGATGGAGGGCTGGTCGCGCTGGGTGAAGCTCCAGGTCGCCGACAGCCCGGGTGCGGTCATCTCGCTCAGCGCCATCGCGCTGGCCGTCACCGGTCTGTGTCTGTCGTTGTTCATCCGGCCACGCCGGGTCTGGGTCCGCACTCGTCGATCCGAGGATGGACCTACGCTGGTGGACGTGGCAGGTCTGGACCGGGCCGACGCCCGAGCCGGCCTCGACGAGGACGTCGCCGAGCTGGCTGCTGGACTGTCCAAGGCGTCCGAGCAGGAGAGCACCAGATGATCAGCAGATCCCAGGCCGCCGGTGTCGGGGTCTTCGAGCAGGAGACGAGAGCACGATGAACTACGAGTACTACTCCAGCGTCGCGTTGGTCACCTCGGTCGTGGTGTACATGCTGGCCATGTTCGCCCACGCCGCGGAGTGGGCCGCCGCGCGCGGCACGGGGGCCGGCGCCACCGCCGGGACCCGCGAGCTGGTCGGCGTGGCCACCGGCAGCGGCTCGGTCCCCGCCGCCGGCACGTCCGAGGCGCCCGAAAGCTCCAGCGCCGGCTCGGCCTCCGAGGACCGGATCGAACGGTTCGGCCGGATCGGTGTCGCGCTGACCGTCGTCGGTTTCGTGCTCAGTACGGCGGGGGTCGTGCTGCGTGGTGTGGCCGCCGGGCGCGCGCCGTGGGGCAACATGTTCGAGTTCACCACCAGCGCGATGGTGTTCGTCGTCGGCGCCTATCTGCTGCTGCTCGCCCGGAGCGGTGCCCGTTGGCTCGGTCTGCCGGTCACCCTGCTGGCGTCGATCGGCAACGGACTCGCCGTCACGGTGTTCTACGTCGCCGTCGCGCCGCTGGTTCCGGCCCTGCATTCGGTCTGGTTCATCATCCACATCGTGGCCGCTGCGATCGCGGGTGCCGCCTTCAACATCGGCGGCCTCGCCTCGATCCTCTATCTGGTCCGCAAGCGCGCCGAGGACCGTGGCCAGGTCACCGGCTATCTCGGCCGGCTGCCGAGTGCCGCGCGGATCGACCTGCTGACCTACCGGTTCCACGCCTTCGCGTTCCCGCTGTGGACCTTCACCGTGGCCGCCGGCGCCGTCTGGGCCGAATATGCCTGGGGCCGCTACTGGGGGTGGGATCCGAAGGAGACCTGGGCGCTGGTGACCTGGGTGGTCTACGCCTGCTATCTGCACGCCCGCTCGACGGCGGGCTGGAAGGGCTCACGGGCGGCGGTCATCGCGATCATCGGTCTGGTCTCGTTCTGGTTCAACTTCGTCGGCATCAACCTGCTGGTCTCCGGGCTGCACTCGTACGCCGGCGTGTGAGGCCGATCGGACGGCAGTCGGGGTCCTCGCGCTGACCTGGCACGATGGAGGCATGCGGCATCATGACCTGTGCATCATCGGCAGCGGCTCCGGCAACTCGATCCCCGACGAGCGGTTCGCCGACCTCGACATCGCGATGGTGGAGAAGGGCGTCTACGGCGGCACCTGCCTGAACGTCGGCTGCATCCCCACCAAGATGTTCGTCTATCCCGCCGACCTGGCCGCCGCACCGGTCGGCGCCGACCGGCTGGGGGTCGAGCTGCAGCTGAACAAGGTCCGCTGGCCCGAGATCCGAGACCGCGTCTTCGGCCGGATCGATCCGATCTCCCGCGCCGGCGAGCGGTGGCGGGCGTCGAACGAGAACGTCACGCTGTATCGGGCTCAGGCCCACTTCGTCGGTCCTCGGACTCTGGACACCGGCACCGGTGAGGTGATCACCGCCGACCGGTTCGTCATCGCTGCCGGCAGTCGGCCGATCATGCCCGACATCCCCGGGCTGGACACCGTGCCGGCGCACACCTCGGACACGGTGATGCGGCTGGAGTCGCTGCCCAGCTCGATCCTCATCCTCGGCGGTGGCTACATCGGCTCGGAGTTCTCCCACATCTTCAGCTCGTTCGGCGTCGATGTCACCCTGGTGAACCGCTCCGGCGCCATGTTGCGGCAGGAGGACGCTGAGGTTTCGGCCCGGTTCACCGAGCTGATGAGTCGGCGGATCGACCTGCGGCTGAACACCGCGGTGACCAGGGTCGCTCCCGGCCCGCACGGCGGGGTGACGGCGGAGCTGCGCGGTGTCGACGGCGCCACCTCGACCGTGCAGGCGGACGTGCTGCTGGTCGCGATGGGACGTACGCCCAACGGCGACACCCTCGATCTGGACAGCACCGGGGTGGCGACCGATGACGACGGCTACGTGGTCGTCGACGAGTTCCAACAGACGACGGCCGAGGGCATCTTCGCCCTCGGCGACGTCAGCTCGCACTACCAGCTCAAGCACGTGGCCAACCACGAGGCGCGGGTCGTCCAGCACAACCTGCTGCACCCGGACGCCATGATCGCCGCCGACCACCGGTTCGTGCCGCACGCGGTGTTCTCCGAGCCGCAGGTGGCCTCGGTCGGCCTGACCGAGCAGCAGGCCATCGCCCAGGGGATCCGCTATGTCACAGCGGTGCAAGACTACGGCTCCGTGGCGTACGGCTGGGCGATGGAGGACACCGAGCACTTCGCCAAGCTGCTGGCCGACCCGAAGACCGGTCTGCTGCTCGGCGCGCACCTGATCGGCCCGCAGGCATCGTCGCTGATCCAGCCGCTGATCCAGGCGATGAGCTTCGGCCTGCCAGCGCAGTCGATGGCCCGCGGCCAGTACTGGATCCACCCGGCCATGGCCGAGCTGATCGAGAACGCGCTGCTGTCGCTGCCGCTGGAGGTCTGAGCGCCGCGTCTGGCCCCGGCCGGTCGGTTTCTCGACCGGGGCCAGAGGAGAGCACCTAGCCGAACAGGTGCCGGCGCAGTGCGTCGTCGTTCAGGTGCGGACTCTCATTCCAAGACGACCAGCGCATAGCCGTCGATTCGGGGAACGACGACGTTCGTCCGATCCCCGTCCCGCTCGATCGAGAGTGGCGTTCGATCCGGAGCGAGATAGGCCAGCTGCGGAGTCCCCGCCACCGACAGCCGAACATCGGTCGCTATCGGGTAGTCGTCGATCGCACTGCCGCGTCCCCGCGTCTCGGGGTGGGTGAGCTTGACATGGCACATCAGCCGCCCTGCCTGGCTGGTCAGGGTGACCCGTCCCGTAGCCGGCACGCCCGTCACCTGCACCGCCCTCTCCGGAAGAAGCTGGTCGATGCAGTGTTGAACCAGCGCGCGGTCGGCCTGCGCCGGGTTGTCGAGGTAGCCGGCGAAGACGTCGAAACTGATGTGGATGACCTGCCCAGCTCTAGCCACGGCCGGATGTCCGCTGGGCCCGTCCGGCGGAGTGTAGAAGTAGCCGTGGAAGCCGTCCCAGACGCTGTCGGAATAGGCTGCGTGATAGGCGGCGATCTCCTCGACGCCCCCAGCGGAAGCCCCGAGCAGGATGTTCGGCCGTGTCACGGTGCAGGCCATGTCCGGGAGCCCCGGAATCAATCCCGCAGGCGCGCGGAAATACCGTCGCGTGATGGTGTCGGGACCGTCGTAACCGAACGGCCAGTGTGTCGAAGCGAAGCCCTGGCGATCGGGGTCGAGGCCGGATGCGCCGCTGCTGAGCACCGCGCCACCCGCCGAGACGAAGGCGTCCACCTTCGCCGCGAGTTCAGCGGACAAGGTGATGTCGTCAGGCAGGACGAGCAGTCGGTAACTGGCTAGGTCGTGACGGTCGTCGACGATGTCGTACGTGAGGTGCAGTTCCCCCAGCAGACGGGTTGCGCCGGCGTGGCTGTCAGTCACGCTCCGGTCGGGAGCAGCCAGGATTGCCACCTCTGCCACGGCCGTGGCTCCCAGCGTCCACGGCTCCAGAGACTCGATGTCGCGATAGATCCGTTCTACGACGTCGTAGACCGCGGGCTCCAGCCGACCGCGCGGATGGAGGTGGTCCCCGATCGACGGCTGGGCGGCATTGCTGATGGCGTCCCAGCAGTCGTTGCGGATGGACTCCTCAGTCTTCAGCCCACCGAACTCGCCCCACGACGTGTTGAACCGGCCGGTCATGTAGAGAACCTGCGGGTACAGGTTGCGCTCGTAGGCGACATGCGCCGGGAAATAGTCGTAGCCCCACGATCCACCGGGTAGGCACTCGATCTCCGCGTGGGTACGGATCCCTTCGACGAGGTTCGTGGCCAAGCCGTTGGGTGCCAGGAACCGCTCGGGGCCGGCAATGGCGCTCACCTCGGCCGCGAACTCGGCCCAGCGCCGCTCGGCGAACTTGAGCACCGTGGCGTCGTCGAGGGGGTCGCCGCCCGATTCTCGGATAGCTGTAAGACACTCGTCGCCGTAGCAGGGCCTAACGACCATACAGTCGAGGAAGACTCCGTCGACCGGATACCGTTCAACTACTTCGCGGATCATCGACAGCATGTATTCCCGGTACCCGGAATGAATGCACATGTTGCGGAAGAAGTTCCCAGTTCGATCATCGGTGATGATGCGACCGTCGGCTTCGACGACCGTCCACTCTCGATGGCGACGCGCCATCTCATGATCAAGTCCGATGTTGAAGTATGCGGTGACGCCGATGCCGACCTCATGGCAGGCGTCAACCATGCCACCCAGCATGTCATCGGCATAGCCCGGATAGGGCAGGCCGATGTCGGTCGGGTAGTACGCGAAGCCGAGGTTGCATTTGGCGAAGACGTTCACGTAGTCGACGTGCGCGGCGGCGAGCGTATTCGCAAACTCGGAGGCTTTGAACTCGGCACCGAAGTCATGGATGCCGGGCATTGTGTGGAAGTCGAGATGGACGGCGCGTCGAAGTTCTCGCACTGGCCTGTTCCCTCCTCTCGCCGAGGCGAGGGTCGTGGATCCGATGGGTATTACCAATAGGTCATTTACTGCTGACGACAATCTAGAAACCACCGCTACTGAAGTCAATAGATCAGATGATCATAAGGTGCAAAAATTGGAATACTCATGACGAGCATTGATCCGGGTCATCGCGCCCGTCCCGCAGGAAGGTCGACGCCGCAGTCATCTGCTCGACCCGCGGCAGCGTCCGGATCACCCTCAGCAGCTGCGCGGCCAGTTCACACAGGACTCGACGATCCGCGTGCTCCTCAGCCCGACCAGAGTGGGGGGCTGACGGAGCGCTGGGCGCAGGTGAGGTCGGCTACTCGGTCACCACAGGAACAAGATCGCGTGACGAACGGCGGCCGCACGACCGTTTGGGACTGCAAGGGCGGATCTGGTGCCGATCGGGGTCATGTCGTAGCTCTTCGGGCGAAGATCGGCTGTCAGGTCAGCGCGCCCGCGGTGACGGTCACGTCCCCATTGGTGTGGTCGCCCGGCCGGCCGTGTCGGCCTCATCGGACACCGGCACGGTGATCGTCACCGTGGTGCCCTCGCCCAGACTGGACTCGACCAGGATCGTTCCGCGATGGCGATCCATGATCATCTTCACGATGGCCAAGCCGAGGCCGGTACCGGGGATCTCGTGTGCCTCGGGGTTGGTGGAGCGGAAGAACCGGTCGAAGAGGTGCTCCTGGTCCGCCACCGAGATGCCCAGCCCGTGGTCGATCACCCGCAGCCCGGCGTGCCCGTCGCTGCGGAACAGCTCGACGACGACCACACCGCCGCCGCGGGTGAACTTCGCGGCGTTGGTGAGCAGGTTGACGACCACCCGCTCCAGCTCGTCGGGGTCACCGACGACCGGCAACGGCTGTTCGGCGGGATAGAGGTCGATCGCGACATCGTGGCGATCGGCGAAGTCCTGGACCGAGTGGGCTGCCTCGGCCGCCAGCTGACCGAGGTCCAACGGCATCGCGTTGGTCAGCGCTGAGGACTCCTGGACCCGGGAGAGCAGCAACAGATCCTCGATCAGGCTCATCAGTCGCTGGCTGTTGCGCTCCACCACGGCCAGCGACCGGTCGATCACCGGGTTGATCTCACCCAGCTCACCGCTGCGGACCAGGTCGAGATAGCCGACGATCGAGGTCAGCGGGGTACGCAGCTCGTGGGACACCATCGAGACGAAAGCGTCCTTGGTGCCGTCCAGGGCGCGGAGCTCCTCGACCAGCTCAGTCTCGCGTTCGTACAACCGGGCGTGCAGCACCGCGTGACCGATCTCGCTGCCCAGTTCCATGGCCGCCGCGCGCTCGGTGTTGGTCCAGTCCGGCTGCTCGGGACCTCGGCTCAACACCATGACGCCGAGACACTCCGGTCCGGCGCCGAGCGCGGCCAGCAGGATCGTCCCGGCCGATACCCGGTCGGCCAGGGCCATCAGGTCCTCGTGCTCGACGGCACTCATCGGGAACGGCGGCTCGTCCTCAGAGCGCCGCATCACGATGGCCTCCTGCGTACGCCAGCAGTGCTCGCCCGCGCGACGGGCCAGCTCCACCGCTATGTCGGACGGCGCCACCGCCGGCTCATCGGGATACATGGCGCCGCGACCGGGACCGGGCAGCTCCCCGGTGCCGTCGAACGCCATGATCCACAAGGTGCTGGCGTTCATGGCCCTCATCGCCGGCCGCACAGCGGCGTCGATCACCGTGTCGACGGCCAAGGTGGTGCGGGTGGTGAGGGTGACCTCCCGCAGCCGGCTCTGCAGCTCCAGCTCGGCGGCCAGGCGCTCGCGGGACGCCTGGTTCTGTGCGGCCATCGCGTTGACCGCGGCAGACACTGCGCGGATCTCGAGCACGGCCCCCCCGGTCTCGGCCCGCGTACTGAGGTCGCCGGCCTCCAACGACCGCACCGTCGCGTGCAGGTTCTCCAGCGGTGGCACGATCGACTGCAGGGTCCGCCGCCCGCCCCACCGACCGATCGCGGCAGCGGCCACCCCGAACAGGACCAGGCCCAGCCCGGCGAGCCAGACCACGGTCCGGGCGTCGTCGAGCAGCACGCCGCGGCGCCGCGTCAAGTCGACCCGGATCTCGATGTTGACGGCGCGGAACTCGTCGAAGGTGGCCTTGGCCTGACGCTCGTACGACGGCGGAACCGACTGGGGACCGCGTTCGGCCGCGACGGTCGCCGCATAGCTGACCAGCCAGCGCCGCGCCAGCGCGCGCTGGCGGTCGACCTGGTGGGCCAGCGCGGGGTCGTCGGTGAGCAGCACGTCCAGCTGACCCAGCGCGTAGCTGAGCGGCGCGGTGACCTCGCGGTACGGCTCAAGGAAAACCGGATCCTGGGTCAGCTGATACCCGCGGATCGCCGACTCGGCCTCAGTCATCCGTTGCAGCACCACGGTGTTGGCAGTGCCCGCTGGCACTACGGTGGTGGCCAGCTCATGGAGCCGGTCATAGACCAGGGTGAGGCCGACCAGTCCGGTCCCCGTCAGCAGCGCGAGACCGATCGAGACGTTGGCGACCACAAGGTTGATCCGGGAGCGCACCGACTGCTGGGACCGCTGTGTCGGGTTTGCTCTCTGCACCTGACCACCTTGACTCCGGCCCTGTGGGCGGGCCCGATCCTGTCCTCCGAGAGCCCGCATCGGCCGCGGACGCCGGTCAGTCTCTCAGACTCCGGGCGCGGCGGCCGGCAGGTCGTCCACTCCTGGGACGCGATCAAGGTGAGCAGCCCAGTGGCAGGCCGCCTGGTGCGCCGCGTCGCTGGTCAGCAGCGGCAGCTCGGTGCCGGTGCAGTGACCCGCAACCGCGTCGGCGGCCCCGCTGAGCCTGGCCGGGCAGCGCGGGTGGAAGCGGCAGCCGGCGGGGATGTCGGTCGGGTCCGGCATCTCGCCGGGCAGCTCAGCCGGTACGCCGTGGTGGGGGAGCGCGGCCAGCAGCGCCTGCGTGTACGGGTGCCGCGGCTGCTGCAGCACCACCTCCACCGGTCCGGACTCGACGATCCTTCCCAGATACATCACCGCGATACGGTCGGCGATGTTCCAGGCCACCCCGAGGTCGTGGGTGACGATCAAGGTGCCGACCCCGAGGTCGTCGCGCAGGGCGAGCAGCAGCGCGAGGATCTCACCACGCACCGACGCGTCCAGCGAGGCGACGGGCTCGTCGGCGATGATCACCTCGGGTTCCAGCACCAGCGCACCGGCGATGACCACCCGCTGGCGCTGGCCACCGGAGAGCTCGTGTGGGTAGCGGCGGGCGAACCGCTCGACCGGGCGCAGACCCACCCGCTCCAAGGCCTCATGCACCCGGCGTCGCTCGTCGCCGAGGCGGTGGATGCGGACGCCTTCGGCGACGGCGTCGTAGACCGTCTGCCGGGGGTTGAGCGCTCCGCTGGGATCCTGCAGCACCAGCTGGACCTGACGGCGGTGACGGCGCAGCGCGGCGGTGGAGGTTCCGAGCGGCTGACCGTCGCGCACCACCCGGCCGCCGGTGGGACGTACCAGCCCCAGCAGCGCCCGTCCCAGGGTCGTCTTGCCCGACCCGGACTCGCCGACCAGCGCGACGATCTCACCCGGCGCGATGGTGAGGTTCACCTCGTCCACGGCTCTGGCCACCCGGCCACGGCTGCGGAAGTCGACCCGCAGCTGCTCGGCAGTCAGGCCTGCGGTGGTGGACCGGTCGCTGCCGGGGACCGTCGTCATCGGGCGCTCTCCAGGGTCTGCGCTGACGCGCGCTCGGGCCCCGGGTGCCAGCAGGCGACCCGGCGGTCCGGGTGCTCGGCGAGCTCCACCAGCGGTGGCTGCTCGGCGACGCACCGGTCGGTGGCCCGGGGGCAGCGGGGCGCGAACGGGCAGCCCGGCAGCTCCGCGGTCAGGTCCGGCGGGTCGCCGGCGAGGCCACGCGGTGCGCGGCGGGAGGCCGGGTCCCCGATCACCGGGAAGGCGGCAGCCAGCCCTTGGGTGTAGGGATGCTGGGCGTCGCCGAACAGGCTGGGTCCGGGTCCCTGCTCGACGATCCGCCCGGCGTACATCACAGCCACCTCGGCGCAGGTGGCCGACAGCACCGCCAGGTCGTGACTGATGATCATCAGCGCCACGGAATGCTCGTCCACCAGCGCCCGGAGCGTACGCAGGATGCCGGCCTGGATGACCACGTCGAGTGCGGTGGTCGGCTCGTCGGCGATGATCACCTGCGGCCGGCAGGCCAGGGCCATGGCGATCATGACCCGCTGCTTCTGCCCGCCGGACAGCTCGTGCGGATAGCTCGCGTGCCGCCAGCCGGGCAGCCCGACCTGGGTCAGCAAACCACGCGCCTCGGCCGAGGCCTGCGCCCGCTGCGCTCGGGTGGGCTTCTCACCGACCGAGTGCAGCAGCAGTGGCTCGGCGATCTGGCGGCCGATCGTCTGGACCGGGTTCAGCGAGTGCAGGGCGCCCTGGAAGACGATCGACGCCCCCGCCCAGCGGACGGCCCGCAGCTCGCCCCACCGCATGGTCAGCACGTCCCGCTCGTCCAGCAGCACCTCCCCGGTCACCGTGGCAGAGCGCGGCAGCAGCCGGAGCACCGACATGGCGACGGTGGACTTGCCGCAGCCGGACTCACCGGCCAACCCGAGGCTGCGGCTCGGCGCCACGCTCAGATCCACGCCACGGACGGCGCGTACGTCGTCGCCCTCGACGGCATAGCTGACCTGCAGGTTCCGGATGGCCAGGCCGCTCATCGGGCTCCTCGCAGCTTGGGGTTCAGCACCGACTCCAGCGAGCGGCTGACCAGGGTGAACGAGAGCACAACCACCACGATCGCCAGCCCCGGCGGCAGCAGGAACCACCAGGCCCCGGCGGTGGCGGCGCCGGACGCCTTGGCAGCTCGCAGGACCGAGCCCCACGACACCCGGGTCGGGTCCCCGAGGCCGAGGAAGGACAAGGTGGACTCGGCCAGGATGGCGCTGGCCACGGTCAGCGTGGTGTTGGCCAGCACCAGGGGTAGCACGCTGGGCAGGATGTGCTTGCTCATCTGGTGCCAGTGGCCGCCCCCGAGGGCCCGGGCGCGCTCCAGGTAGGGGCGGGTGTCGACGGTCATGGTCTGGGCCCGGATCAACCGCGCCGTGCCGGCCCAGGAGGTGACGCCGATGACGATCACGATGACCAGCAGTGAGCGGTCGAGGACCGAGGCCAGGGCGAGCGCCAGCGGCAGCGAGGGCAGCACCAAGAACCAGTCGATCAGGCGCTGCAGCAGCGCGGCGGTCCAGCCACGGAAGTGTCCGGCGGCGATCCCCACCGCGGTGCCCAGCACCATCGACAAGATGCTGGCCAGCAGTCCGACGAGCAGGGAGATCCGGGCACCGTAGAGGGTCAGCAGCGCCACCGAACGACCACTGTTGTCGGTGCCGAGCAGGAACTCCCGGTCCGGTGGCTGCAGGATGCCGCCGGTGGCGTTGACCACGTTGAGCGCAGCCGGGTCGGTGTAGAGCGGGGCCGCCACGGCGGCCAGGATGACCACCAACAGCACAGCCAGACCGACCAGGCCGGACGGCTCGCGGGCGAACTGGCGCGCCATCACGGCCAGGTCCTGGCGACGGCGCGAGCCGGTCGGAGCGGTCGTGGTGCTCATCGGTGCCGCACCCGCGGGTCGAGGACGAGATAGATCAGGTCGGCCGCCACGTTGGCCACGATCACGCAGCCGGAGAAGACGATGAAGGTCCCCTGAAGCAGCGGCAGGTCGGGCACCAGCAGCGCGTCGGCGGTCAGCGAGCCGAGTCCGGGCCAGGAGAAGACGTACTCGGTGGTGATCGCGCCGGTGATCAGCCCGCCGATGTGCAGCATGATCAGCGTCACCGTGGGCAGCAGCGCGTTGGGGACGGCATGTCGGTTGCGGACCAGGTCCTCGCGCAGTCCCTTGGCGCGGGCGGTCACCAGATAGTCGCTGCCGAGCTCGTCCAACATCGAGGACCGCATCACCAGCAGATACTGCGCGTAGATCACCGCGACGATGGTGAGGGTGGGCAGGACCATGTGGTGGGCGATGTCGAGGCCGGCGGCCAGTGCGCCACCGGTCACATCCGAGGAGCGCATGCCGTTGACCGGGAACAGGCCCGGCAGCGGTCCGATCCCGACCCCCAGCGCCATCAGCAGCAGCAGCGCCAGCCAGAAGGTCGGCACCGACCACAGCGTCAGGCTGACCCCGACGGAGAGCTTGTCGAACAGGCTGCCACGACGCCAGGCGGCCCGGGTGCCCAGCGGGATGCCCAGCGCGACCGCCAGCACCATCGCCGTCCCGGTGAGCAGCAGGGTGGCACCGAGCCGGTCGCCGATCAGCTGTGTCACCGGCACCCGATACTGGAACGACTCGCCGAGGTCCCCGGTGAGCACGCCGCGCAGGTATTGGAGGAACTGCAGCGGCAGCGGCCGGTCCAGTCCCAGGTCGATCCGCAGCTGGGCGATCTGTTCGGCCGAGACCTCACGCCCCCGGGTCATCGTGGTGACCGGGTCGCCCGGCAGCAGCCGGAACAGGAAGAAGCCGACCAGGATGACCAGGACGAACGACACCAGCCCACCGGCCACCGAGCCGACGGCTGTGCGCCAGACGGCCCCTGCGCCACCCCGGCGAGCGCCGCGATCGTCCGCAGACGATGCGCCGTCGGCCGGGGTGACGGTCTCGGCGATCATGGCCCGGTGCCCGGCACTTCTGGGTCCGGCACTACTCGGTGTCCCCGCGACCGGCTCGACTGCGACGCAGGGCGATCAGCACACCGGCGGCGCCGAGCACCACCACCGGAATACCGATGGCGAGAATGGTGGACCAGTCGGTCCCGCCGCCCTCCGCGGCGGCAGCCGCCTTCGGAGTGGCGGACATCAGGCCCCAGCGGCCCTGCTGGCGGATGGAGACTCCGTCGGGCTGCGGCTGGCGGACCAGCGGCTCGAAGGTGTCGGTCCGCTGTGCCTCCAGCGCCTTGGGGTAGTACAAGGTGATGATCGGCGCGTTGACGTAGAGGTTCTTCTGCATCTCGCCCACGATCGCCTTGCGCTTCGCGTCGTCGACCTCTCGGCCCTGCTGGGCGTAGAGGGCGTCGTAGTCGGCGTTGCAGTAGAAGGTGTCGGAGCTGTCGGAGTCGCAGGTCTGGATGGACAAGATGAAGTCCGGATCCGCGTTCGCCGACCAGCCGGAGAAGGCCATGTCGAAGTTGCCCTCGGCGATCTGGTCGTTGAGCGAGGCGTTGGACACCATCGAAGGCGTCACGGTGATGCCCAGCTCGGCGAACCAGCCCTTGATGAACTCGCTCAGTGGGGTCTCGCTGGCGGTGGTGGAGTGACCCAGCAGGCGGAACTTCAGCGGCTGCGACCCGTCCGGCATCCGCCGGATCCCGTCCGGACCACGGGCATAGCCTGCCTCGTCGAGCATCGTGTTGGCCTTGGCCAGGTCAAAGCTCACCTTGGTCGCGTCGTCGGGGGTCCAGGCCCAGTTGGCGAAGGCCGGCGGGATGTAGCCGGCGCCGGGCGCCGCGTAGCCGCCCATCACCTTGTCGACGATGGTCGGGATGTCGATGGCGTGGTGCAGCGCCTGGCGTACCTTGACGTCGGTCAGCGCGGGATGACCGTCACCGATCGGCTTGCCGTCCTTCTTCGCACCGGGGTTGAAGGTCAGCTCGGCGAACCGGCGGCCGGTCGCGGCGCGGGCGGCGATGTCAGGCTTGTCGCTCAGCGACCCGAACTGGGCGGCGGTCATGTCCCCGACCAGGTCCACGTCGCCGGCGATCAGGGCCTGGACCGCCGCGTCGGAGTCCTTGAAGACGGTGTACACGATCTCGTCGACCTTGGGAGCCGGGCCCCAGTAGTTCGGGTTGCGCTGCAGCCGGATGAACTGGTCGGTCTGATACTCGCTGACGATGAAGGGTCCGGAACCGACCATGGGGAAGTCGGTGTTCGGGTCCTCGCCGGCCTTCTTCTTGCCGTCCCAGATGTGCTTGGGCACGATCGGGGTCTCGTTGCTGAGCATGACCTGCGTGGGCAGCGGCACCGACGTCTTGATCACCACTGTCTTGTCGTCGGTGGCGGTCACCGACTCGTAGTTGCTGAAGCTGCTGCCGTTGCCGGCGCCTGCGCTGGGGTCGGTCATCACGGTGGTGAACGTCCAGACCACATCATCGGCGGTGACGGGCTCGCCGTCGGACCACTTGGCCTCGCGCAGGACGAACGTCCACTCGGTGCCGTCGGCGTTCTTGGTGTAGGACTCGGCCAGACCGCCCTCGGGGCTGTAGTCCTTGGCCGAGGAGACCATCAGTGAGTCGTAGTTCAGCCGGAACAGCTCGGCGGCCGAGATGAAGGTGCCGAGGAACGGATTGAAGGAGTCGGGTGCCTGGGTGGAGGCCACCCGGAACCGGGAGACCGGCTCGTCGGCCGAAGCCGGAGCGACGGCACCGAGCATCGCCAGGGCGGCGGCCGCGGTGACGACGAGAAGCCGGAAGAGCCGGACACGGGGTCGGGACGCAGAAGCGGGCATGGGGACAGCTCCTCGGATGACGGAGGCGGGTCTGGGTGAACCATAGACCAGCATCGCGGCCCGTGGCGGCCCGCAGAGGGAATTGACATACGTACGAAGCGCGACCGTAGTGAAGAAGTTACACATGCTCCCGGGGCGGGGTGGAACGCAGACGACCCGTCATCCGGACCACCCGGAGGTGGTCCGAACGACGGGTCGTGGACTGTGTTCGCAGGCGTGCGAGCCGGTGGGCTCAGCGGCGCGAGTCGACCAGCTTCCAGACCGCGGGCAGCAGGCCGGCGGCGACGACGATCTTGGCGAGGTCACCGAGGAGGAACGGCACCACGCCCATGACCAGGGCCGCGGGCAGGTCCACGCCGAGATAGAGCGCCAGCCACGGGACGCCGACGGCGTAGATGGCCAGGTTTCCGAGCACCATCAGGCCGGCGGTCTTCAGCACGGTCCGGTCGGCCCCCCGCTCGGCGAGCTTGCCGACCACGAGGGCGGCGAGGACGAAGCCGACGATGTAGCCGAACGAGGCGAAGGAGAAGCCACTGCGCCCGTCGGTGAACCAGCCGAAGCCCGCCATGCCGACGAGGGCATAGAGCGCCATCGACGCCATCGCCCGCCGGCTGCCGAGCACGGCCACGCTGAGCAGTACGGCCAACGTCTGCAGTGAGAGCGGCACGGGGGTGCCGGGGATCGGGATGGCGATCTGGGCGGCGACGCCGACGAGACCGGCGCCTCCGACGACCAGGGCGATATTGCGGGCCAGTCCGCCCGGGATCGCGTCGGCCAGGGTGCCCGGGCTGACGCTGACGGTGCTCGACATAAGGTGTGTCCTCCGGCTTCGTGGGGCGTGGGTCTCCCGCGCCTCGTTGCGGTCCTACCGACGCTTACCCTAGGGCAGCCGCGAAGGCCCGACCAGCCACGGCCCACGCCGTGGGAACCGACGATCCGACGAGGAACCCGTGACCCCCTGGCGGCTGCACCGGCGCACCCGACGACTGCTGCCGGGCGTCGGGGCGCTCGTCCTGGTCGCTGCGGTGGCCTGTGGTTCTGTGCCGCAGGGCGCGCCGAACCCCGCGCGGTCGGCGGCGACGCCGTCGGGCAGTCGTTCGCCGGCACCGGAGCCGGAGCACAGCACCTCCGCGAGCGCGCCCAGTCCGACGCGCAGCGCGACCCCGGACGCGCCCAGGACATCGGCCGAGCCCACCGACTGCGCCCGGCTGGCCGCGTCACTGAGCCTGACCGAGCAGGTCGGGCAGCTGGTGATGGCCGGGGTCAGCACCAGTGGCCTGACCGCCGCCGACGCCGCCGCCCTGAAGCGGCACCGGATCGGCAGTGTCGTGCTGCTCGGCAACACCGACGCCGGCCGCGACGCGGTGCAGCAGCTGACCGCCGAGGTACGCGACGCCGCCGGCCGGCCAGGTGGGGTGCGGCCGATGCTCGCCGCCGACCAGGAGGGCGGTGAGGTGCAGCGGTTACGGGGACCCGGGTTCGAGACCATGCCCAGCGCGCGCGAGCAGGCCGCGCTGTCGGATGACACCTTGCGCCGCCGGGCGGCGGCCTGGGGCCGGGACCTGGCTGCGGCCGGGATCGATGCTGACCTGGCTCCGGTGGCCGACGTCGTGCCCACCGCGCTGGAGGACAAGAACCAGCCGGTCGGGGTGCTGCGCCGTGGCTACGGCCCGCGGCCGGGCACGGTCGCCGACAAGGTGACGGCGTTCGTCGGCGGGATGCAGGACGCCGAGCTGGCGACGAGCGTGAAGCACTTCCCCGGGCTCGGCCGGGTCCGGGGCAACACCGACTTCACCGCCGACGTGGTCGACACGGTCACCACCCGAGGCGATCAGGACCTGGCCGGGTTCCGGGCGGCGGTGACCGCCGACGTCGACATGGTGATGATCTCGTCCGCGTACTACCGCAAGATCGACCCCGACCGCCCAGCCGCCTTCTCCCCGGTGGTCATCCGCGACATGGTGCGCACCGACCTCGGCTTCGACGGGGTGGTGATCTCCGACGACCTGGCCGGCGCCGCGTTGACCTTCGTGAGCCCACGCCAGCGGGCGCTGCGGTTCCTGGCCGCCGATGGCGACCTGATGATTGCGGGCAGCACCGACCTGGCGGCGGCCATCGCGAACGGCGTGGTGGCTGAGGCCGAGGCCGACCCGAAGCTGGCCGAGCAGATCACCGAGCACACGACACGGGTGCTGCGGATGAAGGCCCGCCACGGGCTGGCGTCCTGCTGAGCCGCCCCACCCCGCGGGGTGGGGCGTCCGGGCGAGAGGTCAGCCGTCGACCTTGAGGTTCTTCAGTGCGTCACGGGCCGGGGCGACCAGCTCGGGCCGGCTGTCGGGGATCGAGGCGTAGTACAGACCGGCGGTGGAGCCGGTGCTGACGATGGCCACGATCAGCAGCTCACCCTTGGTCTGCAGCCCTTCGATGTCGAAAGTGAGCTTGGACTCCACCAACCAGCCGTCATGCCCGTCGATGGTGGTGGCCTTGTTGACGGTCACGTTGCTGGTGACCGGGTTGTCGCCGTAGAACTCGCCGAGGATGCACTTCACCACGATCTGCGACCCCTGCTCGGGGGTGAAGAAGCCGTCACCGGCCTGCAGCTCGCCGACCAGCACCGACGCCACCCAGTTGCTCCCGGGCTGATAGTTGGGCTCGACATCGACGACCTGGCTGAGGACGTCGCGGCCGAACGGCACCCGGGTGTCGCCGGTGGGCGGACCCCACGGGGTACCGAGCAGGGGATACGACACCGGGCCGCCGTGGACCCGGCCGTCCGAGGGGTCGGGCGCCGGTTCCTGCGTCTCGCTCTCCGACTTCGGGCAGATGTCGCCGGTCGGCTGCGAACCGGGCTGGCCGGCGGTGCTGCCGCCGCCACCGCCGATGGCGCGGACGGCGACCACCCCGACCACGATGATCACGAGCAGCAGGGCAGCGGCGCCGAGCCACCAGCCGATCGTGGACTTCTTCCGGCCCTGCTGGGTGTAGTTGGCGTACGCGTTCGGGTTGGCCTGGCCGTAGCCCGGCTGTCCGGACTGGCTGTAGCCGGACTGGCCGTAACTCTGCCCATAGCCTGCTTGGGCGCCGTAGGGCTGGCCGGGGTTCACACCCGGGTTGGCCGGGGCGGACCCGAGAGCCTGGGCCGGCGGCGGTGCCTTCGGGTTGGGCGAGGTCGCGGCGGACCAGGCGTTACCGTCCCAGTACCGGTAGAGGTTCTGGCCGCCGCCTGGATCTGGGTACCACCCTGCTTGTGCGCTCACGGGTGCGAGTTTATGCCGCCGCGAGGATCATTCAGACCGTCAGCACCTGTGGATCCGATCACCCGAACCGTCCGGTGATGTAGTCCTCGGTCGCCTTCTGGGTCGGGTTGGAGAAGATGTGCTCCGTCGAGCCGATCTCGATCAGCTTGCCGGGCTTGCCCTGGGCGGCCAGGTTGAAGAAGGCGGTCTGGTCGCTGACCCGCGCGGCCTGCTGCATGTTGTGGGTCACGATCACGACGGTGTACTGCTCCTTCAGCTCCCCGATCAGGTCTTCGATCGCGAGCGTGGAGATGGGGTCCAGCGCCGAGCACGGCTCGTCCATCAGCAGCACCTGCGGCTCGACCGCGATGGCGCGGGCGATGCAGAGCCGCTGCTGCTGACCGCCGGAGAGGCCGATGCCGGCCTTGCCCAGCCGGTCCTTGACCTCGTTCCAGAGGTTGGCGGCCTGAAGCGATCGCTCCACCGCCTCGTCGAGCACCGCCTTGTTCTTCACCCCGTTCAGCCGGAGTCCGGCGGCGACGTTGTCGTAGATCGACATCGATGGGAACGGGTTGGGCCGCTGGAACACCATGCCGACCACTCGGCGGACGGCGACCGGGTCGACCCCGGGGGCGTAGAGGTCGGTGCCGTCGAGCTGCACACTGCCCTTGACGTGCGCGCCAGGGATCACTTCGTGCATCCGGTTCAGTGTCCGCAGGAAGGTCGACTTGCCACAGCCGGAGGGACCGATGAACGCGGTCACGGTGCGTGGCTGGACCGTCATCGAGACCTCGGCGACGGCGTGGAAGCTGCCGTAGAAGATGTCGACGTCCTTGACGTCGATGCGCTTGGCCATGATCAGTTCCCGTTTCGGTGTGTTCGGTGGTGTACGTGCGAGGGGAAGCTCATGTCACTTCTCCTTGAGCCGGCTCATCCGGGCGATGCCGCGGGCCAGCAGGTTGAGGGCCATGACGATCAGGATGAGGGTCAGCGCCGCACCCCAGACCCGTTCGTAGCCAGGCATCTGGACCGCCTGGTCACGGCCGCTGTTGATCATCGTCGGCAGCGAGGCCATCACGCCCGACAGCGGCGATCGATTGATGCCCTGGGCGTAGGAGACGAGGATCAGCAGCGGGGCGGTCTCGCCCATCACCCGGGCCAGGCCCAGCACCACGCCGGTGCTGATCCCACTGAAAGCGGTCGGGATGACCACCTTCACGATCGTCTTCCACTTCGAGACCCCCAGCGCGTACGACGCCTCGCGCAGGCTGTCCGGAACGAGCTTGAGCATCTCCTCGGTGGAACGCAGCACGGTCGGCAGCATCAGCAACACCAGCGCACAGGACGCGGCGATCGCGGAGCGACCGAGCCCGAAGACGGTGATGAAGAGGGCGTAGATGAACAGCGCCGCCACGATCGAAGGGATGCCGCTGAGGATGTCGACGGCGAAGCTGACCACCCGGGCGGCGCGCTTGCCGCGGGCGTACTCGATCAGGTAGATCGCCCCGAGCACGCCGAGCGGGACGGCGATCGCTGCGCAGATCAGCGCGATCTCCACGGTGCCAAGGATCGCGTGATAGACACCGCCACCCTCGCGGCGCGGGGTGATCCCGCGCTGGCTCTCCAGCCACCAGCTGGCGGAGAAGATCAGCCGGTAGCCCTTGCTGATGACGGTGTAGAGGATCGACACCAGCGGGATCAGAGCCAGCGCGGCGGCGATGGTCACCGCCACCAGGGCGACGAAATTCTTGACGGTACGGCTGCCGCTCGGGCGGGTGAAGGTGACCTGGTCGGTCTCGGTGACGCTCATGCCTTGGTCTGCCCCCGGTCGGCGATGATCCGTGCAACGGCGTTGACGGCGAAGGTGACGAGGAACAACACCAGTCCGGCCGCGATGAAGGCGCCCGTCTTGGACGGGGTGTCGAACTCGGCCGCGTTGTTGGCGATCTTGCTGGCGAAGGTCTCACCACCGGCGAACAGCGAGGCGCTGAAGGCGGCGGCGTCGCTCGGCTTCGACAAGATGATCATCACAGCGACGGTCTCGCCCAGGGCGCGGCCCAGACCGAGCATCGAGGCGCTGAGCACGCCGGAACGGCCGTGCGGCAGCACGGTGATCCGGATCACCTCCCAGCGGGTGGCGCCGAGCGCGAGTGCTGCTTCCATCTGGTCGCGCGGAGTCTGGGCGAAGATGTCGCGGGAGATGGCGGTCACGATGGGCAGGATCATGATGGCCAGGACGATCGAGACGGTGAACACACTGCCACCGCTGACGCCGGGCGCGAACAGCGGGAACCAGCCGAGGTTGCCGGTCAGCCAGTCGGCCACCGGGCGGAGCCAGCCGGCGAGAACGGTGATGCCCCACAGGCCGAAGATGATCGAGGGGACCGCGGCCAGCAGGTCGACCAGGAACGCGAACGGTCCAGCCAGCCGGCTGGGCAGGTATTGGGTGATGAACAGGGCGACACCGATCGAGATCGGCACCGCGATGGCCATCGCGACCACCGAGGTCAGCACGGTGGTCCACAGCAGGCCCGCGATGCCGAAGCGCAGCTCGGCGCCGGAGACCCGCCACTCCCGCGAGGTGAGGAAGTTGGCCTGATCGTTGAGCAGGCTCGGCAGCGCCAGGGCCAGCAGGAAGACCGCGACGAAGACGACCAGCAGCACGATCAGCACGCCGGTGCTGCCGGCCATGGCGGCGAAGGCGCGGTCGCCGCGGCGGCTGATCTTGGCCAGCTTCACCCCGCGGCCCTCCGGCTCGCGGGCGGGACCGGAGGCGGTGGGTCGCCGCTTCACCTGAGGTACCAGACTGCGGGTGGGCACGTGCCTATCGTCCCCTACGGGCGACTGAGCGGGGTCAACTGCCTCGGCTTCCCGGGCGCCCGATGCCCCCGAGCCGTCTGCTCTGGTGAGAGACATTTCCTGCTTCCTGACTGCGCAGCAGCCCTCCCAGACTCGCGGGAGGGCCGCCTCGCGTTTGGGCGTCGGACGGGTTAGGCGATCGCCTTGACCGCGGCGTCGACCTTGGTCAGCAGTTCCTCGGGCAGCGGGGCGTACCCGAGCTCCTCGAGCGAGGCCTGGACCTCGGCCGCGGTGAAGTAGCCGAGGAAGTCCTTGACCAGCGCCGTCTTCTCCGGGTCCAGACCCTTGCTGCAGACGACCTCGTAGGTCACCAGCAGTGCCGGGTACGATCCGGCCGCGGTGTCGGTGTATTTGACGCTCAGGCTCAGGTCGTTGCCGGTCCCCTTGACCTCAGCCTCCGCCACGGCCTTGCCGACGGTCTCGGCGGTCAGCTCGACAGCCCCGGCGCCGTTGTCGACCTGGGCGGTCTTGAGGTTGTTGTCCTTGGCATAGCTCCACTCCATGTAGGAGATGGAGTTCTTGGTCCCGGTGACACCCTCGGCCACACCGGAGGACTTGTTCTTGCCCTCGCCGGTGCCGGTCCAGCTCTTCGACGGCTCCTCGGTCCAGGCGCCCTCGCCGGCGGCGGCCAGATACTTCGTCACGTTCTCCGTGGTGCCCGACTCATCGGAGCGGAAGAAGACGGTGATCTTCTCGCTCGGCAAGGTGGCGCCGGAGTTGAGCTCGGCGATGGCGGGGTCGTTCCAGGTGTTCACCTTGCCGGTGAAGATCTCCGACAGCACCTTCGGGGTCAGCACCAGCGTGTCGAGTCCCTCGACGTTGTAGGCGAACGCGATCGGGCCGACCACCATCGGCAGGTTCCAGGCAGGGTTGCCCTGGCACCGCTCGGCGGCCTTGTCGGTCTCCACCACGCCGTCCTTCGCCTCGCTCTTCAGCGCGGAGTCGGAGCCGGCGAAGTCGACCAGCCCGTTGTAGAACGCCTTGATGCCCGCACCGGAGCCGGTGGGGTTGTACTCGATGGTCGCCTTGTCGCCGCACTCGGCGTTGTAGTTGGCGATGACCTCGCTGATCGCGTTGGCCTGGGCGCTGGAGCCCTCGGCGTTCAGCGTGCCGCTGGGGCAGGCCAGGGCGGAGGTGGAGGAGGGGGCGGCTGCCCCGTCGGTGCTGGCCGGGGCGGGGTCGGAGCCGCACGCCGCGAGGCCGAGCGTGCCGACGGCGAACACGGCGGCGAAGGTCGCCAGCCGCACTGTCGCAGAGCGGGAGAGTGTCATGCGGTTCCTTCAGGGCTTGTAGGGGCGGCAGCCCCGGACACTGGCGGAAGCACCACGCCCCCGTCGGTGCCGAAGGTACGGAGTGGACGTGACTGAACGGACGCACGAAGGTGAACGGCAGATGAACCGTCGGCGGGCATCGCACCGCACGGTCGACCCGTCACGCTTGCGGGCGGGTGCCGTTCGAGCCCGTCACGCTTGCGGGCGGTGCCTCTCGATCGCGTGGACCTCGCCCTTGTCGGTGAGGTGAGCGACCAGCAGCTCTCCGGTGACCAGGGTCGCCGGGGCCAGGCCGAGGGTGTCGAGGATGTGCGGCAGCACCGGTCGGTGGACGCAGATGGCCAGCGGCTCACCGGTGCCCAGCGCGCGGTCGCGGATCGCTGAGATCACCTTGGCCACCGCCCGTGGGTGGGTGCTGCCGTCCTCCTCGCTGAGCCGGGAGTAGCGGTCGATCTTGAGTCCGTGGGCGTCGGCGTACGGCATGAAGGTGGCCACGCAGCGCGATGACGTGGAGCTGGCCAGACCGGTGACCCCGTACGCCTCGAGCATCGGCACCAGCAGCCTGGCCTGCCGCCGCCCACGGCTGGCCAGTGGCCGGGCCGGGTCCTTGCCGGACCAGTCCTTGCGGTCCATCGCCTTGCCGTGGCGGACCAGGATGAGTGGTGTGGTCCGCGGCTGCTCGCGGAACTGGGTGAGCAGGAAGTGGTCGTGGGCGTACGTCAGCCGGCTCATCGCCGCTCGCAGTGGCAGCCAGGCGACCACGTCGACCTCGTCGTCGGGAGCGCGCCGGGTGACGTCGAGAACCGTCGCGGACCAATAGTCGACCCGCTTGTCGCCCTTGGCGGTCGGGTAGCGGATGGTGTCGAGCGGGGACCCGAGGCGGATGGTGACCCCCGTCTCCTCCTTGACCTCGCGCACCGCCGCGGCCGGGATGGACTCGCCGGCTCGCACCTTGCCCTTGGGCAGCGTCCAGTCGTCGTAGGCCTTGCGGTGCACGATGACCACCTCGGTGCCACGGGTGGGGTGCTCTCGGGTCACCACCGCGCCACCGGCCAGGATCGGCTTCACCGGGGGAGTCCCGCTCGGATTCGGCGTGCGACGTTCTTCACTTGGCGCGACGCCTGCTCTTGGCGTTGATCAGGAACTCCTGCATGTCCACCAGAGGATTGCCCTCCTCGTCGACGGTCTTCGCGGTCCACACCCCGTCGGAGTCAAGCAGCCACGCCACCGTCTGCGGGTCGAAGGCCACGTCGAAGAGATAGCTGATCTCGGCGATGTGGGCCGGCTGGGTGATGGAGGCGAGCACCTCCACCCGGCGGTCCAGGTTGCGGTGCATCAGGTCGGCCGAGCCGATGCCGACCGACGGGTTCCCGCCGTTGGCGAACCAGAACAGCCGGCTGTGCTCCAGGAACCGGCCGAGGATGCTGCGGACCCGGATGTTCTCGCTCAGCCCCGGGATGCCGGGTCGGATGGTGCAGATGCCGCGGACCCACAGATCGACTGGCACCCCCGCCTGCGACGCCCGATAGAGCGCGTCGCTGATGGCCTCGTCGACCAGCGAGTTGACCTTGATCTTGATCCCGGACGGCTTGCCGTCCTCCTGGTTCGCGATCTCATTCATGATCCGGTCGATCAGGCCGTTGCGGATCCCGTGCGGGGCCACCAGCAACCGTCGGTACTGGGTCTCCTGTGCCATCCCGGACAGGTGGTTGAACAGGCGGCCGATGTCCTCGGTGATGATCGGGTTCGCCGTCAGCAGACCCATGTCCTCATACAGCCGAGCCGTCTTGGGGTTGTAGTTGCCGGTGCCGACGTGGGCATAGCGGCGCAACCCGTCGGGCTCGTCGCGCACCACCATCGACAGCTTGCAGTGCGTCTTCAGTCCCACCACGCCGTAGACGACGTGGCAGCCGTGCTGCTCCAGTCGGCGGGCCCAGGCGATGTTGGCCTGCTCGTCGAAGCGGGCCTTGATCTCGACCAGGGCGAGCACCTGCTTGCCCGCCTCGGCGGCCTCGATCAGGGCGTCGATGATGGGGGAGTCGCCGGACGTGCGATAGAGCGTCTGCTTGATCGCCAAGACCTGCGGGTCGTCGGCAGCCTGCTCGATGAAGCGCTGAACGCTGGTCGCGAAGGAGTCGTACGGGTGGTGCAGCAACACGTCACGATGCTTCAGCGCCGCGAACATGTCGGCCGGCTTGGCCGTCTCCACCTCGGCCAGGTGCGGGTGGGTGGAGGGCAGGAACGCCGGATACTTCAGCTCAGCCCGGTCCAGGTCGGCGAGTGAGAACAAGCCCCGCAGATCCAGCGGGGCCGGCAGCAGGAAGACCTCCTTCTCACTGACGTCGAGCTCGGTGGTCAGCAGCTCGAGCATCTTGGGGTCGATGTCGTCCTCGACCTCCAGCCGCACCGGTGGCCGGCCCACCTTGCGCCGCAGCAGCTCCCGCTCGAGCGCCAGCAGCAGGTTCTCGGCGTCGTCCTCCTCCACCTCCACGTCCTCGTTGCGGGTGACCCGGAAGGTGTGGTGCTGAACCACCTGCATGCCGCTGAACAGCTGGTCCAGGTGTCTGGCGATCACGTCCTCCAGCGCGACGAAGCGACCCTCGGACAACGGCAGGAACCGCGGCAGCACGGTGGGCACCTTGACCCGGGCGAACTGCCGGGCGCCGGTCTCCGGGTTCTTCACCAGCACCGCGAGGTTCAGCGACAGCCCGGAGATGTACGGGAACGGGTGGGACGGGTCGACCGCCAACGGCGTCAGGACCGGGAAGATCCGCTCGGCGAAGAGCTCCCGCATCCGGTCCTTCTCCGGGGTGGTCAGCTCCTCCCAGCGCAGGATCTCGATGCCCTGCTCGATCAGCGCGGGCCGGATCTCATCTTGGAACAGGGAGGCCTGTTCGTTCATCAGTTCCCGGGTGCGCTTGAGAATCGCCGAGTGCACGTCGCGGGGCATCATGCCGCTCACGGTCGGGACCGCGACCCCGGCGGCGATCCGGCGCTTCAGCCCGGCGACCCGGACCATGTAGAACTCGTCCAGGTTGCTGGCGAAGATGGCCAGGAAGCGGGCCCGCTCCAGCAGCGGCACGCGGTTGCGGTCCTTGGCCAGATCGAGCACCCGGTTGTTGAAGGCGAGCCAGGACAGCTCGCGATCGGCGAACCGGTCGGCTGGCAGCTCGACCGGCCCACGATGGTCGACGGTCCCGTCCAGCGGCTCCGCCGCGGTCTGCGCCTGGTCGACAAGGTCCATCAGATCTCCTGCGTAGCCGTAAGGGTTGAATCGTAGTGGAGCGGGTCCAGGTCGGCTGGCTGGGCGTACATCACATCACGCGTCGTCGGACGGAAGCCAGCCGACGTATACAGCCGCACAGCCCGCTCGGAATCGGCCTCGACATAGAGCAGCACCTCGGTGTTGCCGACCTCGGCGAGATGCTGCAGCCCGGCGGCGAGCAGGGCGCGGCCGAGGCCGCCGCCGCCCGCTGCGGGGTCGACTCCGAGCACGTACACCTCGCCCACCCGGTCGGGGTGCTGCTTGGTCCAGTGGAACCCGACCAGCCGGTCGTCGCGCCAGGCGAGGAAGAAGCCGGCCGGGTCGAACCACGGCTCGGCCATCCGCGCGTCCAGGTCGGCCCGGGTGATCTGGCCCTGTTCCGGATGGGTGGCGAAGGCGCGGGCGTTGACCTCGAGCCAGGCCTGCTCGTCCACGCCCGGCCGGAAGGTGGCCAGCACGGTCCGCTCGGGCAGCGCTGCCGGTGCCACCGGCACCGAGAGCGGTCGGCGCATGATCAGCAGGGCGCGGGACAGCGTCAGGCCGGCGCGCTCGGCCAGCGCGCGGGCCGCAGCGGAGTCGCCCATGGCCCAGATCTGCACCGGGCTCGGGGCCACCTCCAGCACGGCCCGCAGCAGTGCGGAACCGACACCTTGTCGGCGGACGGCCGGTGCCACCACCAGCTCGGCGGTGCTCGTCGGCGCGCCGGGGTGCAGCTGCGCGTAGCCGAGCAGCGCGGCGGAGTCGCTCGGGTCGCGGTCGGGGTCGAGGGCGAGCAGATGCTCGACGCCGGCGTCGCCGTGCCGCAGCGCCAGCAACCCGGCCTCGTTCAGGGCCGTGGTCTGGTCGACGGCCGCGGCGAGCTCCACCAGGGCTGCGACCCGGTCGGCCTGGCCGGGCTCGAGCACACTGCTCCGGACGATCAGGCGGTCGGTCATGGACTCACCGTAGCGGCCTATGCTGATGCCCTAGCTGTGCTTTCGTGATCATCAGTTCTGCTTCGGTGAGCGCCGCGCGCAGGTGCGACCCGACTTTGGAGGCTCCGACCATGCTCGACGAGGAATACCCGGCCGACGAGGTCGGCGAGTACGGCGTTCGGGCGCAGCCCGCCCTGGTGGCGCGGATGCGACCGCACCTGCGGATGACCCAGATCGGCAACGCGGTAGCGGTCCTCGCCGTTGTGGCGGCGGTCATCGGCGTCCTGCTCTATCCCGACTTCGAGCCCGGCGGGGCCGGCTTCGGCTGGGCGGTCGGCACCGCGGTCTGCGCCGTCGTCCTGCTGGCGATCTGCAGCGTGCAGCACTACGCCTGGCGTCAGGCGATGGCGGAGTGGTCAGGTCGCCACGATTCCAACCTGAACCGGCTGGCGTCGATCTCCTGGGTGCTGCACCTGATCTCGTATCTGGTGGTCCTGGTGGCGCTGTGGGCCACCACCTCAGCGGTGGTGGAGGCCGGGCGCTCGGCCGCCGCGTCGGCGCTGCTGACGCTGTCACTGGTGCTGATGATCGGCGCCCAGGTCACCGCAGCTGTGCAGTACCTACGCGACAGCGGTCCACCCGGGACCGTGCCGGCGCACCTGCGCCGGATCCTCGAGCGTGAGCGGCAGCGGGCAGCACGCGGTCGCTGAGCCGGCCGGTATCGCGGCCGATCAGGAGGTGATGCGGGCCGTCGTCTCGTCCGCGGTGGCGACGAACCGATAGCCGACGTTGCGGACGGTGCCGATGACCGACTCGTGCTCGGGGCCGAGCTTGGCCCGCAGCCGCCGGACGTGCACGTCGACAGTCCGGGTGCCGCCGTAGTAGTCGTAGCCCCACACGTCGCTGAGCAGCTGCTGGCGGCTGAAGACCCGACCGGGGTGTTGCGCCAGATACTTCAGCAGCTCGAACTCGGTGTAGGTGAGGTCCAGCTGCTCACCGTTCAGCTTGGCGGAGTAGCCGGCTTCGTCGATGACGATGCTGCCGGTCTGGATCAGCGGGTCGGCACCGGAGGTGGCGGCCGGCGCCATCGCCAGTCGGATCCGCACGTCGACCTCGGCCGGGCCGGCGGTGGTCAGCAGCAGGTCGTCGAACCCCCAGTCGGCCGACAGCGCGGCCAGGCCGCCCTCGCTGACGATGACCAGCAGCGGTGACTCCTTGCCGGTGGTCTCGATCAGCCGGCACAGCGACCGAGCGCCGACCAGGTCACGCCGGGCATCGAGCAGGATCACGTCTGCGGCCGGAGCGTCGAGCAGTGCGGTGGCTTCGGCCTGGGCCACCTTCACCTGATGGGAGAGGAGCTCCAGCGCGGGCAGGATCTGGGCGGACGCGTGCATGTCATTCGTCAACAGCAACAAGGTGGCCATCACTGTCTCCTTGGGCATCGGTGAGGTGAACATCAGATCACGCCCGGGGGAAAGCGCCGAGGCCGAGTAGTGCTAGCCGCAGCCTCTCTGCATGCCAGAGACTATCCCAATGGCGACGATAACTATCCACTATTGGGCCGGGGCCAAGGCGGCGGCAGGCGTTCAGTCGGAGGACGTCGTGGCCGCCTCGGTGAGCGAAGCCCTGGCCGTGGCGTCGCAGTCCCGCGGCGACGCGCACTTCGACCGCGTCCTGCGGGCGAGCTCGGTGATGGTCGATGGTGTGGTCATCTCGTCCGAGGAGCGGACACGGCACCGGGCCGAGGACGTCCGCGTCGAGATCCTGCCGCCGTTTGCCGGCGGCTGAGAGGGCTTTCGAGCTCGATTGGGGCGGATTTCCCGCCCCGGAGTCTCAGCAAGTGGTCCTTCGTCTCAACTAACGATACGAACGACGGGATCTGCCACGGGGTGCCCCTACTGTGGGGTCATGACCGCGACGAACCCGTGGGCGACCCCGCTCACCCGCCGCCTGGCCGTGGACCACGGCCGGATGCGCTCGTCGTTGTGTTGCGCCAGCCGAATGCCGTAGCGGCGTCGACAGCTGCACCGGACCCGCTCGATGCGCGTCCACCCCCGACGTCCCTGCCCTCGCCATCGCGAGATGTGCAGAACGCACGCACACGCCCAGAGCCCATCAATCCCAGGAGATCCACAGACATGAGCAGGCAGCAAGTACTCGTCGACGCAGACTGGGTCGCCGAACATTCCTCCGATGACAACGTCGTCCTGATCGAGGTCGACGAGGACACCACGGCGTACGACGGCGGCCACATCGCCGGCGCGATCAAGCTCGACTGGAAGACCGACCTGCAGGACCCGGTCCGCCGCGACTTCGTCGACAAGGGCCAGTTCGAGAAGCTGCTGTCGGAGAAGGGTGTCAGCAACGACGACATCGTGGTGCTCTACGGCGGCAACAACAACTGGTTCGCCGCGTACGCCTACTGGTACTTCAAGCTCTACGGCCACACTGACGTGCGGCTGCTCGACGGCGGCCGCAAGAAGTGGGAGCTCGACGCCCGTGAGCTGACCGACGAGACCGTCACCCGGCCGGCCACCAGCTATACCGCGTCCGAGCAGAACCTGGCCATTCGCGCGTTCCGCGACGAGGTCGTCCAGGCCATCGGCACCAAGAGCCTGGTCGACGTCCGCAGCCCAGACGAGTTCGCCGGCCGGCTGTTGGCTCCGGCCCATCTGCCGCAGGAGCAGTCGCAGCGCGGGGGGCACATCCCCACCGCGGTCAACGTCCCGTGGAGCAAGGCGGCCAACGACGACGGCACCTTCAAGTCCGACGAGGAGCTGCGCAAGATCTACACCGAGGCCGGCGTCAACTTCGACGGCGACATCATTGCCTACTGCCGCATCGGTGAGCGCAGCTCGCACACCTGGTTCGTGCTGCAGGAGCTGCTCGGCCAGCCGAACGTCAAGAACTACGACGGCTCCTGGACCGAGTACGGCTCGCTGATCGGCGTCCCGATCGCCCTGGGCGACGAGCCCGGAACGCTCTGAACGTCCCCATCCACCAAGGAGCAGACATGTGCGGAGCAACCACGGGCGGCCTGAGCGTCGCCGGCATCGACACCACCAAGGAAGCAGTCATCCAGGGCCGCGTGCTGCGCGGCGGCAGCCCCGTCTCCGGTGCGTACGTCCGGCTGCTCGACGCCGGCGGCGAGTTCACCGCCGAGGTACCGACCTCGGCCACCGGCCACTTCCGGTTCTTCGCCGGTGACGGCAGCTGGACGTTGCGGACCCTGGCACCGGGTGCCTCGGCTGACCGTCGGGTCGTCGCCAGCCGCGGCAACGTGGCGGAGATCGACGTCGAGCTCGAAGCAGCCTGAGACGGCGTCGGCGTCGGCGTCGATGGAGCCGGCGTCCTAGCCGACGTCGGGTCCGACCTTGAGGACCTTGCCGGACCCGGCGTCGACAAGGACAGTGACGCCGTCATCGTCGTCGTCGCCGAACTCGACCTGCCAGACGGTGGTCCGATTCTCGGTGTCGATCTCCACCGACGTCAGGTCGCCTTTGCCCTGGGCCCGGCCGACGGCGGTGCCGACGGCGTCCTCCGCGGACACCTTCGCCGACGAAAGCTTGCGGATGTCATCGTCCGGCGTCCGGTCCTCGTCCCTGTCGACCACGCGGCTACCGTCCTGGGTGATGGCGAGGTCGAACTGGCGGCTGTCGGAGGTGGCGACCTTGGCCGACCACACCCGCTGGCCCCGCTCTGTCTCGTCTTCGAGCGCGAACAGCCTTCCGCCTTGAACCTCGCTTTGGGCCGTGGCGATGGCCTTGAGCGCGACGGCGATCTGCTGGTTGCCACCGGCGGTCGCCGAGGTCGTCGCTGAGGTCGGGGCCGCCGGCGACGACGCAGCCGCCGAAGGGCTGGCCGGCATGCCGCCGGCCGTGGTCGGACTGGTCGCTGGGGCTTCGGGCGGCGCATCGCCGCCGCTCTCGTCGTCGCTTCCGCAGCCGGCCCCGAGGGCGGCTATGACGACAAGGACGCCGAGACTGCGCTGGAGCGGTCGACGAGCTGACGCAGCAAACATGGTGGACTCTTCCCTAGGCGGTGACTGATGGTGGTGGCCTCAGGCTCGCGGGGGCGTGGTCGGGGCCGGGACCGGATCGTCGTACCCTCGATTCGAGCCTAGGTCGGGCCGCGAAACGGGTCCGGTGGGTTGGCGATGCAGCTGGGTCAGCACCCCCGGCCGGCCGTCGGTCACCAGCCGCACCGCAGCTGCCGGGGTGGGGAGCGCGTTAGAGTGAGCGACTATGTCTTCGCTCCCCGGTGACCGCGCGCCCCGTGACCCTCGGTCCACCGGGTCTGGTCGCGGCGACCACGAGCCCACCACCGATCCGCAGGCGCACTATGAGGCGCTCTACCGTCGCGTCGACGGGGCAGGACGTCGCTCATCGCCGACGCCGCGGCACTTCGAGCCGGCACTGACCCCGCCGGACAACCCGCGCGACAGCGGTGACACGTACGGCTGGCTCTATCGCAGCGAGGACACCCCGCCCCGGCCCTACCGTGGCCGCACCTCGTCCCCGGCGACCCCCGAGACGCTCCCACCACCGGTCCAGAACTCACCGGTTCCGGACGCACCGGTTCAGAACTCACCCGTCCAGCGCTCGCCGAGCCCGTGGCCGGAGCAGCCCGCGTCGGCCTCGCGACAGCCGGCCAAGCCGCGCCGTTCGAGCCGCACCGTTCTCGTGCTTGTCCTCTGTTTCCTGCTGCTGGCTGCGGCCGCAGTCGTGATCTCCGAGTTCTGACCAGCGCCGCAGGCTGAGTCTCAGGTCTGCGCCGAGTCGAGCAGCAGCGTGACCGGTCCGTCGTTGACCAGGGACACCTGCATGTCCGCGCCGAAGACGCCGGTGGCCACCTCCGCACCGAGACCGCGCAGCGACGCGACGAAGGCCTCCACGAGTGGTTCACTCACCGGCCGCGGTGCAGCCGCATTCCAGGACGGCCGGCGGCCCTTGCGGGTGTCGGCGTAGAGGGTGAACTGGCTGACGACCAGCAGCGGCGCCCCGGTCTGGGCGGCAGACTGCTCGTCACGCAGGATCCGGAGCGTCCAGATCTTGTCCGCCAGCCGGGCGGCGACCGCGGCCGAGTCGTCGTGGGTGACGCCGACCAACAAGACCAGCCCGGGCCGGTCGATCGCTCCGACCACCTGACCCGCCACGCTCACCTGCGCAGAACTCGCCCGCTGCACCACCACCCGCATGCCCGGGAGCGTACCGGTGTCACTGCGATGGGCGAGGCGCCGCTGCTCTCAGAGGCTGACCAGGCAGAACGGGTGACCCACCGGGTCGGCGAAAACCCGGAACCGCTCGCCGCCGCCGGCCACCCTGGTCGCGCCCAGCTCCAGCACCGCGGTCTCGGCCGCGTCGAGGTCGTCGACGGCGACGTCGAAGTGATAGAACTGCGGCCGCTCGCCCTCGGGCCAGGTGGGCGGGACGAAGCCCGAGACGCGGGCGAAGGCCACGCCGGGCCGGTCCGGGGCGTCGCCGATGACGACCCACTCCGGGTCGTCTTGGACCCGCTGCATGCCCAGCAGGTCTTGGTAGAACGTGGCCAGCCGCTGCGGGTCGGCGCTGTCGATCACGATGCCGTGGAGTCGTCCGATCATGACCAGCACTGTGCCACTGGTCACTGACAGTCCGACAGTGCCGGTGACGTGACCTGCCACAATGACGCCATGACCCACCCATTCAGCACGGGAGTGCTCCGGTGAGCAGGGCGCTGCTGGTGAAGATCACCTGCGGGGTCGAGGCGCCGGAGCGGACCAATCAGGCCTGGACCGTGGCGTCGACCGCGCTCGCCGCGGGCGCCGAGGTGTCGGTCTGGCTGACCGGTGAGGCGGTGTGGTTCGCCGTCGCCGGCCGGCAGCCCGAGCTATCGCTGCCACATGCCAGCGTGACCACCGACCTGGTGGAGGCGGTCCGTGCCCAGGGCAGCATCCACGTCTGCACCCAATGCGCCGCACGGCGCGAGCTCACCGCCGAGGATCTGCTGGCGGGGGTCACCATCGCCGGCGCGGCGAGCTTCGTCGAGGCTGCGCTGACCGACGGCGTCCAGGCACTCGTCTACTGACGTCGCGGCAGCAGGGCGGGTCGTGCCCGGCGCTATGTCTGGCAGCACGAGGACGCGCTGGTCCTCACCAGTGCGGTCAGCGGTCGCAGCCGCCCTCCTTGTCAGGTCGCGAGTGCGGCCTGGCCAGGTCGACAGTGCCCTTGTAGGCGTACGGGTCCTCGCCGGCCACCAGGACGATGTCGCGGTAGTCGGCGACGGCCATGTGTTCGTCGGCCGTCGGCGCTCGCCAGGGCAGCAGCGACTCCGCGCTCATGTAGTGATTGGCCAGCGCTCGGCGGTATCCGTGCCGACCGGAGTTCTCCAGCGAGCGGTGCAGCAGATAGCCGTTGAAGATGAGCGCGGTCCCGGCCGGGATCTCGATCGGCACAGCGTCCTCGTCGCGGTACGGGAAGTCGTACGCCTCGGTGGAGCAGTCGAACCGCGGATCGTCCTGGGTCCGGGCCGGATAGATCACGCCGCGGCGGTGCGAGCCGGGCAGTGCCCACAGGCAGCCGTTCTCGATGGTCGCGTCGTCGAGAGCGATCCAGACTGCGGTCAGCGAGCGGTCCCGGGTGGGGATGAAGAACTCGTCCTGGTGCCAGGCCTGGCCGGGCTTCCCCTCGGACTTGATGAACAGCATCGACTGCATGGCCTTGACGTTCGGCCCGATCACCGCGGTCAACGCCGATACCACCCGGGGTGCGGACAGCGCCCGCCGGGCGGCGGGGGAGACCTTGTGCGGGTAGTGCACACACAGGTATCGGCGCAGCACCTCCTCGTCGGTCTCGGCGGCGGCCACCGTGGTGGTGGTGTCCGGTGCGTCCGCGGACCAACCGTCGCGGATCTCGCCCAGCTCGCCGCGGCACAGCCGGACCGCCTCAGCGTTGATCTCCGCGACCTCCTCCGGACTGAGCGCGTCGCGGAGCAGCGCGAAGCCGTGCTCGGCGAAGTGGGCGGCCAGCTCCGGGCCGGCCTGGTCGAAGAGCACCAGTCCGGCATCGGTGGTCGCAGCAGGGTGAAGCACTGACGTCATCGCAGTGAGCCTCTCGTCGTCGTGGGGCGGCAGAACTGAATCTGCCAGTCCTGACCGGTCCTGCCAATGCCTGGCGCAGGCCCGTTACTATCCAAAAGTGACATCTCATGCACCGGAGGTCGAGGTCCGCACCCCGGTGCAGCTGGCCGACTACCCGGCTGGTGGCAGCTTCGGTCCGCGCCGCCTCGGTGACGAGGAGTTCGTCTGGATCCTGCGCGGATCGGCGGTCTGGAGCGTCCAGGACGAGAACGCGCCGACCCCGGGTGGGCGCCCGGTCCAGCACCGACTCGGCCCGGGACAGCTCGCTCTGGCCCGGAGCGGGACTGTCGATTCCTACGCGTGGGACCCACACCGGCCCTCCACCCACGCCTACGTCCACCTGAGCGTGACCGAGCTGGGCGACCTACCGCCGCGGCAGAGCTGGCCGGCGGTCCGCAGCCTGCAGGCCGCCGTGCTGTCGGGCCTCACCAGCCATCTGCTCGACCTGGCCGGCGACGGCTCGGCCGCGGCACGTCGGCGCAGCGACGCCGCCGTACGCCTGCTGCTGGACGCCTTCGTGACCACGCCGGACGCCGGCGCGATGCCGAGCTGGCCACCGCCGCTGACCGCCGTGGTGCAGCACGTCCGACGGGTCTGGGCGAGTCAGGGCCTGCGGATCGTCACCGTGGCCGAGATGGAGGGTGCCGGTCACGTGTCGGCGGGCCACATCTTCCGGTTGTTCCGCGAGCACTTCGGCTCCAGCCCGGCGCGGGTGCTGGAGACCGTGCGGCTGTCCCGGGCCGCGGTGGCCCTGCAACGCAGTAATGCCACCATCGCCGAGGTGGCAGACCTCGCCGGCTACGCCAACCCGTACCACTTCTCCCGGCGGTTCTCCGCGCTCTACGGCCTGCCCCCGGGGAGCTTCCGACGCAGCCAGGCCGACGTCGACCCGCAATGGCCACTGCGCCGGTCAGGGCCGGCGGACGCCGACCTGCTCGCGCTGGCCCACGCCCTCACCGGGCCCGGTGCGGTCGACTCGCTGCAGTGAGCCGCCTGTCGGCTGCTCGTCAGGCCTGCGGCAGGCTGAGCTCGTCGGCCAGCTGCGCCGGCGTGAGCCAGCCGGGACGACGACCCTCGGCGGCGGCCCGGCGGGCCAGTGACGCCAGGGCGATGTTGATCGGCGCCGGCAGGCCGCACCGACGCGCAATCAGCGCGATCTCACCGTTGAGATAGTCGGTCTCGACATTTCCGGTGCCGCGGGTCAGCGACTGCCAGGTGGAGCCCCCGACATCGTCGGGTACGCCGGCCACCGGGCGCATGGTGAAGCCCGCGGCACGGGCCTCCCGCTCGTCGGCGTCGCTGGTCACCGTGATCCCGGCTGCCGCCAGCACCGTGCGGGCCTCCCGGTCGGCGGCCGCGGACAGGGCTGCGGTGTCCTGACCCGCCCCGACGAGGGCCTGCAAGACGTTGCCGAGGTTGCTGAGCAGCTTGCGGTACTTCCACGGCATCACGTCCTCGGGCAGCCGCACCACCAGGTTGGCCGATGACCAGTCCTGTTCGACCTGACGCAACAGCGCCGCGTCCCGATCATCGGATCGGGCCGGGACCCGGCCGATGTGGAACATCCCGGACGCCGGGCCGCCGCGGATGATCACCTCGCCCGGCACCAGGTGCACGGCCGGCATCCAGACGCAGACCCCGTAGACCCGGTCGAAGTAGCGCAGTGCCATCTCCTCGCTGGCCACCCCGTTCAAGGCGGTCAGCACCGGCAGTCGCTCGCCGGCCGTGCCGACCACGGCTCCGTCGGCCACCACCGGGGCGTCGGCCCAGACCTGCAGCGCCGCCGGTGCCTGATGCGTCTTGGTCGCCAGCACCAGCACGTCGTCGAGGCCGAGCTCGACCTCGGCCGGTCCGCCGACGGCGGGTACGTCCACTGTCAGGTCCTCGGTCGGGGTCCGCAGCCGCAGTCCGTCGCGCTGCAGCACCGTGAGGTGCTCGCCCCGGGCGACGAGGACTGTGGAGTGGCCGGCGTGGGCCAGGCGGCCGCCGATGGCGCCGCCGATCGCGCCGGCACCGACGATGAGATAACGGGTCACGCCCGTGACTCTAGCGAGCGGTCGGGAGCCGGCCGTACCGGGCGGTTCCGATCGCGTGGGGGAGGATGACGACGTGACCGAACCTGGAGCAGCCACGATCAAGGCCGGCGTGTGGGCCATGCTGGGCGACCCACGGAGCACCGTGGCCCTGCAGCGCTCCGGCCTCGACTGGGTCGGGTTGGACGCCCAGCACGGCCACTTCGACGACCGCGGCCTGCGCGACGTGTTCGCCCTGCGTTCCGGCCGGGACGTGCCGATGCTGGTCAGGGTCGCCGCCAACGACGCGGTCGCGATCGGGCGGGCGCTCGACGCCGGCGCCGACGGGGTGATCGTGCCGCAGGTGGACGACGCTGCCGCGGCCGCCGCCGTGGTGGCCGCGACGGCCCATCCGCCGCGGGGGCAGCGCAGCTGGGGGCCGCTGCCGGGTCAGCAGCCGAGCGCCGGCGACCCGCTCTGTGCGGTGATGATCGAGTCCGCCGCCGGGCTGGCGGACGCGGCCGCCATCGCCGCGACCCCCGGCGTGGACATGGTCTTCGTCGGACCGTTCGACCTGGCTTTGTCGCTGGGTCGCGACGTGGACGAGCTGGTGGCCGACGTCGCCATCGACGCTGCGTTGCCCACCCTGGTGCGCGTCTGCCGCGAGGCCGGGGTGCTGCCCGGTGTGTTCGCCGGCAGTGAGGAGCGGGCCGTCGCCCTGGCGGCGATGGGGTTCGAGTGGATCGCCGTGGTCACCGACGTCGTCCTGCTGGAGCGGGGGGTGAGCCAGGTCCGCCAGCGCCTGGCCGCGCCGGCGGACCGCCCGGTCGGCCCGTGACGGCACCGAGCCGAACGCCGGGCTGAACGGTGGGTTGCCGAACCGCAGCGGCGACGGCAGGCTTCTCGCCATGACCGACCGGGACCTCCGCTCGACCGCGCCCTCCAACGACACCGTTGAGAGCTCGGCGGCCGCCTCGCCGACAGCAAGCCTGGGGCTGACGGTGCGCGACCTGGAGGCCGAGGATCTCGTCGACCTGGACTGGTCCGGGGGACCCGAGCATCTGCGCGCGGTGGCGGAGGTCCTGCAGCGGTGCTGGGAGGGTCAGGTGGAGGCCCTCGTCGTCAGCCTGCCCAACCACCGGCTGGTCGGGTTGGGGGCTGTCGACTTCACCAAGGTGCCCGACGGCGGCGAGCTGTGGATGCTGTCGGTGCACGAGACACTGCAGTCATGCGGCATCGGCACCGTGCTCATCGCGGCGCTCGAGCAACGCGTGAGTGCGCGCGGGCTTCGGCTGGCGCAGCTCAGCGTCGAGCACGACAACCCCCGCGCCCTTGCCCTCTATCGGCGGCTGGGCTACCGGCCGACCGGTTCGCGGCTGGAGCACTGGCCCACTCACGGCGGACGGACGTACGTCACGGTCACCACGGTGCTCCAGCACTCGCTCACCGCAGACGGCTAGACTCCGCAACGTGTCCACCTCCTTGATTTTCGCGTTGTGTCTGGCCGTCGGTGTGGCCGCCATGGGTGTGTATGCCCTTGTGGTGCTGGTCCGGCTGCTGCATGGCAGCCCGAAGGCAGGGGTCTGAGCCATGGCGTTCGAGATCCCGTCCGACCTGCATCCCCACCTGCTCGGCGTGGCCTGGATGATCGGCCGCTGGGAGGGTCGCGGCAAGGGTACGTACCCCGGCACCCCTGACTTCGACTTCGGCCAGCAGATCGACTTCGCCCACAACGGGCAGAACTATCTGCACTACCTGTCCCAGACCTTCGAGGTGGACGAGGACGGCAAGGCCGTGCGGCCGCTGACGATGGAGACCGGCTTCTGGCGGCCGCAGGAGGACGGCAGCATCGAGGTCGTGATGTGCCACCCCACCGGCTACGCCGAGGTCTGGTACGGCAGCATCACCGGCGCCCGGATCGAGCTGGCCACCGACGCCGTGGTCCGCACCTCCACCGCGGACGACTACACCGCCGGGCAGCGCCTCTACGGAAACGTGGAGAGCGACCTGCTCTGGACGTTCGACAAGGCAGCCCAGGGCCAGCCGCTGCAGACCCACCTGTGGGCCCGGTTGCAGCGCAGCTGACAGCCGAGTTGCGCAGCTGAGTGGCCCGCCGCCCGGCGGCTACGGCCCGGAAGAAATCGGGCGCCGGCGTTGCTGTCCCTTCGGGGCGAACGTCTCACCCGACGGAAGAGGAACGCATGGTCGTACTGGCAGAAGAAGGTCCCGACGCGGGTGTCGCCTGGCACTACGGTGACCCGATGCGCGAGCAGCGCACCCTGGACCAGGGAACGGGCGCGGTCGACCTGTCCCACCGGGGCGTGGTCACCATCACCGGCCCCGACCGGCTGGAGTGGCTGCACTCGCTCACCACCCAGCATCTGAGCGGGCTGCTGCCGGGTCAGGGCGTCACCACCTTGGTGCTGTCGCCGCAGGGTCACATCGAGCACGCGCTGTACGGCGTGGACGACGGCACCACGTTCTGGGCGCACACCGAGCCCGGGGCCGCGGCCGCGGTGACCGGCTGGCTGGACCGGATGCGATTCATGATGCGCGTCGAGGTCGCCGACGTCACCGCCGACTGGGCCGTGGTCTACCGGCCCGGCGATCCCGACCGCCGAGCGGCGGCGGACGGCGCGTATCTGGTGCGGTCCGGCCTGGACTCACTGGACGGCTACGAGACGTTCGTGCCGAGGGCCGAGCTCGCGGCCGTGATGGCCGCCGAGATCCCCGCCGGCACCTGGGCGTACGAGGCCCGCCGGATCGCCGCCGGCGTCCCCCGGATCGGCATCGACACCGACCACCGCACCATTCCCAACGAGATCGGGCTGCTCGGCGTCGGGGTGCACCTCGACAAGGGCTGCTATCGCGGCCAGGAGACGGTCGCCCGGGTGCACACGCTCGGCCGGCCGCCGCGCCGGCTGGTTCGGCTGCACCTGGACGGGATGACCAACACGTTGCCCGCGCCCGGTGCGGAGCTGCTGGCCGACGGCCGCAGTGTCGGCTTCGTCGGAAGCTCGGCCCGGCACTTCGAGTTGGGACCGATCGCCCTCGGGCTGATCAAGCGCAACGTCGACCCGGCGCAGCAGCTGGTGGTGGATGGGGTGGCGGCAGCCCAGGAGGTCCTGGTGGATCCGGAGATCGGATTGCACGTCCGCGCCCGTCTGTGACCTGCCCGGATAACCTGGCGAGATGTCCAGCGACTTCGAAGCCGATCCCGTCCTCGTCGAGGTCATCCGCAGCGGTTATCGCGAGAGCGTGCACCACGGGCGGGTAGTCGTCACCGACCCCGACGGCGCCGTGCAGCACGCGATCGGAGATCCGTTGGCCCCGATCTATCCCCGCAGCGCCAGCAAGCCGATGCAGGCCATCGCGATGGTGCGGGCCGGCTTGGACCTCGAGCCCGAGCTGCTGGCCCTGGTGTCGGCGTCGCACTCGGGCGAGCCCTTCCATCTCGACGGCGTGCGCCGGATCCTGGCCGGCGTGGGCCTGGACGAGTTCGTGCTCCAGACGCCGCCCGACTGGCCGATGGACGACATCGCCCGGGAGGAGCTGCTGCGGGCCGGCGAGCAGAAGAAGCCGATCCTGATGAACTGCTCGGGCAAACACGCTGGGATGATCGCCACCGCCGTCGTCAACGGGTGGCCGGTCCAGAACTATCTCGACCCTGACCATCCGGTCCAGCGAGCCATCTTGGCGAGCATCGAGGAGATCGCCGGCGAGCAGCCGGGGCGGGTCGCGGTGGACGGCTGTGGAGCTCCGCTGTTCGCGATCAGCCTGGCGGCGCTGGCCCGCTCCTTCGGGCGGATCGCCGCCGCCACCGATGGGCCGCTGGCCCGCGTCGCCGACGCCATCCGGGCCCATCCGCAATGGACCTCGGGCACCCGCCGCGACGAGAGCGCCCTGCACCGGGCCGTGCCCGGTCTGGTGGCCAAGGGCGGCGCCGAGGCCGTCTATGCGGTCGGTCTGCCCGACGGTCGTGGGATCGCGCTCAAGATCAGTGACGGCTCAGGTCGGGCGCGTGCCGTGGCCATGGCCGGCGTGCTGCAGCGGCTGGGCCTCGACTCCGCGACGTTGACCGAGCAGGCGGCTGTGCCGGTGCTCGGCCACGGTCAGCCGGTCGGCTCCGTCCGGCCGTACGCGCCGACCCTGGACCGCCTCGTCAGCTGAGTCATTCGCCGCTGCTCACCTCAGCGCGTTGGCCCGCCGGCGGCGCCGGACGCCGTAACCTTGGACGGTGAACTGGAACGACTACGACGCAGCGCTGTTCGATCTGGACGGGGTGCTCACTCCGACCGCCGACGTGCACATGCGCGCCTGGGAACAGATGTTCTCGGCGTTCCTCGCCACCCGAGAAGGGCAGGCTCCCTACACCGAGGCTGACTACTTCGACCACATCGACGGCAAGCCCCGCTACGACGGCGTCCGCGACCTGCTCGCCTCCCGCGGCATCGAGCTGCCCTACGGCGATCCGTCTGACGACCCCTCGGCGGAGACGGTGTGCGGACTCGGCAACCGTAAGAACGACGCGTTCGCCGCTGTGCTGCGCGACGAGGGTGTGCAGGCCTTCGCCGGCTCGTTGACGTTGCTCGACTATCTCGCCGCCCGCGGCACCAAGATCGCCGTGGTCTCCTCGTCCCGCAACGCCCCGGCCGTGCTGGCCGCCGCTGGTCTCGCCGACCGCTTCGAGGTGGTGGTCGACGGCCAGGTGGCGGCGCGCCACGGGCTGGCCGGCAAACCGTCGCCGGAGACCTTCACCTACGCCGCCGAGCAGCTCGGCGCGACGCCGTCGCGCTCGGTCGTGCTGGAGGACGCGTTGTCGGGTGTGCAGGCAGGCCGCGACGGCGGCTTCGGACTCGTCGTCGGCGTGGACCGCGGCACCGGCGCTGACCGGCTGCGGGCTGCCGGGGCGCAGCTGGTCGTGCACGAGCTGGACGAGCTGGTCGGCTGATGCGCGGCTCCAGCGGCGACCAGCCGATCAACGTCAGCGACCCCCTCGACCGCGAGCGGTTCCCGGTGGACCCGTGGCGGTTCACCGAGCAGATCTATCGCACCGACGACCTCGGGGTGACCGAGACGTTGTTCGCCGTCGGCAACGGCTATCTCGGGATGCGCGGCAACGTGGAGGAGGGGCGGGAGACCCACAGCCACGGGACCTACATCAACGGCTTCCACGAGACCTGGCCGATCCGGCACGCGGAGGAGGCGTTCGGCTTCGCCCGGGTGGGCCAGACCATCGTCAACGTCCCCGACAACAAGGTGATGAAGCTCTACGTCGACGACGAGCCGATGCTGCTGTCGGTCGCCGACCTGGAGTCATACGAGCGATCGCTGGACTTCCGCGACGGTCTGCTGCGCCGAGAGATCATCTGGCGCACCCCCGGCGGCAAGCGGGTCAAGGTGTTGTCACAGCGGATGGTGTCGTTCCCGCAGCGCCACCTGGCCGTCATGTCGATCGAGATCACCATGCTCGACCACACCGCTCCGGTGGTGGTGTCGTCACAGGTGCTGAACCGTCAGGACGGCAAGGACGAATATCACGTCCGCGCGGCGGCGATGGGGGAGGGCGCCGACCCACGGAAAGCAGACTCCTTCGACGAGCGCGTTCTCGAGCCGAAGTCGCACAGTGTCAGCGACGGCCGGATCATGCTCGGCTATCGCTGCGCCAACTCGAAGATGACCCTGGCGGTGGCCGCCGACCACCTGATCGAGACCGAGAACGCTTACAGCACGAGCATCCACGCCGAAGAGGACACCGGCAAGATGGTCTTCGAGGTCGAGGCGCACCCCGGCGTGCCGGTCAAGATCACCAAGGTGGTGGCGTACCACACCTCCCGCGGGGTGCCGGTGCGTGAGCTGGCTGACCGCTGCCACCGCACCCTGGACCGAGTACGCGAGCAGGGCGTCGACGCGCAGTTCGCTGACCAGCGGGCCTGGCTGGACGCGTACTGGGCGCGATCCGACGTGCAGGTCGGCGCCGACCCGGCCATCCAGCAGGCCATTCGATGGAACCTGTTCCAGGTCGCCCAGGCGGCCGCCCGGGCCGAGCAGTCAGGTGTCCCGGCCAAGGGCGTCACCGGCTCCGGCTACGGCGGGCACTACTTCTGGGACACCGAGATCTACGTCCTGCCCTTCCTCACCTACACCTCGCCCGGGATGGCCCGTAGCGCGCTGCGGTTCCGCTACAACATGCTCGACGCCGCCCGCCGCCGGGCCCGGGACCTGACCCAGCGGGGGGCACTGTTCCCGTGGCGCACCATCAACGGCGAGGAAGCCTCGGCCTACTACGCCGCCGGCACCGCGCAGTACCACATCGACGCCGACATCAGCTATGCGCTCTGCAAGTACGTCGCCGCCACCGGCGACGAGGAGTTCCTGCGCCGCGAGGGCGTCGACATCCTGGTCGAGACGGCTCGGATGTGGGTTGACCTCGGCTTCTGGCGCATTGACGGCCACCGGATCTTTCACATCCACGGTGTCACCGGGCCGGACGAGTACACCACCGTGGTGAACGACAACCTGTTCACCAACGTGATGGCCCGGTTCAACCTACGGATGGCGGCCCGCGTCGTGCGCGAGCTGCGCGAAGAGGCCCCCGACGCGTACGAGCGGATGGTGACCCGGCTGCGGTTGACCGAGGAGGAGGTCGGCGAGTGGGCCGCCGCCGCTGACGCGATGGCCATCCCGTTCGACGAGGCGATCGGCATCCACCCGCAGGACTCGTTGTTCCTCGATCGCGAAGTCTGGGACCTGGAGCGCACCCCGGCGGAGAAGCGTCCACTGATGCTCTACTACCACCCGCTGGTGATCTATCGCTTCCAGGTGCTGAAGCAGGCTGACGTCGTGCTGGCGCTTTTCCTGCAGGGACAGCACTTCAGCGAGGAGCAGAAGCGCGCCGACTTCCAGTACTACGACGCCATCACCACCGGCGACTCGACGCTGTCCGGGGTGGTGCAGTCGATCATCGCGGCCGAGGTCGGCTATCACGAGATCGCGCTGCGTTATTTCCACAGTGCCCTCTTCGTCGACCTCGCCAACCTGCACGGCAACACCTCCGACGGCGTGCATGTCGCCTCGGCCGGTGGGGTGTGGAACATGCTCGCGTACGGGTTCGGGGGGATGCGCGACTACGACGGCCGCATCACCTTCGATCCGCGGCTGCCGGAGTCTTGGGACTTCCTGTCCTTCCGGGTGCTGCTGCGTGGGACCCGGATCCGGGTGGACCTTCGCGCCGACGCCATGGACCTGACGGTGGAAGACGGCACCGCGGCCGAGGTGGAGGTGCGCGGCAAGGCGGTTCTGGTCACCGCCGACGCGCCGGTCACCGTACCGCTGACCGGACAAGGGCCGCGGATCAGCGCCGACATCTCGCTGTCGGCGCAACGAGGGGGGCGTCGGGCCGACGGCAGCCTGATCACCGCCACCGTACCCGGGCTCTGACTCCGTAAGCGTCGAGTGCGCGCTTCGAGCCCACCGCTGTCACGCCGATGGGCGCGAATAGCGCACTCGGGTCTGACCCGCTCCCGCCGCTAGGCTGTTCGGCATGGTTGCCATCTCTTCCCTGGACGACGTCGTCAACGACGCCTATCTGTTCACACTGGAACAGCAGCGGGTGGTGTTGGAGCTGGTGGGGGAGGGCACCCCGTACGGCGAGCGGTGGGACCTCGACCTGCAGACCGGCGTCTTCTCGTTCATCGGCAGCGAGACGCTCGAGGTACGGGCGCAGTTCCTCGGCTCGGCCGCCCCGGGCCCCGGGTCCTGGCTGTGGGGATGGCACAACGTCAACGGTTTTCCTGACAGCGTGGTCCGCGCCGCGAACCGGGTCCGCGAGTTCGGGGAGCAGTTCGCACTGAGCGAGCTCACCACGGCGGAGATCCCCCTGCATACCGAGCCCCGGTGGCAGGCGGCCCGCTACGCCTGCGCCGCGAGCCTGATCTGTGGCCAGCTGCCGCATTACACCTTCGAGGCCGGCGGCGGCACGATCGCGGCCCTGCTGCTCGAGTCGGACCGGTTCCCGATGCCACCGGCCGGGGTGCTGCAGGCGTCAACCACCATCACCACGGCGTTGACTTCCGGGGAGGTCACCGACTGGCGCCGGGCGATCGGCTCGTACGCTCGGCTGCGTGGTCTGAACCTCGAGACGCTCCCCGACGGTGCCCTGCGGCTGACCGGCCCGGACGGCTGGCTCCGAGTCACGATGGACGACCTGGGCAGAGTCACCCAGCTGTCGTCGGAGCTCGGCGGGCGCTGAGTTCGCCGGAGAGCCGCATCTCGACGGTGGCTGGACACCGCGGCATGATGGCGTCATGGAGATCCGGCGGCAGCACCCGGACGGGGGTCCGGGCTCCGGCGACCAGACGACGCTGCCCCCGGGTGTGCGCATCCGCAGGGGTACGCCCGGCGACGCCGACGGCGTAGCGCTCGCGCAAGTCGCCTCGTGGCGCGCCGCGTACGCCGGTCTGCTTCCCGACACGCTGCTGGCGAACCTGTCGGTGACCGAGCGGACGGCGGCGTGGACGAGCCACCTCGACGTCGGCGCTCAAGGCAGGACCTTCGTCGCGACCGGTCAGAACGACGACCTCGTCCACGGCTTCGCCACCGTGGGGCGGAGCCGTGATGACGACGCGACGCCGGGGACGGGGGAGCTCTGGGCCCTCTACGCCCACCCCGACGCCTGGGGGCAGGGCGTGGGGGCCGCCCTTCTCGACTCGGCGACGAGCGAGCTGCGAGCGCTGGGTTTCTCGCGGGCCACCCTGTGGGTGCTGACCAGCAACGAACGAGCCCGCCGGTTCTATCAGAGGCAAGGCTGGCAGCCGGACGGGCACAGCAGGGTGGAACGGCAGGGCGACGTCGGTCTGGACGAGGTGCGCTATCAGCTCACCATGACCGGTTGATCCTCACCGACCGCGCCCGAGGCCAACTGGTGGAGTCGGGGGGCGAAGGCCGAAGCAGAGCTCGCTGTGCCGCCCGGCGACTAGAGGTCTGAGGGGTCGTGGACGTAGGTCTTGCGGCTGTACATCGCCCGGTTGATCGCCCAGGTCACCGCCCAGAGCACGATCCCGATGCCGAGCAGCACGCCGGCGATCGCGTACTGGTCGGAGTTGCGCCCGGTCCAGGGACCGACCAGATACGCGCAGCAGAGCGCGCCGAGGACCGGAATCACCGTCGGAGCGACGAAGTGCTTGTGCTCCTTCGGGTCGCGCCGCAACACCAGGCAGGAGATGTTGGTCACCGTGAAGACGGCCAGCAGGAGCAATGCGGTCGTCCCGCCCAGCTGGCTGATCTTGCCGACGACGGTGATCAGCGCAACCGCCAGTGCGGTGGTGAACAAGATGGCCAACCACGGCGTACGCCGTCCTTCCAGCACTCGGCCGAACGCCGGCGGCAGCACCCCCTGGCGGGCCATGCCGTAGAGCAGTCGGCTGGCCATCAGCATGTTGATCAACGCCGAGTTGGCCACGGCGAACATGCTGATCAGCGGGAAGATCTGGTCGAACGGCAGGTTGGGGGCGCCGACCGAGACCACCTTCAGCAGCGGCGCACCCTCACCGAGCTCACCAGCCGGAACGAGCGCGATGGCCGAGATCGACACCAGGATGTAGATGATGCCGGTGATGGTGAGGCCGGTCAGCATGATCTTGGGGAACACGGTCTCGGGCTCCTTCACCTCCTCGGCCATGTTGACCGAGTCCTCGAAGCCGACCATGGCGAAGAACGCCAGCGAGGTTCCCGCAGTGACGGCCAAGAACACGCTCTTGTCCTCCGGGGTGTCGAAAATGACCACGCGGGAGAAGTCGGCGCGCCCCTCGGTCATGGCCAGCACCCCCACGAAGATCACGATCAGCAGACCGGTGATCTCCACACAGGTGAGGACGATGTTGGCATACACGCTCTCCGCCACCCCGCGCAGGTTGATCAGCGCGACCAACGCCATGAACAAGACGGCGATGATGGTGGTCAAACCGTCCGACACCTCCACCTCAGCGCCGCCGGCCCAGTCGGAGCGCACCACGTTGACCATGGCCTCGAAGTTGGCAGCGAAGGCCCGCGACGCCGTGGCGGCGGAGGTGATGCCCGAGCACATCACCGTGAAGGCGATCAGAAACGTGACGAAGTGCAGTCCGAAGGCCTTGTGGGCGTAGAGCGCTGCGCCGGCGGCCTGTGGATACTTCGTGACCAGCTCGAGGTAGGAGAACGCGGTCAGGGTGGCCACCACGAAGGCGACCAGAAAGGGCAGCCAGACCACCCCGCCGACCTCGGCGGCGACGTCGCCGGTGACGGCGTAGATGCCGGTGCCCAGGATGTCGCCGACGATGAACAGCAGTAGCAGCTTCGGCCCCATCACCCGCTTGAGCTCGGGCTCGCCGGTCTGCTCCACGGCCGCGCTGCTGGCTCCGGTCTGCGTCATGGGCTTCCCCTCGGGTCGTCTCCGCTTGGTCTGGTCAACTCTGGCCTAGTCGGCGGACCCCCACAAGAGTCTTGTCACCGGTCGCATCTCGCTACCTGACGCCGCTCGCGCTTGCAGAAAGTTTGCATCTGCTTGCAATTGCAAGCACTATGGATTCATGACGAAGCGGATCACCCCCCACCTCAGCGATCAGCTCGGGACCGTCGGGGAGTTCATCGCCGCCCAGCGGCGGTCCGCTGAGCTGTCGCTGCGTCAGCTCGCCGAGCAGACCGGGATCTCGAATCCCTATCTGAGCCAGATCGAACGGGGTCTGCGCCGTCCCTCGGCCGAGGTGTTGCAGCAGCTATCCAAGGCGCTCCGGGTCTCCGCCGAGACCTTGTACGTCCGCGCCGGGATCCTCGATCCCGACACCCACCCCACCACGACTGTCGAGCTGGCCGTGCTGGGCGACCCCGCCCTGACCGAACGCCAGAAGCGAGTGCTGATCGACGTCTATCTCTCCTTCGTCAAGGAGAACGGCGACCAGCCCGGCTCGGCCACCCCCGAACCGTCCAGCCCCGAACCATTCAGCCCCGAACCATTCAGCCCCGAACCATCCAGCCCTGAACGATCCAGCCCTGCCGCGGAAGCGGCGGACGCCCCGCCGCCACGCAGACCGCGAGCCCGGCGTAACCCCACCCCCACATCCACGTCCGAATCCACGCCGTAGAGGAGCCATCATGGCCACCACCCGCAAGCAGAACCCGGCGCAGGCACGCAAGTCAGCCCTGTCGACCGACCTCACCCCGCTGTACGTCGTCGCCGGCCTCACCGACGTCGCCGTCAGCACCGTGCGCAGCACCGTCACCGCCACCCAGGAGCGGGCCGCGCAGCGCGCGACCGACCTGCGCGCCATTCCGGCCGAGCAGGCCGACCAGCTCGGCCGCTTCCTGACCACCCTGCCCGAGCAGCTCAAGACGCTCCCGGTGCAGGTCAAGGCGTTCCCGGAGCAGACCCGGGCCCGGCTGGACGAGGTGCAGAAGCAGGCCGAGGCCTACCTGGCTGACGCCGGCAACGCGTACGCCGAGCTGGCCGGTCGCGGCAAGCGTGCCGTCGACGGCGCGATGCAGTCGGCGCGCAAGCTGTCCGGCTTGGCCGAGCAGCGCGCGGATGACCTCAAGGCCGACCTCGTCGAGGTGGTCGACCCAGCGCTGGAGCAGCTGCAGGAGACGGTGACCACCGTCCGTCGGGCGACCACGGGGCGCAGCGCCACCGAGACGCTTACGCCGCGCTCCGCCGCCAAGGCCTCGGCCACCCGCAAGAGCGCAGCCGCTGCGGCCCGCAAGACCCGCACTCGGACGGCGGCTGCCAAGAGCTCTGCCACCCGGGCCTCAAGCACCAAGACCGCTGCCACCAAGGCCGCAGGTACCAAAACTGCGGCCACCAAGACTGCGGCCACCAAGACTGCAGGCACCAAGACTGCAGCCGCCAAGCCCCGAGGCGCCAAGACTGCCGCCGCCAAGACCGGCGGCAGCATGGCCTGAGCCACGCGGGTCAGAACGCCAGCGGCCCCGCCGCCGAGAGTGATCTCGGTGGCGGGGCCGTTGCGTTGGTCGGGCCTGGGTCGCTCAGCTGCGGTAGACGACGACCCGGTCGCCGGTGCGGACCTTGTTGAAGATCCAGCGCAGGGTGGACTTGTCGCGGATGTTCACACAGCCGTGGCTGCAGCCGTTGTAGCCCCGGGCGGCGAAGTCGGGCGAATAGTGCACCGCCTGGCCACCGCTGAAGAACATGGCCAGCGGCATCGGGGTGTGATAGATCGACGACACGTGGTTCCGGCTCTTCCACAGCACCGAGAACTTGCCCTCGCGGGTCCGGGTGGCGGCACAGCCGAACCGGGCATCCAGCGTCCGGACGACCTTGCGGTTCTCCATGTAATAGAGCTTGTCGCGGGTCTTGTCCACGCACAGCGCCCGGCCGCTGACCATGCAGCGGCTGTCGATCCCCTTGATCCGGGGAGCCTTGATCTTGCCGGTCTTGGCGACCAGCTTCTTCCAGGTCTTAGCGTCGACCTTGCCGGTGGCCTTGAGGTCGTACTTCTTCTGGAACCGCTTGACGCCCTTCTCGGTCGCCGAGCCGAAGTAGCCGGTGAGCGACTTCTTGCTCAGCGACTTGGCCTTGACGAGCCGCTGCTGCAACTCATAGACGGCGTCGGTGCGCTGGCCCTTCTTCGGATACTTGGCGCTGGTGGACTTGCTGTTGGACGACGACACCTTGATCTTGCCGGTCTTGGCGACGAGCTTCTTCCAGGTCTTGGCGTCGACCTTGCCGGTGGCCTTGAGGTCGTACTTGCGCTGGAACTTCTTCACCGAGGCCTCGGTCACCGGGCCGAAATAGCCGGTGACGTACTTCGACTGCAGCGCCTTGGCCTTGACCAGGCGCTGCTGCAAGGCGGTGACGCCCTTGTTCGTCTCACCCTTCTTCGGCGAGGTGTACGTCGAGGAGACATACGTCGCCGCAGCGGCCGGGGTAGCCATCTCGGTGGTGGCGCCGGCAGCGCCGATCAGGGCGACGGCCATGACAAGGCCGACCAGAACCCGAGCGAACCTACTCATCTGCTTATTTCCCGTCGTTGTGCTGCGAACCAGCGTGGTGTCGTGCTTTGTCTACGGCGGGGAAGGGCCGATGGTTGCACAAGAGGGCGAAGTCGCTGCCCAGATACCCCTCGGATCGAATCGAGGGGCACCAGACATCTTGTCCTATGCAGCCGACAGGCCGCGACTCGGATCCCGCCGCGCCAAGGTCACGTTTGGGTTACGGGAACCGAAGGTCAGGCGTTCTTGGCGCGCGACCGGGTCCGGGACCGCTCGTTGCCGGACAGCACAACCTTGCGGATCCGGACGGCGGCGGGAGTGACCTCGATGCACTCGTCACCGCGGCAGAACTCCAGCGCCTGCTCCATGCTCATCAGCCGCGGCGGGATCAACCGCTCCAGCTCGTCACCGGTGGAGGAGCGCACGTTGGTGAGCTTCTTCTCCTTGGTGATGTTGACGTCCATGTCGTCGGACCTGGCGTTCTCGCCGACGATCATCCCCTCGTAGACCTCGGTGGTCGGACCCACGAAGAGCGTGCCGCGCTCCTGCAGGTTGAACGACGCGTACGCCGTCACCACACCACTGCGGTCGGCGACCAGGGAGCCGTTCGAGCGGGTCCGCAGCTCGCCGTGCCAGGGCTCGTAAGACTCGAAGACGTGGTGCATCATGCCGGTGCCGCGGGTCTCGGTCAGGAACTCCGTACGGAAGCCGATCAGGCCACGGGCCGGGACCAGGTATTCCATCCGGACCCATCCGGTGCCGTGGTTGACCATCTGCTCGAGCCGGCCGCGCCGCAGACCCATCAGCTGGGTCACCACGCCGACGAAATCCTCGGGTGCATCGATGGTGAGCCGCTCGACCGGCTCGTGGATCTTGCCGTCGATCTCGCGGGTGACGACCTGCGGCTTGCCCACGGTGAGCTCGAAGCCCTCGCGGCGCATCATCTCGACCAGGATGGCCAGCTGCAGCTCGCCGCGGCCCTGGACCTCCCAGGTGTCGGGACGCTCGGTCGGTATCACCCGGATGGAGACGTTGCCGACCAGCTCGGCGTCCAGCCGGTTCTTGACCAGGCGTGCGGTCAGGTTCTTGCCGGACTTGCCGGCCAGCGGCGAGGTGTTGATACCGATGGTCATGGAGATCGACGGCTCGTCCACCGTGATCAGCGGCAGCGGCTTCGGGTTCTCCGGGTCCGACAGGGTCTCACCGATGGTGATGTCGGGGATGCCGGCGATGGCGACGATGTCACCCGGGCGGGCGATCTCGGCCGGGACCCGGTCCAGCGCCTCGGTGATGAGCATCTCGGAGAGCTTGATGTTGGTGATGGTGCCGTCCTGCTTGCACCAGGCCACCACCTGGTTGCGACGCATCTCGCCGGCCATCACGCGGCACAGCGCCAGCCGGCCGAGGTACGGGGAGGCGTCGAGGTTGGTGACGTGGGCCTGCAGCACCGCACCTTCCTCGTACTCCGGGGCGGGGATGTCGTTGAGGATGGTGGCGAACAGCGGACCGAGATCCTCGGCGTCCGGCATCTCGCCGTTCTCCGGCGCGGTCAGCGACGCGCGGCCGGCCTTGGCCGAGGCGTAGACGACGGGGAAGTTGAGGACGTCGACGTCGTTGTCGTCGACGAGGTCCATGAAGAGCTCGTAGGTCTCCTCGACGACCTCCTTGATCCGGGCGTCGGGACGGTCGACCTTGTTCACCACGACCACGATCGGCAGGTTCTTGGCCAGTGCCTTGCGCAGCACGAACCGGGTCTGGGGCAGCGGGCCCTCGGAGGCGTCGACCAGCAGCAGCACACCGTCGACCATCTCCAGGCCGCGCTCGACCTCGCCGCCGAAGTCCGCGTGACCGGGGGTGTCGATGATGTTGATGATGACGTTCTCGCCGCCGGGCGCATGGTGCAGCACCGCGGTGTTCTTGGCGAGGATGGTGATGCCCTTCTCGCGCTCCAGGTCCATCGAGTCCATCACCCGGTTGTTCACGTCCTGGTTGGCGCGGAAGGCGCCGGACTGCCACAGCATGGCGTCCACCAAGGTGGTCTTGCCGTGGTCGACGTGGGCGACGATCGCGACGTTGCGCAGATCAGAGCGTGTGGGCATGGGTGGAACTCCGTACGTTTTTGGGGGCTGCCGTCCTCGGCAGGGAACTGGCCGTTAAGACAGCAGACCAAGTCTACCGGCCCGCCGGGAATCGGCGAAACGCAGCCGCGCTAGGATCGCGCGGGACTGGCTCCTGCGGAGGCAGCAGGAGATGCCCGTACGGGGGTGGACGGCCCCACGGACAGTCAGGCGGCCTAGCGGGATTCGGGGTCGATGACCGGCGTGGCCACCCCGCGGTGTGGGTCGGCCGCGGTCAGGATCAGCCGGAACGGTTCCGCCGGCAGGTCGGGGAAGCGGAAGCGGCCGTCCGGACCGCTGACCTCCGCCGTGCTCCCCACACCCGGGGTCGTGGGGATCGACAGCACGTGCCAACCAGGTCCGGGCCAGACCCACCCGTCCAGGCCGAGACGCGACGGCTTCGTCGCGGTCAGCGTGACGAGCAGGGCCAGCTCGTGTCCGGCGAAGCTGAGCGCCCAAGGCTGCCCGCTGGTCACCCGCGGGGTTGCGCGGTCCGGGGTCTGGATCAGTGTCAGGTCCGCTAAGAGTTTCGGTGCGGTGATGGCTTCCTGCAGCCGCCTCACCAGCCCCGCCGGCACCACACCGATACCGTCGAACGCCGCCGCGACCAGCCGCGGCAGTGCACGGTCAGCGGCCGCGGACCGCTGCTCGTCCGGTGCCATCATGCGGTGCCGCTGGGACGGGTGGGCGGGGCGGCAGGCACAGCGTCTCCTCGGATCCGGCGACCAGGGCATGGCCGCCGCGTTCCGGGAAAGAGACGAGGCGGCGGCTGCTGATACCCGAGCGGCGCAGATTCTTCCGATCGTCCGGGCGGGAGGAGGACCAAACAGGTCAGCGGCGCAGCGGCAACCGGCTGATCCAGTACGTCGCCGACCCCGGGTCCGCCACCCCGAAGCGGGCGTTGACCACCCACAGCGACCCGCGCGACAGCGTCGCGGTCGAGGGGATGTCGAGAGTGTCGTCGGTCAGCGCCGTGACCCAGCGGGCCGACCAGGTGCCGGCCGGGCGACGGCGGCCGTGGTGGCCGCGGGCCAGCCGCAGGACTGACACCTCGCGCTGGCCGCTGCCGCGGACGTTGAACAGGGTCGTCCCGGCAAGCTCCAGACCGTCGCCGCCGGTGATGCCCGGTCCGCCGATGACCGGGATCTGCTGGGTCGCGCCGCTGCGCGGGTCGACCCGCCACAGGCCGCCGACCCGGCTGTTATTGACCACCAGGGAGCTATCGGGCAGCTGCCGGATGCCGTTGGCGTTGTTGGCCACGCCGTCGCCGGTGGGCCAGGCGCCGCGCAGGGCGAGGAAGCCGGGCGCCGCGGTCGCCGGACGGCCAGACCGCGTCAGCCTGATCCGGGTCAGCCGGTCGACCCGGGAGTCGGTCACCCACACGGTGTCGCGGGCGACCACCAGATCGTTGAGGAACACGCCTCCCGCCACCACGGCGTCGAAGGCCACCGTGCCGCGGCGTGAGTCGACCGCCCACACGTGTGCCTCGGTGCCGAGGTTGCCGACCGCCCACACCAAGCCGCTGCGGCGGTCGTACTGCAGACCACGGATCTGCCGACCGGCTGCTCCCGGCAGCAGCACCCGGGTGCCCGAGCGGGAGAAGCTGCCGACGACGATGCGGCCGTCCGCGAGCGAACCGACGTAGAAGGTGTCGCCCGGGCCGGAGGTGATGCCCTCGGGCCGCAGCCCGACGGGCAGGGCCACCGTCTCGGGCAACGGCGGACGACGGCGGCCGGCCGCTTCGGCCGTACCGGCACCGGCGGACACGGTGGCGAGCGCTGCGGCGGAGCCAAGCAGGGTACGGCGGGACAGCTGCGGTGAGGAGGTGGCCATGTGCCATTCTGCGCGCTGGAGCTGCATTCCGCCAGAGATTGCATCGCCCCACCACGGGCGCGCCGGACGTACGTCGTCGCGGGTGCTGTCGGCGCCGACGGTGCGGTGTCGATCTGGCCCCGGGCCGTCCCCGTACAGTGGATGGCAGGTGGGGCATCGACGAGATCAGGTCGCCCGGGCGATCGTGGAAGGCGCACAGTGGCGGATTGGTTCCAGGACTCCTTCCGGCAGGAGTTCGACAAGCAGTCGGCGGCGATCGGCCGGTTCAACCTGGCCATCTTCGGCAAGACCGGGGTGGGCAAGTCCACGCTGATCAACGCCATCTTCGGTGAGGACGTGGCACGGACGGGGATCGGCGAGCCGGTCACCCGCGGCAGCCATCTCTACCTCGACAAGGTCGGCCATCTCGGCATCGTCGACACCCAAGGGGTCGAGGTGGGCAAGGACGACAAGCAGATCATGTCCGACCTCGCCTCGGTGCTCAAAGACATGCGCAAGCTGCCGTTGTCCGACCAGCTGCACGTCGCCTGGTACTGCGTACGCGGCATGGACCGGCGGTTCGAGGACACCGAGGCCGAGTTCGTCCGGCGGCTGTCGGAGATGGGGCTGCCGGTGCTGATCGTGCTGACCCAGGTGCCGATGCGCGACGGGCGGTATCACCCGGACGCGGTGCAGCTGGCCGAGCAGATCGCCGCGCGTGGCTTGCCGATCGCCGGCGGCCGGCCGTTCCTCACCTACGCCAAGCCCGACCCGTTCACGGGTCAGCCGGCCCACGGTCTGCGAGAGGTCCTCGATGCCACCTTTCGCGTTGCGCCCGACGGAGTTCACGAAGCCCTCACCGCGGCGCAGGAGATCGATCATTCCCGCAAGGCCCAGGATGCGCAGAAACAGATAGCAGTGGCGGCGTCCAGCGCGGCGGCGGCCGCCGCCAGCCCGATCCCGTTCTCGGATGCGGCCATGCTGGTGCCGATCCAGCTGGCGATGATGGCGCGGATCGCCCAGATCTACAAGATCAAGTTCGACCGCGCCGCCCTGCTGGCGATCGCCTCGACCACGGCCGCTACCCAGGCCGGCCGGGCCACCTTCGCAGGGTTGCTCAAGATGGTGCCCGGGGCGGGCACGATCGCCGGCGGGGTGATCGGTGCCGGTGTGGCGTCCAGCTTCACCTTCGCGATGGGCCAGGCCTGGCTCGTGGTCTGCCAGCGCGTCGTCCGCGGCGGCAAGCTCGACAGCATGGGCCGGGTGATCGACAACGACGACCTCCGCGAGATGTTCACAGCCGAGTTCAAGAAGAGGCTGACCATCCGCGGCCGAAACAAGACCAACGTCTGAATGACCCCTGTGCGGTTGAGCTCCGAGGCAGTACCCGAGCTGCTTCGCCGACGGAACGGGCTGGTGGTGACCGCCGCGCGCCCGGTGGCGGGATCCGTGGCCAACGCCAACTTCTCGCTCGACACGACGGCCGGTGCGCTGGTGCTGAAGTCGGGACCGGCCGACGAGTTGGCGGCTGAGGCCTGGGCGCTGGAGCGAGTAGCGCGAGCGGGGATACGGGTGCCGGAGATCGTCGCGGTGGGTCGACCCGACGATGAGGTCTCGGCGTATCTGCTGCTGCGTCGATTGCCGGGGTCTGCCGTCCGGGCAGGATCGGACCGGTCGGCGCTGCTCGAGGCAGGTCGTCAGCTGCGGCTGGTGCACCAGATCCGGCTGCCTGGGTACGGGCCGCTGCCGGAGGCCCGGTGGCCGACCGCCGAACCGGCCGGACCGTGGCCATGCTGGTCCGACGGGCCGCGCCGAACTGTCGAGGCTCTGCCGGAGCTGGTGCGCGCCCGGGTGATCAGCGCCGAGCTGGCCGACGACGTCGTTGTCACGCTGATCGATGCCGCGGACGACCTGGCCTACGACCAGCCCGGTGTGTTGCTGCACGGTGACCTCAAGCCAGACCACATCTTGGCCCATACCGGCGAGTTCGCCGGGCTGATCGACTGGGGCGGGGTCTCGGTGGGCGACCCGATGTTCGACCTGGCTCGGTTCTCGATGGCTGACCCGACGTTGATGACCGTCCTGTCCGAGGGCTACCAGGTCGAGCTGGACGCCGCCGATCACCGACGGCTGGCCGGCTATCGCGTGCTGTGGAACGTCACTGCTCTGCAGTACGAGCACCGGGCGGGCGGCGACTGGTTCGACGTCTATCGGGGTCGCCTCGTTGCCGACCTTGCGGTGCTCCGTCGGTGACGTTCCCGGTCGGAGTGCGCCCGCCGGAGGATCGGGCGCCTTACGATCAAGAACGGTGGCTATCCCTGAGCCGCGAACTGGCGGAGGAGCGAACGATGCCGTACACGAGCACAACCTTGGATGGCACCACCTGGGACGCCTTCGCCGACCTGGTTGAGCGCAACAACGGCATCTTCGGCGGCTGTTGGTGCATCGGCTTCCACCCCGAGTGCGGTGAGCGCGGGATCGACCACCGTGCGGTGAAGCAGGACCGGGTGTTCACCGATCGCGCCCATGCCGCGCTGGTCTTCGACGCAGACGGGGCCGCGCAGGGCTGGTGCCAGTACGGCAGCCCAGACGAGCTGCCCAACATCAAGCATCGACGGGAGTACGTCAAGGATCCGCCGCCGCTGCCCGACTGGCGGATCACCTGCATCTACGTCGACCGCAGACACCGGGGGCAGGGAGTGGCGCGGGCAGCGCTGGAGGGAGCACTTGACCAGATCGCCGGCGCCGGGGGTGGTCTGGTGGAGGCCATCTCGGAGGTGACCGCCGGGCGGGAGGCGCAGGGCAGGTTCTTGTTCAGTGCCACGGCGGAGCTGTTCGAGCAGTACGGGTTCAGCCGCGTTCGTCAGGTGGGCAGGCATGCCTGGATCGTGAACCGGGTGGTCGGCGCCAGTTGATCATGATGCCGCGTCGACTGTCGTTCAGTCGACCGGCCCGGCGGCGAACACGCCGGCTCGCATCTGACGTACGTGCTCGACCACGCGGTCCTCAAGGTTCTGGGGGTAGGTGAAGCCGAGTGCGGCGGCGACCTCGCGGGCAACCTGACCGAACAGCGCCATCATGTCGAACAACGCCTGCCAGTTGCTGTCCGCAGCTGCGCCGGAGAAGGTGGCCTCGAAGTCCGCCCACACGTCGCGCGACAGCTTGGCTCGCAAGCCTTTGCCCAGGCTGCCGGGTTTCCATGACCAGTCGTGGTCGCATTCCACCCGCCATTCCAGCAGCGGAACGAAATAGTTGAACCGCATGTCGAAGTCGAGCACCCATTTCGCCGGTAGCAGCTCACCGCGGAGCAGGCTCTTGGCGACGTACGGCGGACCGACGAAGAAGTCGGTGATCAGCCGGACGTACGTCTGCTCGTCCGGTGGCCGTGGGATGTACGCCGAGTACGTCGGTGCGGGCAGGCCGGCGGTCAGATCTCGCTTGTCCAGCAGCACCCGATAGCCGGCGTCCAGCTCGTCGTCGGGGACCGGGGCGGCGATGAGCTGTTGGAGGTAAGGGATCGACCACAGACTGAAGTCGATCTTCAATCCGTTCGCGTACTGGGTCACGTTGCCGGTGCTGATCACGCCGTTGCTGGGAACCTCTGGAAGTGCGTCCCAATAGGCGACCAGCACGTCGCCGAAGGTGGCAAGCCATTCCTGGTGCAGAGCCAAGGTTGCGACGTCGTCGACCACCACGACGACGTCGTAGTCGGAGTAGGCATCGAGGTGGCCGTTGGGGATGGCCCGGGTGCTGGTGACCAGCACGGCGGCCACGTCGTCACGGGACTCCGCCCAGCGCACCACCGCGGCAATGGTGCGGTCCGGCTCCGCTGACCGCGGTGAATCGGAGCTAGTCGCCGTGCCGCGGTCGCCGTTGTCCATGGCGTCATCCTGGCAGATCGTCGGGGGAGCGGCTTCTCGATGGAGAGCACCGAGGCGAGCCTCGTACGGGTGTGTCATCGGCTCTTTACAACGACGTGTTGCTGCGCATACGTTTCGACGGACGGCCAGCCGCGAGGTCCATGGTTTCCACAGCCCCCTGGAGCAATCGATGAAGCTTCTCCACCGCAAGCCTTGGATCTTGGCGTCCGCCCTGTCACTGGTGGTCGCCGGCCTGCTGGCCAGCCCTACGGCCGAGGCGCACCGGCCACCGGTCAAGGCGCCGGTGTTCACCGACGCCTCGGTGCACGACCCCGACCTGATTCGCGTTGATGGTCGCTACTACGCCTTCGGCTCGCACCTCGCCGCTGCGTCCAGCCCCGACCTGATGCGCTGGACGGAGATCGCCAACGGCGTGAACCCGGCCAACCCGTTGTTCGACGACGTCACCACCGAGCTCAAGGAGACGTTGGACTGGGCCCAGTCGGACACGCTGTGGGCGCCGGACGTGATCAAGCTCGCCGACGGCAGGTTCTACATGTACTACGACGCCTGCAAGGGCGACTCCCCGCGCTCCGCGCTCGGCGTCGCCGTGGCCGACAAGGTCACCGGGCCGTACCAGGATCTCGGCATCCTGCTCAAGTCAGGAATGTGGGATCAGCCGAGCGAGGACGGCACGATCTACGACGCCACCAAGCACCCCAACACGGTGGATCCTGACGTGTTCTTCGACGCCGACGGCAAGCTGTGGATGGTCTACGGGTCGTTCTCCGGCGGGATCTTCATCCTCAGTCTCGACCCGACGACCGGCAAGCCATACCCGAACCAGGGCTACGGCAAGCACCTGATGGGCGGCAACCATGCCCGGATCGAGGGTCCGGCGGTGATGTACAACCCGAAGACGAAGTACTACTACCTGTTCATGACGTTCGGTGGACTCGACGCCAACGGCGGCTACAACATTCGAGTGGCACGATCACGACAGCCCGACGGGCCGTACCGGGACTCCGCCGGTAACGACATGGCCAACGTCAAGGCCGATCCGGCGAAGCCGCTGTTCGACGATGCGTCCATCGAGCCGTACGGCACCAAGCTGATGGGCAACCACCTGTTCCAGCGCGAGGTCGGTGATCCGGGTTCCGGGATCGGCACCGGATATGTCTCACCGGGCGGCACGTCCCCCGTCTACGATCAGGCCACCGGGCGCCAGTTCCTCGCCTTCCACACCAGATTCCCCGGACGCGGCGAGCAGCACGAGATCCGCGTGCACCAGATGTACACCAACGCCGACGGCTGGCCGGTCGCGGCACCGTCGCGTTACGCCGGTGGGTCGCCGACCACGGTCAAGCGCCACGACATGGTGGGAACGTACGCCTACCTCAACCACGGCAAGGCGATCTCGGCCGACATCACCCGCGCCAGCACCATCCGGCTCAACCGCAACGGCACCCTCGGTGGAGCCGTCACGGGGACGTGGCGTACGACCGGCCGTGACGCTGCTCAGCTCGTCATCGGCGGCAAGGCGTACGCGACGGTGTTCTCCCGCCAGTGGGAGCCGACGGAGCGTCGCTGGGTCGTCACGTTCAGCGGGCTGTCCAGGTCGGGAGTGGCGGTCTGGGGGTCGCAGCGGAGGTTGGTCAGTGACCGGAACGTGGTCCAGCGGGTGCTGGCCGACCTGACGGTCCCGCCGACCACTATCGCCGATCTCACCCTGCCGGGCGTCGGCACCCAGGGCAGCCGGATCCGCTGGACCACGAGCAACCCGGCAGTGATCAGCGCAACCGGCGATGTGACCCGCCCGGCGGCGGGCGAGGAAGATGCCCGGGTCACCCTCACCGCCACCGTCAGCAGCGGTCGGGTCACACGATCGAAGACCTTTGTGATCATCGTCCCGGCTAAGGCGCTCGGTGGCCTGGTGGCGCACTACGCCTTCGACGGGTCGCTCGCGTCCGAGGGTGAGGCGGCAGCTGGCGTGGTGTCGGGCAATCGGATCGGCCAGTCCGGTGGGACGATCACGTTCGGCCCTGGTGTCCACGGCCAGGCGGCCACCTTCGACGGAGACAGCGGCGTCCGGCTGCCCGACGGTCTGGTCAGCGGCAGCAGCTATGCGGTGTCGATGTGGTTGAACCCCGAGCAGCTGACAGCGTTCACGCCGACGTTCTTCGGGGCCAGGGACGAGAACAACTGGGTGAGCGTGCTGCCGCGCGGCCATGACGGCGTCGGTGGCAACACGATGGTGTGGTCGGGGACAAGCTGGTTCGACGCAGACACCGGCACGAAGATGCAGCCGGGGGAGTGGACCCACGTCGCGGTGAGCAATGACGACGGTCATCTCGTCGTCTGGCTCAACGGGCGTGAGGTCGTCAACCGTACGGGCTTCCCTGATGTGTTCACCACGACCACCGGAGTCTTCAGCCTCGGCGTCAACTGGTGGGACGCGCCGTACCGTGGTCAGCTGGACGATGTCCGGATCTACAACGCAGCGCTGACGACGGAGCAGGTGGCGGCGCTGGCGGAACGGTGAGTCATCTCCATCTGGTCCGGCATGCGCGGCCGGTCATCTCCGTGGCCAGCCCGCCGGGCCAGTGGAGGCTCGGTCCCGACGCCGAACGTGAGGTCGCCAGACTGAGGGAATCCGGCGTGCTTCCCGTCGGGGCTCGCTGGGCCAGCTCTGCAGAGCCGAAGGCGCTGAGTACGGCGCGTCTCCTCACGGACCGCGAGCTGAACGTCGACCCGGGCCTGGGGGAGGCCCGTCGGGCGAGCACCTTCTTCGCCGAGGCGTCGGACTTTCACCGCGCAGTCCTTGATGCGTTCCAGCACCCGAACGAGTCGGCTGCGGACGGCTGGGAGCCGTTGGCCAGCACGCGAACGCGTGTGGTCGGGCGTGCGGTGGAGCTGGTCAGCGCGGCGGGCGGGCAGGACGTGGTCCTGGTCGGGCACGGGACTGCGTGGACATTGCTGGTCGCCGCTTTGACCGGCGCGGACGTGGACGTTGAGGCGTGGCGCGCCATGCGGTTCCCTGATCACTGCGCCCTCGATCCAGCCCGGCGTGCCGTCGTCTCGGGCTGGGGTGAGTGGGCGGGGTGAATCCTGTCCTGCGGCCTGCCCCGGCCTCCGTAGGCAGTGCTCGGCGCCGGTAGGCAATCGCCGGTTAACTACGGCGGGGCACTCCTCGAAAAGTCCGAACAGTGTATTGTCATAGAACAAGTGTTCGATTATGATGAAGTATGGACGTGATCGGGGGTCAACTGTCGAGTCGGACACGACTCCCGCCGTCCATGCCCTGGCCGAGCTGGCCGCGGCGCTGGACCGGCTGATCGCTGCGGTCGGCGATGGCGGTTTGGATCATCTGGATGATCCGGATCTGCTGCGGTTCGCCGTGGACTTCGAACGGCTGCGGAAGCGGTTGTCGGTGGTGGACCACCGGGTGGTGTCCGACCTGGACGACCGACAGATCGCCGACCATCTCAACGCCCGCAGCACCAAAGCACTGCTGGTGCAGCTGCTGCGGGTGTCCGAGGCTGAGGCGGGACGGCGGGTCCGCGCCGCCCGGTCACTGGGGACGCACCGCACCATGCAGGGTCTGGAGGTGGAACCTTCGCATCCGGTCCTGGCCGCCGCGCAGGACGGGGGTGAAGTCAGCCCGGAGCAGGTCGACGTGATCGAACGGGCGTTGGAGCAGCTGGACCACCCCGCCTATGACCCATCGGTGGTGGCGGAGGCTGAGGCGGAGCTGACCGAGTACGCGCGCACGTTCGCCCCCCGGGATCTGCGGCTGATCGCGACCAAGCTGGTCGGGGCCTACGACCCCGACGGGTCCATCCCCGACGAACAGCTCCAGGCCGACCGGCGGCATCTGCGCCTGGTCGCCGCCCGCGACGGCAGCTGGATGCTGGAGGGCCGGTTGACCGGCGACACCGGAGCAGCGTTGTGGGCGGTCCTGTCACCACTGGCCAAACCACGAGTGGACGCCACCGGGGCAGCGAACCCGACGGCGGACGGCCGCACCAATGGGCAGCGGCTGCATGACGCCCTGGCCGACCTCACCGGCCGAGCCCTGCCGGCCGGTGGGCTGCCCGACACCGGCGGCACCCCGGCCACAGTCATCGTCACCATCAGCGCCGAGGATCTGCTGCACCGCACCGGCCACGCGGAGACCAGCACCACCACCCTCCTCACCCCCACCCAACTGCTCAGGTTGGCCGGGGAGGCCGAGATCATCCCCACTCTGTTGTCCGCGACCGGTGAACCGTTGGCGTTGGGTCGGACCCGACGGATCGCCACCCGCAGCCAGACCTATGCGTTGATCACCCGTGACGGCGGCTGCTCCTTCCCCGGGTGTGACCACCCACCGGAATGGTGCGACCGGCACCATTTGATTCCGTGGATCGACGGTGGGCCGACTGATGTGGCCAACCTGACGTTGCTGTGTCGCTATCACCACACCCACTTCGAACAACGTGGCTGGACCTGCACCCTCAACCCCGACGGGCTCCCCGCCTGGACCCCACCACGGTGGGCCGACTCCAGCCAGATCCCCATGATCAACAACCGCATCCGACGACGACACCTCAACCAGACAAGAGATCTGTCCGTCCGAACAGCCGAGCCGGCGCTGTGCTGAGGACAGGTCCAGCACGCTGGCAGCCGTCAGCGAGCGTCGCGCCGCGTCTTGAGCCAGCTGTCGATGATGGCCCATGCCGTGATTCCGGTGGCTCCGAAGCCGATCAGGATCGCCATAACGCGCAGCGCGTCGTGATCAACTCCGACATTCAGGGCGGCGTCGAGGAATGCGGGGTTGATCAGCTGCTTGTTCCCCAGCAAGGTCAGGACCAGGCTGACGAACAATATGGCTAGCCCGGTCTGGACCACCGCCAGGGTGGTGTTCCACCGGCCGCGTACGTACAGGGCCACAGCGAACCCGAGTTCCAAACCGATGAGCACCAGTGGCGCCGCGACCGTCCACTCCCACGCATCGGGGTTCAGGATCGCGAGCGACTCACCGCTCCAGCGTACGAAGCCGATGAGCTGGTCCCACAGGATCGCAGCAGCCGACACGGGGAGCAGGATCAGCGCTGCGATGAGGTCAGCCCGGCCCGTTCCTGTCGGCCGCGGCTCGGGGAGGTGCTCGACGTCCCACCGAGCGCCGACGTCAGCGCCTGTGCGGTCGATGATGGCAAAGACCAGCGTCACCCAGAAGCACAGTTGCACGACAACCGTCAGTCCGGCGACGGCTGTCTGTCCGACGATTTGGTCGAGTGGCGCCCCCGACAGTGACAGTCCGAGCGCAACTGCTCCGATCACGCAGGCCGGAACGATCGTGAGCAGCAGCTTCAGCAGCCGCTGCCAGGTGAGGTAGTGCCGCGGGCCGATGAGGTGCAACGGGCGGTCCGCATACCCCGCCGCGAGCGCCGCGGGGTCGCCCAGCTCCGTCAGTACTGCGCGTTCGGCGGCTTCGTATTCCTCGCCCTGCTCGACGCGACCATCGATGGCGTCGGCGATCGAGGTCTGCAGCTCCGTCCGGACGTCGTCCTGCGCGGGGGGAGGGAGGCTGCTAATCGTGGCGACGATGTATTGCTCTGTCAGCGTGGTGGCAGACATGGTCACTGCTCTTCCTGGTCAGGTGTGTCGTGGGTGAGGGAGGTGATCGCGGCGGTGATGGCAAGCCATTCCCGGGTGAGAGTGTCGGCGAGACGGTGGCCCGCGGTTGAGGTGCGGTAGAACTTGCGCGGGCGAGTTTCGTCGGTGTTCCACTCGCTGGTGAGAAACCCCTGTTTCTCGAGGCGACGCAGCAACGGGTAGAGGGTGTTGGCGTCAGTGGCGAAGCCGCGCTCTTCAAGACTCTTGAGCAGGCTGTAGCCGTAACCGGGCGTTCGCAACAGCTGCAGGCAGGCGAGTACGGCCGTGCCTCGCCGCAGCTCCTGCAGATGGGTCTCGAACTCTTCCGTCATGTAGGCAACGATAGTGTGTGTCGCACACCATTGTCCATAGAACATTAATGGCGGTGGGGACTATGGGCGTGGGGTTGCCGGTTAGATTGGCCGATGTCGAACGCAGCAGAATGCCCGTGACTGGGCGCCCAGTAGGCGCAGCAAGGCCGGTCATGGTCACCCAACCGGCCAGAATGGCGGGCTTCGATTCTGGGCAGGCGGGGCGCGCTCGGCGGCTCCGACCGGATCAGCGCCCGGAGTCAGGCCTCGGGCTCGTCCGCGTCGAAGCTCAACCGGGACAGGAACCGCCGCGTACGCGCCTGCTGCGGCGCATCGAAGATCTGGGCCGGCGGTCCTTGCTCGAGCACCCGACCGCCGTCGAGGAAGCACACCGTGTCGGCCACCTGCCGGGCGAAGGCCATCTCATGGGTGGCCAGCACCATGGTCATGCCGTCAGCCCGCAGATCGCGCAGCAGGGACAGGACTTCCCAGACCAGTTCCGGATCGAGCGCGGAGGTGACCTCGTCCAGCAGCATCACCGTCGGTTGGTTGACCAGAGCTCGGGCGATGGCCGCGCGCTGCTGCTGTCCGCCGGACAACGAGTCCGGCTTCATCCGGGCCTTGTCGGCCAGCCCGACGCGCTCCAGCATGGCCATCGCCTCACTGCGCGCCTGCGCCCGCGGTACGCCGTGGACCCGCACCGGTGCCAGGGTGATGTTGTCCAGCACGCTCAGATGCGGGAACAGGTTGAAGGCCTGGAACACGATCCCGACCCGGGACCGGACCGTGTCGGCATTGACCCGGGGGTCACTGATGTCCTCGCCGTTCAGCAGGATCTGCCCGTCGTCGATCGTCTCCAGCAGGTTGAGGCAGCGCAGCAGGGTGGACTTGCCGGAACCGGATCCCCCGATCAGCACCACGCACTGGCCGGTCTGGACCTCCAGGTCCAGACCGTTCAGCACCAGGTTGCTCCCGAACGACTTGCGCAGTCCGCGGGCGCTGAGCACCGTGTCCGAGGCGGTCATGTCGTGCCGCCCACCGGGCCGTACCAACCCTGCCGCCGGGCCACCCAGTCGGTGAACCGGGCCAGCGGGATGGTCAGCAGGACGAAGAGCAGCCCGGCCACCATGTACGGGGTGAAGTTGAAGTCACGAGCGGTCTCGATCTGCGCCGCACGGATGGCGTCGATCACGCCGAGGACGGCGATCAGTCCGGAGTCCTTCTGCAGGCTGACCAGGTCGTTGAGCAGCGGTGGCACCACCCGGCGCACAGCCTGCGGCAGCACCACGAATCGCATCGACTGCGGATAGCTCAGGCCCAGCGACCGGGCCGCGGCGCGTTGGGACGGATGTACCGACTCGATGCCGGCCCGGAACACCTCCGCCACATAGGCGGTGTATGTCAGCACCAGTGCCGCCGCGCCCCAGAACACCGGTTCGGTGGGCAGGCCCTGCAGCCGCAACGCCGGCATCCCGAAACCGAGCAGGAAGATCACCAATAGCAGCGGCAGCCCGCGGAACACGTCGGTGTAGGCCGCGGCGAACACCCGCAACGGGAAGAACACCGGTCCACGCAGCGTCCGCAAGATCGCGATCAGCAGGCCGAACACGGCGATCAGCACACCGCAGACCATCATCACCCGGAGGTTCAGCCACAGTCCGGTGGCCACCGCCGGCAGCGCCGACCACGCTTTCTCCGGGGAGAAGAACGTCTCCCGCACCCGTGGCCAGCCGGGCGTACCGGTGATCACCAAGATCAGCGTCGTCACGATCGCCACCGTGCTCACCGCCGCGATGGTGACCGAACGGGCCGATCGGGCCCGGCGAAAACGATCACGCTCGACCTGCAGGGGGGACGGAGTCCAGATCACCTCAGGCCCGGGCTCCAGGGTGCTCACCGTCGGGTCACGAGAGGACGGCCGCGCCGGCGTCGGACAGCCACTGCTTCTCGAGGTCGGCCAGCGTGCCGTCGGCGCGGAGCGCGTCGACAGCCTGAGTCACGCAGCCGGTCAACGGGCTGCCCTTGCCGAGCACGAACCCGAACTGGTCGGCCTTGGCCGAACCGGCAGGCAGCTGGCCGACGATGGCGCCGTTGTCCAGCTGGGCTGCGGCCATGTAGAACGCGGTCGGCAGATCGACAACGATGCCGTCGAGCTGCCCGTTCTGCAGCGCCTGGACGGCGAGGTCGTTGGTGTCGTACGCCGCCGCAGCCTGGGTGGACTGGATCTGGTCGGTGATCACGGTGTACGACGTGGTGCCGACCTGAGCGCCCAGCTTGGCGTCTTTCAGCGCGGCGATGGTGGTGGCGCCGGCGATGCTGGACCCCTTGGTGGTCACGACGGCCTGGGCCACGTCGTAGTACCCGGAGGAGAAGTCCACGGCCTTGCGGCGCTCCTCGGTGATGGAGACCTGGTTGACGTCGATGTCGAACTTCTTCTCGCCGGGGGCGTACGCGTTGGTGAACGGCACGGTGATCCAGGTGACCTTGTCGCGCGGGAAGCCGAGCTTCTCAGCCACCGCGTAGGTCACCGCGGACTCATAGCCCTTGCCATTGCTCGGGTCGTCGTCGGAGAACCACGGTTCGTACGCCGGCTTGTCGGTGCCGACGGTGAACGTGCCCGCGGTGACGACCTCGAGCTGCTCGGGTGTGCAGGCGTCGGCCGCCGGGGTGCCACTGGTGGCGGGGGTAGCGGCCTCGTCGACGGGCGCGCAGGCACCCCCGATCAGGGCCAGGCCGCTCAGGGCGGCGGCGAGGACAAGACGAGAACGAGACATGGTGGCTCCCCACGAAACGGCTGCGCGAGGCGCGGCTCAGCGATGACCGGGACACGATATGCCCCTTGCCGGCGCGGTCCGCACCATCACCACGATGGTGAGACCGCGACTAGGCTGCGCCTCGTGCAGGACCGCCGAGCAGCAGCCATGGCGACCATCCGGGCGGTGGTGGCCGACCTCGGCCTGCCGTCCACCGAGCGCGAACCGGGTCTGTTCACCGTCACGCTGCCGGGCACTGCCAAGCTCAGCACCGACTGCACCCTGGAGGTCGGGGAGCACGCCCTGCAGTTGAGGGCCTTCGTCGCCCGCAACCCGGACGAGAACCACGCCGCGGCGTACCGCTGGCTGCTGGAGCGCAATCTCAAGCTCTACGGCGTCGCCTTCTGCGTCGACGCCCTCGGCGACATCCATCTCACCGGCCGGGTAGCGCTCGAGTCGGTGACCCCCACCGAGGTGGACCGGCTGCTGGGGTCGGTGGCGACGACCGCAGACTCAGCGTTCAACCCGATCCTCGAGCTGGGCTTCGCCGAGAGCATCAGACGGGAGTGGGTCTGGCGTCGCTCCCGGGGCGAGTCCACGGCCAACCTGGCTGCCTTCAGTCACCTCGACCCGGGCGCCCGCTCGGACCAGCTGACCGACGACGCGGAGTGAGGCTCAGCCGTCCAGTCGGGCGGCCACGTCGGCCGGGAAGCCGCCGGTGGCGATCGGTCCCCACCGGGTCGGCGTGATCCGGATCAGTGACTTGTCCTGCACCACCATGGCCTGGCGATATTCGTCCCAGTCGGGGTGCTCGCCGGAGATGCAGCGGAAGTAGTCCACCAGCCCGTCGGCGGCCTCGGGCATGTGCAGCACCTCGGCGTCGCCGTCGACCTGCACCCAGGCGTCGCCGAAGTCATCGGACAGCACGCAGACCGAGACCTGCGGGTTGCGTTCGGCGTTACGGGTCTTGGCCCGGCCGGGGTAGGACGAGATCACGATCCGGCCCTGGGAGTCGACGCCACCGGAGACCGGCGAGATCTGCGGACGGCCGTCGCTGCGGGCGGTGACCAGCAGCATGTGGTGCCGGGGACGGACGAAGTCGAGGAGCTCGTCGCGGCCGACGGCGGCGTTGGTGGCGATGGATCGAGGCATGAGCCTGACGATACCGGCGGCGAACGAACCCGCGACACCACCGGCGCCGACTCAGGGCTCTCGGTGCACCTTGTGCTGCGCCGCCTGCGCGCGGGGACGTACGGTCAGCCGGTCGATGTTGACGTGCCGGGGCCGGCTGGCCACCCAGGAGATGCAGTCGGCGATGTCCTCGGCCAGCAACGGCTCGGCCACGCCGGCATACACCCGGTCGGCGCGCTCCTGGTCGCCGCCGAAGCGGGTCAGCGAGAACTCGTCGGTCCGCACCATCCCGGGGGAGATCTCCGCGATCCGCACCGGCTGATCCACCAGCTCGAGTCGCATCGCCTGGGCGACCGCCCGTTCGGCCGCCTTGGCCCCGCAGTAGCCCGCCCCACCCTCGTACCCACCGTCAGCGGCGACCGAGGTGAGGAACACCACTTGGCCCTCGTTGGCCACCAGGCTCGGCAGCAACGCCTTCGTCACGGCGGCAGCGCCGAGCACGTTGGTCGCATACATCTGCCGCCAGGCCTCCAGGTCGGCCTCGGCCACCGGCTCCAGTCCGAGGGCGCCGCCGGCGTTGTTGACCAGCAGGGTGCAGCGCTCACCGACCAGCGTGGCGAGAGCCGTGACGTCGGCGGGGTCGGTGACGTCGCAGGTGGCGGCCACGCCGTCGATCTCGGCGGCGAGGGCCTCGATCCGGTCCGCCCGCCGGGCGGCGCACACCACCTCGAAGCCGTCGGCGGCGAGCCGCCGGGCGGTCGCGGCGCCGATCCCGCTGCTGGCTCCGGTCACCACGGCCATAGGTCGAGTCTTGTCACTCATGGCGCCATTGTTGCGTCCACGTCCGCAGGACTCCCCAGCCGGGGTTGAGCCGGCAGCACTAGGCTGCCGTCATGACTTCTACCTTGATCCTGCTGCGTCATGGCGAGAGCGAATGGAACGCCAAGAACCTGTTCACCGGGTGGGTCGACGTCGACCTCAACGAGAAGGGGGCTGCCGAGGCGCAGCGCGGAGGAGAGCTGCTGGCCGAGGCGGGACTGCTGCCGGACGTGCTGCACACGTCGCTGCTGCGCCGAGCCATCCGGACCGCGCAGATCTCGCTGAACGCGTGCGACCGGCACTGGATCGACACCAAGCGGTCGTGGCGGTTGAACGAGCGCCACTACGGAGCGCTGCAGGGCAAGGACAAGGCCGAGACACTGGCCGAGTTCGGCGAGGAGCAGTTCATGATCTGGCGTCGTTCCTACGACACCCCGCCGCCGCCGATCGCCCTCGACGACAAATACTCGAACTTCGACGACCCGCGCTACGCCACCTTGCCGACCGAGGCCCGGCCGCGCACCGAGTGCCTCAAGGATGTGCTCGAGCGGGCGCTGCCGTACTGGTACGACTCGATAGTGCCCGACCTCCGCGCCGACAAGGTGGTGCTGGTGGCAGCGCACGGCAACTCGCTGCGCGCCATCGTCAAGCACCTCGACCAGATGGGTGACGCCGAGGTCGTCGGCCTCAACATCCCGACCGGCATTCCGCTGCTGTATGAGCTCGACGACGACCTCAAGCCGGTCACCACCGGCGGGCGCTACCTCGACCCCGAGGCGGCGAAGGCCTCCATCGAGGCCGTCAAGAACCAGGGCAAGAAGTAGTTCGAGCGGCTCCAGCGCGGGCAGTCGGAGACGGCCCTCAGACATCGATACCCCTCAGGAGGGGGCCGTCTCCGCTCGGCCGTCACCGGGACACTCACCCGCGCCGTGTCGCCGGCGCCGGGTGCCGACAGCCGTGGTTACGGCTGGGGCCAGACGGCGTCCTCCGGGAACTGGCCGGTCACCACGTAAATGATGCGGCGCGCCATCGAGGCGGCGTGGTCGGCGATCCGCTCGTAGTAGCGGCCCAGCAGGGCCACGTCCACCGCCGCCTCGACGCCGTACTCCCAGTCCTCGCTGAGCAGGACGCGGAACTGCGTCCGCCGCAGCTCGTCCATCTCTTCGTCTCGGGCGCGGAGCTCCTGGGCGTTCTGCAGGTTGCGGTCGTTCAGGGTCTGGCCGGCGGTGACGACCATCTTCTCGGCCACGTCGCCCATCCGGATGAAGTTGGGCCGCAGGCTCTCCGGTACGGCTGTCTCCGGGTAACGGAGGCGGGCGATCTTGGCGATGTGCGCCGACAGGTCGCCCATCCGCTCCAGCTCGGTCACCATCCGCAAGGTGGCGACCAGCGTCCGCAGCTCACCGGCCACCGGTGCCTGCCGGGCGAGCAGGTTGAAGGCGCGCGCCTCGACATCGGCCTGGGTGGCATCGAGCTTCTCGTCGTCGCCGATCACCTGCTCGGCGAGGGTGATGTCGGCTTCGAGCAACGCCGTCGTGGCGGTTCGCACGGCCGCCGAGACGACCTCGGACATCTGGACCAGGTCGGCCAGGATGTCGTCGAGTTGCTCCCGATAGGAGTCACGCATCAGAAAGATCCCCTCGTGTAGGACAGGTGTCCACCGACAACCCTATGCCTGCGCGAAACGGCCGGACATGGGGACCATGAACCCGAGGTGAACACCAGGCAAACGCTCGCCCGGAAACGGGTCCGCAGCCCCGCAGACGGTCAGTGACGCGGAGATGGAGCCCTAGTATCGGCTCTGTGAACCCGACCGCGATGGCGATCGTGGCGTTCGTGGCCGGAGGCCTGCTGAGCGCCCTGATCACGTGGAGCGTGCTCCGTCGGCCGCCCGCCGAGCCGGAGCCCGACTTCTCCATCGTCGAACCGGTGGTTCCCCAGAGCGTCTCGGAGGTGCTCGGCGTGCTGCGCTCGTCGGCGGTCGTGGTCGGGCCGCACGATGAGGTGCTGCAGGCCAGCGACCAGGCGAGGACGCTCGGCATCGCCCGCGGCAGCCGCGTCGCCGTACCGGAGCTGCTCGACCTGGTCCGCGCCGTCCGCGAGGACAACGACATCCGCTCCGCCGACGTGGAGATCAAGCGCGCCGGCGCCTCCAGCACCTTTCTGTCCGCTCGGGTGGCACCGCTGGCTGATGACCTCATCCTGGTGCTGGCCGAGGACCGGACGGCCGCCCGGCGGGTCGAGGACACCCGACGCGACTTCGTGGCCAACGTCAGCCACGAGCTGAAGACCCCGATCGGGGCCATCTCGCTGTTGGCCGAAGCCGTGGAGGACGCCGCCGACGACCCGCCGGCCGTACGCCGCTTCGCCTCGCGGATGGGGATCGAGTCGGCCCGGCTCAGCGACCTGGTGGCCCAGATCATCGACCTCTCCCGGCTGCAGGCCGACGACCCGCTGGCCGCGGCCGAGGAGGTCGACATCGACGAGGTCATCTCCGACGCCGTGGACCGGTGCCGGGTGGACGCGGAGAGCAACCAGGTCTCGCTCGCCATCGCCGGACGACAGGGCTGCCAGGTGCTGGGCAACGCCCGCCAGCTCAGTGTGGCGGTCGGCAACCTGGTCGAGAACGCCGTCATCTACTCCGAGCCGGGCGCCAGGGTCGTGGTCGCGGCCGACGTCCAGGCGCGCAGCGACGACGACTACGTGGTGATCACGGTGTCCGACAACGGCGTCGGCATCCCGGCCGCGGACCTGGAGCGAATCTTCGAGCGCTTCTATCGGGTCGACTACGCCCGCAGCCGGGCCAACGGCGGCACCGGCCTCGGGCTGTCCATCGTCAAGCACATCACCGCCGCGCACGGCGGCACCGTCAATGTGTGGAGCCAGCCCGGCCGCGGCTCCACCTTCACCATCACTCTCCCTGCCCACCTGCACCGGGCCGACGAGTCCACCGATGATGCCGCCGCGAAACCCGCGGCCATCGCATCCCAGTCCCAGGAGATCACCAGATGACCCGCGTACTAGTTGTCGAGGACGAGGAGTCCTACCGCGAGGCACTCTCGTACATGTTGCGACGGGAAGGTTTCGACGTGGTCGAGGCCGCAGACGGGGCCCAAGGGCTCGCGGAGTATGACCGGGTCGGGGCCGACATCGTGTTGCTGGACCTGATGATGCCCGGGTTGCCCGGGACCGAGGTGTGCCGGCAGCTGCGGCTGCGTGGTCCGGTGCCGGTGATCATGGTGACGGCCCGTGACTCGGAGGTGGACAAGGTGGTGGGGCTCGAGCTCGGGGCCGACGACTATGTCACCAAGCCGTTCAGCCACCGCGAGCTGGTGGCTCGGATCCGCGCCGTGCTGCGGCGCGGCCAAGACGTCGAGCTGGTCCCCGACGTGGTCGAGTCGGCCGGGGTCCGGATGGACATCGAGCGACACGAGGTGTCGGTACACGGGCAGCGGGTCAAGCTCGCGCTCAAGGAGTTCGAGCTGCTCGAGATGCTGCTCCGCAACGCCGGCCGGGTGATGACCCGCGGTCAGCTGATCGACCGGATCTGGGGCGCCGACTATGTGGGCGACACCAAGACCCTCGACGTGCACGTGAAGCGGCTGCGAACAAAGATCGAGCCGGACCCCGCCAACCCGCAGTATCTGGTCACCGTACGGGGCCTGGGCTACAAGTTCGAGGGCTGATCGCCGCGGGGGCGGATCCAGGTCGTCCCATCCCCAGAAGTCGTGGGTCCACCCGGGCGCCGCCGACGGCTATCGTGAACGGGTGACCGGCGACATCACCGTCTTCTCAGGATCAGCCCACCAAGCGTTCGCCGAGGAGATGTGCCAGATCCTCGGGATCGGACTGTCGCCGTCGCGGACGACCCGCTTCAGCAACGACTGCCTGCAGGTGCAGCTGCGCGCCAACTGCCGCCAGCGCGACGTCTACGTCGTCCAGCCCCTGGTGCCGCCGGTACAGGAGAACCTGTTCGAGCTGCTCTCCATGCTGGACGCCGCCCGCGGTGCCTCTGCGGCGCACATCACCGCTGTCATCCCACACTTCGCATACGCCCGGTCGGACAAGAAGGACGCGCCCCGGATCTCGATCGGCGGGCGGCTGGTCGCCGACATGATCGCCACCGCGGGGGCGACCCGGGTGCTGACCATGGCGCTGCACTCACCCCAGGTGCACGGGTTCTTCACCGTCCCGGTGGATCACCTGAGTGCGATCGTCGAGCTGGCCCAGCACTTCCGCGGCCGGGACCTGACCAACACCGTCGTGGTCTCGCCGGACCTCGGCAACGCCAAGGTGGCCACGGAGTTCGCCCGGATCCTCCAGCTGCCGGTGGCGGCCGGCTCCAAGCAACGGCTGGCCGACGACACCGTGGTGATCGACCGGATCGTCGGTGACGTCCACGGCCGCGACGTGATCGTGCTGGACGACGAGATCGCCACCGCGGGGTCGATCATCGAGCTGCTGCGCAAGCTGCGCGAGTCGGAGGTCGGGCAGATCTCGCTGGCCTGTACGCACGGCCTGTTCACCGGCCCCGCCATCGAGCGGCTGAAACAGGAACCCGACATCGCTGAAATCGTCACCACCAACACCGTGCCGCTGCCACCGGAGAAGCAGCTGCCGAACATCGTCACCCGCTCGGTGGCTCCGCTCTTCGCCGAAGCCGTCCGCCGGACCAACTGCGGCGAGTCGGTCAGCGGCCTGTTCAGCGACGACATCACCTACGGCGCCTGAGGGCACAAAGCTACGGCGCCCGCGGCGCTGGGATCTTGCGGCGCCCGCGGTGCGGGGGAGCCTGCGTCACCCGCGACTGGCGCGTCTCAGCCGGGCGGCGTGACGACCGGCGGCGGCGGCGTCACCGAGGAGTAGGCGGGTTGGTTGGCGTCGACCACCGGGACCACCACGGACACGTCGCCGGCGTTGGCGAAGGTGAGCACCAGCGTTGCCTCAAGGCCCAGCTTGAGGTCCGGCGATGCCACGGTGATCACCGGCCGCTCGGTCAGAACCACCAGCAGGTCGTTGCCGAGGCTGACCGGGTCGGGGAAGACCACCGTCAGTGGCGTGCCGGGGGTGTTGTCGGCCTTCATGGGCGCGCCCTGCACCGCGATCAGCGCGTCCCGATCGCCGGAGCTGAGACCACCGGACAGGAAACCCGTCCCGTCGGCGCGGCTGAGGATCATCAGGTTGCGGATCTTGACCTGGCCGACATCCTGGTTCTGCCCGTCGGCCGGGTCGTACGGCTTCATCGTCTGCATGTCGAAACCGCACCCGGAGGTGCCCAGCAGCAAGCCCACGACGAGCAAGAGGGCGACGCGCCAACGAGCGGTGCGAAGGCGCCCGGGCTGGGCCCGGCGCGAGAGGAAGGCCACGATTCTCGACTCCTGAGGTGCGGGATTGGTGCAGGTATGCAGCCTATCCGCACCCGTTCAGATCGCGCAGCGCCAGCCCTCCGCGGTGCCGCGTCGGGCGCCTCAGCGTCCGTCGCAGGCACATGGTACGCGGGGTTGTCAACCCCATCGCTTGACCGGATTTGCCCTCTGGCTAGCGCAAACGCCGCCAGAGGCGACCTAGTCGCGTGTTAAACTAAGACCGGGAAAGGGGTACAAAACAACATGACCTTTACAGTCGGAGAAACGGTGGTTTACCCCAATCATGGGGCCGCCGTGATCGAGGACATCGAAACCCGTCAGATCAAGGGTGAGGACAGGCTCTACCTCGTCCTAAGGATTGTTGGCCAGACAGACCTGATCGTCCGGGTGCCAGCGTGCAACCTGGACCTGGTGGGGGTTCGCGATGTCGTGGACGCCGACGGTCTCGAGCGTGTGTTCGGCGTGCTCCGTGCGCCCCATACCGAAGAGCCAACCAACTGGTCTCGTCGTTACAAGGCGAACCTGGAGAAGCTGCATTCCGGAAATGTCATGAAGGTGGCCGAGGTCGTGCGTGACCTGTGGCGCCGTGAGCGTGAGCGCGGGCTGTCAGCCGGCGAGAAGCGGATGCTGGCCAAGGCGCGCCAGATCCTGGTTTCCGAGCTGGCCCTGGCTGAGCGCGTTGCCGAGGACAAGGCGGAGATCCTGCTGGACGAGGTCCTTGCCTCCTGAGTCGTCCGGGCCCGCTAGAACCTCATCGATGAACATCCGCACCGGTATCGGTGTGGATGTTCATCGTTTGGCGCCCGGACGCGTGATGCGAGTGGCCGGCGTGCTGTTCGAGGACGAGCCGGTCGGTCCGGAAGGTCACTCCGACGGAGACGTCGCCGCCCACGCCGCCTGCGATGCCCTGCTCAGCGCAGCGGGGCTGGGTGATCTCGGCAGCAACTACGGCACCAGCGAACCTGAGTGGTCCGGCGCCAGCGGCGTCGCCTTTCTGGTCGAGACGGCGCGTCGGGTCCGTGCGGCGGGCTTCGAGATCGGCAACGTGGCGGTGCAGGTGGTGGGCAACCGCCCCAAGCTGGGACCACGCCGGGCCGAGGCGGAGGCGCTGCTCAGCGATGCCGTCGGCGCCCCGGTCACCGTCTCCGCCACCACCACCGACGGCCTCGGTCTGACAGGTCGCGGCGAGGGGATCGCCGCCCTGGCCACCTGCCTGCTCACGGCAGCCACCGGCCCCGCCGACGGGTCCTGACCCGGCCGTCCGCCCACCCGCTCGTGGCTGCTGAGCCCTCAGCGGCCCTTGGCCGTCGCCGCTCCGGACCCGAGGCGCAGCGGTGTCAGCGCACCGTGCTCTTGGCAGCGGTGAAGGTGTTGCACAGGCCGACGTCACTGGTGCCCAGCCCGGTGGTGCCCCAGCGGACCCGGCTGGCGGCCAGCCCATGGTCACCGTTCACGTTGGACTTTCCGCTCAACGTGTCGTCCCCGACGGCGCGGTAGACATCCTCGATGCCTTGCAGGTCGTTCTGCTGGATGCCCAGTGACAGCGACACCGCACGCATGAACATGCCGGAGAAGCAGTCGGCCTGTACCTCGAGCCGGCGGCTCATCTCCAGCTCGGTCTCCTTGTCTTCGGACTGCTGGGCGAGGGCCTTGGCCGAGATGAGAATCGCGGTCCGGGCTTGGAGCGCGTGCCCGAACTCGTGGGCCATCACCACGTCGGCAGCCCAGCGGTCTGTCTTGACGATGGGCACGTCGTCAGCCAGGCGGTTGGAGAAGTACACCTGCTGGTCGGCAGCACAATAGAAGGCGTTGACCCCGGCGTCACCGCAGCGGGTGGTCACCTTCTCACCGTAGATGGTCACGGTCGGCCGGACGATGATGTAGCCCGCCGCGTCGACCGGGGGCTGCCAGACCCTTACCAGGCACTCCATCAGGCTGTTGAAGTGGTTCTCCAGCGCGGTGTCATCGGCGGTGGCCACGTCGATGGGACCGGCGGTGCAGCGCACGGGGATCGGGGCGGTCTGGTCGTAGAAGGCGTTCTCGGTGATGATCTGCTCGGCCTCCTCGTACGACGTCGGTGTCGGCAGCTCCGGGGGGTTCTTGTCAGGGGCCGGCACCTGGTAGTCGTCGTTCTGGTAGGCGACCTCGGAGGAGCTGGTCGTCAGATTGATCGCGACCAGTCCCACCAGAGCGATCGCGCTGAGGGCGACCAGCGCCAGCAGCAGGGTACGCATCGGGTTGCGGCGTTGGGGTCGCTGCGGGGGCGGGAACTGGCCGGGAGGCTGCTGCCCGGGCGCGTACGGCTGGTAGTGGCCGGGCGGTGGCCATTGCCCCTGCGGCTGGCCCCACGGATTCGCCCCCGGGGCAGTCTGGCGACCGTACACCGGTGCCGCTCCCGGTCGGGTCGACCCGGCGCCGGCCTGACCCCACTGAGGTGGCTGGTTGCCCCACGGCTGCGTACTCACCTCATCAGCCTAACTGTCGACGGCGTCGCATTTGCGTGTTCGGTCGCCTGCGCCGCTCCCCGGATGGGAGAGTTGTGCTGTGGACGCAACTTTCTCTTCGACCCCGTCGCTTCGATCGCGATCACGCCGCGGCGTGGCCGGGCTGCTGCTCGCCCTGCTGATCGGCGTGGTCTCGCTGTTGGCGGGGCCGTTCGCCGTCCCGGCCGCGGCCGAGGGAACGGCGTCCGCCGTGGTGGCCGAGGGCAGCCTGTCGCTGGACGGGTCACTGAAGGTCAACCAGACCGTCACCCTCTCGGGCGCCGCGCCGGCCACGCTGTCGCAGAAGTTCGAGACCCGGGAGAATGCGATCGGCGACCGGCAGTACGTCTTCGAGCTCTCCGACATCACCGCCACCGTCGGCGGAAAGGCGGCCACCCCCGAGGTGACCCAGGACGGCGACTTCACCACGGTCGCGGTGACGACCGGCGGTGCCACCGAGGTCACCATCAGCTACACGGTCAAGGGCGCCGTGATCAACCTCGACGGAGGCGGCACCGCGCTCCGCTGGCGGATCCTGCAAGGGCTGAACGTCGAGGTGGCCGAGTTCCTCGCCACCGTGCGGATCCCGGTCCCGTTCAGCTACATCCGGTGCACCGCCGGAACCCCGAACTCCATCGCGCCGTGCGACTTCGCTGCTGCCGGGATGGAGAACTCCCAGGTCCCGACGTTCTCCGACGGTCCGCGCGGCGAAGGCGAGGTCGTGGCTATCGACATCGGCTTCCCGAGTGGGGCTATGCCGGCCAACGAGCAGATCGACTATCGCTGGACGGTCGGCCGCGCCTTCTCCGCCGACCCGCTGCCGCTGGCCATCGCCCTCGGACTGCTGGTGCTGGGTGGGCTGGGCCTGTGGGCGCTGCACCGCCGGGCCGGTTCGGACGCCAGCGCCCAGGGCCAGATCACCCGGGCGGGGGATTTCGTCCCGGTTGCGGCAGGACAGAGCGAGTTCCGGGTGGTCAGCGAGATCCGTCCCGGCCACATCGGCACGGTGATCGACGAGCGAGTCGACCCGATCGACGTCACGGCCACCCTGCTCGACCTGTCGGTGCGTGGCCACCTGCACATCACCGAGCTGCCACGAGCCAGCGAGTTCGCCCAGGCCGACTGGCTGCTGTCCCGCCCCGCCGGCGCCGCCACGTCGGATCTGCGCCCGTTCGAGCTGGCGCTGCTCGATGGCATCGCGCCCGAGGGCTCCGAGGTCAAGGTGTCGGAGGTGGCGCCGCGGGTGAACGCCTCCATCGGTGAGGTGCAGGACCGGTTGTATGACGAGATGGTCAGCAACGGCTGGTATGAGCGACGGCCCGACGCCATCCGCAACCGCTACGCCCGCGGTGCGGTGTTGGCGCTGATCCTGGCCGTCGTGGTGACCATGCTGCTGGCCGCGTTCACCACCTTCGGCCTGGTCGGGTTGGCCTTGTTGGTGCTGGGCCTGGGTCTGATCGTGGTGGCGCAGGAGATGCCATCGCGGACACCCAAGGGCGCCGCGCTCCTGGCCGGGCTGGGTGCGCTCCGTTCCGACCTGCTGACCCACCCGACCGACCAGATGCCCCCGGGTCAGGAGCTCCGCGAGCTGTCCGAGGTCCTGCCGTACGCCGTGGTGCTCGGCGGCGCCGACCGCTGGCTGGACGCGATCGTGGCCACGGACACCGATACAGAGGCCGACAGTGCGGACCTCAGCTGGTATCACGGGCCCGACAACTGGCACCTGCGAGACCTGCCGGACTCGCTGCGCAACTTCATCACCACGGTGTCGGGGACCCTCTTCTCCCGCTGAGGCTGTCGCGCTGGTGTGGTCAGCGGGAGAACGGCCAGCAGGAGAACGGCTCAGCGGTCGATGCTGGACAGGTTCGGGTATCGCTCGCCCACCACGGCGTCGATCGGAAACGCAGCGGTGATGGCCGCCAGATCCTGATCGGTCAGAGCAACGGTGGCGGCGGCGACGTTCTCCTCCAGATAGGCCAGCCGCTTGGTGCCCGGGATCGGCACCACGTCGTCGCCCTGTGCCAGGACCCAGGCCAAGGCCAGCTGGCCCGCGGTGATCCCCTTCTGCTCCGCCAGCGCGCGGACGGCGTCGACCAGCGCCAGGTTGGCCGCCAGTGCGTCGCCGGCGAAGCGGGGGTTGCCCCGGCGGAAGTCGCCCGGCTCCAGCACGTCGGTCGACGTGACGGCGCCGGTGAGAAACCCACGGCCGAGCGGGGAGTACGGCACCAGACCGATGCCCAGGCCACGGATCACCCCGAGGATCTCGTCCTCGAGATGGCGGGTCCACAGCGAGTATTCGGTCTGCAGCGCGGTGATGGGGTGCACCGCGTGCGCGCGGCGGATGGTGTCGGCGGACGCCTCGCTGAGCCCCAGCCGCCGTACCTTGCCGGCGGTGACCAGCTCGGCCATGGCGCCGACGGTCTCCTCGATCGGGACACCTCGGTCGACGCGGTGCTGGTAGTAGAGGTCGATGTGGTCGACGCCGAGGCGCTGCAGGCTGGCGTCGCAGGCGGAACGGACGTACTCGGGCCTGCCGTCGATCCGGCGCTTGGTCGGGTCGTCGGGGTCGCGGACGTTACCGAACTTCGTCGCGAGGACGACCTCGTCGCGGCGACCGGCGATGGCGGAGCCGACCAGTCGCTCGTTCGTGAAGGGGCCGTACATGTCGGCGGTGTCGAGCAGCGTGACACCGAGGTCGAGGGCGCGGTTGATCACCGCGGTCGCCTCCGCCTCGTCGGTGCTGCCGTAGAACTCCGACATCCCCATGCAGCCGAGGCCGAGGCTGGAGACCACGAGGTCACTGCCGAGGGCGGGGGAGCCGAGGGTACGGGTGGGCATAGTGAAATCAGTCATGGCTTCAGCCTCCGCCGTGGAGTGCACTCGAAGTCAAACCTGACCTAGGACTCGCGGGTCAGCCGGTCCTCGTAGACACCGATCTTGCGGTTGATCGCCCCGAGGTGGTCGGCGACCTCGGCCAGCTGGGCCATCACCCGGTCGCGGTGGGCGCGCAGCAGGTCGAGTCGCGCGATCTCGTTGCCGCTGCCGGCCCGGCAGAGCTCGGCGTACGCCCGGATCAGCCGGATCGGCATCCCGGTCGAGCGCAGCCGGGTGACCATGGCGATCCAGTTCAGGTCCTGCTCGGTGTAGCGGCGGTGCCCCGACGGGGCCCGGTCCACAGCATCGAGCAGCAGGCCGTCGCGTTCGTAGTAGCGCAGGGTGTGGGTGGTCAATCCGCTGCGCTGCGCCGCTTCGGCGATGGACAGGCCCGGCTCCCGTACGACATCGGTCACCGGGCCATCATCCATCTTCGAGCGCACTCGAAGTCACACCTTTCCACTCCAGCCGGGAACCAAGCTTCGTCAGAGGGTGAGGCCGGGGTAGAGCGGATACTTGTCCAACAGCTCGGCCGACGCGGCCTTGGTCGCCTCGACCACACCATCGGCCAGAAGGTACTTGGCCTTGCCGGGAGCGCCCGCCGCCGTGGTGGTCGGGGTGGTGTTGCGGAGCACGTTGACGGTCAGCTCGGCGACCTGGTCGAACTCGTCGGCGCCGAAGCCGCGGGTGGTCAGCGCCGGGGTGCCGAAGCGGACGCCAGAGGTGTACCAGGCGCCGTTCGGGTCGTTGGGCACCGAGTTGCGGTTGGTGACGATGCCGGCGTCCAGCAGCGCGGACTCCGCCTGCCGGCCGGTGAGGCCGAAGGAGGTGACGTCGAGCAGCACCAGGTGGTTGTCGGTGCCACCGGTGACCAGCTTGGCTCCGCGGCGCAGGAAGCCGTCGGCCAGTGACTTGGCGTTGTCGGCCACGTTCTGGGCGTACGTCTGGAACTCCGCGGTGCGGGCCTCGGCCAGCGCCACGGCCTTGGCCGCCATCACGTGGGACAGCGGGCCGCCGAGAACCATCGGGCAGCCGCGGTCGACCGAGTCGGCATATTCCTTGGTGGCCAGCACCAGACCGCCACGCGGACCGCGCAACGACTTGTGGGTGGTGGTGGTGACGATGTCTGCGTAGGGGACCGGGTCCTCCTCGCCGGTGAAGACCTTGCCCGCGACCAGACCGGCGAAGTGCGCCATGTCCACCATCAAGGTGGCGCCCACCTCGTCGGCGATCTCACGCATCTTGGCGAAGTTCACCCGGCGCGGATACGCCGAGTAGCCGGCGATCAGCACCAGCGGCTTGAACTCCTTGGCGGTGGCCCGCAGGGCGTCGTAGTCGAGCAGCTGGCTCTCGGGGTCGGTGCCGTAGGAGCGCTGGGCGAACATCTTGCCGGAGATGTTGGGACGGAACCCGTGCGTCAGGTGGCCGCCGGCGTCCAGCGACATGCCCAGGGCGCGCTGGTTGCCGAACTTCTTGCGCAGCGCCTCCCAGTCGTCCTCGGAGAGGTCGTTGACGCCCTTCGCGCCGTGCTCGGCCAGGGCGGGCAGCTCGACCCGGTTGGCCAGGATGGCCCAGAACGCGACCAGGTTGGCGTCGATACCGGAGTGCGGCTGGGCGTAGGCGTACTCGGCGCCGAACAGCTCACGGGCGTGCTCGGCGGCCAGCGACTCCACGGTGTCGACGTTCTGGCAGCCGGCGTAGAACCGGTGCCCGACGGTGCCCTCGGCGTATTTGTCGCTGAACCACGTCCCCATGGTCAGCAGGACGGCCGGGGAGGCGTAGTTCTCGGAGGCGATCAGCTTCAGCGAGCTGCGCTGGTCGGCGAGCTCGGCGCGGGTCGCCTCGGCGATCCGGGGCTCGACCGACTCGATCACGGCGAGCGCGGCACGGTAGGCCTCGGACGCGGTCGAGTTCATCGCGGAGGTGGAGGGGAGGGTGTCGGTCACGAAAAGTACTCCTGTGGGCGTCGGGCGGAGCGGACGTACCGCGCCAATCTATCGCTGTTTCCCGACGCCCCCTCGCCCGGTGAGACACGCCCCGGTGGGGGCGTGCCCCGGTCAGGGCCGCGAGCGGGAGATCTCGTACAGCGCGATGCCGGTGGCCACACCGGCGTTCAACGACTCGACCTGGCCGTCGATCGGGATCGACACCAGCACGTCGCACGCCTCGCGGACCAGCCGCGACAGGCCGTCGCCCTCGCTGCCCACGATCAGCACCATCGGCCCGGACGCCTGCGGCAGCCCGGCGATGTCGGTCTCGGCCTCGCCGTCCAGACCCACCAGGGCGAACCCGGCGTCGGCGTACGCCCGCAGCGCCCGGTTGAGGTTGGTGGCCCGGGCGATCGGGATCCGGGCCGCGGCGCCGGCGGAGGTCTTCCACGCAGCGGCGGTCATGCCGGCGGAGCGGCGCTCCGGGATGAGGACGCCGTTGGCGCCGAAGGCGGCCGCCGAACGGACGATGGCACCCAGGTTGCGCGGGTCGGTGATGGAGTCGAGCGCCACGATCAGCGGCTCTCCGTCGGCGTCGAACGCGGCGTTCATCAGGTCGTCCGGGTGGGCGTAGGTGAACTCGGGCAGCTGCAGCGCCACTCCCTGATGCACCGCCCCACCGGTCATCCGGTCGAGCTCGACCCGGGTCACCTCGAGCAGCGCGTTGCCGCGCGCCGCGGCCAGCTTGAGGATCTCCCGCAGCCGATCGTCCCGCTCCGCCCCCTCGGCGATGTACGCCGCCTTGACCGGGATCTCGGCCTGCATCGCCTCCAGCACCGGGTTGCGCCCGGCCACCCACTCCGGTCCGGTGCCGGGGCGACCGGTGCGCGAGCCACCGGGCCGGTCGCGCTCGCCGCGACGCTCACTGCGCTCGGCGAACGCCTTGGCCTTGTGCGCCTTGTGGTACGGCCGGTCCTCGGCCTTGGGCGTGGGGCCGCGTCCTTCCAGGCCGCGACGGACCCGGCCACCGGAACCGGCGGTGTTGCCCTTGCCCTTGCGGCGGATGGCGCCCTTGCGTTGGCTGTTGCCTGGCATCTCTTACTCTCCTTGACCCGCAGCTGCTGCGGTGTTCAGTGACCAGCGTGGTCCACGCGGGGTGTCGGAGATCTCCACACCCAGCGCGGCCAGCGAGTCGCGGATGCCGTCGGCGGCATCGAAGTCCTTACGGGCGCGGGCCGCACCCCGTTGCTCGAGCAGGGCGCCGACGAGTCCGTCGACCACCTCGCGCAGTCCCGCATCGTCGTTCCGCGTCTGCCAGACCGGGGAGGCGGCGTCGAGACCGAACACGTCCAGCATGCCCGACACGGCCCCCAGGTGACGAGCCGCGCTCTCCAGATCACCGGCGTCCAGGGCGACGTTGCCGTCCCGGACGGCCGCATAGATGGTGGCCACCGCGGTCGGCGTACCGAGGTCGTCGTCCATGGCCGCCACGAATTCGTCCGGCAGGGTGGGCTCGGCCGAGCCGACCACCTCACGGGCGCGGTCGACGAAGGAGTCGATCCGGGCGAGGGCGGCGGCGGCCTCGGTCAATGACGCGTCGGAGAACTCGATCGCCGAACGGTAGTGCGGCTGCGCCAGATAGAAGCGGACCGCCCGGGGCGGGTACGCCTTGGTGACCTCAGACACCAGCGCCCCGTTGCCGAGCGACTTGCTCATCTTCTCCCCGGCCGCCGTCACCCAGGCGTTGTGCATCCAGTAGCGGGCGAAGCGCTGCCCGGCGGCGGTGGACTGAGCCAGCTCGTTCTCGTGGTGTGGGAACCGCAGGTCGATGCCGCCGCCGTGGATGTCGAACTCGTCGCCGAGATACTTCCCGGCCATGGCCGAGCACTCCAGGTGCCAGCCCGGGCGGCCACGGCCCCACGGGCTCGGCCAGGACGCCGTGAGCGGCTCGGCCGGCTTGTGGCCTTTCCAGAGGGCGAAGTCGCGCGGGTCGCGCTTGCCGCGTGGGTCGGCGTCGGCAGCAGCTTCCATCTCGTCGATCTTCTGCCCGGACAGCGATCCATAGCTGGGCCAGGAGCGTACGTCGAAATAGACATCGCCGGAGCCGTCTTCGGCAGGGTAGGCGTGGCCACGCTCGATCAGGACGGTGATCAGCTCGTGCATCTCCGGCACGTGCCCGGTCGCGCGCGGTTCGTACGTCGGCGGCTCGCAGCCGAGTGCGGCGTAGGCGTCGTGCAGCTCCCGCTCGAAGCGGTAGGCGTGGGCGAACCACGGCACCCCGGCCTCGGCGGACTTGATCAAGATCTTGTCGTCGATGTCGGTGACGTTGGCGATCACCGTCACCGCAAAGCCGGACCGGGTCAGCCAGCGGCGCAGGACGTCGAAGACGACCTCCTTGCGGATGTGGCCCAGGTGCGGTGCGGACTGGACGGTGAGCCCGCAGTGATAGATCGACACCTGACCAGGCACGATCGGGACGAAGTCACGGGTGGAGCGGGTTGCGGTGTCGTAAAGCCGGAAAGTCACTGCGGCAGCCTATCGGGGGCCGACGCGCGGGCCGGCTCCTTCGCCTGGGCCATCAGCCGCCGCATCGCCTCGATGCCCTCGCGCAGCGCCTTGTGGTCGCGCTTCGACATGGTGGCCAGATAGGGCTCGACGTTGGTCCCGACCGCTTGCCGCATCGCCCGCAGCTGGTCGAGGCCGTCTTCGGTCAGCTCGATCATCCAGGCCCGCGCGTCGGTGGGGTCGGTGGTCCGGCTGACCAGCAGCTGGGCCTCCAGCCGCTTCACGTGGTTGGTGATGGTGGGCTGCGAGCACCGCTCCAGCACCGCCAGGTCGCTGATCCGCGACGGGCCGTTGTCGGACAGCCGTGCCAAGATCCTGGCCGAGGCCAGACTCATCCCCCAGCCGGTGGTCGAGGTCCAGCGCACCATCCGCGCCGCGGTGGTCACCAGGTCCTCGCCCAGGGAGTGCAGATCTTCGTCCATTGTCGAAGCCTATTCCCCGAGAGCCTTAGCGGCTGACTGCAGCGACGACTAGTCGCGCCAACTCTCGATAGGCTTCGGCATCGGTGAGTCCGGTGGCTTCCTGCACCTCCCCGGCGGTGATCCTGCGCATGGTGGCGGTCACCACTTCGGCGACGAACGCCGTGGGGACTGTCCGGAAGGCCCCGGACCGGGTGCCCTCGTCCAGCAGGCCGCGAACACGCCGGGCCGCCGCGGCCGTATTGGTCTCATAGATCTCCCGCGCGGGGGCGAAGGCCGCCACGTCGCGGTGGAACTCGCGCGACGCCGGTCGCAAGGCCTCAGCAACTGCCTCGAGATAGCGGGTCACCCGCCGTGCCGGCGAGCGGGTGCGACCGATCGCTGCCTCCACCTGCGCGGTGGCCCGGCGGAAGAAGTGCTGGACCGCCGCGGTGGCCAGCTGCTCCTTGCTGTCGGCCAACGCATACAAGGTGCGCTTCGAACAGCCGAGGCTGCCGGCCAGGTCGTCGAGGGTGAGGTGGCTGAATCCCTGTGCCAGCACAAGGTCCACCAGCTCGTCCAGCAGGTCGGACTGGCGTCGGGTCAACGAACGGTCGGGAGCAGCGACTACCATGGCGGTACTAGCGTACTCTGATCCGTACCGCTTTCCTGCGGCAAAGGCGCCGAACCCGACGAGGGGGACCGATGGCCGTCGACCGACTGCTGCCGAGCGCGGAGGCCGCCGAGCTCGTTGCCCTCGTTCGGGAGATCGCCCAGTCGGAGCTGCTGCCGCGCGCCGCGGCCACCGAAGAGTCCGGCACCTTCCCCCGCGACGTCTACGCCCTGCTCGGCGAGGCCGGCCTGATGGGGATGTCGTTCCCGGAGCAGTACGGCGGTCTCGGCCAGCCGTACGAGGTCTACCTGCAGGCGCTCGAGGAGGTCGCGACCGCCTGGATGAGCGTCGGCGTCGGACTCTCGGTGCACGTGATGAGCTGCACGGTGCTGGCGAGGTTCGGCACCGCCGAGCAACGCGCGGCGCTGCTGCCGGGGATGGTCGACGGTGACACCCTCGGCGCCTTCGCTCTCTCCGAGGCCCAAGCGGGCTCGGACATCACCGGTATCACCACGAGGGCCACTCCCACCGACGAGGGCTATCTGCTGTCCGGCGCCAAGGCCTGGACCACCCACGGCTCGCACGCGGACTTCTACACGATCTTCGCCCGGACCAGTGACGCCCGGACCGAGGGCATCTCCGCGTTCGTCCTGCCCGGTGACGCCCCCGGGCTCTCCTTCGGAGCGCCGGAGAAGAAGATGGGAATGACCGCCTCGGTCACCACGGCGCTCTATCTCGACGCCGCCGCCGTCACTGCGGAGCGACGCATCGGGGCCGAGGGCGACGGGATGACGATCGCCCTGTCGGCGCTCGACGCGGGTCGGCTGGGAATCGCCGCCTGCGCCACCGGGCTGGCCCAGGCGGCGCTGGACTGCGCCGTGGCCTACGCCGGGCAACGGACCCAGTTCGGGCGGACCCTGGCCGAGTTCCAGGGGCTGCAGTTCCTGCTGGCCGAGATGGCGGCCGCGGTGGACAGTGCCCGGGCCAGCTATCTGATGGCGGCCCGACGACGCGACGCCGGCCGACCGTTCACCCGCGACGCGGCCGTGGCCAAGCTGGTGGCCACCGACGCTGCCATGAAGGTGACCACCGACGCGGTGCAGGTGCTCGGCGGCTACGGCTACACCACCGACTTCCCGGCCGAGCGCTATCTGCGCGAGGCCAAGGTGACCCAGATCTTCGAGGGCACCAACCAGATCCAGCGGCTGGTGATCGCCCGCCAGCTGCTCCGCACCCCCTGAAGGAGAACCGTGCAGCTGTCCGCGTCCGACGTCGTCCTGGTCACCGGCGGAGCCTCCGGGCTCGGCGCCGCCACCGTCGACGCTGCCCTGGCCGCCGGGGCGCAGGTGGTCATCGTCGACCTGCCCGGCTCGGCCGGTGCGGCCCGCGCCGCCGAGCGAGGGGACCGGGTGGCGTTCGCACCCGCCGACGTCCGTGACCCCGACCAGGTCAGCGCGGCGGTGGCGCTGGCCACCAGGCGCGGGACCCTCCGGGTGGTGGTGAGCTGCGCCGGGGTGGCGACGCCGGGCCGGATCCTCGGCCGGCGCGGCGTCCTCGACCTGGCGGCTTTCCAGGCGGTGGTCGACATCAACCTGGTGGGCACCTTCAACGTGCTCCGGCTGGCCGCCGAGGCAATGGCCGGCAACGAACCGCTGGACGGCGACCGTGGTCTGGTGGTGATGACGGCCAGCGTGGCTGCGTACGACGGCCAGGTCGGCCAGGCCGCGTACGCCGCGAGCAAGGGTGGGATCGTGGCGCTGACCCTGACCGCGGCCCGCGACCTCGCCGGGCACGCGATCCGGGTGATGACCATCGCCCCGGGCGTGATGGAGACGCCGATGATGGCCGGCCTGCCCGGCGACACCCGGAGCAGCCTCGAGGCGTTGGTGCCGCACCCCGCCCGGCTGGGCCGACCGGCGGAGTACGCCCTGCTGGTCGACCAGCTGATCGCCAACCCCTTGCTCAACGGCGAGGTGGTCCGCCTCGACGGCGCGCTGCGGATGCCCCCGCGCTGAGGTGCCCGGCACGACCGGGCCCACAGCCGGACCCAAGCCGGACCCGCAGCCGGAGCTGTCTAGCTGCTCTGGGCGGACTTGGCCCGGCGGAGCGCGTCGATGTCGAGATAGGCCGATGACGGCGCATCGTCGGCGTCGGACTCGCCGTCCTCCCACGGGTCGTACGGCTTGTCGTCGGCGTCGTCGGCATAGCCCTGGGACGGGTCGTAGGGGTTGGACAGCCGGTTGGGGCCTTCCATCCCGGTGACCGTGACCGCCTCGTCGGGCAGCTGCTTGAGCACCGTCTTCATATAGCCGTCGGCGGCCTCCAGCATCGGCACCTCGGAGCCGGCCCGCTCCGACATGAACCAGCGGTGCTCCAGCACCTCGTGATAGAGCTCGGCCGGCTCCCGCTTGGCGCTCAGATCCGGCGGTACGGCGTTGATGACCGGCTCGAACTGCGTCGTCAGCCACTGGTGGGCCACGATCGACTCGTCGGCGTTCTGCTGGTCGGTCCGGGCGCGGAAGCTGTCCAGGTCGTTCAGCAGCCGGCGTGCCTGATTCTCCTCGGTGTCCAGCCCGGTCAGCCGGATCAGCCGGCGGGAGTGGTGACCGGCGTCGACGACCTTGGGCTGGATGCGGATGGTCGAGCCGGCGAAGTCGGTGGTGATGTCGAGTTCGGCCACGTCGAAGCCGAGGGCGTTCAACCGGCGGACGCGGCTCTCGATCCGGTGCATCTCGCTGCCGTCGAACTCCTCCACCCCGGTCAGCTCCGACCAGAGCTCGCGGTAGCGGTTCTCGATCGTCTCCACCAGGATGAGTGGGTCCAGCGCCTCGTCCAGCAGACCGCCCGCCTCCAGGTCGGAGAACTCGCCGAAGAGGTTGGTGCGGGCGATGGTCAGGTCGTGCTCACGCTGCCCGGTGGTCAGCTCGTCATGCAGCTCGCCGGTCTCGGCGTCCACCAGATACGCCGCGAACGCGCCGGCGTCGCGCCGGAACAAGGTGTTGGACAGCGACACGTCACCCCACAGGAACCCGGTCAGGTGCAGCCGGGCGAGCAGCACCACCATGGCGTCGACCAGCCGGTTGACGGTGTCTTGGCGTACGCCCCGGCTGAACAGCGAGCGATAGGGCAGTGAGAACTGCAGGTGCTTGGTCAGCAGCGCGGGGTCCAGCGGCTCGCCGTTGGCGTCGACCCGGTTGGTGACCACACCGACGGGGTCGACCGAGGGGACGTCCAGTCGAGCGAGATCCCGCAGCAGCCGGTATTCGTGCAGGGCGAGATGCTCGAGCACCTCCTTCACCGCGTAGATGTCGGAGCCGACCCGGACGAAGCGCACCACGTGCCGCGAGATACCGCGGGGCAGCGCGACCAGGGTCGACTCCGGCCAGTCCTCCAGCGGGGTCCCCCAGGGCAGGGTGATCAGTCGGGAATCCGGCTTCGCTGACAAGAACCTGGGCACCGATCCAGTTTGTCATGTCGGTCCGGGATGGGGAGTAGCGTCAACACATGGCAACGTCTGAGTTCTCTCTGGCCGGCCGCCCCGTCTCTCGGGTCGGGTTCGGCGCCATGCAGCTGTGTGGTCCGGGCGTGATGGGCCCGCCGCGGGACCGCGACGAGGCACTCGCCGTGCTCCGCCGAGCCGTCGAGCTGGGGGCCAACCACATCGACACCGCGCAGTACTACGGCCCCGACGTGGCCAACGAGCTGATCCGCGCCGCACTGCACCCCTATCCGGACGACCTGGTGCTGGTCTCCAAGGTCGGGGCGGTGCGCGACGACGCCGGCGGCTGGGTGACGGCGCTGCGCCCCGAAGACCTGCGGGCGGGGGTGGAGGACAACCTTCGCGCCCTCGACGTCGAGCAGCTCGGCGCTGTCAACCTGCGGCTGCCGGACGCCGGCGACCCCTCAGCGGCCACCGAGGCGGCATCACTGGCCGACCAGCTCGCCGACCAGCTGGCCGAGCTGGTGGCGCTGCGGGAAGAGGGCAAGATCGCCGGCGTCGGGATCTCCAACGCGACGCTGGAGCAGGTGGAGACCGCGATCGACGTGGCCGACCTCGTCTGCGTTCAGAACGCGTTCAGCCTGGTCGCCCAGGGCGACGCCGCGGTGCTCGACCGGTGCACCGAGGCGGGGGTCGCCTACGTGCCGTTCTTCCCGCTCGGATCAGCCTTCCCCGGCATGCCACGGGTGAATGAGCAGGGTCCCGTGCTGTCCGTGGCCCAGCGGCTCGGCTGCACCCCGGCCCAGGTGGGCCTGGCCTGGCTGCTGGCCCGGGCCGACAACGTGCTGCTGATCCCGGGCACCTCGTCCTTGGCGCACCTGAAGCAGAACATGGCCGCCGGTGCGGTGGAGCTCTCCGCCGAGGACCTGGCCACGCTGTCGGCGGTCTAGGGTGGGCCGGTGACTGCCGGCGCCCTTAGCCTCCCGGTCGCGGGTCGGGCCCGTCTCCTCGACGAGCCGACCTGGACCGAGCTCCGCGATATCCACACCACCCGGGTCGACGGCTGGCTGGCCTCCCATCGGGCGCGCCGCAGTCGTGGCATCGAGCACCCGGTGGAGGACTTCCTCTTCGAGTACTACAACCAGCGGCCCTACCAGCTGCGCCGCTGGCATCCCGGGGCCGGGGTGGTGCTGCAGGGAGAGGGCGCCGCCGAGTGGCTGGAGTGGCGGGACTACGTCCGTACCGAGGAGGGCGTGACCGTCGACGTGGCGGCGGTGTGCGCGGTCCGCGGCGCGACGATCCGCTGGGTGCACGAGCTGCTGACCCGCACCGCGGACCGGCCGGGGTTCTTCGGCTGCTTCGGGCTGCACGAGTGGGCCATGGTCTATCGCCAGCAGGAGACCGAGCGACGGCACCCGGACTGGCCGCTGCGGTTTGCGCCGGAGCGGGTGGCTGCGGTGGTGGAGGAGCGGGGCGTCCGCTGTGGCCACTTCGACGCCTTCCGCTTCTTCACCCCACCGGCCCGCCAGCTCAACCTGCTGCAGCCGTCGCGGGCCGACCAGGCGGAGCTGGAGCAGCCCGGCTGCCTGCACGCCAACATGGACCTCTACAAGTGGGCCTACAAGCTGTCCCCGCTGGTGCCCTCGGACCTGGTCGCCGACACGTTCGCGCTGGCCCGGGAGATCCGTGAGCTGGACATGCGCGCCAGCCCGTACGACCTGACCGCCCTCGGTTTCGAGCCGGTGCCGATCGAGACGCCGGAGGGCCGAGCGGCGTACGCGGCGGCGCAGAAGGAGTTCAGCGTCCGGGCCGCGCCGTTGCGGCAGCGGCTGATCGAGGTGCTGGACGGCGTGCTGGGATCGGTGTCGGCCTGAGCCTGACCGCTCGCGTCACGCCGCCGCAGTCACCCGGGCCAGCCGGGACATCGGTCGGAAGAACCAGCTGGGGCCGCAGTTCAGCTGTCCGCCGTCGGCCATGAAGCCGTTACGGGCGTAGAACCGCGCCGCCCGGTCGTTGCCGTGCAGGATCCACAGATAGGCGTCGCGACCCTCCAGCGCGGCGTCCAGCAGCCGCTGGCCGAGTCCGCTGCCGTGGGTGCGCGCCCGGGTGTAGATGTGGTGCAGCTGAAACGTCATCGCGGTCGGCGGCGCCCCCATCTCGAGCTCCCAGGGCTGCGGACCCGGCCCGGACCGGGCCACGCCGACCACCTCACCGCTCGTGTCCACCGCCACCCAGGTGCGGGTCCGGCGCGGCTGCTCCCGCTCCGCGGCGAGCCAGGCCTCGCGGGTCGAGCGGATGGTCGCCTCGACATTGGCGCGGTGCTGGTCGGCGAACTCCGGCGGCATGATCTCGGCGTACGTCTCCGCCAGACACTCCACGTGGCAACGGACGTACGCCTCGGCGTCGTCAAGGGTGGTGGGTCGGATCAGGTGCTCCATCGGCACGGTCTGCGGTCTCCTTCGTGAACTGGCCGCCCTACGCTAGCGCGCCGAGGCATAGCATCGAGCGGGTGATGAGGAGTGGCGACGGTTGGACCACCTGCGGTCTCGGCCATCGCCACTGGGGTCTGTACGGCGCGGCAGGTCTGCTGCTCCGCTCGAGCGCGGCGATCGATGCCGATGTCCTGCTGCAGCTGCGGGTGCACTGGAGTCACCACGGCGGCACCTGGGGGGTGCTCGGCGGAGCCCGGGAGCAGTCCGAGAGCGCGGTGACCGCCGCCCTGCGAGAAGCCGGCGAGGAGTCCACCCTCGAGCCCGACCAGGTCCGGGTGGAGGGGACCTATCTCGACGACCACGGCGGCTGGTCCTATTCCACCGTGGTCGCCTCCGCTCTGACCGGGCTGCAGCCGGCGCCCCGCGGGACCGAGAGCGACGCGGTGCGCTGGGTGGCTCCTGATCGGCTGGCGGAGCTGCCGCTGCATCCGGGCTTCGCCGCCAGCTGGCCGGCGCTGCGGCGGGTGGGTCCGGCTCCGGTGCTGGTGGTGGACGCGGCCAACACCATCGGCAGCCGACCCGACGGGTGGTGGCGTGACCGCTCAGGTGCCGTACGTCGGCTGCGCGACGAGCTGGCGGCGATGGTCGAGGCGGGTATCCCGGTGCCGGGCCTCGGTCCGGTGGACCCGACCGGGACCGGTCTGGCCCGGCGGTTCCCGAGTGTCGTGCTGGTGACCGAAGGGGCGGCCCGCGACGTGTCCGGGGTGCCCGCTGTCGAGGTCGTCGCGGCGCCCGGGTCGGGCGACGACACCATCGTCGCGCTGGCGGCGGAGCGTACGCCCGGTCCCCGGTCGGTGGTGGTGGTGACCGCGGACCATGAGCTGAGAAGCCGGGTCGGTGCGGTTGGCGCCGCTGTGGTCGGGCCGCGGTTCTTGCTCGACCTGCTCTGAGCCCACAACGCAACAGGCCCCCGCTCGGAAGCGGGGGCCTGCTGGTCGGTCAGGGTCCCGGGTTGCCCCGGGCCGGGTCGCGGCTCAGGAGAGACGGTCGCCGGTCTTGGTCGAGAACAGGTGGAAGTGCTCCGGGTCGCCGGTCAGGCGCACGGTGGTGCCGCGGCTCGGAGGACGACGCGACGAGATACGAGCCACGATCTGCTGCGCGTTGAGACGCTCGTCCTCGCCCAGGCCCGCCAGGGTGCCGTAGAGGTAGGCGTCGGCGCCGAGCTCCTCGACCACGGCCACGTCGAGGCCGATGCCCTCGCCGTTGTCCGCGATCGCGAAGTTCTCCGGCCGGATGCCGAGGGTGAGCTTGTCCTCGCCGGCGGCCTTGGTCAGCCACTCGCGGGGGACCGGCACGGTGTAGTCGCCGACCTGGATGCCACCGTCGACGACGGTGCCCTCGATCAGGTTCATGGCCGGCGAACCGATGAAGCCGGCGACGAACAGGTTCTTCGGGTTGTCGTAGAGACCCAGCGGGCTGTCGACCTGCATCAGCACGCCGTCCTTCATGACCGCAACCCGGTCACCCATCGTCATGGCCTCGACCTGGTCGTGGGTCACGTAGACGGTGGTGACACCGAGCCGGGTCTGCAGCGCGGCGATCTGGGTGCGGGTGGAGACGCGGAGCTTGGCGTCGAGGTTCGACAGCGGCTCGTCCATCAAGAAGACCTGCGGCTGACGGACGATGGCGCGGCCCATGGCGACGCGCTGACGCTGACCACCGGAGAGCGCCTTCGGCTTGCGGTTGAGGAAGTCCTCCAGGCCGAGGAGCTTGGCGGCCTCCATCACTCGCTGCTGACGCTCGGCCTTGGGCACGTTCGCCATCTTCAGCGCGAAGCCCATGTTGTCGCCCACGGTCATGTGGGGATACAGCGCGTAGTTCTGGAAGACCATGGCGATGTCACGGTCCTTGGGTGGCAGGTCGGTGACGTCGCGGTCGCCGATGTGGATGGTGCCCTGGTTGACCTCTTCGAGGCCGGCCAGCATCCGCAGGGAGGTCGACTTGCCGCAGCCGGAGGGGCCGACGAGAACCATGAACTCGCCGTCGGCGATGTCCAGGCTCAGCTTGTCAACGGAGGGGTGATCTGCACCCGGGTAGACGCGAGTTGCGTCGTTGAATGAAACGGTGGCCATGCCACACATCCTTTCCACGGGCAGGTACGTGCCCGACGATCCGTAGTGGAAAACAGTCCATCGGGAGTCCCGATGGAATACACAGCCCGGGAACGAAGTGTCAGCTCAACCAGGCTTCGGTCGCTGACTTCCTTGTTCGGGGACCGTGCACCCACACTATAGAGCCACGATCTGCGACAGACAGAACGTCTGGGCCAAAGAGTTCACTGAGAGTCGTCGGCCGGTGCCGGGCCGGCCGAGAGCGCGGCGTCAGCGCAGCTGCACCAGCTGGCTGCCGTCGTCGAAACTGAAGTCGTCCACCGTGGCGGTGACCTCGAGCTCGCGGAGCTGGGCGCTGGCCCAGAAGTTGGTCAAGAACGCGGTATCGGCGGCGTCGCGGCCGGTGGCCACCCGCAGCAGGCTCTGCCGGGGCGCCAGCCGGGTGGCGTCCACGACATACCAGGAGCCGTCGACGAAGGCCTCGGCCACGGCGTGGAACTCCATCGGGCTGAGGCCGGGGGCGTACACCGCGGCCATCCGGGCGGGGACGTTGAGGGCCCGCAGCAAGGCGATGGCCAGGTGGGCGAAGTCGCGGCAGACGCCCTGGCGGGCCAGCAGCGTACGTACCGCGCCGTCCGTCGGCAGGCTGGATCCGGTGACGTAGACCAGCTTGGCCTCGACCCACTCGCTGACCGCGTGCAGCAGCGCCTGTCCCGCCAACCCCGAGAACTCGCTGCTCGCAGTCGGGCCGAGCGTGTCGGACTCGCAGTAGCGGCTGGGTCGGAGGTAGGTGATCATGTCGAGATCGCTGAGCGGCGCCGGCGGCGCCTGGCCGTCGACCTCGGCGCGGTAGTCGAGGACCACCGGCCCGCCGTCGACCACGAGCTGGTGCAGCCGGGTGCCGTGCGCGTCCAGCAGCTCGGTGGGCTGCTGCGGGGTGCCGTCGACGAGCACCTCGAGCGACTCGCTCGCCAGTGGCGCTCCGGTCGCCGCTGTGACGGCGTAGACGAGCTTGGCTGGGCCGGTGAGGGCGATGTCGAGGTGCGCGGTGACGGTCCGTCTCATGACCGGATTCCTACACCAGCCACCCTACGAACACGTTACGGGTCTCGGATTCAGCCGTGGTTCAGCACTCGACGATGTTGACGGCGAGGCCGCCGCGGGAGGTCTCCTTGTATTTCACCTTCATGTCGGCCCCGGTCTCCATCATCGTCTTGATCACCTTGTCCAGGCTGACGGTGTGCCGTCCGTCGCCATACAGGGCCAGCCGGGCAGCGGTGATCGCCTTGACCGACCCGACGGCGTTCCGTTCGATGCAGGGGATCTGGACCAGCCCGCCGACCGGGTCGCAGGTCAGCCCGAGGTGGTGCTCCATCCCGATCTCGGCGGCGTTCTCGACCTGCTCCGGGGTGCCGCCGAAGATCTCCGCCAGGGCACCGGCGGCCATCGAGCAGGCGGTGCCGACCTCGCCCTGGCAGCCGACCTCGGCGCCGGAGATGGAAGCGGTCTGTTGATAGATGGCGCCCAGCGCACCGGCCACCAGCAGGAACCGCACGATCGCGTCATCGTCGGTGCCGGGGACGAAGCGGACCGCGTAGTGCAGCACGGCCGGGATGATGCCCGCGGCGCCGTTGGTCGGGGCGGTGACGACCCTGCCGCCGGAGGCGTTCTCCTCGTTGACCGCCAGCGCCCACAGGGTGACCCAGTCCATCGCGGCCAGCGGGTCGATCTCGTTGCGGAAGCGGCCGGCGTCGGTCAGCAGCCTGGCGTTCAGCTCGGCGGCGCGGCGGCGGACCTTCAGCCCGCCGGGTAGCACGCCGGTGGTGCGGCAGCCGTTGGTCACGCACTCCGCCATCACCGACCAGATGCGGAGCAGCCCGGCGCGGACCTCCGCCTCGGGCCGGCGGGCGGACTCGTTGGCCAGCATCACCTGGCTGATCGGGAGGCCGGTGGCGGTGCAGTGCTCGAGCAGCTCGTCGCCGGTGCGGAAGGGGTACGGCACGGGCGTGGGGTCGGGTCGCAGCAGCGGGCGGCCACTGCCGTCGTCGTCGAGGACGAACCCGCCGCCGATGGAGTAGTAGGTGCGCTCCGGCACCGCGGTCTGGCCGGCGTACGCGGTGAAGGTCATGCCGTTGGGGTGGAAGTGCAGCGACCTCCGGCGGTGCAGCACCAGGTCGGCGTCGCGGTCGAACGCCACCGGATGGATGCCGGCGAGCAGCAGCCGGCCGGTAGCGCAGATCTCGGCGGCTCGCTGCGGGGCGGTGCGGGTGTCGACGGTCTCCGGGTCGCCGCCCTCCAGGCCCCAGAGCACGGCGTGATAGCTGCCGTGTCCGTGCCCGGTGGCGCCGAGTGAGCCGAACAGCTCGGACTGGACGCGGGTCACCCGGTCCAATTCGCCCGAGGTGGCGACGTCCGCGGCGAACCGGGCAGCTGCCCGCATCGGTCCGACGGTGTGCGAGCTGGACGGCCCGATTCCGATGCTGAACAGGTCGAACACACTGATGCTCACCTGTCCAGTGTGCCCGCTTGGCGAGGAGGACGCCTAACACCGTTTAGGGTGGTGGCCGTGATGGCGCTGGTGAAGGCAGAGGCACGTCCGGGCTTGGAGCTGGTCGAGGTACCAGTGCCCCGGATGGGTCCGGCGGACGTGTTGGTCAAGGTGAAGGCGACCGGAATCTGCGGCACCGATCTGCACATCGAGGCCTGGGATGCGTGGGCCCAGAAGAATGTCGCTGCGCCGATCACGGTGGGACACGAGTTCGCCGGCGAGGTGGTGGCCGTCGGCGAGACGGTGACCGATGTGGCCGTCGGTGACCTGGTCAGCGGCGAAGGGCATCTGACCTGCGGCCGGTGTCGCAACTGCCGCGCCGGACGTCGTCACCTGTGCATCCACACCCAGGGGATCGGGGTCCACCTGGACGGCGCTTTCGCTGAATACATAGCGATTCCGGCCGGCAACGTCTGGGTGCACCGCGAGCCGATCTCGGTTGATGTGGCAGCGATCTTCGACCCGTTCGGAAATGCCGTGCACACCGCGCTGGCGTTTCCCGCGCTCGGCGATGACGTGCTGGTGACCGGCGCCGGCCCGATCGGGATCATGGCCGCGATGGTCGCCAAGCACGCCGGCGCGCGGCACGTGGTGATCACCGACGTGAGCCGTGACCGGCTGGCGCTGGCCGAGTCGCTCGGGGTGACGCGCGCCGTCGACATCAGCTCGGAGTCATTGGCTGATGCGCAACGCGAGCTGGGGATGCGGGAGGGGTTCGACGTCGGGCTTGAGATGTCGGGCAGCCCGGCCGCCCTGCGGGACATGATCGCCCAGCTCACCCATGGCGGACGGATCGCGATGCTCGGGCTGCCGTCCAGCGAGATCAGCATCGACTTCGCCAGCGTGGTGCTGAAGATGATCACGATCAAGGGCATCTACGGCCGGGAGATGTTCGAGACCTGGTATGCCATGTCGGTGCTGCTGCAGAGCGGTCTGGACATCTCTGGCGTGATCACCCACCGCTTCCACTATTCCGAGCACGCCTCGGCCTTCGCCGCCACCCGTAGTGGGCACAGCGGCAAGGTGATCATGACCTGGGACGACTGACGAAAGACGCCGGAGGGCACTGGATATGTACACCACGATGAAGGACCAGCTGAGCGCCGAGCTCAGCCAGCTGAAGGCGGAAGGGCTCTACAAGTCGGAGTCGGTGATCACCACCCCGCAGTCGGCGCAGATCGGCGTCGGCGACGAGACGGTGCTCAACCTGTGCGCCAACAACTATCTCGGGCTGGCCGACCACCCGGTGATGATCAAGGCCGCGCAGGACGCGCTGGACCGGTGGGGCTTCGGGATGGCCTCGGTGCGGTTCATCTGCGGGACTGCGGAGATCCACAAGGAGCTGGAGAGCCAGATCTCGGACTTCCTGCACACCGAGGACACGATCCTCTACGGCTCCTGCTTCGACGCCAACGCGGGGCTCTTCGAGACCCTGCTGGGTCCGGAGGACGCGATCATCTCCGATGAGCTCAACCACGCCAGCATCATCGACGGCGTCCGGCTGTGCAAGGCCCGCCGGTTCCGCTATCGCAACCGCGACATGGCCGACCTCGAGGCCCAGCTGCAGGCCGCGTCCGACGCCCGGTTCCGGATGATCGCCACCGACGGCGTCTTCTCGATGGACGGCTATGTGGCCCCGCTGGACGAGATCGTCGCCCTGGCCGAGCGCTACGACGCCCTGGTCATGGTGGACGACTCGCACGCCGTCGGCTTCGTGGGGGAGACCGGCGCCGGCACGCCGGAGCTGTTCGGGGTGCAGGACCGGGTCGACATCGTCACCGGCACGCTGGGCAAGGCTCTGGGTGGAGCCTCCGGCGGCTACACCGCAGCCCGGGCAGAGATCGTGGAAATGCTGCGACAGCGGTCCCGGCCGTACCTGTTCTCCAACTCGCTGGCGCCCTCGATCGCCGCGGCGGCGATCGCCACCTTCGAGTTGCTGCGTGGCTCCACCGACCTGCTGGCCCAGCTGCGGGAGAACACGGCGTATTTCCGGGCCGAGATGAATCGGCACGGCTTCGACATCCCCGCTTCCGACCACCCCATCGTCCCGGTGATGATCGGCGACGCGGTCAAGGCCGGTGCCATGGCCGACCGTCTGCTGGCCGACGGCATCTACGTCCGGGCGTTCTCCTTCCCGGTGGTGCCTCGCGGCAAGGCCCGGATCCGGACCCAGATGTCGGCGGCGCACAGCCGGGCCGATCTGGACCGGGCCATCGAGGCGTTCGTCGCAGCCCGGGACGCCGCCTGAGAGCTCCGGCGACCCGCCGGCCGGGCGGCGATAGCACCGGCGTGGCCGGCGCCCCGGACGTAGCTAGAACAATGGGCCGTGGCCGGCGCTTTCCCGACCGACCTGCTCTAGGGTTCGAGGCAGTAGACACCCGTGTCCGGGGGCATCCGTAGCACCGGGACCGGAGCCCACTGTGATCCCGTAGGGGCACCTGGTCACCTGCACCCTCTCGACGGGTACGTCGGTGACCCGGGGGTAGTCATGACCAATAGCGAGCGTACGAGTGAGAACGGGGCCGGGTCCGGCCCGAGCGTGCCGCGACGAGGGCTGATGCTGGGGGCGGGTGCCGCGGCGCTGATCGCCTCGGCTGCGGCCGGCGGGCTGCCTGCCCACGCCGAGCCCGCCGAGCCGAAGATCGACGAGAAGGCCGGGTCGGGGCAGGCGGTCGTCGAGCAGAACGCCAGCCCGGTGACCGCCACCTCAGCCTCACCGGCCATCTCGGGCTACACCTACCGGCATCTCTCGTGGCTGGACTTCCAGCCCGAAGGCGGCACGGCCAGCCGGGTGTACGGGGGGTACGGCGCCTACTCGAGCGGATCGTCGCCCTACCTGTGGGCCACCGTCGACATCCCGGCGGGCGCCCTGGTCCGCGACATCGAGTGGTATGTCTACAACAGCAGCGGTAGCCCCGTGTCCGCGCTGGGTCGGCTGTGGGCGGCGGGCACCGGCACCTTGTTCAACACCCTCGCCGACACCGCGATCTCCTCCGGTGGGATGGCCACGCGCCGCTCCGTCGTGCCCTCGGCGTCGTACGGACCGTACCCGCTCGGCACCAAGATCAGCCTCGGTCTCGACACCACCGGGAGCGGCACCGTCCAGGTCAACGGCGCTCGGGTCGGGTTCAGTCAAGGAGCCGGTGCGTTGGGTCTCCTCCCGGCACCGGTCAGGGCGTACGACTCACGCGTCTCCGGCGGCAAGCTGGCCGCGAACAGCACCCGGACCATCACGTTGTCGTCGGCCTGGGTGCCGCCCGGCACGTCGGGCGTGGTGCTGAACGTGACGGCGACCTCGGCTGCTGCGGGTGGCTTCCTTCGGGTCTATCCGGGCAGTGCGGCCGCGCCGACAGCGAGCACCCTGAACTACAACGCAGGGAGCGCCATAGCGAACATGATCTTGGTCGGGATCTCCAGTGGGCGCCAGATCAAGGTGTATTCCAACCAGAGCGTGCATGTGGTGATCGACATCACCGGGACGATCGGCTGACTCCGGGACCCGTCGAGATGAGACGGCCTAGATCCAACGTCGACGGCGGAAGACGAGATAGAGGACCAGGCCGGTGCCCAGCATGGCCAGCAGGGCGAGCGGGTAGCCGTACCTCCAGTGCAGCTCGGGCATGTGGTCGAAGTTCATCCCGTACACGCCGCCCACCAGGGTCGGGGCAAACAGGATCGCCGCCCAGGCGGAGATCCGCTTGACCTCCTCGCCCTGGGTCAGGCTGGTCTGGGTGAGGCGCCGCATCTCCTCGTTCTGCTGCTGTCCGACCAGGGTGGCGTGCACGGTCAGCGCGTTCTGCAGCAGGGCGCGGAAGGCGTCGGCCCGGTCGACGATCCGGAGCACGTGGTCCTGCACGTCGCGCAGGTTGCGCTGCAGCTCGTCGTCCACCTCATACTTGGCGAAGCCGCCCTCGAGACCGGCCAGCATGCCCACCAGCGGTCGGGTGGTCCGCTGGAACTGGATCACCTCACGCAGCAGCTCATAGATCCGGCGCGACACCGAGGGATCGCCGCTGAACAGCTGGTCCTCGATCTCGTCGATATCGTTCTCCAGCCCGTTGGCGACGGGGCCGTACTCGTCGACGACCTGGTCGAGGATCGCGTAGAGGATGGCTTCCGGGCCCAGGCAGAGCAGCGCCGGGGTGGCCTCGAGGCGACGGCGCACCTTGGCCAGGTCGGGCGACTCGGCGTGGCGGATGGTGATGACGAAGTTCTTGCCGACGAAGACGTGCAGCTCGCCGAACTCGACCCGCTCGTCCTCGTCGATGTAGCGCGCGGGTCGCAGCACCACGAACAGGATGCCCTCGTAGCGTTCCAGCTTGGGTCGCTGGTGGGCGGCGATGGCGTCGTCCACCGCGAGCTGGTGCAGCCCGAACTCGCCGGCGACCGAGTTGATCTCGTCCTCGTCGGGGCGATACAGCCCGATCCACGCGGTGCCCTGCTGGTCGCGCAGCAGTTCGTAGGTGTCCTCCAGGTTGTCCGGGCTGGTGGTGCGGCGGCCGTCGACGTAGATGGCGTTGTCGACCATGGCCCGGCGGCGGGCGGTGTCGGCGATCACGGGCAGGCTTGCGTCGTCGGGCATCGGGGTGGTCCTGTTCACGAGAGCTGGTTCCAGCACCGGGGAAGGAGCAGGAGATCGTCCCCTGATCCTAAGCGGTCTCAGCGGATGCCGGCGCGGGCGTCGAGTGCCTGCAGCAGCTCGTACGCCGCCTGCTCGACCGCCTTGTGCCGCCATTCCGCGGATCGGTAGAGACAGGCGATCAGGCCGCTGCGGTGGACCCGGCGGTAGTCGCCGTAGCCGAATGCGTAACGCGCCTTGGTGTGGTCGTTGGCGCCGGTGGTCAGGCCGAGGTGCCAGGCGGCGTACTCGTCCCAGGAATGCGTGTCGAGAAAGGCGTTGTCGCCGTCGGCGCGGGGTTGCACCTCACCCCAGTCGCTGTCCAGGACGTATTGCCGGGACTCGATCAGGCTGCGGGCCTTGTCGACCGCCGCCGCGTTCACTGTGTAGCTGGCCATGATCAGTCCTTCGCCCACGGGGCGGGCTTGAGGTCCATCAGCACCGCGGCGAAGTAGTCGAGCGAGCGGTCGGTCTGCTCCAGGGCCGGGGTGCGGTTGAGGTGGCCGTGCAGCATCCCGGCGGCGAGATAGCTGGTGACCGGGACGTACTGGCTGGCCAGCTGACGGGCCAGCAGCTCGGCCGACGGGCGGAGGTCGTCATACTCGCTGATCACGATATGGGTCGGTGGCGCGCCGGCCAGGTCGAGGTGGCCCGGCGTGACGTAGCCGGGCAGATCGGTGATCCGGCCGACGTAGTTGCCGAACATGTCCTCATTGGTCTGCGGGAAGAACCGCAGCATCGGCGGCACCTGGCGCATCTCGGCGTGGACCTCGTCATCCAACGGCGGGACGGGGAAGTGCACCACCGGATAGGCGAGCAGGGTCGCGGCGGGGAGGCCGAGCTGCTCGTCTCGGGCCCGCAGGGTGGTGGCCAGGGCCAGGTTGCCGCCCGCGCTGGCGCCGCCGAGCGCGAGCCGATCCGGATCGGTGCCGAGCTCGGCGGTGGCGGAGCAGAACCAGGTCCAGGCGGTGACCACGTCGTCGAGGGGGATCGGATAGTGGATGCCCTCGTTGGCCAGCCGGTAGTCGACCGAGACGACGACCGCGTTGGCCCGCGCGGCGAGCTCAGCGCTGACCACGTGGCCCTCGGGCCAGTCCAGCGTGCCGCCCCGGAAGCCCCCGCCGTGGGCCCAGAGCAGGCCGGCGCGCGGTTCGGCGGTCGAGCACGCGAGCCGGTAGACCCGGATCGGGATGGGTCCGTGCGGGCCGTCGATGGTGCGGTCGGTGATCTCCAGCTCGGGGATCTCGTACGGCGCCGGGTCGCGGGTGTATTCGGCGTAGTTCGCCGCCTGAACCGGATCGGCGTCCACCTCGGCGTGGGACGTCGCGCCCTCGATCAGCGCCAGGCGTTCGAAGACGTAGGGGTCGATGGGCATGCGGTGCTCCTTCGCAGACGGTTGCGAAGGCTAGTCAAGCGGATGGGGGAGCGGCGCGGTCAGCGGCCAGGCGGATCGCCACGCGTTCGATCAGGTCGAACGGGATCGGAGCGCGGAGGGGAAACTTGGCGGTGCCCTTGCCGGTGACGTACGGGGCGAGGTCGCGACTGAGGTCGTCGTCGCCCTCGGGCACCGGATAGAGCGAGATGTGGTTCTTCCAGGCGGCGAAGTGGATGACTGGCCGACCCGCGACCGTCAGGGTCGGGATGGCATAACTGATCTTCTCGCCGGCGTCGGGCAACACGGCATGCAGCCGGTTGCGCAGCTCAGTGAGGATGTTCTGGACCGTCTCCGGGCATGCCCGGATGTAGTCCTCGACGCTGGCTGGTGCTGGTGCCATGTCTCGTCCTTCTGGGGCCTCATGCGCTGCGGGGGATCTCGAACGGCCCCCGCCCGAGATCCCCGCTTAGCAAAAGGCCGCGATCCCCCGATCGTAGCGACCCCCCAACACGCCCTAGGGCGTATCGCTAACGGGAACCTTACGGGGTGAGTCGGGAGGTTGTCTTGGAGGTGTCAAGAAGCGGTCATGTCCTAAATAGGACGCGCTCAGGGCTTCCCATCATCGATCAAGCGAGGCTATGTTATTCACATGCGGGCGGGGGTGAACCCCCGAGCACTCTCGCCCGCACCTATCTTTCCCGCCTGACCTCGATGAGGTCGGGCGGTTTTGTTTTCCTTACGGTCCTCAGCGTGGTGAGCAGCTGATCCGGCATCGGCTTCGGTTGGATAACGGTGTCTAGCGCAGGACATTGTCACACTGTCGGTTCCCTAGTGTTCGGCGGAGGCGGTCTGGTTCGCAGATCAGCCCTTCGTCAGCACCTCGGGGAGCCTCCAGTGACTAAGCGCTTTGTCCCGCCGCCGAACTGGCCCTCCACCCCACACGGCTGGACCCCACCCGAGGGATGGGAGCCGAATCCGGAATGGGGCCCGGTCCCGCGTGGCTGGCAGTTCTGGCGCGAGGAAGATCCTCCACGCAGCTGGTTCGAGCGGCACAAGCTCGCCACTCTCCTGCTCGTCACACCGCTCGCGCTGCTCGTCGCTCTGTTCGGACTGGGCGTGGTGCTGGTCGCGCTGGACGGTGGGTCGACCACGGCCGGACCCGCTCCGTCAGTGGAGTCCTCAGTTGCCGCGCCAGCAGCGCCGAGCGCAGACCCCTCCGCGAGCGCCGAAGCGTCCGCGACGCAAGCGGCCAAGGCGAAGGCAGCTCAGGAGAAAGCGGCGCGGGAGAAAGCGGCGCGAGACAAATTGGCCAAGGAGCGTGCGGCCAAGGAGCAAGCGGCCAAGGAGCGTGCGGCCAAGGAGCAAGCGGCCAAGGCCAGGGCAGAAAAGGTGAAAGCGGCGAAGGCCAAGGCGGCCAAGAGGAAGGCGGCCGACGCTAAGGCGGCCAGGGAGCAGGCCGCTCGCGAGAAGGCCGCCGAGGAGAAGGCTGCGGAGCAAAGGGAAGAAGAGGAGAGCTCCGGCAGCGGCTGTACGCCCGGCTACGACCCATGCCTGCCCCCGGCGTCTGACTACGACTGCTCCGGTGGGTCCGGCAACGGCCCGGAGTACGTCGACGGGCCCGTTAGCGTGACCGGTTCTGATCCATACGACCTCGACCGTGATGGTGACGGGTACGGCTGCGACTCATAGTCGCTGACATCACCGGCTGGGTGGCAAACCGGAGATCAAGAGAGTACAAAAATCGAGACGGTTGAACTAACGCCTTTCTTCATGCCTTCCGCTGCCGGGTCGAGTACGCAAGACTGAGATGCCTCAGCAACGGACGTACCGAGAGGCAATCTAATGGCGGACTTTGACGGCAGGGTAGCGATCGTCACCGGCGGGGGCTCCGGTCTGGGCGAGGCGATCAGCAAGGAGCTGGCGGCCAAGGGTGCGAGGGTGGTCGTCAGCGATATCAACCTCGATGGTGCCGAGCGCGTGACGCAGGAGATCACGAGTGCAGGCGGCACGGCGTCGGCCTTCCGGCAGGACACAGCGCAGGCATCGGATTCGGAGAAGGTCGTGCGCCATGCCGTCGATACCTACGGGGGCCTGCATCTGGCGGTGAACAACGCGGGCATTGGGGGACCGCCGGCGCCCGTCGGCGAGACAGACCTCGAGGCCTGGGATCGCGTCATCGACATCAATCTCAACGGTGTGCTCTATGGGATGCGCTATCAGATTCCCGCGATGCTGTCGGCGGGACCGGAGCGCTGCGCCATCGTCAACATGGCTTCCATCCACGGCATGGTCGCCGCGATCGGCAACGGCGCGTACACCGCGGCCAAGCACGGCGTCGTGGGCATCACGCGCAATGCTGCAGCGGAGTACGGCCCCGAGGGCCTGCGGATCAACTGTGTGGGTCCTGGGTATATCGACACACCCCTGCTCGCGGGCCTGCCCGAGGAGTTTCATGCCGCGCTGATCCAGCGGCATCCGCTCGGCCGCCTCGGTCGAGCCGAGGAGGTCGCACACCTGGTGAGCTTCCTGCTGTCGGAGGAGGCATCCTTCATCACCGGCGCGTATTACCTCGTCGACGGCGGCTACACCACCGTCTAGCGAGGACGGCCCTTCCTGCTGCGCACGTCGTTCGCCCTAACGGTGCTCGACTTCCTGCCTGCCGAAAATGGACCTGTGCGCGGCGCTTTCGGGCCCTATGCTCCCGCCATGACGACCACCAAGACCCTGGGTAGACCGCCCGTGGCGACGCTCCGCGGGCAGCTGCTCCTCTTCGTGGTGGTCTGCGTAGCCATCAGCGGTGGCTTCTGGGCCGCAGCAGCGTTCGCCGGCGATGATGTGACCAAGCCGCCCGGGATGTGGCTGTATTCACTTGGCGCCTGCGGACCGTCGTTGGCCGCGCTGGTGGCGGTGGTCGTGCTCCGACGCGGCGAAGTGCCGCGGCAGCGGATACGGCAGCCGTGGGTGTGGGTTCCCGCGGCCCTGGTCCTCGGGGCGCTCCCCGCCGTCGTTAGCGCACTGATCCTGCCCGGAGGCGACGGTTTCGGCTCGACCGCGGCGGACACCGTCGCAAGCGTCGGCGGTCCGCTCCTCTTCATTGTCGTCTTCCTCGTCACCGGCCCGCTCGCCGAAGAGTTCGGTTGGCGCGGCTACGTCCAGCCGCGGCTGCGCCGGCGCCTGGGCGTGCTCGCCACCGCTGCCGTGCTGGGGAGCGCGTGGATGCTGTGGCATGTCCCGCTGTTCCTGCTTGACGGAACCGGTCAGCACGCGATGGGGCTCTTCACGCCCCGTGCCGGCGTCTATCTGCTGACGATGCTGCCGCTGTCGGTGGTGTATCTGTTCGTCTCGGAGCGACTGTCCGGAGGTGTGTGGGCTGCGATCCTCCTCCATTTCGCCGGGAATGCGACGGGTGCGCTGCTGCCGCAGGCCGACGTCGCTGGCGCGCTCATCCAGCTCGCTGTGGTCGCCGTGTTGGCAGCCGGGTGCCTGTCGGCATGGCCGCGCCCTAGTCCGGCGCACGACGTCACGCCGGCTCGAGAGGGCCACGCGGCCCGCTGATTGGTTGGGACGTCCTCACGATGATGCAGGCTCGACCGTCTTCACCATGACGCAGTTCTTCAGCCCTTTGGGCCGGTCGTAGGTGAAGCCGAGCCGCTCGTAGAGCCGGCGGGTGCCGTTGTAGAGGAACGACGACGACATCTTCTTGGTCTGGTTGGTCAGGTCGTGGGGATAGCTCTCGACCACTCCGCCGCCGGCCTGGGCGATCAGCTCCAGCGCTCCGGTGATCGCCAGCTCCGTCATGCCCTGTCGCCGATGGCGATTGTCGACGAAGACGCAGGTGATCCGATAGTCGGGGTCCGCGGTCTTGGTGGCGTCGTATTGCTTGCGATGATGGAGGTTCGGCAGCTCGGCCGGGGTGCCGTACTCAGCCCACGCGATCGCCTCGTCGCCGTCCATCACCAGCGCGGCATGAGCCTGCCCGGTCTCGACCAGCCTCTTCTTCACGGCGCGGTTGCCCTCGAAGCTCTGCCCCCGCTCGGCGCAGTCGGGGTGGAAGTAGAGACACCAGCACCCACCGAAGATCCCGTTGTGCCGCAGCACCATCGCATCGAAGGCGGGCCAGGTCGCGGCGCTGAGCGGCACGATCCGATACGGCGACTCGATAGCCATGTCTCACCGTATCCCGGACTGTCTTGCTGCACGGAGCTGGCGGTTCAGGCTTTTCTCGCGAGCCGCTAGACGTCGAGCAGATACCGCTCGGCCGGTGATAGCTGGTCGTACACCGCCTTGAGGATGTGGGCTGCCTGATCGAGCTGCTGCGGCTCGCTCCGGCGTGCGAACGACATCGTCATGCCCCGGCGGCGTTGATCCGTCCTGTTTCTCGTGCCCCCGTGCCACAGGTGTGCGTTGAAGATGATCACCGAACCCGCCGGCGCGGTGAGCAGGATCTGGTCGGGATGATCGAGGGTGGGGTCGCCCAAGTCGTCGGCCGGAGTCCGCTCCCAGTTGTGGGAGCCAGGAACTGCCCGTGTCGCGCCGTTGTCCTCGGTGAAGTCGTCGAGGCACCACATCGAGTTCAGGATGTGGAAATCGCCGGCCGGCACTGTTCCACTCCAGTCAGCGTGCAGGCCCTGGAGTCCCTGTCCTGGCAGGGATGCCCGGTAGTTCAGTGAGTTGACCCTGAAGTCGGGCCCGAGGACTTGGCAGGCTGCCGCGAGCACCGCTGGGTCGGTCATGCATCGATGGAAGACCTGCCCCTTGTTGAGCAGGTTCGCCAAAGCGGCGACGCCGCCGCTCTGAGGGGTCTCGTGGCCGGCGCTGGGACCCTCCTGGACGAGGAGCTCATCGGTTCGGGTTCGAAGCGCTTCGAGTAGTTCGTCGGGCATGTGCCGGACCAGCGGGAGGAACCCGTCTCGATCCAGTTGGTCACGTTGGTCCGCGCTCAGCGACTCCGGCGTGACGTTCAGTTCGGTCAGCCAGTCGGCAAGCTCTGTCACATGGTGCACGGTCTGTTCCTCCATCGTTCGGGGTGTCCGGCCTGACGTACAAAGCATGATCGTGCGGAACGCGTCGGGCAATGCAGCCATCGCTGACAAAGATGCACAGATCGCCAGTGGTTCAAGCTGGATGTCTATCTGCACCCGTACAGTTGGCCGCGTGAACGTGCATCCAGCGCCGACCCGATCCCCACTGGAGTTCATGTCAGTGGGGTCGTGGTCAGCGCGCCGTGGTCAGCACGCACCGCCGCACCGACATGCCGGCTGGAAGATCACTTACTACCGGAGCGGCACGATCGACTCCATCGTCGACGGCGTCACCTACGCCGTCACCCCAGGGTCCGTGCTGGTGCTTCGTCCGAACGCGCTGCACGAGGAACGAGCGAGGAGTGGCTATTCCAACTACTACCTGCTGGTGGACGGTCCTGATGACCAGCCTTGGCCGCCGACGTGCCACGCCGACGCGGCACACGACGTGGGTCGGTTCATTGAGGCGATTCTGCGGGAGTCATCCTCCGCTGATCAGCACAGTCCCGCCATGGTCGCGGCTTGGCTGGGCATTCTCGACGTGACACTGCGCCGACATGACTCAGGCAAGCCACCCAGCTCGGCCGACAGGGTCGTGCAGGCCGCCGAGCGCATTTTCGAGGAGAGCTACTCCGCCCGGCTTACCATCGCCCAGGTGGCGCAGCAGGTGGGGGTGTCGCCATCTGGTCTTCGTCAGCACTTCGCCACGCTGCGGCAGCTCTCTCCCCAGGCAGCGCTCCAGCAGGTCCGGCTGCGGCATGCGGTGGCGCTCCTGAAGACCTCTGACCTGCCGGTGTCAGCCATAGCCGCGCGATGCGGTTTCCACTCAGCCAGCCATCTCAGTCGCTACATCAAGCTTGCCAGCGGGACGTCGCCCGGAAGGCTGCGTCGGACAGGTGATCATCAGGCTGCGGCTGGCCGACCAAGGTGACGCACTGCTGCCCTCGTCCACTATCGTGTCGACCTGGATGGCGCACCCGAGGCGTTTGGGGCGCTCCCTCGTCCGAAAGCCTTGATCAACAACTGGAAGGAACCAGGCGATGAGAGGCGTTCCGACCGTCCGCCACATCCGCGCGTACACGATGCGTGGCGGGGGTGCGGACTATCACGACCAACCCGATGACCACTGGATCGATGGTCCGATCGCGACCCCGATGTCGCGCTATCCCGAATACCGTGCGCATCGCCGCCTGTTCGGGCTGAACGTGCTGGGGACCGTAGTGGTGGAGGTGGAGGCATCCAACGGAGTGGTGGGCTTTGCCGTCACCACCGGTGGCGAGCCGGCGGCTTGGATCATCGAGAACCATCTCGCCCGCTTCGTCGAGGGTTCCCCGGTTGATGCCCTCGAGCGCATCTGGGACCAGATGTTCTCCTCAACCATCTACTACGGGCGGCGAGGACTGGCGCTCAACGCCATCAGCGGGGTTGATCTCGCCCTGTATGACCTGCTTGGCCGCCTGCGCCAAGAGCCGGTCTATGCCCTCCTCGGAGGCGCGGTCCGTGACCAGCTCACGTTCTACGCCACTGGTCCCCGACCAGACCTTGCCAAGGAGATGGGCTTCATCGGCGGCAAGGTGCCGCTGACCTGGGCTCCGGCGGACGGGATCGAAGCCCGACGAGCCCAGGTCGAGGAGCTGGAGCAGTTCCGCTCCACCGTCGGGGATGACTTCTTCTTGTCGCTCGACTGCTGGATGTCCTTGGATCAGCTCAACGCGGCTGAGCTGGTCGACGCGTGCCGCGACGTGAAGCTCCGTTGGATCGAGGAGGCCCTTCCCGCTGACGACTACTGGGGATACCGGGAGCTTCGTCGCCGGCTGTCTGGTCGCGTGGCGGTCTCCACAGGGGAGCACGAAGCGACCCGCTGGGGCTTTCGCATGTTGTTGGAGATGGAGTGCGCCGACATCTGGCAGCCCGATGTGGGCTGGTGCGGCGGAATCACCGAACTGATCAAGATCTCGGCGCTGGCTGACGCCAACTCCACCCTGGTCATCCCGCACGGATCAAGCGTCTACTCCTACCACTTCGTGATCACCCGACATAACAGCCCGTTTTCGGAGTTCTTGATGATGCACCCGGATGCCACCTCGATCGTGCCAATGTTCTCCCCTCTGCTCCTCAATGAGCCGGTGCCCGTCAACGGTCGCATGACGGTGCCGGACCGACCGGGATTCGGAGTGGAGCTCAACCCGGACTGTCAGCTGAACCGTCCGTACACCCACGGCTGAGAAGGGAAGATGATGTCGTCTCCACTGCTGGCTCCCGGCGCTTGTCTGGAGAAGGTCGCGAGCGGGACAATCTGGGCCGAGGGCCCGCTATGGATCCCTGAGCGACAAGCAGTTCGTTACAGCGACATACCGGCCAACCGCATCGTCGAGTTCAGTGAGCGGACCGGCGAGCTGACGGTGTATCGCGAGAACGCCAACTACGCCAATGGGCGGACCCTGGATCTGGATGGGTCGGTGATCCAGTGCTCCCACGGTGCGCGCGCCCTGGAGCGGGATGTGGCAGGCCGGGTGAGCGTGCTGCTGGACTCGTGGAACGGTGCCCGCCTCAACTCCCCGAACGACGTCGTGGTCAAGTCGGACGGCACCATCTGGTTCAGCGATCCCGCCTACGGCATTCAGCGCCCCGGTGAAGGCCACGCCGGAGAGCTGGAGTACGGGGACCAGTACGTGTTCCGCTTCGACCCGACGACCGGCCGGGTCGACCCGGTGGTGATCGACATCGAGCAACCGAACGGTCTCGCGTTCTCTCCTGATGAGCGGACGCTGTATGTCGCCGACTCCTCGATCGATCCCCCCGGTGAGCCCAACCCGGCCCGTCCCGGCGGGCACTCGATCCACGCCTACGATGTGTTCGAGGGCCGCCATGCCAAGAACGGGCGCCTGTTCGCCCAGGTGGATCCCGGACTGCCAGACGGATTCCGCGTCGACGTGAACGGCAATATCTGGACCTCGAGTCTCGACTCGGTGCAGGTGTTCACCAGTCAGGGCGAGCTGGCCCTGCGGATCCCGGTTCCGGAGAAGGTGGGCAACCTCTGTTTCGGTGGTGAGCACGGAACGACCCTCTATGTCGCTGCGTCCACCAGCCTCTATCGCATCCAGACGACGACTCGCGACGCAGTGTCGGCATTCAGAGCCGGGGCTTAAGGACCATCCGATCCGAGTGCATTCCACGGCGCCGGATAGTTCACGTACGACCGATCGAGCCGGGTGACGTCCGGGCAACCCAGCAGCATCAGACATTCGCGGATCTCGGCCTGGAACAGGTTCAGGACGTGCTCGACTCCACGCTCGCCGGCCGCCGCCGCGCCGAAGACCCAACTTCGCCCGATGGCGGCCGCATCGGCGCCGATGGCCACCGCCTTGACGACATCGGCACCCGAGCGGATGCCGCCGTCGATGATGATCGCGAGTCGGCCCGCGACCGCGTCGACAACGGCCGGGAGCGTACTGATCGAGCTGGGCAGACCGTCGAGCTGGCGACCTCCGTGGTTGCTGACGAAGATCCCGTCCGCGCCGCTGCGTATCGCCATGAGCGCGTCATCGGGTGTGGTGATCCCTTTGATGAAGATGGGACCGCGCCATTCCCGCCGAAGCCACGCGATGTCCTCCCAGGTGGCGCTCAGATTGGCCAACTGTGTGTTGACGAAATCCTGGTGTGACATGGCGCTCGAACCCTCAGCAAGGCCCTGCAAATTGCGGAAGCCTATCGGTGGGCCGCGAAGCAAGCTGGCGAACCAGGCGGGGTGGCGAATGACTCCGGCCGCATTCCTTGCCGTCACCCGGGGCGGGATGGACATGCCGTTGCGGTGATCACGCGGGCGCTTGCCGTTGACCACGACGTCGACGGTGACGACAAGTGCAGTGCAACCGACCTGCTGTGCACGTTGCACCAAGGTGCGGGTGACATCGCGGTCGCGCCACAGATAGAGCTGGAACCACAGCGGCCCGGAGGCCTGGTCCGCTATCTCCTCGATCGACCAGCTCGAAGCGCTGCTGATCGTGTAGGTCACTCCTGCCTTTCCCGCGGCGCGTACGGCGGACAGCTCGCCGTCCCCGCCGATGACCCGGACGAGCCCGCATGGCGCCAGGACCACCGGCAGCTTCAGCTGCTGCCCTAAGAGCTCAATCGCTAAGGACTGCTCGGATACGTCGACGAGCGAGCGAGGACGAAGCGTGATCTGAGCGAGGTCGGCGGCGTTCGCGCGGAGCGTGACCTCCGCACCGGCACCCCCGTCGACGAAGTCGAACGCCATCTTCGGGAGTCGACGCTTGGCAAGGGAGCGGACATCGTCGAGAGTCGGCGCCCGATCCAGCGGGTCTCGTGAGATGCCACCGGCGGCGATCATGCGAGCCAGCTCAGTCAGTGCGCCGATCTTTGGCATCTGTGTGCGTCCCAACAACAGTCCACGCCGTGACCCGGGGCGGATCCGTCTGGAGGCTACCAGTCGCCCCCGCGCGCCGATCAGGATGAGCCCCCCGGGTGCGACGTCGCGTCAGCCGTGCAGGGTCATCCGCAGGGTGAGTTCAGTCGTTCTTCACCGCGGAGGTGTCGGCGCACAGAATCCCTTTGTTGCCGTCCTGGTCGGCGATCACGGTGAGCGCGGGCGAGTCGCTGTCATCGACGACGGTGCCACCCGCGGCGATGACGGCGGCGATCCGCTGCTCGACCACGTCGGGTCCCACATAGACCTCGAGATGGATCCGTTGACCCGACGGCTCATCCTCGTTGGCGTCGCCGAACCACAGGTTCGGTATGCGTCCTGAAGCGTCGCGGATCTCGTCGCTGGGCGAGCCGCGGCCCTGGGACTCGGCGCTGCCGGTGAGCAGGGCTGCCCAGACCGGGGCGATGGTCGCGGAGTGGGCTGTGTCGAGGCCGAGCTCGAAGTCGCTGACCGAGGCCGGGTCCGGGCTGAGCTGGTGGTCGGCGGCGATCTCGGTGATTCGTCGCGCGAGGTCGAGGTCGGTCTGGGTCACCCATTCGACGACGTGTTCGGTGCCGTCGCCCTCGCGATAGATGGCGTCGTCGCTGACGAGCTTGAAGTCGACGTACCCCTGGCCGAGCGCCACCCGCGGGTGGTGTCCGAGTGCGTCGCCAGCCTCGCCCACCGCGGTGACGAACCGGGCGCCGGTGCTGAAGTCATTGATCAAGTAGCGCGCATGCAGTCCCTGCGCGAGCTTGCGCCAGTCGGTGAGATCGGCCGCGGCGATCTCTGCGCCACTCAGCATGTCCATAGACGGGACCGTATCGCCAATCCTGTTGTTGCGGGTCAACTCCGCTGCGACTTGGGCAGCAGCACGCTGATCACGGCGATCGCCAGGGCGACTCCGACGGCCAGTGCGAAGACCAGCTCGTACCCGGAGGCCAGAGCGTCGGGGGAGGGATTCCCATGGGTGTGCGCGGCCGCGCGAGCTGCGCCCGCAGTGGCGAACACCGCCAGCGCCACCGAACCGCCGACCTGGCTGGCGGTGTTGGCCAGACCACCGACGATGCCGGCGTCGCGCGGCTCGACGTCGGCGGTCGCCGACGCCATCAGCGTCGGGAAGACCAGGCCGATGCCGATCGCCACGAGCAGCGTCGGGCCCAGGATGCTTGTCACGTAGTGGCTGCCGACGCCTGCCTGTGAGAGCCAGGCGAACCCCGTGACGAAGCACCCGCACCCGGCGAGCACCAGCAGACGTACGCCGGTCTTCGGCAGCCAGCCGGCGGCGAACCGCGCCACCCCGACGAACATGACCGCTGCCGGTGTCTGTCCCAGCCCGGCGTCGAGCGCGCGATAGCCGAGCACGTTCTGCATCAAGAGCGAGGTGAAGAACCACATCGCGATGGCGATGCCACCGAACAGGAAGAGCATCGCATTGCTGACCGCCACGCTGCGATTGCTGAACAGCCGCAGCGGCATGATCGGCGCCGCGGCGAACCGCATCTCCACCACCAGGAAGATCAACAGCAAGACGACACCGCCCCCGACCGGGACGAGCACCCCCGCGGATCCCCACGCCTGGTCGGCGGTTTGCATCACTGCGTAGATCAGCGCCGCCAGCCCGGCCGTACCGGTGATGGCACCGGCCAGATCCAGCGGTTCGCGGCGGCTGGGCCGCGCGGTCAGCGACGTCATCGCCACAGCGACCAGCAACGCCCCGATCGGCACGTTGATCAAGAACACCCACCGCCAGGACAGCCCGGTCGTCAGCAGGCCGCCAGCCACCGCACCGACCATGCCGCCGACACCACCGGAAGCGGACCACGCTCCGAACGCCCGGGCACGCTGCGCCCCCTCCGGGAAGCAGGTGTTGATCAAGGCCAGGGTGGCCGGGGCCAGCATCGCGCCACCCAGGCCCTGCGCAGCGCGGGCGGCGACCAGCAGCTCCGCGCTGGTCGCCAGGCCCGCACCCAGGCTGGCCAGCGAGAACAGGGTGAGCCCGGACACCAGCATCCGGCGGTGACCCAACAGGTCGGCCGCCCGGCCGCCCAGGAGCATGAAACCGGCGAACGTCAGGACGTAGCCGTTCACCACCCAGGCCAGTCCCGCGTCCGTGAACCCGAGATCCCGCTGCACCTGGGGCAATGCGACGTTGACGATCGACACGTCGAGAATGACCATGAACTGGCAGGCGCAGGCCAGCGCGAGAACCAGCCAGGCCGGGCCGCTGTATGCCTTGACCGCCTGGTTGTCAGCACGGGTGGTGGTCATGACTTCCTCCGCTTCATCGGACTGCGCCTCAGGTACTCTGGGCAGCGCCCGCGACGAGGCGAGCGCCCTTCAGCCGGACGGCGAAGTCGGCCAGCCGCTGGCCCTGGTAGCGGCCAGCATCGAGGGCCGCCGCGTCGGCGCCGCTACCCCCGGTCGCGACGGTGCCGTAGGGGTTGCCACCGGCGGCGTAGACCGTGGCGTCGGTGAAGCCGGGCGGCACGATCACCGCGCCCCAGTGATAGGAGACGTTGCCCAGGGCGAGGATTGTGGCCTCGCTGCCGCCGTGTCGGTTGTAGGCCGAGGTGAACGCCGTCACCGGCTTGTCGGCCAGCACACCGTCGCGCCACAGGCCGCCGGCCTGATCGATGAATTGCTTGAGCTGCGCGGCCGGCGTCCCGAACCGGGTCGGCGTGCCGAACGCGTACGCGTCGGCCCAGGCCAGGTCGTCGAGCTGGGCCACCGGCACCGAGCTGGTGATGTCGAGATGCTGACGCCACAGCGGGTTCTGATCGATGGTCTCGGCGGGGGCCAGCTCGGCGGCCCGGCGCAGTCGCACCTCCGCCCCGGCCGAGGTGGCGCCCTCGGCGACGGCCTTCGCGAGCGCGTGCACCGTGCCCGTCGAGCTGTAGTAGAAGACTGCGACCTTCACCGTCATGTGACTCCTTGATTATGTAGTATTAGTTATGCGCATAATGATCGAGACAATGTTATGCGCATAACGAGTCTTGCTGTCAAGGAGAGTTATGGATCCCGAGTACGCCGACGCCCTCAACCAGGGGATCCGCCTGCTGAGCCTGCGCCACCGTGCCCGGGCGGCGCAGCTGTTGGCACCGCTCGGCCTGCACCCCGGTCAAGAGGCCGTACTGCTGGAACTCGACCGGAACGGCCCGCTGATCCAGGCTCAGCTGAGCGGGGCGCTGGGCTGCGAGCCACCCAGCGTCACGCTGATGACTCGCAAGCTGGAGGCATCCGGCCACATCCGGCGGACCCCCGATCCGGTCGACAAGCGCGCCACCGTCGTAGCGCTGACCGACAGCGGCAAGGCGCTGGCCGACCAGATCCGGGAGCTATGGGTCACCCTGGCGGAGGAGACGGTCCGCGACCTGCCCGCCGCGATGCTGAAGCAGCTGCCCGGCGTCCTGCACACGATGTCCACGAACGTCGACAGCAAATCGTCTGCCTAGTGACCGAGTCAGACAGACCCCTGCCCGAACGAGCAACCGAAGTCGGGGCAGATCCTCGGCTGCGAGTGGTGGCCTGGCTCGATGTCGCGTCAGCCGTGCAGGGTCATCCGCAGGCCGGCGTCGGCGGGGCGTACGTGCGGGCCTTCCACTGGCAACGACTCGACTGTGGCCGGGAGGCGTACGGCGGACTCGTCCAGGGTGAGGCCGTTGCCCGGCGCGGTGCCCAGGATGATGCGGCCGTCGTCAATGTCCCAGTCCGCGCTGACCCCGGCCGGCAGGGTGAACCCCTGAACCTCGGTGAGCGCGTGGTTGGGCACCGCGGCTGCGGCCGGGGCCAGGTGGCCGAAGAAGCCGACCGGGCTGACCGGCAGGTTGTGCCCGGCCGCCAGGGCGGCGACCCGAAGGAAGTGGCTGATGCCCCAGCCCCCGCCGGCCTGCACCACGTCGACGGCGCGGGCGCTGATCAGCGGCAGGTATTGGTCGACGCCAGTGAGGTTCTCTCCGGTAGCGACCGCGGCGCGGACCTGCCGCGACACCGTTGCCAGTCCGTCGGCGTCCCATCGTCGGAGCGGCTCCTCCACCCACGCCAGGTCGATGCGCTGCTCGAGCGCGGCCACGTAGCGCACGGCCTGCTTGGGATTCCAGCTCTCGTTGGCGTCGAGCGCGAGAACGGGATGGTCGGTGCCCAGGGCATCTCGCACCACCTCCAGCCGCCGCAGGTCGTCGGCGACGTTGCGTCCGCCCTTGAGCTTGGCGCCGGTGAAGCCGGCCTGCGCGAACGATGAATACAGCGTGTGGAGCTCGTCGTCGTCCAGCCCGGCGTCCAGCCCGGAGGCGTACCCCGGGACAGCGCGATTGCGGCCGCCCAGCAGTCGCCACAGCGGCTCGCCGGCCGCCTTAGCCTTGATGTCCCACAAGGCGAGGTCGATCGCTCCGATGGCCCCGTGGACCGAGCCGGCATGGCCCGCCTTGAACGTCCAGGCCAGCATCCGGTCATACAAGGCGCTGACCGACCGTGGGTCCTCGCCCTCGACCGCCGGAAAGACCCGATCGATCATGCTCCCGTCTCCGATGGCGACGCCGGTGAGGTCGGAATCGGTCTCGACGAGCACCACACTGGACGGGGTCTCGTTCCCCGGCATTACGCCGTTGACGTCACCGATCCGGCGCCCCCAGTCCAACGCCGTCGGAACGATCCGGTACCCGATGATCTTCATGCCGGCTGAGCATAGCCAGAGGAGGTATGCCAGGTGACCGCTGGCCTGGCGGGGCGCGGAGGGACAGGCAATGGTGGGTCTGCGATCACGGGGTTGTCTATCGACGCTCGTCCTGCAGGGGAGGCCTTCGGCACGGGCTGATCGCCGGACGACTTCGAGGACCTTGCGGTTATGCGGGGCATAGACTGATGCTCCGCCTCGTTGGATCCAACTCCGGCCGAATTGCTCGGCTAGTCGCAGACTTGCGCTTCGCTCCTTCATGGCCTGACGAAAGCAAGCAGCGATCAGTCCTGCCCGCCGACCTCCGAGAACCTCCGGCGTCGTCAGCAACAGCTTTCCATCGACCCCATCAACTGGCCTTCTGATATGAATTACTTCGGTTCGACTATCACCGCGCTCACTGAACCTGGTCTCCCGGATGCCTTAGTCCTGCTTCATAAAGGCATCACTTACGGTTGATCGAGTCCGAGGACCGGTAGAGGGATCCCGGCGTCGGTCGAGAGGCTGTGGCCTAACGGCCTCGCCGGAGTGCTTCCCGTTCGCGCCTCCTCCGGGAGGGGTCGCTGATGCGTATTCCCGGTTCAGGCGAACATGAGCGGCTAGGATCTTGCCGTGGCTGCATTGCGAACCGACGAGGTCTTTGGCGTGTCCAATCGCGTTCTGGTCCACTCGTACGTCGACCGGGGTGACCTTGATGGCGATGTCACCAAGCACTTGAGACGACCTACGCATGTCGCCATCAAGGGCGTCTCGAAGGCTGGTAAGACGTGGCTGCGGCAGTCCGTGCTTCCCGACGCCCTCGTAATTCAATGCCGCCTCGGCAAGAAGGTGCTGGATATTTACCGAGAGGCGCTGGCCGAACTGGGCGTCAGGCTTGAGGTATCGAGAGAAAGCTCGGTGAGCTTCACGGGGTCAGTTGAGGGAGAGACTGAGGTCGGAGTTGGTCTCATCGGCAAGGTCAAAGTGAAGCTGGGTATCGGAATTTCGGCAGGTGGTGCGGCAACTACTCAGGCGATGACGCAGCCGATTGAAGATCTCCGGTTCATTGCTGAATTAGTGATCGAGTCTGGTCGTCGTCTAGTGATCGAGGATTTTCATTATCTATCCCCTGATCAGCGGCGGTTCTTCGCGTTTGACCTTAAGGCATTGTGGGACTTTGGACTATTCGTCGTCATTGTCGGCGTTTGGAGCGAGTCGAATCTATTCTTGAACCTGAATCATGACCTCACTGGGCGCGTACGCGAGGAGTCCATTGTTTGGTCTGAAGGCGACCTTCTCAAAGTATTGGATAAAGGTGGAAAGGCGCTCAATGTACGGTTCGACGCGCCAGTTTCGCGCCAGTTGGTGGGCGACAGTTATGGCAACTCAGGAATTCTGCAACGCTTGACACTCGATGCTTTGGACCGGGCGGGCATTGAAGAGCGGCGTGATGAGCTGCAGGTAGTAAACGATCCAAAGCATGCTATCGATGCCGCGCTGTTCTATGCGGAGGAACTCAATACTACCTACCAGACCTTCGCGCAGAAGGTGGCTGGTGGGATTCGCACCTATCCGAATTCGACAGGGATCTACGGGCACACGATGGCGGTCGTGTTCGATGGAACTGATGCGGAGCTGCTGTCCGGAATTCACATCGATACTATCTACCGAATCGCCCATGGCCGGCAGTCACGGATACAAAAGGGGAACCTCCGCTCCGTGCTTGAGAAGTTCGAGTCCCTCCAGGTAGATGATGATGGGCGGGGTCTCGTCCTATCGTACGCGGACGAGAAAGTGCGAGTAGTAGATCGTCAGCTTTTGTTGTACCGCCGGTATTCAACGGTGCGTTGGCCCTGGGAGGACTTGATCGCGCAGGCTGATCAGCGCGAGAGCGGATATGAGCCGGATGTAGAACAGAGGAGCCGGCCGTAGGCCTCGCAGCGGCCCGCAGCGAAGCGAGGACACGCGTAGCGGCCCCCTTGATCCAGAAGAGCCAGATCCGGCAACTGCCTCGCTGGAGTGCTGTCGGGAGACGAAGCCGGACCTGCGACTACGGGTCGTGCCACCGTGCCAAGGCGTTCAGTTTGGGACGCTGGTTGCTACCTCACCACGCCAGCTAGGGCATGGCCGCTGCCTCTGCGATGCTTTGCAACCCAACTCACACCAGGACCGCGCAGTGTCGAAGAAGAACCGGAACCAACGACGTCGGCAACGGGGAAACAGCCCCTTGTCCGCTCACGAGCGTCACCGCAACAAACTGACGCCGCCGCTGTTGAACATTGCTGGCGGTGTGCTGAACACAGTCCATTGGGAACTTGACGACCTGCCCGACTTCTTGATCATCGTTCGGTATCTATCCGAGAGAGGTAGTCCTTCCGCGGTCGACCGCCTACATCTCATGCTTGAATTCATCGACGCCATGCTCGGTATCGGTGATCCAAACTCTCAAGCAGCGGCAGCACTCTTACGCAACTCGGCCGCGCCAATCAAGGCGGCGGACAACGTCGCGCAGCCCGAGGGCGGGGACCAAGTTGGCAGCGCGACGTCGGAGCCGGAGGCCCTTCGGTTAAACAGCGAGAAGGCACTGCACAAGGTTCATGTGTTCGCTGGCCGCCTCAGCGACTTCGACAACATCGACGAAGAACAACGTCCCGCCTTGTTGAGTGCGCTCCTCCGAGAAGGTCTGTACGACGAGCTCATTCCTGAAGAACTCGCCCACGTCCTCGGAATGTATCCTGCCGCACCAGCTAGTTGGCTTCTTCAGCCGTGGCGCGATCGCGGCATCAGCGTTGACCCGGTCGTTGCCGAGCGGGTCCTGAACAACCTCCTCGTCGAGGCGGGGCCACGCCAAGGAGACGTAGCCACTTGGGCGAAGGCTCTTGTCTGCCGACGCTACCTGGCTGCTGGCCGAACCCATCTACCCTCCAAGGAAGAGTGGGACCACTACACCGGCTGGCCCAATCATGAAGACGAGGAGCAGAACCGCGCCGCAGAGGCCGGATACCGAGCCATGTACGGAGCTCTCGCCGGTTTCGATGAGTCCTTCATGGAACGCCGGCGAGAGTGGGCGAAGGTGTTCTGGCGCTCCAACTGGAAGATCTACGCTTGCCGATGGTCGGACGAGAAATCAAGCACCGATTCAACCGGCCCAGATGTCGGAGCCGGCGACGCCGAAACCGCTACTTCGGATGCCGCGGAGAGAATCGATGGGGGCGCCGAGGTCTCGACCGAACCAGCCGACTGTTGGCGCCAGACGCTGAACGCGGCCCGGGAGGTCGTTGACGAGCTCCGTACGAGATTACAGACGCTCGCGGATACCGCCGACCCCGACTTGTACGATCCCGACCGCTACGAAGTCCTCACCGGACTCGTGGGGCGAGTCCTGCGCTACCTTGGCGTGTTTGCAGGCTACCCGCCCCTTTGGACGATGGAGCACGGTGCGCCGCTCCTACGCACCCTTATTGAGGCTCGCATCATTTTCCGCTATATCGTGAGGAGCGACGATCCCGATATCTTTTCGAAGTTCAAGGTGTACGGCATGGGCAAGCTTAAGCTCCTGAAACTTCACTACGAAGACGTCATCGACCGGACCGAGAACCCGCCACCAGAGCTCATCACGTACGTCGAGTACCTGGATGCGTTGGTCAACCAGGACGTGATGGAGGAGTTTCAAGGGATCGATCTAGGCGGCAACTTCGCAAGGGCTGACACCCGAAAGATGGCGCTGGCAGTCGGACTGGAGGACGCCTATCGTCTGATATTCGCGCCCGCGTCCGCCAACGTTCACGGCGAATGGTCGATTATGGATGAGTACGTTTTTGATCGCTGCAAGAACCCGGTGCACCGGCGTCACCGGATACTGCGGAGAACTCGCGGTTTTGCGGTCGGACCCAATTTTCTCCAGATCCTTATCGATCACGCGACCGAACTCGTCGATGAGTATGAGACTGCTACCGAGGAGCAGCGCAGACTCATCTAGTTATGTCATGCAAGGTCGCCCATATGAGTCACGAGTGCGTTAGTTCAGCAGCTGCACGTTCTTCGCCGCGGCGTTGGTGATCGGCGTAGCCAATAGAACGCACGCCGGTCTTGCCTGCTACTTCGATGTCCATGATCGAGTCACCAACGAATCCGCATCGCTCGGCAGGCTGCGAGTGCCCCAGGACCTTCATCACCGCGCCCGCACCCCCTGCGCCAGCAGCAACGACGCACAGGTGTGCCGCATGTCGTCGAGCCAAATCCGCCGCACCTCAGTCTCGACCACCAAGCAGTCGAGCCCTACTTCTGTCACCCGGCCGTAAAAAGTTCCTCCACTCGGGACCGAGAGCGCCCTGACTAGGAGAGATAGTGGAGCTGACGGTCGGACTCGAACCGACAACCGCCTGTTTACAAGACAGGTGCGCTACCAATTGCGCCACGCCAGCGAATGCCGGGCCAGACTACCAACGACTGACCCGGCTGCCGAGTTGAGAACAGATCAGAGTCCGCCAGCAGCCGAAGCCAGCTGGTCCGACCCGTCCAGACCGGGCGCCGCCATGAACGCCGTACCCGTGCCTGACAGCTGCGTGGCCGCGTCCGCGGCCAGCACGAACGCCGACTGACCCTGCTCCAGCTCCAGGCGAGCCTCGGCCGACTGCAAGGTGACCGTGCCTTCCACGCAGATCAACACCCGGCCGGTGCCGTCAGCGGGCAGGGCGACCTGGCTGCCGGCGGGTTCGAGGCGCCAGAGGGCGAATTCGGGGGCGGGGGTGGGGTAGGCGAACACGCCGGGCGCCGACTCCACGCCGTCGATGATGACCGGATCACCGGGGGTGAAGTCGAGGAGCTTCAGCAGCTCGTCGATGTCGATGTGCTTCGGGGTCAGCCCGCCGCGCAGCACGTTGTCGGAGTTGGCCATGATCTCGATGCCGGTGCCGTGCAGATAGGCGTGCAGGTTGCCGGCCGGCAGGAAGATGGCCGAGAACCGGCCGTAGGCCACCCGGTTCATCAGCAGCGCAGCCAGCACCCCGGGATCGCCGGGGTAGTGCTCGGCCAGCTCGGTCGCCGTCCGGGCAAACAGCGCCAGGTCGGGGGAGCCCGGTACGTCGTCGGCGCCCACCATGCCGGCGATGGCCACAACCTCGTCGAGGATCTCCTCATCCTCCAGCCGCAGCATCCGCTCGAACACGGTGGCGATCGCCTCGGGCCCGCCCGTCTTCAGCGGCGCGACCAGGTCCACCGCAGCCGGCACGGCCAACCGCTCGAACAGGTCGTACGTCTGCTGCGGGTCGCGGAACCCGCACAGGGCCTCCACGTCACCCAGGGCGCACAGCGCCTCGGGCTTGGGCCAGTCGTCCTTGTACGTCCGCTCCGGTGCGTCCAGCGCGACGCCGGCGGCGTTCTCCCGCTCGTACCCGTCCTCGGCCTGGGTCCGCGACGGGTGAGCCTGCAGCGACAGCGGCTTGGCGGCGGACAGCACCTTGAGCAGATACGGCAGCCGGGCGCCGTATTCGACCACCGCGGCGTCACCCACGGTGGCGTCCGGGTCGGCGGCGATCACCTCGTCCAGCGGACGGTCGCCCAGGAGCGACGGCGCCGACGTGTGCGCCCCGAGCCACAGCTCGGCCTGCGGCTCACCGGTCGGCTGCTCGCCCAACAGCTCGGGGATGGCCGTGGTGGAACCCCAGGCGTACGGCTGGACCTTGCCGTGCAGGCGGTCCATCACGCCGCTCCGGCGGCGGCCTCGACGGCGGACTGCCAGGCGTTCAGCGTCCGCATCACGGCCACGCTCGACTCCCACGGCACCAGCGGCGACTCGATCTCCCCGCTGTGCACGCAGCGCATCACCTCCTGGGCCTCGAAGGTGTAGCCGGCGCCCGGCCACGAGGTGACCAGCACCTCCGGCTCGGCGTCGCCGTCGTTGCCGCGGAAGACGCGGATCTCCGACGGACGGATGAACCCGTCGATCTCGATCCGGCCGTTGCTGCAGAACACCTCCACCCGGGTGGGCAGGTTGACCTCGAGGCTGCAGAGCACGGTCGCGGTCGCCGCCGGCCGATCGCCCGCGGCGGGATAGGTCAGCACAGCGGCACAGTGCGCGTCCACCCCGGTCGCGGCCAGCGACCCATAGCCGAGCACCGCTGCCGGCTCACCGAGGAACAGGTTGACCAGGTGCACCGGATAGACGCCCAGGTCGAGCAGTGCTCCGCCGGCCTGGGCGGGGTCGAGCAGCCGGCTGGTCGGCTCGCCGTCATAGGCGAACCCGAACGACGCCGACACGTGCCGGACGGCGCCGAGCTCACCGGAGCCGACGATCTCGGCGGCCTGGCGGATCAGCGGGTTGGTCCGGCTCCACAGCGCCTCCATCAAGAAGACGTTGCGCTCCCGGGCCAGCGAGACCAGCTCGGCGGCCTCGGCGGCGGTGACGGTGATCGACTTCTCCACCAGGACGGCCTTGCCGGCTTCCAGGCACATCTTGGCCGAGCCGTAGTGGTCGTTGTGGGTGGAGGCGATGTAGACCGCCTGCACGTCGGGGTCGGCCGCCACCTCGGCGTACGTGCCATAGCTACGCTCGAAGCCGTGCTCGGCGGCGAACGCGGCGGCCTTGTCAGCCGTCCGCGAGCCGACGGCCACCAGCCGGGCCTCGTCGGGCAGCAGGGCCAGGTCCTTGGCGAAGACGGAGGCGATGTGGCCGGTGCTGAGGATGCCCCAGCCGATCTGGGCGGTATTGTCAGAAGTCACGGCACCATCCAACCGCATGGCGTCGCGGGCGGTGAATGACACCACTGTCATTAGGTCCTACTATGGGCGCCATGGCTGTCGCCCCGAACCCTTCGCACGATGCCGCCCCGCAGGTCGGTGCGCTCAACGAGCGTGACGCCGAGATTCTCGCCTTCGAGCGGCAGTGGTGGAAGTTCGCCGGCGCCAAGGAGCAGGCCATCCGCGACCAGTTCCAGATGTCGGCCACCCGTTACTACCAGGTGCTCAACGCGCTGATCGACAAGCCCGAGGCCCTGGCTCAGGACCCGCTGCTGGTCAAGCGGCTCCGCCGGCTGCGCGCCACCCGTCAGCGCAACCGCTCGGCCAAGCGTCTCGGCATCGACCTCACGATCGACAGCTGACTCCACAGCGGTCGCACCGGTCGCTCCCGATAGCCGCCGGCCGCCAGCCCGGCCTGCCGCTCGAAGAAGTTCGCCGACGCCCGGTCGCCGGTTCGCAGCACCGACCACGCCAGGCAGCCGCCGTACGCCAGGTAATAGGGCAGTCCCAGGCAGTAGAGATATTGCCAGCTGTGACGCTCCTCGTGCTCCAGCAGCTGCGGCCACCGCTTGGCCAGCTCCGGCCAGGATCCGCTGGTCAGCGCCACGTTGCCGATGGTGAACGCGCTCGCGACCGGGAATGCCAGCCGATAGCCGTCGGCCAGCAGCAGTCCGCGCGGGCCAGGGCGTACGTCGGCCCGACCGACCCGGGCCACCAGCAGACCGAACGGGGTGGACAGGTTGACGGCGTTACCGACCATCCGGAGGCGCTCCAGTCCGGTGAGCCTGGTCCCGTGAGATCTCCGCATCACCCCATGGTGGCACCGTCGCGCCCGCCTGTCGTCTCAGCCTGCGGACGCAGTTCCCATCATCTGGACGCCGAAGTGCGCCGGAGGCCCGGACCCGCCTAGGGTTGCAGACGTTCATCCAGAGGGGATGAGGGACCGGCCCTATGACTCCCCGGCAACCGGCTGCAGTGCGAGCGATCGCGCCCAGCGCATGGTGCCAACTCCGCCTGGTCGATCGTCGACCAGGACAGATGATGAGAAGGACTGATCGCATGACCGCGGTGCTCGACACCCAGTTCCCTGCCGTTGCCGGTGCCCGTCCGGGCGCCTTCGGCAACGCCACCCACCTCGTCTGTCGCGCCTGCGGCGAGAAGACCGGGCTCGGCCCGTTCTACGCCTGTATGGAGTGTTTCGGCCCGCTCGAGGTCGGCTACGCCTTCGGGAAGATCACCCGGGCCCAGATCGAAGCCGGCCCGAAGAGCATCTGGCGGTACGCTCCGCTGCTGCCGGTGCCGGCCGACATCGCCACCTTCCGCTCCACCGATCCCGGCTTCACCCGCCTGGTCGACGCCGGCAACCTGGCCGCCGACCTTGGGCTGCGTCAGCTGTGGGTCAAGGACGACTCCGGCAACCCGACCCACTCGTTCAAGGACCGCGTCGTGGCAGTCGCCCTGTCGGCCGCCCGCGAGCTCGGCTTCCAGGTGCTGGCCTGCCCGAGCACCGGCAACCTTGCCAACGCCGTTGCCGCCGCCGCGGCCCGCGCCGGCATCACCTCGGTGGTCCTGGTGCCGGAGAACCTCGAGCAGCAGAAGATCATCGCCTCGGCGGTCTACGACACCACCCTGGTCGCGGTGCAGGGCACCTACGACGACGTCAACAAGCTGGCCAGCGAGATCGCCGGCGAGGAGGACGGCTGGGCGTTCGTCAACGTCAACGTCCGGCCCTACTACGCCGAGGGGTCCAAGACCCTGGCATACGAGATCGCCGAGCAGCTCGGCTGGCGGCTGCCGGACCAGATCGTCATCCCGGTCGCCTCCGGCTCGCAGCTGACCAAGATCGACAAGGGCATCGCCGAGCTGATCGCCCTCGGCCTGGTCGAGGAGAAGCCTGTCAAGATCTTCGGCGCCCAGGCCACCGGCTGCTCGCCGATCGCCCAGGCCTACCGCGCCGGCCATGACGTGGTGAAGCCGGTCAAGCCGGACACCATCGCCAAGTCGCTGGCCATCGGCAACCCGGCCGACGGGCCGTACGTGCTGGACGTGGTCCGGCGCACCGGCGGCCTCATCACCGACGTCGACGACGAGACGGTGGTCGAGAACATTCGGCGGCTGGCCCGCACCGAGGGCATCTTCGCCGAGACCGCCGGCGGCGTCACCGTCGGCGTCACGGCCAAGCTGATCGCCGACGGAGCGCTCGACCCCGACGCCGAGACTGTCGTGATCAACTCCGGTGACGGGCTCAAGACCCTCGACGCCGTGGCCGGCAAGGTCGGCCCGAAGACCACCATCGCGCCACGCTATGAGGCGTTCGCGGAGTTCTGGAAGGAGTACCGCGGATGAGCGCCACCGTACGCATCCCCACCATCTTGCGCAGCTACACCGGCGGTGCCAACGAGGTGAGCGCCGAGGGCGCGACCCTGGCCCAGGTGCTCGAGTCGCTGGAGGCCAGCCACCCCGGCATCCGCGCCCGGGTGCTGGACGACACCGGCGCGCTTCGCCGCTTCGTCAACATCTACATCGGCGACGAGGACGTTCGCTTCGTCGGCGGGCTGGACGCCGAGGTCCCGGACGCGGCCAAGATCTCGATCATCCCCGCTGTCGCCGGCGGCTGAGCCGGTGACCGGCGCGGCGGCTGCCCTCGCCGACACCATCGTCGCGGTCGCCGGACCCGACGCCCGGCCGCGGCCGGACCAGATCACCGCGGTCGAGCAGCTGGTCGAGCACCGCCAGCGGGTCCTGGTGGTCCAGGCCACCGGCTGGGGCAAGTCGGCCGTCTACTGGGGCGCCACAGCTGCGCTGCGCCGGGCAGGCGGCGGTCCGACCCTGGTCGTGTCGCCGCTGCTGGCGCTGATGCGGGACCAGATCGCCGCCGCCGAGCGCGCCGGGCTGCGGGCCGCCACGATCAACTCCACCAACGTCGACGACTGGTCGGGCGTGTTCGCCGACATCGCCGCCGACCGGCTGGACGTGCTGCTGATCTCCCCGGAGCGGCTGGCCAACCCCTCCTTCGCCGCCCGGCTCCCGGACCTGCTCGGCGCCTGCGGGCTGCTGGTCATCGACGAGGCGCACTGCGTCTCGGACTGGGGCTTCGACTTCCGCCCGGACTATCAGCGACTGACCCGGACGCTCCTCGCGCTGGCGCCGCGCACCCCGGTGCTGGCCACCACCGCCACCGCCAACGAGCGGGTCACCGTCGACGTCGCCCACCAGCTGGGGGAGGGCACCGTCACCCTGCGCGGCTCGCTGGCCCGCGCCTCGCTGCGGCTCGCGGTCATCCCGCCGCTCACCCCGCTGGAGCGCTACGCCTGGGTGGCCGACGCGCTGCGGGAGCTGCCCGGCTCCGGCATCGTCTACGTGCTCACCGTGGCCGAGACCCAGCGGGTGGCCGGCTTCCTGCAGTCCCAGGGGCTGGACGTGGCCGCATACTCCGGTCAGTCCGAGGACCGTGAGGGCCTGGAGGACCGGCTGCGGCGCAACGAGGTCAAGGCGCTGATCGCCACCTCCGCCCTGGGCATGGGCTATGACAAGCCGGACCTGGCGTTCTGCATCCACCTCGGCTCGCCGGCCTCCCCAGTGGCCTACTACCAGCAGGTCGGTCGCGCCGGCCGGGCGCTGGCCGACGCCACCGCCGTGCTGGTCCCGGCCGAGTCCGACGAGCGGATCTGGGACTACTTCGCCACCGCCGGGATCCCCGACGAGCGCCAGGTGGAGCAGGTGCTGGACGCGCTCCGCGACGGCCCGGCGTCAGTGCCGGCGCTGGAGTCGGCCACCGGCATCCGCCGCGGCCGGCTGGAGACCATGCTGAAGATCCTCGCGGTCGACGATGCCGTGGTCCGCCAGCAGGGCGGCTGGGCGGCCACCGGCACCCCCTGGTATTTCGACCAGCGCAAGTGGGCCGAGCTGCGCCGGGTCCGCGCCGCCGAGGCCGACCTGATGCGCCGCTACGCCCACGGCGAGGGCTGCCTGATGGAGTTCCTGCAGCGGGCCCTCGACGACCCCGACCCGAAGCCGTGCGGCCGCTGCTCGGTCTGCGACGGGCAGCTGCCCGCCCCGGGCGCGAAGCCGCATCCCGACACCGTCGACCGAGCGCGGACGTATTTCCGTGGCCAGGACGTGGTGGTCGAGCCGCGCAAGATGTGGGTGTCCGGGTTGGCGCCGCGCAAGGGCCGGATCGCCGGGGTGGCGCCCGGGCGGGCGATCGCGTTCGCCGACGACCCGGCCTGGCAGGACACCCTGGCCACGCTGTGGCACCAGGACGGACCCGCCCCGGACGAGATCCTGCAGGCCTGCGTCGACACGCTGCGACGCTGGTCGCGGACCTGGGACCGCCCGGTCGCGGTGGTGCCGATGCCGTCGCGCCGCTATCCGCAGCTGGTCGGCTCCATCGCCGCGCACCTGGCCGAGGTGGGCCGGCTGCCGCTGGTGGAGGCGTTGCAGGTCACCGGGCCGCCACCGGCCGCCGAGTCGGCCTCCTCGGTGCGGGCCAAGGACCTGCTGGCGCGGACGTCAGTCATCCCCGGGGTGTCCTTCGACGGCCCGGTGCTGCTGGTCGACGACGTGATCCGGACCCGGTGGACGATCACCGTCGCGTCGGCCCTGCTGGCCGAGGTGGGCGCCACGCGCGTGCTGCCGCTCGCCATCCACCAGCTGCCCTGACTCCTCCGGCTGGAACCGGAGGGCCGGCCTCAGACGGCCGGCGGCGGGATGCGGTCGTCGCGACGCTCGACCACCGAGGTGTGGCTGGTCTTGCGCCGCTGCTGCTGGATCACCAGCGACAAGATGATCGCCAAGAACCCGACGGCGAGACAGACATAACCGATGGCGGTGAGATCGACCGCGCTCCACTGGTCGCGTACGCCGAAGGCGAGGATGCCACCGACGACCAGCAGGAAGATTCCGACTCCGAGACCCATGTGCGTACTCCTTGATCGTGTGGCTCCGGTGCGGAGCACGTCGATGGTCTGACCATTGACTTCGCCTCACCCTAGCGGCAGGTCTCGTCTAGCCTGGGGACCCGGACCGTGCCAAGGAGGACACATGAGTAATGCGCCTAAGATGACGCTCTCTGGGGTGGTGCTGGACACACCCGATCCGCCGGCCTTGGCCACGTTCTATCAACAGCTGCTGGGCTGGCGGCGGGCCGAGGACGAACCGGACTGGATCGTGCTCCGGCCCGCCCACGGCGACACCGGGCTCTCGTTCCAGCTGGAGGAGAACTATGTCCGCCCGATCTGGCCGGCCGGTCCGAACGACCAGCGGATGATGGCCCACCTCGACATCGAGGTCGACGACCTGGACGAGTCGGGGGCCTTCGCCCAGGCGGCCGGAGCGAAGCTCGCGGCCTTCCAGCCGCAGGAGGACGTCCGGGTCTATCTCGACCCGGACGGCCACCCGTTCTGCCTCTTCATCGACTGACTCAGGGCTTGAGCACGATCTTGACGGCGCCGTCCAGCTTCTTCTGGAAGATCTCGTACGCGTGCGGCGCCTGGTCCAGCGGGAGGTGGTGGGTGGCGAAGGTGTCCACGCCGAGCACATCCTCGTCGTTCAGCAGCGGCAGGATGTCCGGCACCCACTTCTTCACGTTGGCCTGACCCATCCGCAGCTGGATCTGCTTGTCGAACATCATCATCATCGGCATCGGGTCGGCCATCCCGCCGTACACCCCGCTGAGGGAGACGGTGCCGCCGCGGCGGACGATGTCGATCGCGGCATGGAGCGCGGCCAGCCGATCCACGCCCGCCTTCTCCATCAACGGCTGCGCGACGGCGTCCGGCAGCAGGCCGGCGAACCGCTGCACCAGCGACGCCACCGGTGAGCCGTGAGCCTCCATGCCGACAGCGTCGACGACAGCGTCCGGGCCGCGACCGCCGGTCATCTCCCGGATCACATCGCCGAGGTCGTCGCCGGCCTCGTTGAGGTCGACCACCTCGACCCCGCGGGCCCGCGCCCGGGCGAGCCGCTCGGGCACCAGGTCGACGCCGATCACCCGAGCGATCGGCAGGGTCTGGGCGATCCGGCAGGCCATGTCACCGATCGGGCCGAGGCCGAGCACGACGAGGGTTCCGCCGTCGGGCACCGCGGCGTAGGCCACCGCCTGCCAGGCCGTCGGGAGGACGTCGGAGAGATAGACGAAGCGGTCGTCGGACGGACCCTCGGGTACCTGGATGTGAGTGAACTGGGCCTGCGGGACCCGCAGATATTCGGCCTGGCCACCGGGCACGGAGCCGTAGAGCGAGGAATAGCCGAACAGGGCCGCGCCGCTGCCGGCGTCGCGTACCTGGGTCGTCTCGCACTGGGTGTAGAGCGTCTGGTCGCACATGAAGCAGCTGCCGCACGACATCTGGAACGGGATCACCACCCGGTCGCCGACCTTCAGGTCACCGGTCTGGCCGCCGACCTCCTCGACGATGCCCATCGGCTCGTGGCCGATGATGTCGCCGGGGTTCATGAACGCGCCCAGCGTCTCGTACAGGTGCAGGTCGGAGCCGCAGATGTTGGTGCTGGTGACCTTGATGATCGCGTCGGTCGGCTGCTCGATCTTGGGATCTGCAACGGTGTCGACCGAGACCTTGCGCTTGCCCTGCCAGGTGACTGCCTTCATGGGGTCGTCCTTCCCTCGGGTGGGCCGCCAGCGGGCTGACGGCGCGTCTTCACACCGTATAAGGGATCCCCGAACGCGGCCGGGCCACCCTCAGCGCAGCTGCCACCCCACATGCCCGGTCAGCGCCTCGGCCTGGGCCGGGCCCCAGCTGTCGTCGTCATAGAGCACCACGTCGGGGCGCCGGTCTCCCTGCAGCGGTGCGAACGCGGTGAAGGCGGCCTCCAGTCCGGCCGAGCTGGTGAACAGCGACCGGTCGCCGGCCAGCACGTCGTGCAGCAGCGAGGCGTACGGGGCGATCGAGCCCTCGGACACGTTGGCCAGCTGCAGGGTCGTGCAGCTCTCGGCCGGCTCCGCCAAGGGCCCCGGCTTCTTCACCGTCAGCTGGATCTCGATGGCACCGCTGCCGCTGAGGTCGAAGGCGAGTACGTCGGGGGTGGTGCCGGTGGAGTGCACCGGGCCCTCGGCCGGCTTGAAGATCAGGCTGACCCGCTGGGCGCTGGCGGCCAGCCGCTTGCCGGTGCGGAGCACGAACGGGACGTCGCGCCAGCGGTCGGTGTCGATCCAGAGCCGAGCGGCGACATAGGTGTCGGTGCTGGAGTCATCGGCGACGCCCTCGGTGTCGCGATAGCTGCGGAACTGCCCGAGCACCACCTCGTCGGGATCCAGCGGGCGGAAAGCGGAGATGACCGCCTCACGGGCGAGCTGCAGCGACTCGGCGGACAGGTCGGTCGGCGGCTCCATGGCGACCTCGGCGGCCACCTGGAAGAGGTGGGTGACCAGCATGTCCAAGGCGGCGCCGGTCGCGTCGTAGAAGTCGGCGCGGTCGGCGATGTCGAGGGTCTCCGGCACGTCGACCTGCACCTGCTGCAGATGCTCCCGGTTCCACGCATCGGCGAACAGCCGGTTGGTGAACCGGGCCAGATGCAGGTTCTGGGTGGCTTCCTTGCCCAGGAAGTGGTCGATCCGATACACCTGCTCCTCGTCGAAGATGCTGTGCACCAGCTCGTCCAGGGCGTGGAACCCGTCCAGCGACTCCCCGTACGGCTTCTCGTAGACCACCTTGGCGTTGTTCGCCAGATCGTGGGCCTGCAGTGCCCGGGTGGTCGCCTCGAAGGTCTGCGGCGGGGTGGCCAGATAGTGGATCAGGGCCGGATCCCCGCCGAGGTCGTCGCCGGCCTGGCTGATCACGTCCAACAGGCTGCCCGGGTCGTCCTCGCGGAAGCCGCCGCCGGCGAACAGCAGGTTGGCCGCGAACTCCTGCCACGCTGCGGGCTCCGGTTCGGTGGCGAACTCGGTCAGTGACTCCAGCACGTGGGCGCGGAAGTCCTCGTGGGCCACGTCGCCGCGTCCGTTGCCGACCAGCTTCCACCTCGCCGGCAGCAGGCCGCGGGAGAACAGGTCGTAGACGGCGGGCAGCACCATGCGGCGGGCGAGGTCGCCGGTGCCGCCGTAGAGGATGAAGACGGTCGGTTCGTCGGTGTCAGTGGCCACCGCGCCAGTATCGCAACGAATCATCTGCCACTGTCGGCAGGGCAGGATTAGGGTCGGTCCATGATGGAACGTCCCCCAGTCGCCTGCTGGCTCACCGACATGGACGGTGTGCTGGTGCATGAGCAGCGCGCCATCCCGGGTGCTGCCGACTTCATCGCCGCCCTGCAGGCGTGCGGGCGCCGCTTCCTGGTGCTGACCAACAACTCGATCTTCACCGCCCGTGACCTGCGGGCCCGGCTGCGGGACAACGGCATCGACCTGCCGGAGGAGTCGATCTGGACCTCGGCGCTGGCCACCGCACAGTTCCTGGCCGACCAGAGCGCCGGCGGATCCGCGTACGTGATCGGCGAGGCGGGCCTCACGTCGGCGCTGCATGAGGTGGGGTTCGTGCTGACCGAGCGCGATCCCGACTATGTGGTGCTGGGCGAGACCCGGACCTATTCGTTCGAGGCGATCACCACCGCCATCCGGCTGCTGGAGAAGGGTGCCCGCTTCATCGCGACCAACCCGGATGCCACCGGGCCGTCACCGGAAGGGCCGTTGCCGGCCACCGGCTCGGTGGCAGCGTTGATCACCCGGGCCACCGGTGTGCAGCCCTACTACGTCGGCAAGCCCAATCCGCTGATGATGCGGTCGGCCCTGAACCGGATCGATGCCCATTCGGAGTCGACGGTGATGGTGGGGGACCGGATGGAGACCGACGTGATCGCCGGTATCGAGGCAGGGCTGCGGACCGTGCTGGTGCTGACCGGCTCCACCACCGCAGAGCAGGTCAGCTCCTTCCCCTACCGGCCGACCCGGGTGGTCGACTCGGTCGCCGACATGGTGCCACTGGTCGCCGAGCTGTCGCCGCGCGAGGACGAGGAGCCGAGCACCGACTGAGGGTGGCGCGCAACGGTCAGCGAACCGGCTGATCAGCGGACCAGGCGGTCGACGGTGGCCAGGTAGTCGCCGAGCTGGCTGCGAGCCGGCAGCGGCGTCGGCCACCCCTCGACCGGCCAGCCGGTCGGCGGATCGCTAGGCGAATAGACCCAGGTCCGGCCGCGGTGCGCCACCGGTGGGGCCGACTGCGCGGCGCCGTCGCCGGCCGGGGTGACCGCGAGGTCGCGGAGCGCCGCCAGCCCCGGCAGCACCACGTCGACCCGGCTGGTGCCCTGGGGCAGCGGCGGGAAGGTGGTCACCACCGTGACCTGCTTGCCGGCCTGACGGAGCGCCCCCACCTCCAACCGCAGGTCGCTGCACAGACACTCGAGCTCGCCGAGGCCTCGCAACCGCGCCGTGGCCAGTCGGGCCCGCAGCGCTGTGGTCGGGTCGCCGCCGTGCGGCAGCAAGCGCGGGCCGCTCGCCGCGGCGGCGCTGTAGGGCCGCACGGTCGGGGCCGGTTTTTCGGCCAGCGGGGTGCGGTCGGCGGTCGAGACGCCGTCACCGTTGGTCAGCGAGCGGATGGTCCAGCGCACCGACGCGAACGTGCTGGCTGAGGTCACTGAGTCGATCTCGACCCGGAGTCGCTGGCCGCGATAGTCGAACGCGGCGGTGCGGGCCCGGGGTCGGTCCGCGATCACCGGGCCCGCGAGGTCCACCGGTCTGGTGGCCAGCGGTACCAGCTGCTCGGGGGTCACGGGCACATGCCAGAACATCGGTACGGTCGCCACGGCCACGTCCACCATCCGTACCGAGGCCGGCAGGGCCGGGTAGGCGATCTGAAGCAGCCGCGTCTCGCCGATCCTCAGGCCGCGCTGAGCCACCCAGATCGGGGTGCACAGGCAGTGCTGGAGGGCGTCGGGGTCCCGATGGGTCAGCGGCCGATAGAGCCGGCGGGCGAAGGCGTCGACCAGGAACACGTTGGCGTTGCCCTCGCCGAACCGCGACAGGCTGAGGTTCACCGAGGCGGGGACCTCCTCACCTGTCTGCAGGCCGGGCGCGCTGAGGGGCGTGACCGACCAGTCCAGCACCGTCGCTCCCGAGATCCGGCGGACGGCGTGTACGGCGATCCGGACCTGGACGCCGACGCCGTCGGCCGACGTCCACACGGCGCTGCCGACCACTGGCAGGTCGGGGTTGCTGGCCGCGGGCCGGGGCGCGGCAGCGGGGGACCGGCCGGTCGGCGGTTCGGGGCGGCGGGAGGCGAACAAGCCCGGTTCCTGCTCGGACCAGGTGCAGCCGGCCAGCAGCAGGCAGCCGGCGACGGCCAGCGCCGCGAAGCGCCGGAGACGTCTGCGCCGCTGCAGGGGCACCCCCATGGCGTCACTGTAGTTCGCCGAGACGGTGCCCGCGGGTCAGACGGTCTCGATCCGGCGGGGGATGAGCAGGATGGCCGCGACCAGCAGCGCTGAGACCACGGCGGCGGCGACGAACACGTCGTGCATCGCCGGATCCAACACTGCGGCAGAGACGTCGCTGGTGGTCGTGGCATGGCCCCCGGCAGTGCCGGTCGAGCCGCCGGCCAGGGTGGCGTTGGCGATGGCGCCGAAGACGGCGATGCCGAGCGCGCTGCCCATCGAGCGGGCGAACATGTTGGTGCCGGTGACCACGCCGCGGCTCTGCCAGTCGACCACCGACTGGGCCACCACCAGCGTCGGGCTGGCGATCAGCCCCATCCCGAGGCCGAGCACGAAGCAGGTGAGGCCGACCTCCCAGACCGAGCTCTGTGCCGACAGCAGCACCAGCAGCACTGCCCCGGCCACCACCAGGACGGAGCCGAGCAACGCGGTGTCGCGGAACCCGATCCGCAGATAGAGCCGGCCGGCCTGCGACGCCGCGATCGGCCAGCCGAGGGTCAGCGCGGCCAGCGCGAAGCCCGCGACCAGGGCCGAGGTTCCGAGCACGCCCTGGACGAACAGCGGGACGTACGAGGTCAGGCCCATGACCATCACGCCAACCGCCAGGCTGGTCAGGTTGGCGCCGTTGAGGACCCGCCGGCGCAGGATCCAGCCGGGCAGGATCGGCTCGCTGGCCCGGCGCTCGACGAACGCGAACGCCACCAGCAGCAGCACGCCGCCGGCCAGGATGGCGACGCTGGGCAGCGACAGCCACCGCCACAGCACGCCGCCCTCGAGCAGGCCGAGGATGACCAGCGAGGACCCGATCGTGAGCAGCACGGCGCCGGCGTAGTCGATCCGATGCTTGGTGTGGGTCACCGACTCCGACAGGTGACGCACGATCATCCAGGCGGCCACCCCGGCCAGCGGGACATTGACGAAGAAGATCCAGCGCCAGCTGAGATAGTCGGAGAAGATCCCGCCCAGCGTCGGTCCGACCACCGCGGAGATGCCCCACACGCTCGCGACGTAGCCCTGCACCTTGGCCCGCTCGGCCAGCGAGTACAGATCGCCGACGATGGTCATGCTGGTCGGCTGCACGGCGCCGGCACCGAGACCCTGGATGGCTCTGGCCACGATCAGGGTCGGCATGCTCCAGGCGAAGCCGCACAGGACCGATCCGAGCACGAACAGCCCGATGCCGAGCAGCATGATCGGCTTGCGTCCGACGACGTCGGAGAACTTGCCGTAGATCGGGACCGAGACCGCCTGAGCCAGCAGATAGATGGAGAACAGCCACGGGAACTGGCTGAAGCCGCCGAGGTCGTCGACGATCGAGGGCACAGCGGTGGCGATGATGGTGGCGTCGATGGCGACCAGGCCGGTGCTCAGCATCACGGCCAGCAGCACCGGACCCCGCTCGGACCTGAGCCCGACGTCAGCCCGGCGGATCGGCTGCTGCGTCTGCTCTGTGGCCATGACCGTGCCAACCTCTGTTCCGGCGGTCGCATTCCCGCCTCGACGCAGTATCTCGTAGGGCGGATAACTGTCAGTACCCGGTGGTTGACTGCCGTCATGGCCCGAACCACCCCAGAGCTCGCCGAGCTGACCGTGCCGGATGCGGCTGCGCTGCGCACCTGGCTGACCGAGCACGCCGACGACCCGGTGGGGGTCTGGCTGATGCTGGCCCGCAAGGGCACCACCGAGCCGACCACGCTGCGGTACGAGGCCGCGGTGCTGGAGGGCCTGTGCTTCGGCTGGATCGACGGTCAGGGCCGTCGGCACGACGAGTCGACCTACTTCATCCGGTTCACCCCGCGGCGTGCGCAGAGCGTGTGGTCGCAGATCAACACCGCCCGGGCCGAACGGCTGATCGCCGAGGGACGGATGCAGCCGCGCGGACTGGCCGAGGTGGAACGGGCCCGGGCCGACGGTCGCTGGGCCGCGGCGTACGCCGGTCCGGCCACCGTGGAGGTGCCCGCGGACTTGGCCGCGGCCCTGGCGGCGGACCCCGCCGCCGCGGCGAGGTTCGCCGCGGCCAGCAGCCAGAACCGGTTCACCGTGATCCATCGGATCGGTCAGGCCAAGCGGCCCGAGACCCGGGCGCGGCGGATCGAGCAGCTGGTGGCGATGCTGGCCCGCGGCGAGACGATCTATCCGCAGCGGGAGCGGCCGCCTCGCTGACGGTCCGGATGCTGCCCCAGGTGTTTGCACTCTCCAGGGGAGAGTGCTAAAACTGAGTTAGCACTCTCCTCGTGAGAGTGCCACCTCTCAAGCGGTGAGGTCCTTCGTGGATCGTCCGTCGCGGGCATCGTTTGCGAGACAGAACGATCATCCATGCCAACTAGTCGGCGGCTACGACCGCCTGCACGCGGGAGGACTCGCGGATTAATGTCAAAACTTATCTCTTTCAACACTGAGGCCCGGCGCGGCCTCGAGCGGGGCATGAACCAGCTCGCCGACGCCGTCAAGGTCACCCTCGGCCCGAAGGGCCGCAACGTCGTCCTGGAGAAGAAGTGGGGCGCCCCCACCATCACCAACGACGGCGTCTCCATCGCCAAGGAGATCGAGCTCGAGGACCCGTACGAGAAGATCGGTGCCGAGCTCGTCAAGGAGGTCGCCAAGAAGACTGACGACGTCGCCGGCGACGGCACCACCACCGCCACCGTGCTGGCCCAGGCGCTGGTCCGTGAGGGACTGCGCAACGTGACCGCCGGCGCCAACCCGATGAGCCTGAAGAAGGGCATCGAGAAGGCCGTCGCCGCCATCGTCGAGCAGCTGGCCAAGACCGCGACCGACGTGGAGACCAAGGAGCAGATCGCGGCCACCGCCTCGATCTCCGCCGGGGACCCGACGGTCGGCGAGATCATCGCCGAGGCGATGGACAAGGTCGGCAAGGAAGGCGTCATCACCGTCGACGAGTCCAACACCTTCGGCCTCGAGCTCGAGCTCACCGAGGGCATGCGGTTCGACAAGGGCTACATCTCGCCCTACTTCGTGACTGACACGGAGCGGATGGAGACCGTCCTCGACGACCCGTACGTGCTGATCGTCAACTCCAAGATCTCCACCCTCAAGGATGTTCTTCCGATCCTCGAGAAGGTCATGCAGTCGGGCAAGCCGCTCGTCGTGATCGCCGAGGACGTCGACGGTGAGGCTCTGGCCGCACTGATCGTGAACAAGATCCGCGGCACCTTCAAGTCCGTCGCCGTCAAGGCTCCGGGCTTCGGCGACCGCCGCAAGGCCATGCTGACCGACATCGCCATCCTCACCGGTGGTCAGGTCATCAGCGAAGAGGTCGGCCTCAAGCTCGACGGTGTCGGCCTGGAGCTCCTCGGCCGGGCCCGTCAGGTGCTGGTCACCAAGGACGAGACCACGATCATCGAGGGTGCAGGTGACTCCGACCAGATCGCCGGCCGGGTGACCCAGATCCGCAACGAGATCGAGAACTCCGACTCCGACTATGACCGCGAGAAGCTGCAGGAGCGACTGGCCAAGCTGGCCGGTGGCGTTGCCGTGATCAAGGTCGGCGCGGCCACCGAGGTCGAGCTCAAGGAGCGCAAGCACCGCATCGAGGACGCCGTTCGCAACGCGAAGGCCGCCGTCGAAGAGGGTGTCGTCGCCGGTGGCGGCGTCGCGCTGGTCCAGGCTGCCGCCGTGGTGTTCGAGACCCTGTCGCTGGAAGGCGACGAGGCGACCGGTGCCGCGATCGTCCGCGTGGCCGTCGAGGCCCCGCTGCGCCAGATCGCCGTCAACGCCGGCCTCGAGGGTGGCGTCGTGGTCGAGAAGGTCAAGAGCCTGCCGGCCGGTCACGGTCTGAACGCCGCCACGGGTGAGTACGTCGACCTGCTGGCTGCCGGTGTCCCGGACCCGACCAAGGTGACCCGCTCGGCGCTGCAGAACGCAGCCTCGATCGCCGCCTTGTTCCTGACCACCGAGGCCGTCATCGCCGACAAGCCGGAGAAGGCTCCGGCCGCTCCCGCCGGCGGCGACCCGGGCATGGGTGGCATGGACTTCTGAGTCCGGCTCTCGGCTCCGGCCGAGAAACGCTCGCCACGAAGGCGGTCCCGTTCGGGGCCGCCTTCGTGCGTTTGGGGGCACAAGTACGCGAGGATGGTGTCGTGAGCACACCGATCCCGGTCGTCGACGGACACAACGATCTGCCTTGGGCGATGCGCAAGGTGGGCTACGACTTCACCGCGGTCGACATAGCGGCACCTCAGCCCCAGCTGCACACCGATCTGCCGCGGATGCGGGCCGGCGGTGTGGGTGCCCAGTTCTGGTCGGTCTACGTCCCGTGCAGCCTGACCGGGCAGCAGGCGGTGACAGCCACGCTGGAGCAGATCGACGCGGTCTCGGAGATGATCGAGCGCTATCGGGTGGAGCTGGTGCTGGTCACCACCGCCGAAGGGCTGGCGACCACGGTCCAGACCGGTGGCCCGATCGCCTCTCTGATGGGGGCCGAGGGTGGGCACTGCATCGACAACTCCCTCGGTACGCTCCGCTCCCTCTATCGGCTCGGGGTGCGCTATCTGACGCTGACCCACAACGAGAACACTGACTGGGCCGACTCGGCCACCGACACCCCTGCCCACGGCGGCCTGACCGCCTTCGGCCGCGAGGTGGTGACCGAGATGAACCGGCTGGGCATGCTGGTCGACCTGTCCCACGTCGCCGCCACCACCATGCAGGACGCGCTGGACGTGACCGAGGCACCGGTGATCTTCTCCCACTCCTCGGCCCGTGCCGTCTGCGACCACCCTCGGAACGTTCCCGACGACATCTTGGCCCAGCTCGCGGGCAACGGCGGCACCTGCATGGTCACCTTCGTGCCCACGTTCGTCAGCCCGACGGTCCGGGCGTGGGGGCTGGAGCTCAACGCCGCCGCCGAGCAGGCCGGGGTCGACACCCGCGACCTGGCGGCGATGGAGACGTTCACCGCCAGCTATCCGAGTCGTCCGCCGCGGGCGACGCTGGCCGACGTGGTGGCGCACTGCGAGCACGTCCGGGAGGTGGCCGGCATCGACCACATCGGCCTGGGCGGCGACTTCGACGGGGTGACCGCACTGCCGGACGGGTTATCCGACGTGTCGGCGTACCCGGCGCTGCTGGCGGCGTTGGCCGAGCGCGGCTGGTCCGACGACGACCTGGCCAAGCTGGCGCACCGCAACATCATCCGGACCTTCGCCGACGCCGAGCGGGTGGCCGTCCGGCTCCGAGCGGAGCGACCGGCCTCGATCGCCACCTTCGACAGTCTCGACCGGCCATGAGCGGGCTGCTGGAGGTCATCGCGCTGCACCCGGCCGACGCGGAACGGGCCGAGGCGGGTGGGGCCGACCGGATCGAGCTGGTCGGCACGATGGACTTCGACGGCCTGTCGCCGGAGCCGAACCTGGTGGGCCAGGTCCGCCGCGCGACCAGCCTGCCGATCCGGGTGATGCTGCGGCTGCGGGAGGGCTTCGGCACCGACGGTGGGGAGGTGGTCCGGCTCCGCGGGCTGCTCAGCGCCTACCGGCAGGTCGGCGCCGACGGCGTGGTGCTGGGTTTCCTGAACGCCCACACCGAGATCGACGCCGAGGTGGTCACCGAGATCGTCGGTGCCGACCCCGACTTCGGCTGGACCTTCCACCGGGCCCTCGACTCCTGCTTCGCGACCGACAAGGCCTGGCGTACGCTCTCCCGGCTGCCGGGCCTCGACCAGGTGCTCACCGCGGGGTCGGCCCGCGGTGTCAGCGAAGGGATGGACGACCTGATCCGGCGCGCCCAGCAGGACCCGTTCGCCCGCGCCACCATCATGGCCGGTGGCGGCCTGATGGCCGAGCACGTGCCGTGGCTGGCCCGGGCCGGTATCCGTGCCTTCCACATCGGCTCCTCCGCCCGACCGCAGGGCTCCTTCAAGGCATACGTCGACGCGGACCTCGTCGGCACCTGGCGCACGTTGGTCGACAACGCCGTCCGCCGCTCCCCGGCGTGATCTATATCGACCCGCCGACCTGGCCAGGCCACGGCCGGCTGTGGTCGCACCTGGTCAGCGACGTGTCCTACGACGAGCTGCATGCCTTCGCGGCACGGATCGGGCTGCCGCGGCAGGCGTTCGAGCGCGACCACTACGACGTCGTGGCCGAGCGGCACGCGAGCGCGCTGGCGGCCGGCGCCGAGCTGGTCAGCACCCGGGAGATCGTCGCGGTGTTGCGCCGCTCCGGTCTGCGGCAGCGCAAGGTGTCGAGGCCCGGGCGGACACGCTGACTTTGCGGGTCGCTGCGGGTGCAAGATGTATCCGAGGAAAGGACCCTGCCGTGCCTACGTGCTCGCATCTCGACTCCATCGCCTTGACCGAGGTCCCAGTCGACTTCACCGCCGTCTGCAGCGACTGCGTCCCCGTCGGTGGGACCTGGGTGCACCTGCGCCGCTGCCTCAGCTGTGACCACGTCGGGTGCTGCGACTCCTCGCCGGCCCGGCACGCCACTGCGCATGCCAATGACACCGGACACCCGGTGATCACCTCGGCCGAGCCGGGCGAGACCTGGCGCTGGTGCTATGCCGACGAGGTGGGTGCGTGACGGCGGTCGCCACCCCACGCGCCGGCCAGCCGATCCTGCTGACGATCGCCGAGCCCCCGGCTGACGTTGTCTGAGGGGCGGCGCTGGCCATCGCCCCTGGTCCCCGGCTCGGTGGTGAGTGTGGTGGCGCCGAGCGGCCCCTGCCTGGCCGAGCGGGTCCGCGCCGGTGCCGCCGTGCTCGAGAGCTGGGGACTCGTGGTCCGCTTCGGTCCCCACACGTTCGGCCAGCACGAGACACTGCGCTATCTGTCGGGCGACGACGCCACCCGGGCCGCGGACCTGACCGCGGCCTGGACGGACCCGGCGACCGACGCGGTCTGGGCGGCGCGCGGTGGGTACGGGGCACAGCGGATGGTGGACCTTCTCGACTACGACGCCCTGCGTGCCGCCGGACCCAAGGCGCTGCTCGGCTTCTCCGACATCACCGCGCTGCACACCCGGATCGGCCGCGAGCTCGACCTGGTGACCTGGCACACGCCGACGGTCGGCTCGCTCGCCCAGCTCACCGACCCGTCCACTGCCGCCTCGCTGCAGCAGCTGGTGCTGCGGACGCCGCACCCCGGCGCGGTGCTCTGCCACGGCACCATGCTCGCCACCGATTCCCTCGACCCCACCGGGTCATCCGTGCCGGCCGAGGTCACCGGCCGGCTGATCGGCGGCAACCTGAGTCTGCTGGCCGGCGACCTGGGCAGCGAGCCGCTGCCGACGGCGCCGTCGGTGGTGCTGTTGGAGGACGTGGCCGAGGACGGTTATCGGGTCGACCGGATGCTGACCTCACTGCTGCGCGCCGGCTGGTTCGCCACCGCGGTCGGCGTCGTGCTGGGCGACTTCACCGAGAGCGACGACGCCGCCCTGGTCGAGCAGGTGCTGGCCGAACGGCTGTCCGGGTTGGGGGTGCCGGTGCTGCGCGGAGCCGCGGTGGGCCACGGCAGCCGGAACCTGGCGCTGCCGCTCGGGGCGCAGGTCACCCTCGGCGACGGGCGACTGCGGCTGGCCGGCTAGGCCCGGTGCGTCCTCAGGCGGCCAGGTCCTCGGGCAGGTCCTGGCTGTGGACCACGACCAGGCTGGTGACGGCGCGGGTCAGGCAGACGTAGAGGCGGCGCAGCCCGGTCACCCGGTCCGGCTCGCCGGCGACGATGTCGGCCGGCTCGAGCAGCACCACGTGGTCGAACTCGAGCCCTTTGGCCAGCGACGCGGGCACCACATCGACGCGGGTCTCGAAGGTCTGCGCGTCCTCGCCGAGCAGGTCGTAGGCGATTCCGGCGGCCTCCAGCGCCTTCCGGGTGGCGGTCACGGCCCGATCGGCCACGATGACCCCGACGGTGCCCTCCTGGTCCAGGGCGGTCCGGATCGCCGCGACCAGGTCAGCGCTCGGGTCGGCGACCCGGCGCAGATCCAGCTCGCCGCGGCTGCGGCGGACCGAGTGCGGCGGCGTCAGACCCGGCGCGATGGTGGGCAGCAGCCGGGCCGCGAAGTCGATCACCGCGCCGGGCACCCGGAAGCCCGCCACCAGCTCCTCGATCACGGTGTCCGGTTGCCCGAGGTGCGCAAGCGACTCCGGCCAGGAGCGGGTCGCCCACGGCGTCGTTGCCTGAGCCAGGTCGCCGAGCACGGTCACCGAACCGGTGCTCGCCCGTCGGCCGACGGCGCGCAGCTGCATCGGGGACAGATCCTGCGCCTCGTCGATGATCACGTGACCGAGGCTGGGGGTCCGTCGCAGCAGGTCGGCTGCCTCGTCGATGAGCACCACGTCGGCCAGCGACCAGCGGGCGCTGGCCACCGTCTTCGCCGGCTTGGCCAGCCGGACCAGCTGCTGCTCCTCGGCCGTCAGGATGCCGTCGGCGTGCTCGGCCAGGAACGCCTCGTCACTCAGCAGCCGCAGCACCAGCTTGGCCGGGTCCAGCGCCGGCCACAGCCGGTCCGCGTACGCCTTGACCGGCCGGCTGCGGGCCACCGTGTTCTGCACCCGATCATCCGGTGAGTCGCCGGCGGCCTCCATCCGCAGCAGCACCTGGTGCGCCAGCCGCTGCGGCAGCATCGCCCGGCCCGCCTCATAGCGCACCCCGCGGGTCCGCAGCTCGGAGACGATCTCGTCGGCCAGATAGGCACCGACCCGCCACTGGTGCGCACCCCGCGGCACCACCAGCGATTCGCTGGCCGTGCCGAGGTGGCCCCAGACCGCTCGGTGCAGGACCTCAGCCATCCGGGCGTCGCCCTTGACCACGGCGGCCGGCGCGGAGTCAAGACCGCGGATCGGCTGGCCGGTGGCGTCGGTGACCAGCGACGACACTGTGGCCTGGCTGGCGTCGATCTCGCCCAGGGCCGGCAGCACGTCGGCGATGTAGGACAAGAAGCTGTCGTTGGGGCCGACCACCAGAACGCCGGAGCGGGACAGCTGGTCGCGGAAGGCGTACAGCAGATAGGCCGCCCGGTGCAGCCCGACCGCGGTCTTGCCGGTCCCGGGCGCACCCTGCACACACAGAGACTGGGACAGCCCGGCCCGGACGATGGTGTCCTGCTCGGGCTGGATGGTGGCCACGATGTCGCGCATCGGTCCGGTCCGGGGGCGTTCGATCTCGGACTCGAGGATCTCCGACTCGCCGGCGGCCGCCGCGTTCGCCAGGTCCTCATCCTCGTAGGCGGTGAGGGCACCGGACTGGAATCCGAACCGGCGGCGGAGCCGGGCCTGCATCGGCTCACCCGGCCGGGCCTGATAGAACGGCAGCGACATCGGCGCCCGCCAGTCGATCACCATCGGCTCGCCGCCGGCCTCGCCGACCACGTGCCGGCGGCCGATGTAGAGCCGCTCGTCGCTCTCGGCGCCGAGGCTGACGTCATAGTCGAGGCGGCCGAAGAACAGCGGCACCCGCGGGTCGTCCTCGAGGGCCTTGCGGCGGCGGTGGAGCGCCTGCTTGAGATGTTCGGTGGAGACATGGTCGCCGCCCTGGGCGGTCAGGCCGGCGGCATGCTCCCGCATCCGGGCGAGGGCGGCGCGGGACTCGTCGAGATGGCGGCGTTCGGAGGCGAGAGTGTCGGATTCGGAGGCGAGGGTGTCGGATTCGGGCATGCGAAAGACTCCGATGCGGCTCGGCTGGGGTGGGGGCGAAGGGTCACGTTACCGGCAGGTGAGGAGGCGGTCCAGTGAATTTCGCGGTGCTGCGAGGATGAGGCCATGGGAACCGACGACGTGCAGCCACGGCGAGCCTTCGCCTGGGTGGAGGATCCGGCCAGACGCCCGCGGAAGGTACGGACCGCCGTTCGGGTGATCATGGTCAGTCCGGACGAGCGGGTGCTGCTGTTCCAAGACACCGATCCCGGCATCCCCGAGCAACGGTGGTGGGTCACCCCCGGCGGCGGCATCGACCCCGGCGAGACCGAGGTGGTGGCAGCGCTGCGGGAGGTGGCTGAGGAGACCGGCTATGTGCTGAGCGCCGACGACCTGCGGGGGCCGGTGGCCCACCGGCTGGCGGTGCACGGCTATTCCGACGAGGTGCTGGAGCAGACGGAGGCGTTCTATCTGGCGCGGGTGGACGACTTCGAGATCGACATCAGCGCCCACACCGAGGACGAGAAGCTGACCTTGCTGACGCACCGGTGGTGGTCGCGCGCGGAGCTGGTCGACACCGACGAGTGGGTCTGGCCGGCCGAGCTGGTGCAGTTGTGGGACCTGGCGGACTCGCCGGAGCAGTGGCCGGTCGAGCTCGGGCGGCAGGAGGAGTCCACCCGACCCGACGTGTCGACCGACTGAGCAGGGTCGGCTCGACTCAGCGGTGGGTGGCGGCCCGTAGGTTCAGCAGCTGGAACCGCGGCGGGTCCAGCGCGGCGGACTGGCTCGGCGCGGCGGGAGACGGTCGACGCGGTTCCCGTACCTCGGCACCGCCGCCTGGCTCGTCGGGAGGCCCACCCAACCCCCGCTGCTCAAGCTTCGCCGCAGCGCGGCGTCCGCGGCGTCGTCGGGTGCTAGCAGCCATCGAACCTCCTCGATCCCGGCCGCGGTACGTCGGCGGCGTGAACGGTGGTGGCTTGAGGGTACGCCCGGGGGGCTCGGCCTGTCAGCCACTCCGCGCGAGAAGTCAGTCGGCGCTGATGGCGTCCTCGGCGTCCATGATCCGATAGGCATAGCCCTGCTCGGCCAGGAACCGCTGGCGGTGCTGGGCGAACTCGGAGTCGACGGTGTCTCGGGCCACGACGGCGTAGAACCTGGCGGTCATTCCGTCATCCTTGGGACGCAGCAGCCGACCCAGCCGTTGGGCCTCCTCCTGCCGGGAGCCGAACGCGCCGGACACCTGGATGGCGACCTGGGCGGTGGGCAGGTCGACCGAGAAGTTGGCCACCTTGGACACCACCAGCAGGTCGATCTCGCCGGAGCGGAACTGCTCGTAGAGCTTCTCCCGCTGACGCACGGTGGTGTCGCCCTTGATCAGCGGCGCACCGAGGCGTTCGGACAGGTCGTCGAGCTGGTCGACGTACTGGCCGATGACCAGCGTCGGCTGACCCTTGTGCTTGGCCACCAGGTCAACCACCACGTCGGTCTTGGACTGGGCCGAGGCCGCCAGCCGATACTTCACGTCCGCCTCGGCCACCGCGTACGTCATCCGCTCGGAGTCGCTCAGGGTGACCCGGACCTCGACGCAGTCGGCCGGGGCGATGTAACCCTGGCTCTCGATGTCCTTCCACGGTGCGTCGTAGCGCTTCGGGCCGATCAGGGAGAACACGTCGCCCTCGCGGCCGTCCTCTCGGACCAGCGTGGCGGTGAGGCCGAGCCGGCGCCGGGCCTGGAGGTCAGCGGTCATCCGGAACACGGGTGCGGGCAGCAGGTGCACCTCGTCGTAGATGATCAGACCCCAGTCGCGGGCGTCGAACAGCTCGAGGTGCGGGTGCACACCGCCGCGCTTGGTGGTGATCACCTGGTAGGTGGCGATGGTGACCGGACGGATCTCCTTCTTTGCCCCGGAATACTCGCCGATCTCGTCCGCAGTCAGGCTGGTGCGCTTGATCAGCTCGTCGCGCCACTGCCGGGCCGAGACGGTGTTGGTGACCAAGATCAATGTCGTGGCCTGCGCCTGGGCCATCGAGGCGGCACCGACGATGGTCTTGCCGGCGCCGCAGGGCAGCACCACGACGCCCGACCCACCGTGCCAGAACGACTCGGCGGCCAGCTGCTGGTAGGGCCGCAGCTCCCAGCCGGACTGGTCCAGGTCGATGGCGTGCGCCTCCCCGTCGACGTAGCCGGCCAGGTCCTCGGCCGGCCAGCCCAGCTTGAGCAGCACCTGCTTGAGGTGACCCCGCTCGGACGGGTGGACGACCACCGTGTCGTCGTCGACCCGGTTGCCGACCAGCCCTTTCACCTTGGCGCTGCGGAGCACCTCGGTCAGCACCGGCCGGTCGGTGCTGACCAGCACCAGACCGTGGGTTGGGTGCTTCTCGATCCGCAGCCGGCCATAGCGGTCCATGGTGTCGGCCACGTCGACCAGCAGCGACGACGGAACGGGATAGCGGCTGTAGGTGAGCAGGATGTCGACGACCTGCTCGGCGTCGTGGCCGGCGGCCCGGGCGTTCCACAGCCCGAGCGGGGTCAGCCGGTAGGTGTGGATGTGCTCGGGTGCGCGCTCGAGCTCGGCGAACGGGGCGATGGCGATCCGGCAGTCGGCGGCGGCGGGGTGGTCGACCTCGAGCAGCAGGGTGCGGTCGGACTGCACCACGAGCGGGCCGGGTCCGGTGGGTGAGGCTGGCATCAGTCGGTCTTCTTCGATTCTGGGGAGAGGGCGGGGTCGGTCGGGTCGGCACTCGACGGTGCGGCGGCGTCCGCGGGAGCACCCGGGGTGGCGTCGTCGGACGTTGGCGGGGCGGAGTCGTCCGGCTCTGTCGGGGTGGAGTCGTTCGACGGGATCGGGGTGGGCTCGGGCTTCGGCGTGGTCGGCGGTTCGGGCGAAGGTGGCGCGGTGGTGGCGGGCGTCTCGACCGGATCGGGTCGGGTGGCCAGCACCATGGTCGGCGGGTCACTGAGGTTGTTGGCGGCGTCCACGGCCCGGACCTGGATGGTGTAGGTCTGCAGCTCGTCGTTGAACCAGTCGACGGTGGCCGACTGCTGGTCGGTGGTGAGCACCTCGAAGCCGTTGACCCAGACGGTGTAGCCGACCACGGCGGTGTCGTCGGTGGCCTTGGACCACGCCACGCTGACCTCGTCGGGGGTGCTGCCGGTCACGCGCAGGTCAGAGACCGGCGAGGGTGCGGTCCGGTCCCGTGGGTCGGACGGGTTGTGCGCCGTCGCCGTCGGTCGGGGCCGGACGGTGCGCTGCGCCCCGGGCCGGGTGGTGGCCTCGGTCTGGTCCGGCACCTGGGTGATGCTGGTCACCGTGGTGGTCGCGGTCGCGGTCACTGTGGCGCGGACCGGTGCGGTCGGCTGCGACTGCGGCGCTGAACCCAGCTGTCCGGGGGAGCTGGCCAGGGTGGGCACCCAGTAGAGGCAGCCGATCGCGGCGGCGCAGACGGCGAAGACCAGAAGCCTTCGAAGGGTCACCGCGCGCATTGACCCAGTCTAGTTGGGCCGGCCTAGCTCCGGTCGTCCACCGCGCGAACCGCGGAGATGCGCGCCAGGGGGATGGTCACCACCTGGGCGCTGGACCTGTCGACCGCGCGGACGGTGCCCGCGGTCAGGTCCAACGGGCTGAGATCCCGCTCGGTGGCGCGGCCGTCGGCGCCGACGTAGGAGACCGCCACGGTCTGCGCCGCCAGGGTCGCCTCCTGCAGCAGCCGTACGGTGGCGGCGGTGCCGGCCGCCGGGTCCGCAGTGCCGCCCGCGGCCAGGCGGGGTCCGCGGTCACCGGCGCGAACCGCCGCCGCGGCCTCGGCGGCGCTCACCCGCGGCCCCGGGGCGTCGCGGCGCGGCGCGGTCGCCCGTTGCTGCGCCGGCGTCGACAGGGTCCGGCCGGACTCGTCCTCGACCGCCGGGGTGTGACCGAGCGACCGGAGCAGGGCCACCACCTCGTACGGGTCGGCGGCGGCGACCATCACCCCCGGCGCCACGGTCCGCAGCCCCAGCGGGACCGCGTCCGGGTGGGCCAGCAGCGCCGCGGCCTGGCTCTCGTCCTCGGTCCGGACGTACGACATGGCGGAGCCGACCCGGATGCTGCCGTGCTGGCGGGCCACATCGTCGATCAGATACGCCAGCGGCTGTGGCACGCCGGTGCTCGAGTGCTGCTCCAGCCAGCCGTGCATCTCCGCCGACGACCAGCCGGCGTCGAAGCCGCGGCGCAGTGAGGCGGCACTGAACCGATAGACCCCGCCGCCGCCCCGGGACTCCTGGTCGGCCAGCAGCCGCAGCTCGCTGCTGATCGCGTGCCGCAGCGGACCCGGGGCGACCGCTGTCAGGTCGGACTGGACGATGATCCGGTCGACCGGCTCGGGGAAGAGCTGCACCAGGTCCTCGGGCATCGGTTGGTGCGCCGCCAGCATCACCGGGGCGTACGACGACACGGCGTCGAGCGAGGTCAGGCCGAGCCAGGCCGCCTCCCGCAGCACCTCACCGACCAGGTCGGCCAACCCGCCCCCGGCGGAGCGGACCCAGCGCGGACGGTGCCAGGCCACGGCCGCCACCAGGGCCTCGGTGTCGGGCACCGTACCGATCCCGGCACTGACGGCCAGCTCGACCACCAGGCGCCGCAGGGCCGGGGCGATCGCCGACTCGGCCTCCGGTCCCAGCACGTGGTGGCCGGGCTCGGTGGCGCGGGCGAAGTGGCGGGGTGCCTGTGCCCAGGCCTGGACGATGGTCTGCCAGCGGCTGGCACCGTCGCGGTTGGCCCAACGGTCATACTCCGGGGTCGGCAGCAGCGTCAGCGCCGTCCCCGGGGCGACCAGCCGGGCGGCGGCGGCGCACTCCATCACGAAGCCGGCGTGCGGCACGTCGGTGCCCAGGCTCCGGGCCAAGACGGTGAGATCGCGGGTGGCCAGGCCGCCGTGCCGCAGCAGCCGATGGGGTGTGGTCTCCAGGGCCTGGACCGCCAGGTCCAGGTCGTGCAGCAGGCCGAACGCGGCCCCGGCGGCTGCCTTGTCCACCAGCTCGGCCCGGCGGGTACGCCCGGTCACCACCGGCGGCTCCGGCGGCACCGGCTCAGGACTGAAGCGTCCGCCCCGCAGGTGCCAAGCGACCTCCCGCGGCAGCAGCACCGTGTCGGCGTCGAGCGGCCGCAACAGGGAGCGGGCCAGCAGCTGCTCCACCGGCGACCTGGCCGCGGCCACGCTGACCGCGCGGTCGGCGTTGCGGACCGCTCCGCTCGGGGACCACATCAACCGGTCCAACACCGGGCGGACCGAGTCGTCGCAGTCCGCGAGCGCCTGCTCGATCTCGGCCTCGGACAACGGCCGGGCTGACGGCGGCGCCAGGCCGCCGGGGTAGGGCTCGAAGTAGTCACGGGCGGCGCGGACCAGGTGCAGCTGGTCATCGTCGCCCCACAGCAGGCACCGGCGCCGCAGGTCGGCGGCGGCCCGAGCGACCGCGGCCTCCAGCTGGCTCACCAGCGCCGCGACATCGGCGATCCCGCAGGGGTCCGGGAGCGCGGCGATCGCCTCGCACACCTGCCGCTGCCAGGCGTCCAGGGCGTCGACCGCCCGAGCGGTGGAGGTGCTGGTGCCGGCGCGGGTGGCGAGGTCGGCGAGGTCGCGGGGCAGCGGATAGGCCAGATCCGGGCGCAGCTCGAGCAGCGTGACCAGGTCGTGATCGGGAAGCCGGCGCAGCGCCTCGGTCAGGGTCCGCGGCCGGGAGGCGGGCGTACTCACTCAGCCCCAGGGCTGGCGGTACGGCGGGGCTGTGGCGCCGGCACGCAGCGCGCGCAGAACGACGATCGGCACGGCGACCAGCAGGCCCCAGCAGACGACCAGTGCCCAGACGCCGACCAGCCGCCACCACTCGCCGACCGTGGCCAGATCGCCGAACAGCATCAGCGCCGCAATCACGCCCAGGACGGACAGCCCAGTCACGAAGCAACGGCGTACGGCCTGGCGGGCGACCGGGATGCGACCGGCCAGGACGAAGGCGAGGACCAGCATGATGGGGGCGATCGGATAGATCAGGGCACCGACGCCGAGCGAGATCAGCACCCCGGGGGTGACTGTCTCGGCGACCCGCTTGGCGTCCACCTGCTGCGGTGACGCGGGTGCGACCTGACCGGGGCCGGGGCCGAACCAGCCCGGCGTGCCCGGAGCCGGGAACGGGCCGGGAGGCGCACCACCGGACGGGGGGAAGGGGGTGGTCGGGGCCGGCCACGGTGCTGCTGTGGGCGGACCCCACTGGCCACCGCCCGGGCCGGGGAGCGGTGAGGCGGTCGGCATCGGGCCGGCGCTCGTGCCGGGGGTGGCGGTCGCGACGGGCGCGGCGGACGTGAAGGGGGCGGCGGACGTGAAGGGGGCCGCGATCGCGACCGGGGGACCGGTCGGAGGGCTCCAGTGGGCCGCACCCCAGGCCGACGGGGTCGAGGTGACCGTGCTGCTGACCACGTCGAAGGGGATCTTCGGGTCGCGGTCGTCGCTGTCGGCGGGGACCAGGGTGGCGAGCGGGGCCACCGGCGCCGGCGGCTCGGAGAACACCGGGCGCTCACGCGGAGCGCCGGCCGCGGGCTGGGGCGGTGCCGGGGCGACCTCCAGCGGTGCCACGGGCGGTACGGCGAACTCCGTCGGCCGCTCCAGCGGAGCGTACTCGGGGCCGTCCTCCCAGGTTGCCATGGCCATCATCCTAGTGCGACACGCCGGCCACCTTCGCGCTAGCCGTACCATCGCGGTTTCGACCTGACCCGGCCGGAAGGAACTGTCGATGACCGCCACCACCCCGCTGTCCCCGCGTATCCGGGCAGGGCTGTTCCTGCTGCTGTCCTACGCCGGCGCGTGGGCGGTGGCTCTCCCGTTGTGGCGCGACCCGCGCGGGCTGTCCGCCGCCTACGCCCCGGTGCTGCTGATCGCGATCATGCTGGTGCCCACGGCCGCCGCGTGGGCGACGCACCGGCTGTCCCGCGATCGCCGTCGCTTCGTCGACGTGGTCGGGTTGCGGCCGACCGGCGTCCGGCGGTGGATCGGACCGGCGCTGGTGGCCTGGTTCGGCATGCTGGCGCTGACGGTTGCCGCGGTGCTGCTGGCGGCCGCCCTGGGCGTCTTCACCGCCGATCTCACCGACTTCTCCGGCTATATCGCAGCGCTCGGGGCGAGTGGGCCGTTGCCGGTGCCGATCTCGGTGCTGGTCTCGATCTCGTTGGTGCAGATCTTGTTCGCCCCGCTGCTGAACACGTTCCCGGCGCTGGGGGAGGAGCTGGGCTGGCGCGGTCTGCTGCGCGACACGATGGCCGAGCGACCGCGGTGGCAGGTGATCGTCGTGACCGGGGTGGCCTGGGGACTGTGGCACGCCCCGCTGCTGCTGCTCGGCTACAACTATCCGGACGTCTCGCCGGTGGCCGCGCTCGCGTTGATGGTGGTGTTCACCACCTTGCTCAGCGCGATCCTGGAGTGGTTGCGGGCCGCCGCCGGCACGGTCTGGGTGGCGGCGCTGGCCCACGGCTCGGTGAACGCCGCCGCGGGACTGGGCCTGTTGTTCTCCGACCGGGACCACCCCGTCAGCTCGGTGAGCACCGGGCTGCTGGGGTGGACCGGGTGGATCGTGATGAGTGTGGTGATCGTCGTGCTGGTGGCGACCCGGCGGCTGCGGCTGACAGCGACCGAGCCGCCGGCACCGCAGCCGCCGGCGTCAGTGACGGACGATCTGGACGGGGAGGCGACGGCCTGAGCCGGACTCCCAGGCCAGGCTGAGGTGCGAACGCCGCGCCATCGCCAGGCCGGCGGCGGTCGAGACGATGGCCACCATGGCACCGCAGGCGAGCAAGCTCGGCCGGGCACCGACATGGTCGATCAGCCAGCCGACCGCCGGGCTGCCGACAGCCTGTCCACCGAGCAGGACCAGGATGTAGACGCTCATCACCCGGCCGCGGACGGCCGGCGCCGTGGTCATCTGCACGAGCGAGTTGGCGCCGGTGAGGAATAGCAGGGTCAGCAGACCCGCCAGCACCAAGATGACGCCGAACAGCCACAGGGTCGGTGCCATCGACGCGACGACCAGGGTGATGCCGAGCATCGACAGCGTGGCCACCAGCACCCGGAGCCGGAGGGTCTCGCGGCGCCGCGCCGACAACAGGGCGCCGGCCAGGGCGCCGACTGCGGTGAGTGAGTTGAACAGGCTGTAGCCGCCGATGCCGGTGGAGAACTCCTGGTCGGCGAAGGCGGCCAGGATGACCGGCATGTTGAGGCCGAAGATGCCCATGGTGGCGACCAGCGCGATGGTCCACGCCACCTCGGAGGTGTTGCGGATATAGGTCAGACCTTCTCGCAGCTGGCCCCTGGCCGGGGCGCGCCGGATGGTTGGGGCCGCGATGGTCGGGCGGATGATGAACACCATCGCCACCACCAGCAGACACGACGCGGCGTTGATCAGGAACGAGTAGCCCTGGCCGACGGCGTGGATCAGCACGCCGGACAGCGCCGGACCCACCAGGCCCCCGAGCTGGAAGACCGAGGAGTTCAGGCTGACGGCGTTACGGATGTGCTGGTCGCCGACGAGCTCGGCCACGAAGACCTGTCGCGTCGGGTTGTCGACCACGGTGACGAAGCCGAGCAGCAGCGCCACACCGTAGACGTGCCAGGCCTGCACCGCACCGGTCAGCGCCAAGATGCCCAGGGTGAGTGCCATCAAGGTGGCGACCGACTGGGTGATCATCAAGATGGTGCGCTTGGGGTAGCGGTCGGCGATGACGCCGCCGACCAGGCCGAACATCAGCACGGGCAGGAACTGCAGCGCGACGGCGATGCCGACGGCGGTGACACTGCCGGTGAGCTCGAGGATCAGCCAGTCCTGGGCGATGCGCTGCATCCAGAGCCCGGTGGTGGCGATGACCTGCGACCCGAGGTAGAGCCGGTAGTTCCGGACCTCGAGGGCAGCAAGAGTCTGGGGCCACGAGCGGGTGCGGACCGGCTTGCCGGCGGGAGGGCCGGGTGGTTCGGGGGAGCGGACGGGTGGGGCAGATTCAGACACGGGATCGGACGTGACGAACCGTTCGGCTTGAGCCGCGGACACGAATGAACTCACCTGGTTCTAGGTGTTGAGGACGAGACGTCGGAGACCGACGAAGGCGGTGGTCGCGCAGCACCGGGCGACACGTCCACCCTACGGACCTGCCCCCTATTCGTCGAACATATAAGCCCTATATATTGCATTGCGAAAACCAATGACTCCCGAGGAGCACCGCACTGTGGCGGACGAGAAGAGTTTTGACCCGGTCCTGCTGCGTACGTTTCTGGCCGTGGCCAATGGATTCAGCTTCACCCGGGCGGCCGAGCAGCTCGGCCTGAGCCAGCCGACGGTGTCGCAGCACGTACGCCGGCTCGAGGAGGCCGCCGGCCGCCAGCTGATTCGCCGCGACACCCGCTCGGTGTCGCTGACCGACAACGGGGAGGCGATGGCCGGCTTCGCCCGCGCCATCCTCGCGGCCAACGACGAGGCGGTGTCGTACTTCACCGGCTCGGCGATGAGTGGCCGGCTCCGGTTCGGTGCGGCTGATGAGCTGGCACTGAGTGAGCTGCCCACCATCTTGCGGGAGTTCCGCCAGCTCTACCCGCGGATCAACCTGGAGCTGACGGTGACCCAGAGCGGCGTACTCAACCGGCGGCTGATGGCCAACCACCTGGACCTGATCTTCATCAACCAGGAGGCCGACCTCGGCCGGGGTCGGCTGGTGCGTCGGGACCGGCTGGTGTGGGTCGGGCTGGAGCGGACCCAGCTCGACCCGGGCTCGCCGGTGCCGCTGATCACCTACCACGCGCCCAGCTGGGGCCGCTCGACGGCGATCACCGCCTTGGAGAGCCTGCACCGCACCTGGCGCATCACCTGCAACACCCGCGAGATCAACGGCGTGCTGGCCGCGACCCGGGCCGGGATCGGGATCTGCGTGCTGGCCCAGAGCCGGGTCCCCGGTGACCTCCGCAACCTCTCGGGCCGCTTCGAGCTGCCACCGTTGCCGGATGTGGAGATGGTGCTGATCGCCAACCCCCGGTCGTCTCGGGAGCCGGTCGAGGCGCTGAGCAAGGCGATCACCAACCTGCCGCTGGCCCCGATGCGGCCCTGAGCGACATCGAGTGTGGGCCAACCTGGTTGGGCAGCCGGTGCCGACGGGCTACGCTGGGCGCGCCTGGGTCACAGGCATAGATCAAGTGAGGTTTCAGTGCCTGTTGGCAAAGTGCGGTTCTACGACGCAGAGAAGGGCTTCGGCTTCCTGACGAAGGACGACGGCGGCGACGTCTACGTCCGCGCGAACGCGCTGCCGGCCGGCGTGGCTGCGCTGAAGGCCGGCCAGCGGGTCGACTTCGACGTCATCGAGGGACGCAAGGGCGAGCAGGCCTGGTCGGTACGGCTGGTCGAAGCGCCGCCGTCGCTGTCCAAGGCCCAGCGCAAGTCGGCCGACCAGATGGCGATCATCGTCGAGGACCTGATCAAGATGCTCGACGGCATCGGCAACGGCTACCGTCGCGGTCGGCACCCCGACGCCAAGGTGGGCGCCAAGGTCGCGACCGTGCTCCGCGCCGTGGCCGACGAGCTCGAGCTCTGAGGTCGGCCTCCGTCGTTCGACGGGTTCGCCCCGTCCCGCCCCGACTGCCAGAATGAGAATCATGGTCACCCCCGCAGTTCGAAAGTCCCTGAAGGCCGACGCCGTCGCGGCCGCCGCGGTCGACCTCGCGCGCGCCGCCGCGGTCGAGACCGCCGGTGCGATGGGCGTGGGGGAGCACCTCGGGATCGTCGCCGAGGACGACCGCGTCGTCACCCATCTGTTCGCCTGCCCCCACATCGGCTACCAGGGCTGGCGCTGGTCGGTCACCCTGGTGCGAGCCGCGCGGGCGAAGGTGCCGACGATCAACGAGGTCGTCCTGCTCCCCAGCGACGAGGCTCTGCAGCCGCCGGCCTGGATCCCGTGGGCTGACCGGATCGAGCCGGGCGACGTCACGCCCGGACTCTTGATGCCGAGCCCGGACGACGACCCGCGGCTGGAACCCGGTTACACCGGTGGCGAGGATGCGGCCGACCCCGATCCCGCCGAGGCGAGCCAGATCCGCGCCGTGGTGGCCGAGCTGGGACTCGGTCGAGAGCGGGTCCTGACCCAGCTCGGGCGGGATGAGGCGGCCGAGCGATGGCTCGCCGGCGATGGCGGTCCGGACAACCAGATGACCAAGATGGCCCCCGACACCTGTGTGAACTGCGGCTTCTTCGTACGCCTCCGCGGTGACCTGGGCGGCCTGTTCGGCGCCTGCACGAACGCGTACTCGGCCTCGGACGGCTCGGTGGTCAGCCTGGACCACGGCTGTGGCGCGCACTCCAACGTCGTCTCCGACCCCCGGGCCGCCGAGCTGCCCGCTCCGGCCTGGGACACCTTCGACTGGGACGAGGCCGGCTCACTCTTCGACTGAGCTCTCGTCACTGCAACGACAGATGGCCGGTCCCTCTCTCGAGGGGCCGGCCATCTGTCGTCTAGAGTCCTTGCTCAGCTCCGGCGAGGACTGCGCGTCCGGCGGGTGTGGATCAGCAGTCCGCCGCCACCCGCCAGCAGCAGCAGCGCGGCCACGCCGAGGACTGACGTGAGACCACCGGCGCCGGTGTCGGCCAGCTCTCCGCCGCCCGCACCGTTGTCGCCCGAACCACCGTTGTCCCCCGAACCACCGTTGTCACCGGAACCGTTGTCACCCAAGACCGCACCCAGCGTGCTCGAGGAACTCGCTGTGGCGGTGCCGGAACGGCTGCTGCTGGCCGAGGCGGACGGCGCTCGGGTACTGCTGGCCGAGGCATCCGTCGCAGTCGGCGCCGGTGCACCAGGCCCGTCGGTCGGACCGGCGGTGGAGGTAGGGCCGGCGGTCGGGACACCCGGAGTGGAGGGCGCTGAGCTTGATGGTGCGGGGCTTGACGGTGCGGGGCTTGACGGTGCGGGCGAGGAGGGTGCAGTCGACGGTCCCGGAGAGGACGGCGCTGAGGCTGATGGGCTGGCCGACGGCGTCGCAGCCAGGTTGCAAGCGGACCTGGTGAACACGTTGTTCTGCAGGCTGACCTGTCCGTTGCGGGCGAGGGCCCGGCCGTCGATGGTGGTGCCGGTGTTGACCGAGATCGAGGTCAGGGCCATGACGGTGCCGGCGAAGGCGCCGCCGGTGTCGATCACAGCCGAGGCGCCCACCTGCCAATAGACGTTGCAGGCCTGGGCGCCACGCGTGAACGCCACCGTGGAGGTGGTGCCGATGTTCAGATCCGAGGCGACCTGGAAGATGAAGACGGCGTTGTTGTCGCCCTCGCCGTCCAACGTCACCGTGCCGTTGAGAGCGAGGGTGCTGGTGGACTTGTAGACGCCACCGACCAGCGTTCGCCCGACCAGGTCGCCCGAGACGGTTTCGGTCGGTGCCCGCCCGGCTGCGTCGTCGTAGGCGATGACCAGGTCAGACTGCGCCTGCAGAGCTTCCGCGTCGCCGGCGTGGCTGGTCCCCCGCGTGACGCCGGGCGGGAAGCCGGTGATGGCGCTTCCGGGGCTGACGCCGACGTTGTTCGACAAGTCGCTGTTCCCGGTATTGGTGACGGTGGTCCCGGCCAGCACGGAGTAGTCGCCCGCGGTCGCCAGGCCCACCCGCGCCTCGGCCCCGTACGCTCGGGACGGCACCGTGATGGCGACAGCGACGAGCATGGCCGCCAGGAGTGCCGCAAGCAGGATCAGGGCGGGGGTACGCCCGGCCAGCCGTGCAGCGGAAGAGTCGTTCGGGGCGGAGCCGTTAAGCGGGGCGGGGCTGGTCATGCAGTCCTCCAAGGGCGCGATGCCGCCCCCGCGACAGATATTCGGGCTGGAAGGGCCCGATCCGTGATGTGCTCGTTAGTCAGGGCTGAGGGTAGACCTACCACCCCCGTTTCGACTAATCGCCCGACGATCCCCTGGGCCGAGGCGGCCGGCGGCCCAGGATGAGGTGCTCCGAGGCCGCCGATCGCTCCTGCCGGCTCAGCGCTTGCGCGTCACCTGGACCACGCTCGGCCGCGGACCTCGCCAGGCGCCACGCCGCGCCTTGGCGCCTTCGCTGACGTAGTCGGGGAAGAACGACACCTGCTCCTCCCAGCTGCCGTCCTCGCCCGGGTGCTGGACGGAGACGAAGACCGACTCGTCCTTGTCGTGGATGATCGGCCCGCAGGTCTCGGCCTGGACCGGCACCGCCAGGAACTGGACCAGGTGCCCGCGCTCCTTGCCCTTCAGCGGAACCCGGAAGAGCCCGTCTGCCTTCTTGATGGAGCTCGGCTGGCCGTCGGTGGAGATCCACAGGTTGCCGACCGAGTCGAAGGCCACGTTGTCGGGGCAGGAGATCGGCGCCACCGGTCCGGTCCAGCCGCCGAAATAGGTCCCGGCCTGCTTCTCGTCACCGCAGACCAGGAACAGGTCCCAGCTGAACCGGGTGGCATCTGCGGCATTGCCGCGCTCGGTCAGCTCGATGACGTGACCGTTCTTGTTGACCGAGCGGGGGTTGGCGGCGTCCGTGCCGGGCTTGCCGGTGGTGCCACGCGCGTCGTTGTTCGTGCAGGCGATGTAGACCTTGCCGGTCACCGGGCTCGGCTCGACATCCTCGCACCGGTCCATCGGGGTCGCCTTGACCTTGTCAGCGGCCAGCCGGGTGAAGACCAGCACTTCTTCGGTGGTCATGCCGGGGACCACTGACCTGCCGTTCTTGGTCAGGGCGATCCACTCGCCGCCACCCAGGTTGGCGTTGTCGCCGTGCTGCTCGCCGGAGAACCGGGCGACGTAGAGGTCGCCCTCGGTGAGCAGGTCGAGGTTGGAGCGGCGGGCCGCAGCCGAGTTGCCCGGGCGGAACTTCTTCTTGGCCACGAACTTGTACAGGTAGTCGAACTTCTCGTCATCACCCATGTAGGCCGCGACGGTGCCGTCGGCGTCGACGCGGATGTTGGCGCCCTCGTGCTTGAACCGCCCCATCGCGGTGTGCTTGCGCGGCACCGAGGTCGGGTCGCTGGGGTCGATCTCGACGATGTAGCCGAACCGGTGCGGCTCGTTGGCGTAGCCGGGCTGGGTGGCGTCGAAGCGGTCCTCGATCTGCTCCCAGCCGTAGACGCTCGGAGTGTTGGTCAAGCCGTACCGCTTGCTGCCCACGGCGGCGGGGTCGGCCTTGAAGTAGCCGTTGAAGTTCTCCTCGCCCGAGAGGATCGTGCCCCACGGGGTGGTGCCGCCGGCACAGTTGCCGATCGTGCCCAGCACCCGGCGACCGCTCGGGTCGGCCGCCGTACGAAGCAGCTCGCTGCCGGCGGCCGGTCCGGTCAGCCGGAACGGGGTGTACGCGGTGATGCGCCGGTTGAGCCGGGCGCCACGGATGTACTTCCAGGGCCGGCCGCGGCCCGGACGCTCCAGCTCGACGACGCTGAAGCCGTGGGCGGCCATCAAGGTACGCAGCACCGCGGCCTCCTCGGCGGCGGACGCGGTGGGCGGGAACATGATGTCGCGGTTGGTGTACTCGTGGTTGCAGCACAGGAGGGCCCGGCGGCCTCGGCGGTCGGTGACGAGGATGTCGAGGTAGTCGTTGTTGTAGCCGAACTGGAGCTCCTGCGCCTCCGGATCGGGCTGCTCGGGGTCGAAGGCCGGCGAGTTGAAGAACAGCGGGTCGCCCCAGCGCAGGATCGGCGTCCACGAGAACCCCCGCGGCACGGTGAGGGCGTCCTTGGTGGCGGGGACCGAGGAGATTGGGGTGAACGAGAAGGCGTTCGGGCCAGAACCGTGGCCGCGGTCGGCGCCGCTGCCGACGGCGACAGCCTCCTCGGGCAGCAGCGAGGGAACGGCTGCGGTGACGGCGAGCGCGCCACCTGCCGCGAGCAGCGAACGCCGGCTCAGCCGGGCGCTGGCCACGTCGCGGAAGGACGGTTCGGTGCTCTCGTTGGGCACAGCGCGCGAACAGGCGCTGTCGCACTTGAGGTGGCAGGTGACCGCACTGCGGTTGCCGTGGGTCTGTGCCAGCATGGGCAACATCTTCATCTGGTCTGTGTCTCCTTGGCGGGCGAGCCGCAGGTCGGGGTAGCTGACATCTGGAGACTCCAGAGCCGCGGTGAACCCGGCGCGCCGCCGAGGTGAGCAGCGGGTGAACTCTGACCGGAGGTTCGGCGCCACCCGCGGTCAGGGGAGGATGGCTCTATGGCCGGGGACAAGACGACGAGCAGACGGGTGCAGCGGGCCCGCAAGCGCAGCGCCGCAGACGAGGTCCGGCTGCTGGTGGAGTCGTACGTCGCCGTGGGCGCCGACGAGGACGTGCAGCGGGTGATCACCGCCGTCCACCGGCTGTCCCGCCGGCTCAACCAGTGGTACGACGAGCAGCTGGCCGAGCTGAACATCACCGCGGGGGAGTGGGCGGTGCTGAGCGAGCTGGCCCGCAGCGAGGGCGAGCCGTGCACCCCCGGCCAGCTGGCCAGCGCGGTCAGCGTGGCGCCGTCCTCGATGACCCATCGGCTGGACCGGATGGCTGAGCGCGGCTGGATCACCCGGGAGGCCGACGTGAACAACCGGACCCGGGTGCTGGTGCGGTTGGCCGACCCCGGCTGGCAGCTGTTCGCCACCGCGATCCGCGAGTCGAACCTGGTCGAGTCCGAGGTGCTCGGCGGCCTGTCAGGCTCGCAGGTTCAGCAGTTGGCCGGGCTGCTGGAGCAGACCCTGGCTGGGCTCGACGACGCCGATCTCTAGACCTGCGGCCGGCTCAGTCGCGATTCCACAGCCCGGCCCGACGACGGCGCCGCCGGTTCCAGCAGTAGAGCAGGCCGAACAGCCCCAGGACGAAACCCGCCACGCAGACACCGAGCCACCAGCCGTTGCCGTGTTCCTCCAGATCAGCGTGGAAGAGGCCCGCCAGCACCGCGGCGATGCCGAACAGCGAGGTGCCGACGGTGACCACGCCCAGGCCGTCCACGTCCAGCGGTGCCACCGGCGCCTGGACCAGAAAGTGGTGCTCCGGCGGGTTCGGCGAGACGGGGGGCGACGTGGTCACGCGTTCACTCTACGATGCCGCCATGGTGACCCGATCCCCCCGCGCTGCAGATGCCCGTGCCGACGACCGTTCCCGGGTCGGTCGGCTGGATGACTGGTTCCAGGTCACGGCCCGCGGGTCCACCTGGGGCCGTGAGGTTCGTGGCGGCGTGGTGACTTTCTTCACCATGGCGTACATCCTCGCGCTGAACCCGCTGATCATCGGGACCGCCGCCGACGGCCAGGGCAACCTGCTCGGCGGTCTGCCGTACCTGGACGGTGCCGGCGCGGTGATCGGGGCCAACGTCGACCGATCGATCACGATGGTGGCGGCCGCCACCGCGCTGGTCGCCGGGGTGATGACCATCCTGATGGGCGTCGTCGGCCGCTTCCCGATCGGGATCGCCACCGGGCTGGGTCTGAACGCGCTGCTGGCCTTCACCATCGCCCCGAAGATGACCTGGCCGCAGGCCATGGGTCTGGTGGTGATCGAGGGCATCGTCATCGCGCTGCTGGTGCTGACCGGCTTCCGGACCGCTGTGTTCAAGGCGGTACCCCGGTCGCTGCGGACCGGTATCTCGGTCGGCATCGGGTTGTTCATCGCCTTCGTCGGGCTGGTCGACGGCGGGATCGTCCGCAAACCGGCCGGCTCCCCGCCGGTCGAGCTCGGCATCGGCGGCTCACTGCTCGGCTGGCCGATGCTCGTCTTCGTGCTGGGTCTGTTCGGTGTGGCTGTGCTCTATGCCAAGCGGGTCAAGGGCGCGATGCTCATCTCCATCCTGGCCACCACGGTCGTGGCCGTGGTGATCGAGGCGTTCGCGCACCTCGGTCCGAAGGTCGGCGACACCAACCCGACGGGGTGGGTGCTCAACGTGCCGGAGCTGAACCGGGTGTTCTCGCTGCCGGATCTGAGCCTGATCGGCGACGTGAGCGTGTTCGGCGCGTTCGGCGCGGCCGGCAGCCTGGGTGCGGCTCTGCCGCTGGTGCTGCTCATCTTCGCGCTGCTGCTGGCTGACTTCTTCGACACCATGGGCACCGTCGTGGCGGTCGGCGCCGAGGGTGAGCTGCTGGACGAGCGCGGCAACCCGCCGCACGTCACCTCGATCCTGATGGTGGACTCGCTGGCCGCGGCGGCCGGCGGAGTCGGCTCGGTCTCGTCCAATACGGCCTACATCGAGTCGGCGGCCGGCGTGGGCGAGGGTGCGCGTACCGGCTTCGCGTCGGTGGTCACCGGCATCGGCTTCCTGCTGGCGATGTTCTTCGCCCCGCTCATCAACATCGTCCCGTCCGAGGCCGCCACCCCGGCGCTGGTGTTCGTGGGGTTCTTGATGATGAGCCAGGTCACCAAGGTCAACTGGGACGACATCGAAGAAGGGCTGCCCGCCTTCCTGACGATGGTGCTGATGCCCTTCACCTTCTCCATCACCGCCGGCATCGGGGCCGGGTTCTTGATGTACGTGGTGCTCAAGCTGGTCCGCGGCAAGGCTCGCGAGGTGCACCCGCTGATGTACGTGGTCGCCGCGCTCTTCGTCATCTACTTCACCCAGGGCCTGCTGGGTCGCCTGGTGGGTTAATCGCATAGCGGGGGTAGTTAGCAGTTGTAATTAGCATTGCTAACGATTATCCTGGGTGCAGTGAATAACCGCGACCTCAGAACCCATGCCGGCCTGGCCAGCGCCTTGCGCCCGGCGGTCCTGCGGTTGGCCCGCCGGCTGCGGCAGGTGCGTGATGACTCGCTGGAGCTGACCACCAACCAGCTCTCGGCGATGTCGGTGCTGCTCAACCACGGCGACTTGCTGATGGGCGAGCTGGCTGCACTGGAGAAGGTCCAGCCACCGTCGATGACCCGGATCGTGAACGGTCTCGAGGAACGCGGATACGTGGTCCGCACTGCGGAGCAGAAGGACCGGCGCCAGTCCGTCGTCGCCCTGACCGCCTCCGGTCAGCAGGTGCTGCTGGCCAACCGGCGTCGGCGCGACGAGTGGCTGGCGCTGCGGATCGCCGAACTGGAACCCGAGGAACGTGAGGTGCTGCGTAAGGCAATCAGCATCTTGGAAAAGGTGAATCACGCGTGAGTGTCGAGGCAACGACGCATCAGCAGAACAAACTCAAAGCGACAACCGAGCACGAGAATACGAACGAGCCCCAGGACAGCGGCAAGACCGGCATGTTCGCCGCCCTGAGCAGCCCCAACTACCGCATCTACGTCTCCGGATCCTTCGTCTCCAATATCGGCACCTGGATGCAGCGGGTGGCGCAGGACTGGCTGGTGCTGGAGCTCTCCGGCGGGTCAGGGCTCGCGGTCGGCATCACCACCGCGCTGCAGTTCCTGCCGATGTTGTTGCTGTCGGCCTACGGCGGCCTGATCGCCGACCGGTTCGACAAGCGGCTGATCCTCAAGGTGACCCAGATCTGGATGGCGCTGTGTGCCGCCGGCTTGGGCGTACTGGCCATCACCGGGGCTGCCCTCACCTGGCACGTCTATCTGATCGCGTTCCTGTTCGGCCTGGCCACCGCCTTCGACAACCCGGCCCGGCAGACCTTCGTCTCCGAGGTCGTCGGCTCCCGGCTGCTGCCGAACGCCATCGCGCTCAACTCGGCCACCTTCCACGCCGCCCGGATGGTCGGACCGGCGCTGGCCGGTCTGGTCATCGCCCGGTTCGGCACCGGCTGGGCCATCTTGTCCAACGCCGCCACCTACGCAGCCTTTTTCGCGGTGCTGATCCTGATCGACGCCGGCCGGCTGCAGATCACCGAACCGGCGGCCCGGGCCAAGCACCAGATCCGCGAGGGCTTCGCGTACGTCCGCAGCCGCAGTGACATCTTGCTAGTGATGTGCGTGGCTTTCTGCGTCGGCACCTTCGGGATGAACTTCCAGATGACCTCGGCGCTGATGGCCCAGCAGGAGTTCCACAAGGGCGCCCAGGAGTACGGCATCCTCGGTACCTTCATGGCGGTCGGCTCGCTGGCCGGTGCGCTGCTGGCGGCTCGCCGCAAGCGGGCCCCGCGCGTCCGCTTCATCGTCCAGATGGCGCTGCTGTTCGGGGTGATCGAGATCGCCGCCGGGCTGATGCCCACCTACACCTGGTTCGCCGCGATCCTGCCCATCCTCGGGCTGGCGGCCCTGCTGACCCTGACCGCGTCCAACGCCGTGATCCAGCTCGGCGTCGACCCGCAGCTGCGCGGTCGGGTGATGGCGCTCTACGGCATGGTGCTGATGGGCGGCACCCCGATCGGCTCGCCCATCTTGGGCTGGGTCGGCGAGGTGCTCGGTCCGCGCTGGACGCTGATCGGCGGCGGCGGTCTGACCGTGCTCGGCGTGGCGTTGTCGGCGGCCTTCCTCGCCCGGCGCCAGCACCTGCAGATCCTGCCGGCGATCCACCCCAAGCCGCACTTCGAGGTCCATCGCCGCGCGGCCTGAGCCGGCGGCACCCGCGCGGTGCCGCGCATCCACGGACTGGTCGGCCGTTTCGGAGCCGGAACGATGTGCCGATAGCCTCACCCCATGTTCGCGAAGGTGCTGGTCGCAAATAGAGGTGAGATCGCCGTCCGTGCGTTCCGCGCAGCCTATGAGCTGGGCGCGCAGACGGTCGCTGTCTACCCGTATGAGGATCGCAACGCGGTCCACCGGATCAAGGCCGACGAGGCGTACCTGATCGGGGAGCGGGGGCACCCGGTCAGGGCGTACCTCGATGTGGCGGAGATCATCCGCGCGGCCCGGGAGTGCGGTGCCGATGCGGTCTACCCCGGCTACGGCTTCCTCAGCGAGAACCCCGACCTGGCGCGCGCCTGTGCCGAGGCCGGCATCACCTTCATCGGCCCGCCGGCGGACGTGCTCGAGCTGGCCGGCAACAAGGTCCGCGCCCTCGGTGCGGCCAAGGCGGCCGGCATCCCCACGCTGAAGTCGACCCAGCCGTCCGCGGACATCGACACGCTGGTGGCGGGCGCCGAGGAGATCGGCTTCCCGGTCTTCGTCAAGGCGGTCGCCGGGGGCGGTGGCCGCGGCATGCGCCGGGTCGGCGAGCCCTCCGCGCTGCGTGAGGCGCTGTCCCAGGCGATGCGGGAGGCCGAGGGCGCCTTCGGCGACCCGACCGTCTTCATCGAGCAGGCCGTCGGCCGGCCGCGCCACATCGAGGTGCAGATCCTGGCCGACGGCGCCGGCAACGTGATCCACCTCTTCGAGCGGGACTGCTCCATCCAGCGCCGGCACCAGAAGGTCATCGAGATCGCCCCGGCGCCCAATATCACCGCCGAGCTGCGCGAGGCGCTCTGCTCCGACGCGGTGAAGTTCGCCCAGTCGCTGAACTACTCCTGCGCCGGCACGGTGGAGTTCCTGGTCGAGACCGAGGGCCCCCGCGCGGGCCAGCACGTCTTCATCGAGATGAACCCCCGGATCCAGGTGGAGCACACGGTCACCGAGGAGATCACCGACGTCGACCTGGTGCAGGCGCAGATGCGGATCGCCAGCGGCGAGACGCTGGCCGACCTCGGCCTGAGCCAGGACGACATCCGGATCAACGGTGCGGCGCTGCAGTGCCGGATCACCACCGAGGACCCCACCAACGGCTTCCGCCCCGACACCGGAACCATCACCGCGTACCGCTCGGCCGGCGGCGCCGGCGTCCGCCTCGACGGCGGCACCGCCGACACCGGGGTGGAGATCAGCGCGCACTTCGACTCGATGCTGGTCAAGCTCACCTGCCGCGGGCGTACGTTCCCGGCCGCGGTGGCGCGCGCCCGGCGTGCGCTGGCGGAGTTCCGGATCCGCGGCGTCAGCACGAACATCCCGTTCCTGCAGTCGGTGCTGGAGGACCCCGATTTCATCGTCGGTGACATCTCCACCGCCTTCATCGAGCAGCGCCCGGGCCTGCTCACCACCCACGCGCCCGCCGACCGCGGCACCCGGTTGCTGCGCTGGCTGGCCGAGGTCACCGTCAACAAGCCCAACGGCGAGGCCCCGACCTTCCTCGACCCCGGCGACAAGCGCCCGGCCGGGATCGACCTGAGCCAGCGCTCGCCCGGCGGCTCCCGGCAGCGGTTGCTCGAGCTCGGGCCGGCCGGCTTCGCCGCCGACCTGCGCAACCGGACGTCGGTCGAGGTCACCGACACCACCTTCCGCGACGCCCACCAGTCGCTGCTCGCCACCCGGGTCCGGACCAAGGACCTGCTCCGGATCGCCCCGTACGTGGGCCGGATGACACCGGAGCTGTTCTCGGTCGAGTGCTGGGGTGGGGCGACCTACGACGTGGCCCTGCGCTTCCTCAACGAGGACCCGTGGGAGCGGCTGGCCGCGCTGCGCTACAACATGCCCGGTCTGGCTCTGCAGATGCTGCTCCGTGGTCGCAACACGGTGGGCTACACCCCGTATCCGACCAAGGTGACGACGTCGTTCGTGGCCGAGGCGGCCGAGGTCGGCATCGATATCTTCCGCATCTTCGACGCCCTCAACGACGTGGAGCAGATGCGCCCGGCGATCGAGGCGGTCCGCGAGACCAACACCACGGTGGCCGAGGTGGCGCTGTGTTACAGCGGCGACCTGACCAACCCCGGCGAGGACCTCTACACCCTCGACTACTACCTGCGGCTGGCCGAGAAGATGGTCGACGCCGGCGCACACATCCTGGCCATCAAGGACATGGCCGGGCTGCTCCGACCGCCGGCCGCCGCGACCCTGGTGACCGCGCTGCGCAGCAACTTCGACCTGCCGGTGCACCTGCACACCCACGACACCGCCGGTGGCCAGCTGGCCACCCTGATGTCGGCGATCAACGCCGGCGTCGACGCGGTCGACGTGGCCAGTGCGCCGATGGCCTCCACCACCAGCCAGCCGCCGGCCTCGGCCCTGGTGGCGGCGCTGGAGAACACGGACCGGGCCACCAACTTGGACCTGCGGTCCGTGATGGACCTGGAGCCGTACTGGGAGGCGATGCGCAAGGTGTACGCCCCGTTCGAGTCCGGGCTGCCCAGCCCGACCGGCCGGGTCTACGACCACGAGATCCCCGGCGGACAGCTCTCCAACCTGCGGCAGCAGGCGATCGCGCTGGGCCTGGGGGAGAAGTTCGAGCAGATCGAGGCGATGTACACCGCCGCGAACGCGATCCTCGGCCGGCCGACGAAGGTCACCCCGTCGTCCAAGGTGGTCGGCGACCTCGCCCTGCACCTGGTCGCCGTCGGCGCCGACCCGGCCGACTTCGCCGAGAATCCCTCCAGCTATGACATCCCCGACTCCGTCATCGGGTTCCTCGCCGGCGAGCTGGGCGAGCCGCCCGGCGGTTGGCCCGAGCCGTTCCGCTCCAAGGCGCTCAAGGGCCGCAAGGTCCCGATCCGCGAGGAGACGTTGTCCGAGGAAGACTCCGCCGCCCTCGACCACAAGGGCCGTCCCCGACAGGAGACCCTCAACCGGCTGCTCTTCCCGGGGCCGACGAAGGACTTCGAGGCCGCCCGCAGCGCCTATGGCGACGTCGGCCGGCTCAACACCATCGACTATCTCTACGGTCTGCGGCCCGGTGACGAGCACGTGGTGAGGATCGGTCGCGGTGTCAGCCTGATCATGGGGCTGGAGGCGATCGGCGAGGCGGACGAGCGTGGCATGCGGACGGTGATGTGCACCATCAACGGCCAGCTGCGTCCGATCCGGGTCCGCGACACCTCCATCAAGGTGGACGTGAAGGCGGCCGAGCGCGCCGATCCCGGCAAGCCCGGCCACGTCGGGGCGCCGTTCGCCGGCGTGGTCAGCGTGAGCGTGGCCGAGGGGGACACGGTCGAGGCCGGCGGCACCGTCGCGTCCATCGAGGCGATGAAGATGGAAGCCGCGATCACCGCCCCGGTCGGCGGCACCGTCCAGCGGCTCGCCATCGGGTCGGTCCAGCAGGTGGAGGGCGGCGACCTCGTCGTGGTGATCGACCCGTCCTGAGCCCCGGGCTCAGGACGGGCGGGTCAGCGGGGCAGCCGTACGTCGGCGTAGACCAGGTTGTGGTCCGACCCGCGGTTGGACTCCTTGACCTTGACCACGTTGGCGAACCTGCTCGCCCCGCGGATGCCCTTGACCGCGATGACGTCGAGCCGGGAGCCCATGCCCGAGGCGCTCGGCTTCACCGTGGTGGCGAGGCCGTTGGTGGTGGCGTACTGGAGGTTGACCGTGGTCTGCGCCGCGGCGGTGTCGTAGAACCCGGCGGAGATCAGCCGGTCGTGGGCGCCGTAGCCGCCCTTGTTGTTCTGCCAGACGTTGAGGTCGCCGCCGAACACGACCGGCAGCCGGCTCGGGTTCACCCGGGCGACGGCGTCGACGATGGTCTTCACCTGGTTGGCCCGCAGGGTGTCGTAGGCCTTCTCGGTCTTGGCATTGTCGCTGTGCCGGGAGTCGAGATGGGCCGAGGTCATCACGAACCGCTCGCCGGTGGCCTTGGTGGCGAACACGGCGTACGCGGCGGTCCGGCGGCTGCCGGCGGAGTCACCGCTCAGGATCGGCAGCTCGATACTGCAGGAGCCCGAGTAGCTGCGGCTGCCGGTCTTCTCCGGGCAGCTGCTGACCAGCGTCAGGTTGGTGGTGTCGTAGAGGATGCGGGCGCCCTGGGAGCCGTGGGCGACGCCGGGCGCGATGTAGGGCGTGGTCCGCACCAGCCGATAGTGCGAACCGCCCGCCTTGGCCAGCGCGGAGACCAGGTGGTCGGTCTGGCGGATCGAGCCCGTGGTGGAGAGGTCCTTGCCGTCGGCGCGGCCGGGGGAGACCTCCTGCAGCGCCACCACCTGGGCGCGGCTGTCGACGATGGTGCGCGCGACCTTGGCGGAGCGCGACAGCCAGCTGGGGTTGCCGGTGTTGGCGGAGCGGACGTTGAAGCTGGCGACCCGCAGCGCCGTCCCGGTCCGGGCCGGGGCGACCGGCTTGACCGACACCACCCGCAGGTTGGGGAATCGACGGGTGGCACTGCCGGCGGTGCCCTTGTTGGTGGCGTGCAGCCGGAAGTAGAGATGGTTGGCCGACCCGACCGGCGCGCCGGCGGCGGCGACCTGAGCCGCAGACAGGGTCACCGATCGCTTGGTCCGGCCGACCGAGAACGTCTTGGCCTGGCGACCGTGCCGGGGCAGCTTCGGGTCGGTCGTGCTGAACGAGGTGAGCGCCGTCTCCAGCTGATATCCGGTGGTGTACTTCCCATCCGACTTCCAGCTGATCGTCACCTGGCCCACCCCAGGCCCCGGCTTGGCCGAGACCGAGGTGATCTTGCTCGGCAGATGGACCTTGGTCGCGCTACGGACCGTACGTGACCAGGACGACTTCTTGCCCTTGGTGCTGACGGAGCGGACTCGCGCGTAGTAGCGGGTCGCGTTCTTCAGCTTCGGCACCGTCGCCGCGACCTTGCCGCCGGACGGCCGGTTCTTCTTGCCGCTGACCTTGGTGGTCTTGAGGCCCTTCGTGAACTTCTTGTCGGTCGCGACCTGCAGCTCGTAGCGGCTGATGCCCTTGGTCCACTTCCACTGCAGCCGCAGGCTGTCGTGGCGTACCCCGGTCTTTGGGACCACCACGAACTTGCTCGGGCCGGCAGCGGCCGACGCCTCGACCGGCGCGCCGACCACGAGCAGGACGGCGAGCAGGGCCGAGAACAGCGAAAGGGCGAGACGACGGATCACGGGAGCTCCTGCGAGACGGTGACGACTGCGGATCCCCCGTGGATCGCCGCCGGGCGTCAGCCCGGCCGGCGGAAGCAGGATAGCCCCTTCCCGGCAGTGCCGGTCCCCCCCAGTCCGGGGATGCCGGTCCCGACGGCTCGTCTCAGTGGGCCCAGAAACCGACCAGGTCGGGGACCGGGCGGCCGAGCGAGTCGGCGACCTGCGCCCACGGCACGAAGCCGTCGAGCCAGGTGACCAGCGCGGCCACCAGCTCCTGTTGTTCGGCCGTCTTCACCTGCGGCATCGCCGCGCGGTACGCCTCGGCCATGGCCAGGGCCTTCTGATGCGGGTGCCAGCCGACGGTGAGCCCCTGCACCGGCAGCAGGTTGACGCCGGTGGTTGAGTTCAGCAGGTGCCGCAGGCCGACGGCAGAGGTGACACCGCCGCGAGCCAGGGCGAAGTCGAGATCATCCAGCGACTGGGCGGTCAGGGTCATCGAGGTGGAGCCCCAGGCCAGGCCCTGCACCAGGATCTCCAGCACCCGCCAGGCGGCGCCGGCACGCTCCGGCGGGACGTACGCTCCGGCCAACAGCGTCTCGACGTCTTGGGGAACCGGCTGGGTCGGGGAGATCACCGGTGCCGCAGGCACCCGGCGGAACAGCGGCCCCAGCTTGGTCAGCAGCCCGCCTGGCTGCTGCGCCGGCGCGGCCTCCGGCGCGAGGGCCTGGGAGGCCACTTGGCGCAGGTGGTCGGCATGGCCGCCGGAGGCCCCGAAGGTGCCCCGGACCTCGTCCATGCCGATGGCATACAGACGGAGCTCACCCATGCCCCACACCGTAGCCCACCGAGGCCTCCTACGCTGGGGTCATGAACCCCCGGGTGCGCCGTGTCATCGTGTCGTCGGTGTTGGGGGTCCTGGTGCTGATCGTGCTTCTCGCCGCCGGCTGGAACTGGCTGACCTAGCCGCCCCAGACGGCGGCCGACCCGGCGTGCCCGATCCGCACCGTCTGGACGACCGCGAGGATGCCGCTCACCACGGTCACGGCGGTGCCGACCCACAACGCCAACCGGCCGCGGGCGTGGTCCCGGTCGATCAGCCGTTGCGCCAGCATCACCACCAGGGTTCCGACGCAGAGCAGGACGGCCCACACCAGCAGGTCGCCGCCGATGCTGATGTGGCGCTCCATCGCCTCCGACTTGCGGGGGAAGGTGGCGGCGAGCGACTTGCCGGCCTGCTGGGCGACGACGGTGCTGATCGCACCGGCGAAGGCGCCGGCGACCACCAGCCAGCCGTAACGGAGCCGGGCCCAGCGCAGCAGAGCGATGCCGATGCCACCGAGGGCGGCGAGCGGGACGAGGACCACGACCGCGTGCACCACGAGTGGGTGCAGCGGCAATCCGAAGATCTCCATGGTTGAAGGGTAAAGCATCTTGTCGCGTTTCCGTGGTAACGGTTTGATCGCGTACGCTCCCGAGCCAGACACGTGCACTTCGAGGGGAGACCGACAGCATGAGGCAGCGCCGTCGTGGCCCCCTCACCGCTGCCGCCACGCTGGTCACCTCGATGCTGCTCGGCGGCGGGATGGTCGCCCTGACCCCCGTCGCGGCCACCGCCGAGGACGAGGTCGTCTTCACCATCACCGACAGCCGGGTGACCGAGTCATCGGGTCTTGCCACCGACACCGCGGGGTCGCGGTTCTGGACCGTCAACGACTCCGGCGATGGCGGCGCGGTCTATGCCCTGGACCTGAAGGGGCGGGTGCTCGGCACCCTGACCTACTCGGCGAAACCGGTCGACGTCGAGGCGATGGCCATGGTCGGCCAACGCCTCTACGTCGGCGACATCGGCGACAACGCCGGCGCACGGGAGATGGTCACCGTCTATTCCTTCGACAACCCCCAGCCGGGCCAGCAGCTGCGGTCCTACCGTGCCTACGACTTCGCCTACCCCGACGGCCCGCACGACGCTGAGACACTGCTGGTCAGTCCGGCGGGACGGATGTATCTGGTCACCAAGGGGCCCCAGGGCGGCATCTACGCAGCGCCGCAGATCCCGTCGCGACGCCAGGTCAACCAGCTCGAGCGGGTCGGCGACGCCCCGGCGTATGTCACCGACGGCGTGTTCCTGGCCGGCGGGGACCGGATCGCGCTGCGGACGTACGTCTCGGTCGAGGTGCTGGACGCCGCCAGCTACGACGTGGTGGCCCGTGCGGCGTTGCCGCTCCAGCGGCAGGGTGAGTCGATCACCACCTCGCAGAACGGACAGACGCTGCTGGTCGGCAGCGAGGGCCGCCGGTCGAAGGTCTATCGGGTGGCCATCCCGGCCGAGCTGGGCAAGGCTCCGACGCCCGGCAGCTCGCCGCCGGCGACCGGCAAGCCCTCGGCCGGACCGTCGACGCCGTCGGGCCCTCCCGAGCCGGCCGACGAGCCGCCGGCGCTGGACGACTCCGCCGGCCGCAGCCGCACCGGTACGTTCTTGGCCCTCGGCCTCGCTGGGCTGGTCGCCGTGGTGGCCGGCGTTGTCACCGCGGTGGTCCGCAAGCCCTGAGCACGCGCCGCTAGTCGAGCCGTTCCACCACCCAGTCGATGCAGGCGCACAGCGCCGCCACGTCCGCCGGGTCCACGTTGGGGAACATGCCCACCCGCAGCTGGTTGCGACCCAGCTTGCGATACGGCTCGGTGTCGACCACCCCGTTGGCCCGCAGCACGGCGGCGATCTTCGCCGCCTCGACTCCGCTGAAGTCCACGGTGGCCACCACCGGTGACCGGAGGGCGGGGTCGGCGACGAACGGCGTGGCCACCGGCGACTGCTCGGCCCAGGGATAGATGACTGCTGCCGAGGCGGCGGTGCGGGCGGCGGCGAAGGACAGGCCACCGTTGCCGTTCAGCCAGTCCAGCTGGTCGGCGAGCATGAACAAGGTGGCGATGGCCGGTGTGTTCAGGGTCTGGTTGCGGGCCGACTGCTCGACCGCCACAGCCAGGCTGAGGCTTTCCGGGATCCACCGGTCGGTGGCGGCGACGGCGGCCACTCGCTCCAGCGCAGCCGGCGACAGCAGCGCGAACCACAGCCCGCCGTCGGAGCCGAAGCTCTTCTGCGGGGCGAAGTAGTACACATCGGTGGCCGACACGTCGACCATCACCCCGCCGGCGGCCGACGTACCGTCGATGACCACCAGGGCGCCGTCGTCGGCCCCGGCGACCCGCTGCACCGGCGCCAGGGCGCCGGTCGAGGTCTCGTTGTGGGCCCAGGCATACACGTCGACGCCGGGCTGGGCCGTCGGTACGGCCACCGACCCGACCGGCGCGGTGGTCACCACCGGGTCCTCGAGATGCGGTGCGGCGCCGGCGGCGGCGGCGAACTTGGCGGAGAACTCGCCGAAGCTGGCGTGGGCGCTGCGCCGGGAGATGAGGGAGAAGGTGGCCACGTCCCAGAAGGTGGTGGACCCGCCGTTGCCGAGGACCACCGCATAGCCGTCGGGCAGGGCGAACAGCTGGGACAGACCGTCGCGGACCCGGCCGACGAGGTCGCGCACCGGCGGCTGCCGGTGGGAGGTGCCGAGCAGGCGGGCGCCGGGACCGGCCAGCGCCTGCACGGTCTCGGGTCGGATCTTGGCCGGGCCGCAGCCGAAGCGTCCGTCGCGCGGCAACAGGTCGGTGGGGATCTGGAGGTCGGTCACGGCGCGATTCTGTCACGGGCGGCCGGGCTGGAAGACTGGGTTCATGTCCGCCGAGCACCCCGATCTTGCCGCTGAGCGTATCGACTATGACCGGGCGCACCTGGTCGAGTCCGACGCGCCGGCCGAGCCGTTCGCCCTGTTCGACGCCTGGCTGGCTGATGCGTTCGCGGCCAAACAGCGCGGTGTCCTGCCGGAGCCGACCGCGATGGTGGTCGCCACGAGCGAGAACGGTCGGCCGGCTGCCCGGACCGTGCTGCTGAAGGAGGTCGACGCCGGGAGCTTCGTCTTCTACACCAACTACACCTCGGCCAAGGGCCGGGCACTCGCCGCCAACCCGGCGGTCGCGCTGCACTTCGGCTGGTATCCGCTGCAGCGGCAGGTGCGGGTCGAGGGGACTGCCGCGCCGGTGCCGCGGTCGGTCTCCGAGGCCTACTTCGCCACCCGGCCGCGCGGTTCCCAGCTCGGTGCCTGGGCCTCGGCGCAGTCCTCGGAGCTGGCTTCACCGGAGCAGCTGGCCGCGTCGTATCTGGCCGCCGAGGAGCGGTTCGCCGGCACCACCGTGCCGTGCCCCGAGCACTGGGGCGGCTATCGGGTGACGCCCGACCTGGTCGAGTTCTGGCAGGGCCAGCCGAGCCGGCTGCACGACCGGCTGGTCTATCGGCGCTCCGCCGACGGCTGGTCGCTGGGGCGCCTCGCTCCGTGAGGCTGGTCGCGCCGCGGGCGCCGCTGGTCAGGCAAGCTCGTTGAGCTCGATCGTGACGGTGAGGAACTGCTCAGGAAAGGCTTGAAGCACCCGCAGCCGCGGGTCGGCCACCGGCAGCACCCGGCTATCCAGCAGCCCACGCAACGGTTCCAGCCGCGGGTCGGCGAAGACGGCGGCCACGGCCGGCTTGTCGCCGCCGGCCACCACCGCCTGGAGGGTGTCCACCTCGGGCAGCAGCAGTCGGGCCACCTCGTCGGCGGTGTCGGCGTACGCCTTTTTCGACTGGTTGTCGCGCCGGCGGGCGTAGCGCTGCTGGGACCAGCCGCCGGCCTTGGTCCGGCCCTGGACGTAGCCCGAGCCGACCTTGGAGGCGACCAGCTGCGACCCGCTGAAGATGCCGACGGCGTGGCCGCCCTTGCGGACCAGCACGGCCCCGACCCGACGCGGGGCGCCGACGTGGGCCAGCAGGGCAGCCAGATCGGCGGGGACGGCCAGCGGACCGAAGGGCACTTCGATGATGGCCTCGGCGCCGTCGGGGGCGCTCAGCCGGACCTGCGTCGGTGCGGCGTCCACGACCGGGTCGCCATGGCGGCCGGTGAAGCCCGTCAGCCAGGGCGCCAGGCGGGCGGCGGGGATGACGACCGATCGGCTCATCGTCTGAGTCTCACGTACAGGGATGGCTGGGCGATATCGGGGGAGGGAACGAACAAACCCGCGAGCTTCTCGATGCGGCTCGACCTGGTGTCGAGGGACATCGGCCGGGCGGACAACGTCCGGCGCTCGCGGGTTCGGGTGTTCGGCTTGGGATTTAGCCGGCCGCACGCGACCGAGGAAAACCCAGGGTGGGCGGCTAGCTAGCCGGCACCTCACATGTCCAAGAGTTCTTCATTCTTGGGACCACCTCCTCTCCGTGTGGGTCAAGCCTAGGCACGTCTTTCCGGAGGGTCAACGCCATATTTCTGTGGCGATCTCAAGCGAGGAGGACCTCGAGTTAACTCAGGCGAGGAGGACCTCGACCCCGAGACTCTCCAGCCGGCGGATCATCTCCGGCGACGCGTCGGTGTCGGTCAGCACGGCCGACACCTCGTTGACGTGGCAGATCCGGGAGAAGCCCACGGTGCCGAGCTTGGAGGAGTCGATCACCACCACCGTCCGCTTCGCCTGGGTCACCATCACCCGGTTGATCGCCGACTCATCCTCGTCGTTGGTGGTGATGCCGGCATCCGGGTCGAGTCCGATGGCTCCGAGGAAGCAGATGTCGGGGGTGAGCTGGCTGAGTGTCTCGGTGGCCAGCGCGCCGACCAGCTCATAGCTCTGCGGCCGGGCGACACCGCCGCAGACCACGATCTTGATGAACGGCCGCACCGTCAGCTCGGTGGCGATGTTGATGGCGTTGGTCACCACGGTCACGCCGAGGTGCAGGGCCTCGGCCGTCGGGATGGCGCGGGCCACCTCGATGGTGGTCGTGCCGCCGTTCAGGGACACGGTGCAGCCGGGCCAGAGCATTGAGACGGCCTCGCGGGCGATCCGGTGCTTCGCCTCGCCCCGCGAGGTGGACTTGTAGCGCAGCGGCAGGTCATAGCTGGTGCTGTTCGGGACGGCTCCACCGTGGGTACGGGAAAGGAGCTGCTGCTCGGCCAGGTAGTCCAGGTCACGCCGGATCGTGGCTGCGGAGACGCCGAAGAAGTCGGCGGACTCCTCGACGTCGATCGTGCCGTCGGCTACCAGCCGCTCCAGCAGGGCTGCTAGTCGTTGAGCTCGCGTCATGCCTTCTCCCATCGAATGGTCACGAACATGATATGTTCACTTCTGTTTGTTTGGGAAGAAAAAACGCACCCGCTTCACGATCAGGAGATGGCACGTGACCTTCTACGTCGACGATGAGATTCAGTCGCAACCGCAGTGCTGGCGACAGGCGGAGCGGCTCGCAGCTTCGTTGGACACGCTCGTCCCGACCGACGGCGAACGTGTCGCGTTCGTCGGCTGCGGCACCTCCTGGTTCGTGGCCGAGGTCCTGGCCAGCTGGCGCGAGGCGAAGGGCTACGGAGAGTCCGACGCCTACACCGCCTCCGAGGTGCCTGACCGCCCGTACGACCGGCTGGTCGCGCTGACCCGCTCCGGCACGACCACCGAGGTGGTCGACGTGCTGTCCCGCTTCCGTGGCCAGATCCCCACCACTGTCGTGGTCGGCGACCTGGACACCCCCGTGGTCGAGCTCGCTGACACGGTGGTCGACCTGTCCTTCGCCGACGAGAAGTCGGTGGTGCAGACCCGTTTCGCCACCAGCACCCTGGCGCTGTTCCGGGCCCAGTTCGGTGAGTCGCTGGACACGATCATCGCGCAGGCGGAGGAGGCCGTGGCCGAGCCGCTGGCGCCCGAGCTGGCCGAGGTCGACCAGATCACCTTCCTCGGTCGCGGCTGGACGATCGGGATCGCCCATGAGGCGGCGCTGAAGTTCCGCGAGACCTCCTCGAGCTGGGCCGAGGCGTACCCGGCGATGGACTATCGGCATGGGCCGATCTCGATCGCCACCGCCGGCCGTGCGGTGTGGATGTTCGGCCCGCCGCCGCCCGGGCTCGCCGCGGACGTGACCGCTACCGGCGCTCACTTCCTGACCAGTGACCGTGACCCGATGGTCGACCTCATCCTGGCTCAGCGCGCGGCGGTCGCCCGCGCGGTCAAGCTCGGCGCCAACCCCGACCAGCCGCGTCACCTGACGCGCTCGGTCGTCTTGTCGGCCTGACGTGGCAGACGAGCGATTCGTCGTCGCGGTCGACGTCGGCGGCACGCTGACCAAGATCGGCTACGCCGGAGCCGACGGCACCCTGACCGCGGTGGAACGCCGGGTCACCGACCTCAGCGGCGGCAGCGCCGGTCTGGTCGACTGGCTGGCGGCGCAGATCCTCGACGTGGCCGGCCGGCGCCCGGACGCCTCCTGCGCCGGCTTCGGCATCGTCGTCCCCGGCATCATCGACGTGCCCACCGGCACAGTGCGGGCGGCGACCAACCTCGGCTGGTACGACGTCCCGCTGCGGGCCCGGCTGACCGAGCTCACCGGCCTGACCGGCGCGGTGGCCCATGACGTACGTTCCGGCGGCCTGGCTGAGTGGCGTCTCGGTGGTGGCGTCGGAGTCGACAACCTGCTGTTCCTGCCGCTGGGCACCGGGATCGCCGGCGCCATGATCGTCGACGGCCAGCTGGCCGACGCCAACGGCTACGCCGGCGAGATCGGACACATCGCGGTCGCCGCAGCCGGGGACCAGGCGTGTGCCTGCGGCCAGACCGGCTGTCTGGAGCTCGTCGCCTCCGCGGCGGGGGTAGCGCGGACCTACCGTCGGCTGGCTGAGCTCGACACCGAGGTGGTGGAGGCCAGTGCGGTCGCCGACCGGGCCCGTGCCGGCGACCCGGCCGCGCTCGCTGCGTTCGATCTGGCCACCGAGGCCCTGACCGAGGCCCTGGTCGTCTACGTCACCCTGCTCGGGCCGGAGGTGGTGGTCATCGGCGGCGGGCTGTCCGGCGCTGCTGACCTGTTCCTCGACGACCTGGCCGCCCGGATCGACGCCCGGCTGGTGTTTCAGCGCCGGCCGAAGCTTGAGATCGCCCGCCTCGGCGCCGACGCCGGCCTGATCGGGGCCGGCCTGCTGGGTTGGGACGCGGTTCGATGAGCGCGCTCCAGCTGGGCTGCCGGCGGGTCGTCACCCCGGACGGCGTGCGAGAGGACGTCACCCTTACCGTCACCGGCGCGACGATCACCGCTCTCACCCCCGGGATCGCTGCGGGCGGCGAGGTGATCGAGGGCTGGGTCGTGCCCGGATTCGTCGACACCCACGTGCATGGCGGCGGCGGCGCCGACTACGCCACCACCGATCCCGAGGAGGCGCTGCGGGCGCGGAGCTATCACCGGCGCCACGGCACCACCACCAGCTTCGCCGGTCTGGTGACCGACGAGCTGGACACGATCGTGGCCCAGATCCAGACCTTGGCTCCGTTGGTCCGTCGTGGTGAGCTGGCCGGGATCCACCTCGAGGGGCCGTTCCTGTCGGCCGCCAAGTGCGGCGCCCACCAACCGAGCCTGCTGCGGGCGCCGGACCCCGCCTCGGTGGAGCGGCTGCTCGAGGCCGGCGACGGCACCATCACCATGATCACCATCGCTCCCGAGCTGCCCGGTGCGCTGGACGCGATCGAGCGGTTGGTTGCGGCCGGTGTGGTGCCCGCCATCGGGCACACCGACGGCGACGAGCAGATCACCGCTCGGGCGCTGGACGCAGGGGCCACCGTGGTGACCCACCTCTTCAACGCCATGCGGTCGATCCACCACCGCGAGCCGGGCCCGGTGCCGCGGCTGCTGGCCGACGACCGGGCCATGGTCGAGCTGATCTGCGACGGGTTCCACCTGCACCGCGATGTGTTCACGATGGCGATGGCGGCGGCTGGGCCGGGGCGTACCGCATTGATCACCGACGCGATGGTGGCCGCCGGGATGTCCGATGGGGCGTACCGGCTGGGCACGCTCGACGTGGTCGTCACCGACGGGATGGCGCGGCTGGTGGACGCCTCCGGTGCTCCCGGCTCCATCGCTGGGTCGACGCTGACCATGGCGGCTGCGTTCGCCCGGGTGGCCGGCGCCGGCATCCCGATCCCCGACGTGGCCCAGATGGCCGCCACCACTCCGGCCGGCTGGCACGGTCTGGCGGCCGCAGACGGGGCACCGCTGGGGCGCATCGAGGTGGGCGCCCGCGCCGATCTCTGCATTGTCGACGACGCCGGTGTGCTGCAGCGGGTGCTGCAGGCCGGCCAGGAGGTGACCGGATGACCACAGCACGGCTGACCGAGCTGCTCGCGCCCGCTGCGGCCGCAAGTCGCGGGCTGGGCGCGTTCAACGTGTTCAGCATCGAGCACGCCGAGGCGCTGGTCGCCGGTGCCGAGACCGCCGGCCTGCCGGTGGTGCTGCAGATCTCGCAGAACGCGGTCTGCTATCACCGGGCGCTGGCCCCGATCGCGCTGGCCACGCTGAGTATCGCGCGATCCTCGACCGTCCCGGTCGTGGTGCATCTTGACCACGCCACCGAGGCGGACCTGGTGGCTGAGGCGGTCGAGCTGGGCTTCGGCTCGGTGATGTTCGACGCCTCGGCGCTCGGCTACGCCGATAACGTCGCCGCCACCGCAGACGTCGTCCGCCGCTGCCACGCCGCCGGGGTGGATGTGGAGGCCGAGCTGGGCGAGGTCGGTGGCAAGGACGGCGTGCACGCCCCCGGTGCGCGGACCAAGCCGGCCGAGGCGGCGGCGTTCGTCGCCGCTACCGGGGTCGACGCCTTGGCGGTGGCCGTCGGGTCTTCGCACGCGATGACCGAGCGCAGCGCCAAGCTGGACCTGGAGCTGGTCCGCGCGCTGCGTGAGGCGGTCGAGGTGCCGCTGGTGCTGCACGGGTCGTCCGGGGTGCCCGACGACGAGATCGTCCGCGCGGTCCAGGCCGGCATGACCAAGATCAACATCGCGACGCATCTGAACCAGGTGTTCACGAACTCGGTCCGGGAGACCCTCGCGGCACAGCCGCAGCTGGTGGACACCCGCAAATATCTCGGTCCGGCCCGGGACGCGGTGGCCGCCGAAGTGGCGCGGCTGCTCACCCTGCTGCACCGGGGCTGAGCCCGGACTAGCTCCGCAGCAGCTCGTAGCGGCGCAGCGACTCCTTGCGCTCGGCGGCGTGGTCGACGATCGGCGCGGGATAGCCGGCCGGAAGCCCAGCCGGGTTCGTCCACGGCGCGTGCAGGAAGGCCAGGTCGACGTCGGCCAGCTCCGGGACATAGCGGCGGACGTAGCTGCCGTCGGGGTCGAACTTGGCGCCTTGGCTGATGGGGTTGAAGATCCGGAAGTACGGCGCCGCGTCGGTGCCGCAGCCGGCCACCCACTGCCAGTTCAGCTGGTTCTGGGCGATGTCACCGTCGCGCAGCCGCTCCATGAACCAGGCGGCTCCGTGCCACCAGCCCAGGTGCAGGTCCTTGACCAGGAACGACGCGGTGATCAGCCGGATCCGGTTGTGCATCCAGCCCTCGGTCAGCATCTGTCGCATCCCCGCGTCCACCAGCGGATAGCCGGTACGTCCCTGCCGCCACGCCTCGAACCGGTCGGCGGCGACGGTGCCCGGCACCGGGTCGTCGCTGGGCATCGCGTGGAACTCGGGCCGGATCGGGGCGGTCACCGCGTCCGGACGGTGCAGCAGCACATCGGCGAAGAAGTCGCGCCAGGCGAGCTGTCGGGCCAGCGCGCTGGCTGCTGCGGAGCGCCGCGACGCCAGGTCGGCCAGCAGGGTCCGCGGGTGCAGCTGTCCCCAGCGCAGCGGGATCGACAGGTGCGAAGTGGCGTCACGGCCGGGGAAGTCGTGCAGATCGGCGTAGTCGGTGACGCCCGCGTTGTCGCGCTCCAGCCATCGGTGCCAGGCCGCGGTGACCGCGGCCTCGCCGGCCCGCTCCACTTCGTCGGGCTCGACCGGGTCCAGCGTCGCCTGCTCGTTGGTGCGTAGCCAGCGGACGGTGGCCGGGTCCAGCGTTTCGGCCGGTCCGTGCACGCCGTGGTCCAGCCAGCTGCGGTGGAACGGACTGAAGACCTGAAAGGGTGTGCCGGCTTGGGTGACCAGGGTGCCCGGCGCCACGGCGTACGGGGATCCGGTGGTCACCAGGTCGACGCCGGCCTCGGCCAGTGCTGCCGCCACGCTGGCGTCGCGGCGGCGGCCGTATGGGGCGAAGTCGGCGCTGATGTGCACCGACCTGGCACCGACCTCGCGTGCCACCCGAGCCACCGCGGTCGCGGGCCGTCCGGCGACCACGCTCAGGCCCGGTCCGCCGCCGGCGCGCAGCACGGCGTCGAGGGCGGCGAGCCCGGCCATCAGCTGCCGGCGGCGCACCGTACCGGCGTTGCGGAGCAGCACCGGGTCGAGGACGAACAGGGCCACCACCACTTCCCCGGCTGCGGTCGCCGCTCGTAGGGCGGGGTTGTCGGCGATCCGGAGGTCGCGTCGGACCCACCACACCGAGACCGCCTGGTTGGAGCGCACCTGCCCATCCTGCCTGGTCAGCAAGCCCTGCGGTGGCTGAGCGTCCGCGCCTGGCGCGGTTGTAGGGGAGAATGGTCTCGTGAGCGACCTGATTGACACGACCGAGATGTACCTCCGCACGATCTTCGAGCTCGAGGAGGAGGGCATCGTCCCGCTGCGCGCCCGTATCGCCGAGCGCCTGCAGCAGAGCGGACCCACGGTCTCCCAGACGGTCGCCCGGATGGAACGCGACAACCTGGTTCATGTGCTCGGCGACCGCCACCTGGAGCTGACGCCGGAAGGGCGCGCGCGGGCGACCCGAGTGATGCGCAAGCACCGGCTGGCTGAGCGGCTGCTGATCGACGTCATCGGCCTGGACTGGGAGAAGGTGCACGAGGAGGCCTGCCGCTGGGAGCACGTCATCTCCGAGGACGTCGAGCGCAAGCTGGTCGTGCTGCTGGACGGTCCGACGGAGTCGCCCTACGGCAACCCGATCCCGGGGCTGGAGGAGCTGGGCTCGCTGGCCGCTCCTGCCGTCTTCCGTGATGGCAACGAGCAGCTGCTGCACGTGGTGCGGCAGAGCCCCGCGCCGGTCCGGGTCGTGGTCCAGCGGATGAGCGAGGAGATTCAGAAGGACGTCGACATGATGGGCACGCTGCGCCAGGCCGGCGTCCAGCCCGGGGTCGTCGTGGTGGCTGAGGCGGGGGGCCTCGGTGTCCGGCTGACTGTCGAGAACTCGCCCGGATGCGAGATCGACAGTGAGGCCGCGACCCACCTGTTCGTCGCCCGGTCCTGACTTCGGATGGGCAACGGCACGGCTCCCGCCGATCACGGCGGGGCCGATTCGACTGCGGTCCGCGTGCTGCTCGAAGGTCACTGGTATGACGCGGTGGCGGCGTTGCTGGAGCGTCAGCTGGCCGCCGGGGACACCTCGGACAACCTGGCCCGTGCTCGCAACCTGGCGGTCGCGGCACGGCGGGTGCTGGACCTGGACGCGGAGGACTTCTCCACCATCGGGGCCGGCTTCTCGTCCAGCTGGGGGGCCCGGCTGTCGGCTGCGTCCTTCCCGCTGGAGCCGCGCGACCCGGTCCGGGGCGCGCTCGGCTCGCTGACCGGGCTGTATGAGCTGATGCTGGAGGTGCTGGAGCTGCGGGCCGCGCGCCGGGAGCCGCTGCAGATCGTGGTCACCGCGCACCTGATCGGGGAGTATCTGGCCCAGCTGGCCTGGCAGAGCACCCTCGGGCACGGCGGCGACCCGCTGCAGCTGGAGCTGCAGACCCGGGGGAGCAGGTGGGGCAGCGAGGACCCGGTGTGCCCGCACTCGTCGGCGCTGCGCAGTACGGCCAAGCGGGCGGTCAACGCCTGCTCTGGTGACGTGGCGGGCTACACCGCCTATCTGGACCGGTTCCACTCCCGACAGGGGGACGCGCTGGCGGTGTGCGCGATGAACCATGCCACCATCGGGCCGGGCGAGCGGCCCGATGTCGGCGACACCTGCCCGAGCCCTTGCGCGTTCGCCGTCGCGGCGCCGATGGAGCAACGGCGCGACTTGGACGCGCGGGTCCGGCTGGCCCTGCTCTACCGGGACTCACCGATCGTGGCCCTCCGCCACCATGCTCCCGTCGGGCACTTCTTCGGCGTACCGTCGGTCCAGGAGATCTCGGCGGCCTGGATCAAGACCTGGGAACGGGTCAGCGCCCCGTGGCCGGACGGTTGCAACCCGTTGCTGGTGGACGACCACCCGAACCTGGCGCCGCCGGACGAGGCACTGCCGGGGATGTCGGCACTCGTCTCCGCGGTGGCGGGTCGCCCGATCGGGCCGGGTCGGCTGGTGCGAGACATCGGGACCGATGTGGTCGCCGCGCTCGCCAGCGAGCTGGATACGGCTGAGCTGCGCGAGCTGGAGCAGCAACAGCGTGAGGAGGCGGTGTCATGAGTGACGACGAGCTGGACTGGCCGACCTTTCTGGCCGAGTTCCACGCCGAGCGGGCGGGGGTGGCGGAGGCGGTGCTGTCGCGGGCGTTGGCCGGCGACCACTCGCCGTACCGCTGGCTGGCTCGGGCGGTGTCGGAGGACGTCACCACTGTGCTGGACGTGGCCTGCGGGTCCGGACCGATGTCGCGTGAGCTGGTCAAGCCCGGCCGGACGGTGATCGGGTTGGATCTTTCGGCGTCGGAGCTGGCGTTGGCGCGCGAGCGAGGGCCCGGTCCCTGGGTGCAGGGCTCGGCGCTGGCGTTGCCGTTCGCGGACAACTCGGTCGGGGCGGTGACCAGCTCCATGGGACTGGTGGTCGTGCGTCCGCTGACCCAGGTGCTGGCCGAGATCGCCCGGGTGCTTCAGCCCGGAGGTGTGCTGGCCGCGATCGCGCCGGCGGTGCGGCCACTGGGCCCGAGTGACCTGCGGGTGCTGACCCGGATCGCCACCCGGCTGCGGACGAAGCCGCAGTTCCCGGGACCGGTCGAGCTGGCCGGGTTCACCAAGACGCTGGAGGAGCATGGCCTGCGGCGGGTCGAGGACCAGCGGGAGCGCTATCGGTTCACCATCCACGACCGGGCTGACGCCGAGCTGATGATGTCCTCGCTCTATCTGCCGCAGACCCGTCATTCGCGGGTGGAGGCGGCGATCGAGCACCTCGAGGACCGGCTCAAACGGCGGGGTCCGGTCGAGGTTGCCATTCCGATGCGGCGGGTCGTCGCCATCAAGTAGCCGGAATATCGGTCCGGCCGGGTTGGTTATGGTCTGCGTACGGCTTTCCCCGGCAACGACTAAGGAGCAAGGCATGGCAACGATCGATATCAGCGCCGAGAACTTCGAAGACACCATCAGCGGCAACGACATCGTGCTGGTCGACTTCTGGGCTGAGTGGTGTGGTCCGTGCAAGCGCTTCGGCCCCGTCTATGAGAAGACCTCCGAGGAGTACGACGGCGTGGTGTTCGCCAAGCTGGACACCGACGCCAACCAGGGCCTCGCCGGCTCACTCGGCATCGAGGGCATCCCGACCCTGATGGCGTTCCGTGAAGGCGTCCTGGTGTTCAACCAGGCCGGCGCGCTCCCGGGTCCGGCCCTCAAGGAGGTCGTGGACGCCGTCAAGGGCCTCGATATGGAGACCGTTCACGCCGAGGTCGCCAAGCTGCAGGCTGAGCACTCCGAGCACTGATCTTCCTCCGACGAACCGCTTCCCGATCTCTCGGGAGGCGGTTTTTCGTCGTTCCATACGTCCCCTGTGGCTAGACCGAGCCGCGGACCTGGCTCCACAGGACATCGGCAAGCTCCCTGCTGTAGGTGGCTGTGACGTGGTGGGCGTCGCGGTAGACCAGGATGTCACCGATGACCGGCGGGCAGACCGAGGCCGTGCACAGGTAGTCAGTGAAATCGACTATCTGAGTGCGGGTCGCCGTGGCTGCTCGCCGTTCTGCTTCTCGCGTCGGGGCGCGCAACGCGGTCGTCCGGTCCACCGTGCATCGGGCGGTCGAAGTGAGGTGGGCCGACAGGCAGATCGCCGGTGTCTGACCCACGTCGGGAGTGTCCGCGATCACCATCACGGTCGACACCTTGTTGAGGCGCTCGATCGTGGTGGTCAGACCCTGCTCCCAACCGGCCTCCGCATCGCCCTCCGGTGCTCCGTAGTTGGACAGCACGATCAAAGCAGGAGGCTCCGCGATCAGTTGGCGGATGACCCGGTCACGCCACTGCAGGCAGGCAGCGTAGACCGAGTTGTCACGCTTGGTCTCCACAAGGATCGAGGGACAAGAGCTCTTGGTGTGCGTGATCAACCGGAGTCCGTGACGCTTGACCATCGTCTCCAGCGCGGGGAACCACTGGGCAGCGTGCGAGTCTCCGAACAGTGCGACCGTTGGACCGTTCGGCGCACCAAAGACACACGTCTTCGGCGTCGCCTCGGTGAAGGTGAGGTGGCAGCCATTCGCATAGAGGACGGGTACGTCGGCAGAGACATCCCGCAGCCCTGGTCGCAGGTTGGATGGGACATAGGTGGTAACCGCAGGCTGGGTGGAGACGGCGGCCGCAGCGGCAGTGCGTCCGGCGTCGAGCGGTCGCGTCGAGGTCACCACATAGGTCCCGGCTGAGCCAGATGCTACGACGGCGGTGACAACCGCAGCGACGGCCAGAGTCCGTCGAGGGCGAGCGCCGACCAGCCAGTCGGTTGTCAGCGCTCTGCGCTCGACGCTGACGTAGAGCAGCCAACCCAGCGGAACGCACGCGATGGCGAGGGCAACGCGGAGCGACAGCTGGAGGGGATCTAGGTAACCCGCAGCCGCCTGTGGAATCACCATCAGTGGCCAGTGGACGAGATAGACCGAGTACGAGATATCGCCGATGAAGGTCACTGGTCGACGGCTGAGCACCATCCCCGGTCCACCCCGAGCCCACCAGGCGCCGGAGACGATGACCAGTGCCGTGCCGACCACCGGCACCGCCGCGGCGTAGCCCGGGAAGAGGGTTGCGTCTGTGAACAACAGGGCAGACACCACTACCAACCCGAGGCCCAGCCATCCGGCCGCGACTGTGATCGCGGCCGCTGGCCTCCGCCCGTACATCACGGCCAGCGCGACGAGGGCACCCACCCCGAACTCCCAGGCACGGGTGGGCAGCAAGAAGAACGCCCAGGACTGTCGAGCCGAGGACAGCAGTACTGCCGCTGCGAACGAGACTCCCACCAAACCACCAACGAGCAGAGCCAGTGATCGCCGCGACCGGGCGAGGCACACCAGGCCGAGCAGCACGGCCGGCCAGGCCAGATAGAACTGTTCCTCGACCCCCAAGGACCAGTAGTGCTGGAACAGGGACGGAGTCGGCTCCGCGAGGTAGTCGGTCCCGCGACGGGCGAACACGACGTTGGGGATGTACACGCTGGCGGCGATGGCGTCGACGAAGAAGGTGCGAGGAAGCTGTAACGGCGGCACCCAGATGACGGCGGCGACGATCGTCAGCACCACCACGGCGAAGGCAGCGGGCAACAGCCGCCGCGCGCGTCGGGCGTAGAAGCGGGCGAAGTCGAGCCTTCCCTCCTGATCGAGCCCGGCGATCAGGTGCTTGGAGATCAAGAAACCGGAGATGACGAAGAAGACATCAACCCCGACATAACCTCCATCGACGCCGGGCACACCCGCGTGATAGAGGACGACCAGGACCACGGCGAGGGCGCGCAGCCCTTGAATGTCGAGTCGCTTCGAATCTCCGGCGCTCACCCGGGTGCAAGACTCGAGCCGAGGACCGTTGCTGGGAGGTACACGTCGCGACCTTTCTTTGCCTGCGGGTGTCGCGGCGTAGGGCATTCAACCAGACGGCAGCATCTGGCGCTCACGCTGCCGAATCGGCTCGCCGCTGATTCATGATCGACATCTCGCTCGCCACCTGCCAGATCGCGCGACCGAACTCGGACCTGCCCAGCGCGGAGGTGCCGGAGCCGGTGACCAGATAGACGAAGCCGTGCGGTGACCGCCACAGATAGGTGCCGGTCGTCGGCTGTCTGACCGACCATCGCCCGAAGGTCTTCAACTGGTGCTGGGACCGGGACAGCGGACCCAGGTTGGCGATGCCGGTCTGACCCGGCGGACCGCCCCGGTCGGGTGGGACGTACGCCCGGGTGTGGTCGAGGTCCATCGACCGGCTCGTGGTCGCGGCGTACGGGAAGATGCTCGCCGGGCTGCGTAACCGCACGGCCTCTCGGATCCGGGTGGGGATCTCATAGCTGTCGACCGGCGCGGGGTCCGGATCCAGCACCGGCTGCACCCGGATGGCGCAGTGGCTGGAGCCGAGGAACCGCCGGATCTGATCCACGGTCACCGGCCCTTCGCCCTCGATCCGGGCGACCTGACCGGCTGGTTGCTGTAACGCGTCGGCGTGCAGATGGACATACAGCGTGGCCCGAGGCCGTACCCGGTCCGGGTCCACGACTGGCGTCTCGATCCGGACCGAGCGATGGTCGTCGATCTCACCGTCGGGCGACTCTGGCTCGGTCGCGCTGCTGGCGCCGTGCTGGTGGGCGCACAGGAGCTGCAGGGCATACGCGGGCTGGGCGAGGATGCCGATGGCGGCTGACCGTCGTACGTCCACCGGGTCTGTGCTGCCCTCGGCCGCGAGGATCTCCGCGATCCGGTCGACCATGGCCAGGAACCACACCACCTCTCCCGCGTTGGCCCGGGCGACCAGCAGCTTGAGCCCGCCCTCGCTGGTCCGGCCGGCGCGGACGAACCGCTCTGCCTCCCACAGCCGCGCCCGCTGTTCGGCTCCGTGCGGATCGGCGGCCAGCAAGGCGGCGCCGAGCACGTTCTCAAACCGGGTCCAGGGCAGACTGGCGATGAGCCCGGCCACCCGGTCGTCGACCGACGCGGCGGCCTCGGCATCGAGGTGTCGGGTTGCCTGGGCCACCTTGCGGGCCTTCCAGCCGCGAACCTCACCGGCCCGGACCCGTGCCCACAGGCGGGGGAGTCGATGCCGCAGGTCCAAGGCGTCGGCCATCTGGGCGGCCGCGGACGCGGTGGTGGTCTGCTGCAGGGCACCGAGCTCGGCGGCGGCGAACTCGCGTACCCACGGGGTGTTGTCTCCGCCCAGCTGCCGACTCCGCTCGCCGTAGTCGGCGTCGCCATCGAAGGCGTCCTCGGGGCGGCTGTAGAGGTCGGCCCAGCAGGCGGCGAGCTGCAGCAACGCCGCCTCATGCTCAAGCAGGCCGCGGTAGGTCGCCGCGATCAGCTCGGCCACCGCACCGCTGGGCTGCTGCTCCAGCCCCACTGAATCGAACATACATTCAATTTAACGGTGCCCACTGACATTCTGCTCGCTCGTGCGGCCGGGTGTGGATGACTCGATCAGTCGGGCAAAGCGGCAGCGAACCGGGCGGCCACCGCGCGTACCTCGGCCAGCAGCTCGGGCCCTTCCTCCACCCGGAAGGGGAACGGCACAGTCGGCAGCCACTCCTGGGCGTACATCGCCGGGTTGCTGGTGCTGCCGAGCAGGACGCAGCCCGTACCCCGCACCTCGAGCCGACCCATCGGCGGCCGGATCCAGGGGGCGACCTCGGTCACGGACGCGTCGAAGACCACCCGGGTCGGGAACTCCCAGCCGGCGCCCAGGTTCTCCTCCAGCTGCGCGACCGGATCCAGGTCGTCGGGGAGATCGAACTCGGAATCGGTCTGGTGCACGGACCGAATCCGGTCCACCCGGTAGGTCCGGATGGCGGCCGCGCGGTGGGAGTGGCACAGCAGATACCAGCGCCCGTAGCGGACGACGACAGCCCACGGGTCGACCTCGGACTCCCACTCCCGGCCGCTCTCGCTCCGATACGTCACCAGCACGCGCCGCCGCGCAGCCACTGCGGTGACCAGGGCGCTGGTGGTCGCGGGGTCCGGGCGGGCGGAGTATCGGTCTGGCGCGGTCGAGGCGTGATCACGCAGGAAGGCGGCTTGGCGACCGACGGTCTCGGGCAGTGCGCGGATCACCTTGCTCAGCGCCGAGCCCACTAGGTCGTCGACGTCGGCCGCGGCGGGCTGGTTGTCGAGCACCGCCATCACCAGTCCCAGGGCCTCGGACTCGGTGAAGCTGACCGGCGGCAGCCGGGTGCCCCGTCCGAGCCGATAGCCCCCGTACGGCCCGCGGGTGGACTCCACCGGGATCCCGGCTTCGCGCAGGATGCCGACGTAGCGGCGGGCGGCCCGCTCCGTCACGCCGAGCCGATCGGCCAGCTCATCCGCCGTCGCTCCCGGCCGGTTCTGCAGGAACTCGAGCGTACGCAGGGCGCGGGCCGTGGGGCTCAGGTCGGAGGACACGAGAACACGGTAAACCGAAGCGCCACGAACCGGAAGCGGATCGTCCGGAATTGGTTCTAGCGTGACCGACATGACGGCATTCCACGAGCAAGATCTCAGCGAGGCCAGGTTTGAGCGGACGAGCCTTCGCGGGGCGACCTTCCACCAGGTGTTCTTCAATGACGCCACACTGAACCTCGTCGACTTCACCGGCGTCGAGGTACGGGGGGCGTACTTCCACCAGGTGCGAATGCGCGCCGTCGAGCTTTTCGACGTCACGATCACCGGCGAGCTGCACAACGTCATCGTCAACGGCGTCGACGTCGGCCCTCTGGTCGATGCCGAGCTGAACCGACGGACGCCCGAGCGTGCGCTGATGCGCCCCGACGACGCCGACGGGTTCCGCCTCGCCTGGTCGACGCTCGAGCGGCTGTGGGAGGGCACCGTGGCTCGGGCGCGGACGTTCGATGAGGCCGACCTGCATCGCAGCGTCGACGACGAGTGGTCGTTCATCCAGACCATGCGTCACCTCAGTTTCGCCAGCGCGGCATGGGGAGCGCGAATGGTGCTCGGGGAGGTGGCGCCGTGGGATCCGCTCGATCTGCCCTGGGACGAAGCGCCTGGCTGGGAGGGCATTCCCTGGGACCGGGACGCCCGGCCGTCGCTGGAAGAGACGCTGGCCCTCCGTCGGAAGCGGCAGGAGATGGTGCGCTCGATCATGGAATCACTGACGGACGAACAACTGGCGGGCACCGTGACCCGAATGGAGCCCGGCTGGCCACAGGTCGAGGACTTCCCGGTGAAGGAATGTCTGCGCATCATCCTCAATGAGGAGTGGGAACACCGCGCCTACGCCGAACGAGACCTGACCGCCCTAGAAGAAGGAAGTTGATCATGGACATTCTGCTGATCGCCGGCCTGTGGCTCGACGCCACCGCCTGGGACGATGTCGTCCCCGAACTGGAGCGGCTCGGCCACCGCCCCGTACCGATCACCCTGCCCGGCCAAGGGGACGGGGACACCGCAGCCACCCTGGACGACCAGGTCGCCGCCGTCGTCGCGGCGGTGGACGCCGCTTCCGGACAGCCCATAGTGGTGGGGCATTCCGCGGCCAGCAGTCTGGCCTGGGTCGCCGCCGATGCACGTCCGGAGAAGGTGGCCACGGTGGTGATGATCGGCGGCTTCCCAACCGCCGACGGCGAGACCTACGCCGACTTCTTTCCGTACGTGAACTCCGCGATGCCTTTCCCTGGTTGGGATCCGTTCGAAGGAGCGGACGCGGCTGACCTGGACGATGATGCCCGGCACCGATTCCAGGCGCGGACCGTCGCGGTGCCCGAGAGCGTGGCCACGGGGATCGTACGGCTGACCGACGAGCGGCGGCTGGACGTCCCGGTGGTGGTGGTCTGTCCGGAGTTCACGCCGGCGGAGGCACAGGAGTGGTTGGACGCCGGCGAGCTGCCGGAACTCGCTCGAGTGAAGAAGCTGGAGCTGGTGGACCTCGACTCGGGACACTGGCCGATGGTGTCGAAGCCGGCCGAGCTGGCGCGGCTCCTGGCGGCAGCGGTGCCCGTCTGACTACGGTGCCTTCGTCTTGTACATGTCGGCAACCTTGTAGTCCCGCTTGCCGCGAATCGTCTCCGGAATGGCGTCCGCGGTCTTGAGTGCTTTGCGCCGCTTGCTCTCGGAGTTGAGTGTCGCGTCGTTGTTCAAGGACGTGAACGTCTGCGCTGTATTCGTGGCAATCGTGATCAACTCGTTCACCACCTGCGCGGAGGCGCCCACGGAGGTCAGCGCAGCCTGCCCGGCTGCGGACTGCAGCCAGGTCACGTCGCCGCCGTATGCCTGCTGCTCAAAGGTCATCATGGTCTGGAAGTCCGCCGGGGCCGATCCGTTGTTGTTCGCGAACTGCGTCACGTGGTTGTCCTCGTGGCGCAGCACGAACAGCGCGTACGCCCGGACCTTGGCCAGACCAGTGCCCGACGGCGCAGTGTCGAAGATGTTGATCAAGCCAGGGATGTTCACGTAGACCCGGGTGGCACTGTTCGTCCACGCGAGGTAGTCGACCGCGACGAAGTCGGCGTGGTTGTCGTGCAACCGCATCGGCAGCAGATCCACACCCTGCAAGGGAATGCCCGCGGCAACGGCATCGGCGCGCATCATGGCCAGCAGAAGCTGCTCGCCGAACGACTTGACGATGGCGGCCCCGGTTCCGAGCGGGTCGGACAGACCCGGCCACGATGCGAGCGTCACCGGCACACCGAGCGCCGCCATCGTCTCACTCATCAGCCCGGGGGACACCGCGGCCGACTGGTCGGAATAGTCCAGCTCGCGCGGCCGCATCGACGGCCCGGGCATGAAGTCGGTCGATCCTTCGCTCGTACCGGATCCAGGTTGGGCTGCGCCAGAGCCCGTGAGGCCGCCTCCGGACGAGGTGACGCCTCGACGATCCAGATCGCGTCCCTGGTTGATCTTGGCGCCGTCCCCAGAGATCCCGGCACTACTGCCTGTGCCGCCGCCGTTGCTGCCCCCATTGCTCTTGGTGATCTTGAACATGTCCGCGGCGGCCTTGCCCATCTCGGTGGCCTGGGTGGTCGCGGCCTGGAAGTTGGCGCTGGCAATGCGTCCTGCCTCGGTCGCTGCATCCAGCGTGCCTGCCGAGGCAGCTTGGGCCGTGGCTTGGGTGCCGGTGAGTCCGCTCATGTCGCGGAACAGGTTCGCGCTGGCGAGTGCGCCCAGGCTCGCATTGAGCCCCGACGGATCCGGTAGCTGGGTGGGTCCCTGCACGGTGACGACGGGGGCGCCGAGCTGTCCAGGCCGAAGGTCTTCTGGTGTCGCACGGGTCCCGGTGGCGACGGGAGCGATCTCGGTGGGTCCGAACGGAATGGGGGAGTCCTGCCAGTTCCAGAACCGTGTGATGTCCAGCTTCTCGGCCGAGTTCGACCGACCGAGCACTGCCTCGGCGAACACGCCGCCCGTCGGGATGGGGATCAGGCGCGACTCCTGTCGCTGGAAGTCGATCTTGCGGTCCTTCACCACATCGCCCCAGGTGGCGAAGCCCGCCATACCGCTCGCGTCGGAGGTCTCGGCGGGCGCGCGCAGCACGAGGAAGTTTCCGGTCACCGCAATCGGGTTGGGTTCGACCTGGTCGGCGAGTGGTTTGCCGAGCCAGGTGAATCCCGACAGCAGCAACACCAGCGAGGCGGAGTCGAGGCGCTCGAGCACGGCGCGGGTGTAGTAGCCGCGGTTCGCCTGCAGGTGGCTGAGCAGCTCTTGGCGCCGGTCCGTGGCGTCGCCCTGCAGGAAGGCGGCCTTCTGCATGGCGGTACCGGGAACCAGCGAGACCGGGACGACGGCGATCGAGCGCTGGCCACCGGTGTCGTAGTGCAGCACCATCGACCCCTCAGCGACAGTGCCCGCGTCCCGGGCGACGTGAATCCCCTGCAGAGTCCGGAGCGGGATCGGCCGGGGGAAGTCGACCTGGTCTGTGGTCGGCGGCACGACGAACGTGCTCGCTTCTGCGGCCACGCCCGACTGGTCCACCCGAACCCGGTCGATCCCCACGTCTTCGAAGGCGATGGACACCAGGTTTGCGTCCCCGGGCAGCACCTCGACGATCGGACCGGGGCGGGTCACGGTGAACCGCGGCAGGACGCGTACCTTCTTCTCCGCTTCACCTGCACCGCTCTCTTCGGCGGTTCCGATGGTGCCCGAGACCTCGCCGCCCGTGCCGACACCGGATCCGGCCCGGGCCATCCGCATCGTCGCTGAGGCGAGATCGGCCTCGACCGCGGCGCCGACGGTGAGCGGCAGTGGGACCCGTACGCTGCTGCGTACCTCCACCCGGCCTTGATTATCGCGGAGCAGGTCGGCGGCGCGGGGTGTCAACGCCGCGGCGAGCAGCTGGCCACGGAAACGGGCGACGACGTCGGTGGCGTTGGGGCCGCTGAAGTCCAGCAGGTCGAACGGCACGAAGAGCGCTCGGACGAAGCTGTTGAGCTGCACAGACACGCGATAGATCTGCACCACCTCGTAGTACTGCACAGTGAGCGCGTGCATGTGGTTGTAGTTCGCGACAACGCGCGTACTCACTTGCTCGTGCTCGGTCTGGGAGATCTCCCGCACCGCGGTGGCGCGGCGGTTGCGTACCGAGGTGGCGTGCTGCTCGGTGCGGTCGTTGACCCGCTGCTCCATCTCGGCCATGACCGACCGCGAGCCGATCGACCAGGAGGCGCTGGTGGCCCGCGACTCGGTCTCGGACTTCTGGCTGGACGAGGAGCCGCCGGCGCCGAAGCCGAACGCGCCGACGGCGCTACCGATGGCGCCGGCGATCCCGCCACCGACGCTCGCCGCGAACCCGCTCGCGCTGCTCGTCGACTTCGCCCACCCGGTCGCGATCGACCCGCCGGACTGCATCTCGTCCGCCACCGCGTTCTGCACCTCACTGATCGCGCGCGCATGGCTGGTGGAGTTGTCCAGGCTTTCGCGCTCATCGATGCTCTCAGTGGCGGTGGTCGACGTGCGCCGCGACCAGTCGATCACGGCGATCCGGGTCGCCTCGCCCGGGGCGAGGGCGAGGGAGTGCAGCATGTGTCCGAGCGTCACCGCCTGGGCGAACCAGGACTGGGCGTACGTGGCCAAGGCGCCGACCGCCGGCGTGCCGAACCCCAGGCCGCCGGTGACGAGCGACGCGAGTGAGATCGGCGCGGCGAGCGGAGTCTGGTTGGCGGGGGGGTCGACGCCGAGCATGACCAGGGTGTCGTAGTAGACCCGCTCGGTCGGGAAGTCGCCGAACTTGGGCCGGAGCTCCTCGACGTTCTCCTCACCGACGTCGCCCAGGTCGGTGCCGAGGGCCAGACTGACGAGGTCGTGCGCAGTCTGCCGCGGCGGCCACAGGGCGAAGTCCCGAATCGTGGGAGCTTCCAGCGCCGATGCCAGCGCCGTGGCGACGCTCGCCGACAACCCGTCGAGGCGGTCCAGGGGCAGATCGGGCACTTCAGACGCAGGTACGCCGGCCCCGGCCGGTCCAAGCACGTCGGCGGCGAGAAGGGACAAGTCCGATCCGGCTGCGGCGATGGCGGAGGACGCCCGGGCGAACACCGACGACGAGCCGAGGTCGAAGATGGTCTCGATGTTGATCGAGGCCAGTGCGGTGGCCGCTGCCTGGCCGACGCCGAGCAGCTCCGTCACCGGCTGCTCCACCAGCTCCCGCAGACTCAGTGCCGCGCTCGATGCCCGTACTGACGTGGATGTCGTCGCCATGTCGGCCTCCCCGGTGAGCCCGCGGACGCGCACGTCGGTGTGTACGTCCGTACGGCAGAGGCCCGAGGTGCTCGGCCGGAGCAGCGAGGATCTGCCCGATGGGCACACGGTACCGCTGCGTGATGATGACCGCCAGAGTTAGCGAAAGCCTGCCGTGCCCGGTGTCATCCTGGTTGCCGGCTGATCAGGCGTACCGCAAGGGATCAGGGGGTCGGGTCCTCGGAACCGGTCTGGTCGTCGGCGTCCTGGGAGTGGATCTCGTCGGTCTCGGCCTGGTCGGACTGGCCGATGGTGCCGTCCGGCCGCTCCTCAGCCGGGGCGGTCATGGTGGGCTCGGCGTCCTGGTCGGACTCATCTGGTGTCTTGTCACTCATGTTCCCTCTCTACTCCTTGACTGAGGCCTCACGCAACAGGCCGGTATAGGGATGGTCGGCCGACCGTGCGCCGTGCTGTCGTCGTGTCGCCCAAACTTCGATGTTGTGCAATCCCAGGGCGACCCGAATTTGTTTTGTCGAACTCTGGCATGAGTGCGTCGGCGACGGCTCCGGGAGGTTTACACTCCCGTCAGGGGGTGGGCAGTCTTGGACATCGCAGAGCTGGTCCGCCAGCACTACAGCGGTGACGACCTTGCGACGGGCGTCCTCACTGCGGTGGCAGCTCCTCGCCCGGACTCGGCATCGGTCACTGTAGGGGATCTCGCCGCAGTCGATCAGCTGCACGCTGGCGGTCCGGCAGCCACCCGATACTTGTTTCAGCAGATGGGCTTGGGTCCGGGGATGCGGCTGCTTGATGTCGGCAGCGGCATCGGCGGACCCGCGCGCGTGGCCGCCGCCGAGTTCGGATGCTCGGTGCTCGGCGTCGATCTCTCGCCCGACTTTGTCCTGGCGGCCGAGCGGCTGACGAGCGTCGTGGGGCTGGCCTCTTCGGCCGAGTTCCTGGTGGCATCGGCGGCAGACACTCGGTTGCCGGACGCCTCCTTCGACCGTGCGAGCCTGATTCACGTCGGGATGAATGTTCCCAACAAGGCCGACCTGTTCGCCGAGGTGCATCGGGTGTCGAATGCAGGCGGGATCTTCGGTCTGTATGAGCAGATGCGGACGGGACCGGGGAACCTGACATACCCGCTACCGTGGGCGATTGATGAGCGATCGTCCTTCGTGGCCAGCGTTGACGAATATGTTCGTGATTTGAGCTCAGCCGGGTTCAACGTGGTGCGGGAGGAGAACCGGATGGCTGCCATCGCTGCTGCTGGGTCGCCTTCCGGCGGTCTGGATCAGGCAGCAGTGTTCGGTCCCGTATTCGCGGAACGCATCAGCAACAATCTCGCTGCTGCCCGTGGAGGCATGCTCGCGCCGATCCTGCTGCTCGCGGTAGCCGAGTAGAGGCACGCGGACAACTCGGCGCGCCGCTCAAGTGCCGAGGGCGACAGGGCTCTGTGCCGAGCGAATATCGGGACTCAACGTAGAGCTAGACGAGAGCCGGTCCCGGACGGCACCGGCTATGCCGACTCCACGCACTCGTGTCGCGCCGCCGGGCTCAGCGTTAAGGCGTCTCGCTCAGACCCCTCAGCGACAGTCGAAAGGTCTTCTTCTATGTGCACCAGCACCGCGGTATGGATGCGCACTGCAGCCACCGGCCGGGTTCTAGTCCTGTCGCACGCGGCCACCGCCGTGTCTTCAGATCTGCACCCAACTGACGATGATCAAGCGGTGGTCGCGCCCACGTCCCAGACCGCCGCACGGTTCATGAAGACCGACTGGAGCACTAGCCAAATTTGACTAGTATGGGAATCTGCAGTACGTTCCGCAATGCTGGCTGACCTCAGCCAGGAAATCCCGAGGGGGAACTCGGTGAAGTCCGTACGGCTGCTGGTGCTCGGCGCATTGCGCCGCCGAGGACGCGCGCACGGTTATCAGGTCCGCGCGGACCTGGAGGCGTGGGGCGCGCACGAGTGGTCCACCGCCACGTCTGGCTCGATCTACCATGCGCTCAAGAGCATGGCCGGACAGGGATTGCTGGTCACGCACCAGACGGTCCCCTCGGACGCCGGAGGCCCGCCGCGAATCGAATACCAGCTGACCGGGAAGGGCGACGAGGAGTATTTCGCCCTGCTGCGCCAGGCCCTTTCCGACCGCCAACCGAGCTTGGACGTGCTGGGCGCCGCCGTCGGCCTGATCGAGGATCTGCCCCGCGATGAGGCTCTGCAGATGCTCCGCGAGCGAGCGCGTGCGATGGACGAGTGGCGCGAGAGCATCACCACACACCTGCCCACGAGCACTGACCTGGACACCTGGGGCCCGGTCGGCGAGGTCCTGACGCTGTGGTTGACCACCGCCGACTACGGCGCCACCTGGACCCATCGGCTGATCCGCCGCCTGGAAGACGGCGTATTCACCATGGCCGGCGAGTCCCCCGCACCGACCGAAGAGCGCTGACCGCAACCGCCCTATCGAAACGGAGGATCCATGGCCAACGAGATCACCGTGCCGCTGCTCCCTTGCCGGTCGATCGATGAGATCGTCGAGTTCTACACCATGCTGGGCTTCGACCGGACCTACTACCAGCTCCGCCCGTATCCGTGCGTGGGCCTGCAGCGAGAAGACCTCCAGCTGCAGTTCTTCGGCATGCCGGACTTCAGACCCGAGGACTCCTACGGCAGTTGCGTGGTCCTCGTGCCCGACACCGCGGCGCTGTTCGAGGCGTTCGCCGCCGGCATGCGCAAGGCCCACGGCAAGCTCCTGGTCTCCGGCATCCCGCGGATGACCAGGCCACGCAAGCGGAAGAACGCCGGTGACGCCGCCGGCTTCTCGGTCATCGACCCCGGCGGCAACTGGATCCGGATCTTCCACCACACCGCCGCGGCGGACGACAGCGCCGACGAACCGGCCAGCCAACTTGCGAAGGCGATGCGGAACGCCGTCGTGCTGGGCGACTCCAAGGGCGACACCCGGCAGGCCGCCCGGATCCTGGACGGCGCACTGACCAGAGACCGTGGGTCGGCGCCGGTCACCGACCTGCTGGAAGCCCTGGCCTATCGCGCCGAGCTCGCACTCCGTGCCGAAGACACCATCGCCGCTCGCGACGCCCTCGCCAGGGCACGAGCGCTCACCCTCTCCGAAGCCGAGCGCGAGAAGCTCGGCGAGACCCTAGCCGCCCTCGACGACCAGGAGGCCGTCCTCCTCGACCGACCGTGAGTCGCTGGCACTCCACCCGTGGTTCGTGCGGCGCTGGCCTAGCAGGATTGACTCCCGACGCGCGGCCATGACGTGGAACGTGCACGCCGCACTGTTCGAGGAGGCCCTCGAGGCGGTATCTGATCGCCTGGGCGCAACGCCGTCGCGAAAGCCTCTGTGTCCTCTGTGTGCGGCGCCCCCAGCAGGATTCGAACCTGCGACACAAGGTTTAGGAAACCTTTGCTCTATCCCCTGAGCTATGGGGGCCAGGACGGGAGCGTACCCGACGACCAAGGGTGGCGCCGTCTCGTATCGCCTACGGTGCCGACGCTGCGCAGCGGAGTCAACCTCCCCGGAGTCGATCGGTTTCGGCGCCGACTGGCGCCGGAGATGGCTAGGTTGGCCTGCACCAGTCGCAGCGCGGTGGACGGAGGTCGCGGATGGAGCTCCTGGTCGGCGGGCGGGACGCGGACATCTTCCGTTACGCGCCCGGACTCGTCGTACGCCGCTATCGAGACGGCCGGTCGGCGGAGCGGGAGTTCCTGCTGATGCGCAACCTCGCCGAGCTGGGCTATCCCGTGCCCGAGGTCAGGTCGGTGTCGGGGCCGGACCTAGTCATGGAGCACATCACGGGCAGCACCCTCGCCGAGGCGATCCTGGCCGGTCAGATGTCTCCGGCGGACGCTGGTGCGGTGATGGCTGAGCTGCTGCATGATCTCCACCGTCTGCCCTGGCCGGATCGTGCGGATGGTGGGTCCTGCCTGCATCTGGACCTCCATCCGCTCAACGTGATGGTCGCCGCAGCCGGGCCGGTGGTGATCGACTGGACCAACGCGCGGTCGGGGCCGCCTGCGCTGGATGTGGCGATGAGCGCCCTCATCCTGGCGCAGGTCGCCGTGACCCCGGGGGCGGAGACCGGCCTCGTCGACTCTCCGGCGAACCTCGCCGAGCAGCTCCGGCAGTGCCTCGTCGGCTTCGCCGAGACGGCCGGCGCCTCGTACGTGCCCTACTTGGTGGAGGCGGAGGCCATTCGCCGCCAGGACCGCTACCAAAGCCAACTCGAGCGCGAGCACCTCGCCGAGGCGGTCAGCCTGGCCCGGTCGGTGGCGCCGGTTCCGTGACGCGTCGAGTGGGCTGATCGCGCCTTTCGTATGGGCTGCGGACGCAGACCGGCGGGCGTAACGTCGACAGGATTCCGGCTTGGACTGCAAAGGAGCAGACATGACCATTCCCCGTTTCACTCGCAACCGGCCCGGCGTGCTGACGCTGGCCCTGGCCATGTCGTTGGGCGGGGGATTGGTCGCCATCACCGTCAGCGCCTCCGCGGCCCCGACGAACAACGGCTGCTCCTTCAATCGCAACGATCTCGACCTCAACGGCGACGGGTTCGATGACGCCGTCGTCGGCGATCCGTACGCCACCGTCAACGGGCGGGCCCAGGCCGGCGCGGTGTACGTCCTCTTCGGGGACGCCGACGGGCGGATCGGGGAGGGTCAGCGGCGCGTCCTGACCCAGGCCTCGGTGGCTGGATCCAGCGCCGAGGCGGGCGACCACTTCGGCTGGTCGATCGCCGTCGACGACGCCACCGGCGACGGTTGTGCCGACATCATGGTGGGCTCGCCGGACGAGGACTGGGGTGACCACCCCGACGCCGGGATCGTCCACCTCATCTCCTACACCCCCGACGCCGAAGGTGGTCCCGGCACCGCCCGGACCGTCTCCCGGTTCAGCCAGGCCAACGTCGGCGGGATCGTCGAGACCGGCGACAAGTTCGGCACCACGGTGGCCATCGGCGACGCGGGCGGGGCCGACGCGTCCACCCTCGCCGTCGGCTCGCCCGGGGAGGACATCGGCGCTGCGGTCGACGCCGGCGCGGTGCACGTCTTCGAGGGCGGCGAGGATGGCGTGGGGGTCGGCACCGAGCGGATCCAGGGCACGGCGCTGCCGGGCACGCCCGAGTCGGGCGACCGGTTCGGCGCCTCGCTGCTGATCGCGCAGCTGCACCCGCGCAACGTCGACGAGGACGGTTCGTTCGAGGGCACCGACTGGGTGTTCGTGGCTGGGGCGCCTGGCGACGCGGTCTCCGATGCCGGCTCACAGACCCTGGTGGACGGCGCCGGGTCCGTGACGCTGTGGGACGAGGTCACCGGCTACCGTGAGCTGGTGACCCAGAACTCGCCGACCGTGCCGGGCACGGCCGAGGCCGGCGACCAGTTCGGCTACAGCATCGCCGTCGGCGAGACGCGGCGGCTCAACTCCGACAGCGCGCGGCTGGACCTCGCGGTCGGGACACCGGGGGAGGACGTCGGCTCCGCCCGAGACGCCGGTCTGGTGGTGCTGCTCGAGAGTGAGCTCACCGGCATCCGCGGCCGGCTGGGACTGTCGCAGAACAGCCCCGGCGTGGACGGCGGCGCCGAGGCCGGTGACCGGTTCGGGCACGCGGTCGCCCTGCGCCCGACCCGGGGCGAGGTCAGCATGATCGTCTCCGCACCGTACGAGGATCTGGGCTCGGCCGCCGACGCCGGACTGGTCCAGATCTTCGCCCTCGGTGACACCGATGCCGAGGTGGTCGGGGTCCGCTCCTATTCGGAGAACAGCGCCGGGACCCCCGGCACGGTCGCCGACGGCAACCGTTTCGGTCTCGCCGTCGCCGCCGCCGAGGGCACCCGGGAGTCGATCTTCGCGATCGCCAGTCCCTACCAGGGCGCCGGCTCGGTGTTCCTGGTCCAGACCGACGGCAGCACCCGGGCCTGGGTGCCGGGACGGGGCGGCATCCCGGCGGGCAGTGGACAGTTCGGCCGGATCTTGGCGGGACTGGAGATCGGTTGAGCGAGGACATCGCGTCCGCGGAGCTGCCCGAGGGCGTACGACGGATGCTCGCCGCCGCGGCCGAGCGACAGCTTCCGGTGACCGTACGTCCGCGGCCGGCCGCCACCAGCCTGGCCGAGGCCGCCTCGCTGCTCGGGATCGAGCCGGGCGACATCGCCAAGACCCTGGTGGTGAAGCGGTCCGGGCACGGGTTCTTGTTCGCAGTGGTCGGAGGTGACGCCCAGATCGCCTGGCCCAAGCTGCGGGCTGTGGTCGGGGCCAACAAGCTGGCCATGCCTACGCCCGAGGTGGCGCTGGAGGCGACGGGCTACGAACGCGGCACCATCACCCCGATCGGCTCGCACACCGACTGGCCGCTGGTCGTGGATGAGCGCCTGGTCGGTCGCCGAGTGGCGATGGGAGCGGGCGGACACGGCTACAGCGCGTTCGTCGCCGTCGACGACCTCGTCCGCGCCTACGCCGCCACGGTGGCCGACATCGCAACCTAGACTCCTCGCCATGTCGCAACCTGGAGCCCCGAGCCGGATCGTCCTGGCCCTGATCTGGCTCCTCCTCGGCGCCGTCATGATCGGGGTCCCGGTCTGGGTCGGCTGGACCGGGTGGCGGGCGGTGCTGGCGGGCCATCCGCTGGACCTGGCCCTGCTGCTTGCCTCCGGGCTGATCGGCATCGTGGCCGTCGTTTGGGCCGCCGGCTCCCTGGTGCTGGGCGACCGGCTGGACCGGGAGGACGCCCGCGCTCGGCGCACGCGCACCCCGGCACAGCTGCGGCGTCGGGCCAACCGCCGGATCCTGCTTGCCGTCCCAGCCCTGGTCGTCTGCACAGTTCTGGTGGGCGCGCTGGCGTACGCCCGGCCGCTACCGGCCAGTGCGGCGGCGGTCGCCGCGACCCGCTCGTCGGACACCGTCCGCTACGGCGACCGGCTGACCTGGTTCGAGCTGGCGCCGACTCGGGTCGACAAGGCCGGCAACGCGATCCGGCCGACCACGGCGTTCGTCTTCGCCCCCGGCGCGCGGGTCGACCCGCGGGCGTACGCTCCCGTGCTCCGGCCGCTGGCGGAGGCCGGCTATCTGGTGGTGGTGCTGAAGGAGCCGCTCGGCTTCTCCCTGCTGGACACCGACCACCCCCAGCGTGTCCTTGACGTGCACCCGGAGATCACCACCTGGGCGGTCGGCGGCCACTCACTCGGTGGGGTGGCTGCCGCCACCTTCGCTGCTGACCACCCGTCGGTGAAAGGGCTGGTGCTGTTCGCCTCCTATCCGGCGACCAGGATCGAGCGCACCGACCTGAAGGTGGTGTCGCTGTCCGGCACCGCCGACGGACTCTCCACCCCGGCGAAGATCGAGGCGGCCAAGACCGACCTGCCGCCCGACACCCAGTACGTGGTGCTGGAGGGGGTGGTGCACGCCGACTTCGGCGACTATGGCGAGCAGCGCGGGGACGGCATCCCCACGGTTCCCCGCGACGTCGCTCAGCAGCAGATCGTCAAGGCCACGGCTGCGTTCTTGGCCTCGCTGGCGCCCCGCGGCAAGAAGTGACCGACGAGGCACCGAGTGGATTCGTCGCGGCGGGCCATACGATCGAGGGCATGAGCGCGAACGGACTGAGACTTGCCCAGGAGAAGATGGCGGCCGCAGGAGTGCACCAGCAGGCCATCGACGTCTTCACGCACTACTACCGCGAGCTGGAGAACGGCGCCACGGGCGTGATTCCCGAGGACACGATCACGCCGCTGGACAACCCGCCGCTGCTGTCCGACGTCACCATCTCCGACGAGGACGCCCGCGCCGCCTTCGCGAAGACGGTGATCATCAAGCTCAACGGCGGGCTCGGCACCTCGATGGGAATGGACAAGGCCAAGTCGCTGCTGCCGGTCCGCAACGGCAAGTCGTTCCTCGACCTCATCGTCGGCCAGGTCCGCAGCGCGCGGCAGACGTACGACGTGGCGCTGCCGTTGATCTTCATGAACAGCTTCCGTACCTCGGCCGACACCCTCGCCGCGCTGGAGCACTACGACGACCTCGAGGTGGAAGGGCTGGGGCTGGAGTTCATGCAGAACTCCGAGCCCAAGCTTCGGGTCGACGACCTGACCCCGGTGGAGTGGCCGGCCGACCCGTCGCTGGAGTGGTGCCCGCCCGGCCACGGGGACCTCTACACCGCCCTGGGCTCGTCGGGTCTGCTGGAGCGGCTGCTGGCCGCGGGCTATCGCTATGCCTCGGTGTCCAACTCCGACAACCTCGGAGCCGCCCCCGACGCCACCATCGCCGGGTGGTTCGCCGGCAGCGGTGCCCCGTACGCGGCCGAGATCTGCCGCCGTACCGCCGCGGACCGCAAGGGCGGACACCTGGCCATCCGCAAGGCCGACTCCCAGCTGATCCTGCGCGACACGGCGCAGACGCCGGCCGAGGAGATGGACTACTTCACCGACGAGCACCGGCACCCGTACTTCCACACCAACAACCTGTGGTTCGACCTGGAGGTGCTCGCGGCGACCCTGGCGGAGCGGAAGTCGGTGCTCGGGCTGCCGCTGATCAAGAACGTGAAGACCGTCGACCCGGCCGACTCCACCTCGCCCGAGGTGGTGCAGATCGAAACCGCCATGGGGTCGGCGATCGAGGTCTTCGAGGGGGCCACCGCCATCGGGGTGGGGCGTGAGCGGTTCCTGCCGGTGAAGACCACCAACGACCTGCTGCTGCTGCGGTCGGACGTCTACGAGGTCGGCGAGGACGGCCGGCTGTCCAAGGTGGCCGACCCGGTGCCGCTGGTGGATCTGGACAGCGCCTATTACAAGCGGATCAACGACTTCGAGCGCCGGTTCGCCGCCGGTGCGCCGTCGTTGAAGGAGGCGTCCCGGCTCACCGTGGCCGGCGACTGGACTTTCGAGTCCCCGGTCACCGTGCGGGGCGAGGGCCGGCTGACGGCCGACGGCTCACCCGGCACGGTGCCGGCGGGAACGGTGCTCGGCGCCGACTAGCGGCGCGGCGCGGTCTTCTCAGACGAAGGTGACGACCTCGTCGAAGTCGAGCCGGGGTAGCCGAGGCCGGAACGAGTTCTCGGTGGGGTGGCCGATGTTGACCACCAGCAGGGCGTGGTGGCGGCCGTCGGGGAAGAACTCCTGGCTGACCGCGTCGGCGTCGAAGCCGCCCATCGGCCCGGCCGCGAGGCCGGCGGCGCGGACGCCGACGATGAAGTAGCCGGCCTGCAGCAGAGCGCTCGTCCTGGCTGTCTCGAGCCGGGACGGCTCGTGCGTGAACGCCTCGCGGGCGCCCGGGAAGACCGGGAAGATCTTCGGCAGCTCGTCGTGGAAGTCGGCGTCGGCGGCGAGGACGGCGACCAGCGGGGCGGCGGCGGTCTTGGCCTGGTTGCCCTCGCTCATCAGCGGCACCAGCCGGTCGCGCGCGTCGCCCTGGCGGACCAGGACGACCCGCAGCGGCTGGCTGTTCATCGCGGTCGGGGCCCACTTGATCAGCTCGTAGACCGCCCGCATCTGTGTCTCGGTCACCGGCTCGTCGGCGAAGGCGTTGGCGGTACGGCCTTCGGTGAACAGCAACCGCTGGGCGTCGGGGGACAGGACCAGGGCACCCAGGTCTGCTTCCAGCTCCGCCAGGGCGTTCTGTTCGTCAGTGATTGAAGTCATGACAGTTGAAGCGGTAATACTTTCCACCCTATTCCGATCTAACCGGTGATCTCGGTCACCGCTGCCACCGCCGGGTCCGTCGGCGGGCAGTGTCAGCTGGCGATCAGCACCACCAGGTCGCGTGGGCCGTGGACGCCCTCGACCCGGTCCAGCTCGATGTCACTGGTGGCGCTCGGCCCGCTGATCCAGGTCAGCGGCCGGGACGGGTCCAGCCGGCGAACTGCCTCCGGCAGGGAGCCGACGACAGACCCGACCGGAACCACGCAGATGTGCAGGTCGGGGATCAGGGTGATCACCCGGCGCCCCTGGGCCGGACCGCCGTCGAGGACGACCGTGCCGGTCAGCGCGATGCTGACCGCACTGGAGGTGACGACGGCGCTGACCGAGTCCAGTCGGCGTGCCTCCACCGGTGGGTCGTCCCACAGCACCGGACAGGTCACCGTGGTGAGCCAGGTGGGGTCCAGGTCGGCGGGGACGACGACGCTGGTCGCGCCGCGCTGCGCCAGCACGCTGCCGATCACCCGGCCCAGCTCGGCGGTCGGCACCAGGCGTACGTCGGCGCGGTAGTCGTCGATCCGCTCGGCCAGCATGGCCACCAGCTCGTCGGGGTCACTGCCGAGATCGGTCCGGTAGGTCCGCGGCACCGTCACGTCGGCCGCGCCCGTGATCGCCCGGCGTACCGACGACAGCACCTCGTCCCGGCTGCTCATGGCTGTGTTCCCGTCTGGTCATGGTCGTGGTCGACCGGCTCGTGGTGCTTGGCCCACCAGAGGCGGAACGATTCCTTGGGCAGGTCGGGGATCGCGCGGCTCGCGGTCCAGCCGCCGAGCATGCCCGGCAGCCACTTCACATGCCGGGCCACCCCGCGGCCGAGCCCGGCCACCTTCTGCGCCCGGGCCAGCCGCTTCGGGTCGGCGAACGTCCAGGCGGCGGCCTTCATGGCCAGCGACTCCGCGGTAGGAATGGTGTGTGTCGCCTTCTGCTGCACCGCGGCCGCCCGCTGCTCGATCAACACGGTGGGGATGTCGATGGCCACCGGGCACGCTTCATAGCAGGCGCCGCAGAGGCTGGAGGCGAACGGCAGCGCGGCGTCGTGCGGGTCGCTCACCCCGTGCAGCAGTGGGTTGAGGATGGCTCCGATCGGACCCGGATAGACCGACCCGTACGCGTGACCGCCGACCCGCTCGTAGACCGGGCAGACGTTGAGGCAGGCGGAGCAGCGGATGCAGCGCAGTGCCTGTCGACCCACCTCGTCGGCCAGCGCGCGGGTACGCCCGTTGTCGATGAGGATGATGTGCACCTCCTGCGGGCCGTCGCCGGGGGTCACCCCGGTCCACATGGTGGTGTACGGGTTCATCCGCTCCGCGGTCGAGGACCGGGGGAGCACCTGCATGAACACCTCGAGGTCGGCGAAGGTGGGCAGCAGCTTCTCGATCCCGACCACGGACACCAGCACCTCGGGCAGGGTCAGACACATCCGGCCGTTGCCCTCGGACTCGACCACGACCAGGGTGCCGGTCTCGGCCACGGCGAAGTTGGCGCCGGAGAAGGCCACCTTGGTGCCGAGGAACTTCTCCCGCAGGTGCAGCCGAGCGGCCTCGGCCAGCTTGCGCGGCTCGTTGGTCAGGCCCTCAGGGGCCGGTCGACCCACCCCGGCCATCTTGGCCGTGAAGATGTCGCGGATCTCATCCCGGTTGCGGTGGATCGCGGGCACCAGGAAGTGGCTCGGGGTGTCGCCACCGAGCTGCACGATGAGCTCGGCCAGGTCGGTCTCCCAGGCGGAGATGCCGGCTTCCTCCAGGGCCTCGTTGAGGCCGATCTCCTGGGTCGCCATCGACTTCACCTTGATCACGTCGCGGGCGTCGTGCCGCGAGGCGATCTCGATACTGATCCGGCAGGCCTCCGCCGCGTCGACGGCCCAGTGGACCACCGCACCGGCCGCGGTCGCCGCCGCCTCGAACTGCTCGAGATAACGGTCCAGGTTGGCCAGCGTGTGGTCCTTGATGCCGGCGGCGGCCATCCGCAGGTCCTGCCAGTCCGGCAGCTCACCGACCGCGGTCAGTCGCTTGGTGCGGATGGTCTTGGTGGCGTGGCCGAGGTTGCGGCGCAGCTGCTCGTCGCCGAGAGCGATCTTGGCCGCCTCCGGGAACGGCGGCATGCCGAGGAAGGCGGCGCCGGGTTGGGGCCGCAGCCCCAGCGAGCGGGTGCCGGACGGTGTGTTGGCCAGGGCGGCGCTGGGCCGCGGGCTCACCTCGGTCATGCGGTGCTCGCCAGGATCTCGGCCAGGTGCATGGTGCGCACGGGTGCTCTCTCTTTGGTCGCGATGCCGCCCAGGTGCATCAGGCAGGAGGCGTCGGAGGCGCACAGGATGTCGGCGCCGGTGGCGACGACGGACTCGATCTTGTCATGGCCCATGGCGGCGGAGGTCTCGGCGTTCTTGACCGCGAACGTACCGCCGAACCCGCAGCACTGCTCGGCTCCGGGCAGCGTCACCAGCTCGAGACCGCGGACCGCCTCGAGCAGCCGGGTCGGCCGGTCGCCGACGCCCAGCAGCCGGAGCGAGTGGCAGGTGGGGTGGTAGGTCACCGTGTGCTCGAACGTGGCGCCCACGTCGGTCACCCCGAGGACGTCGACCAGGAACTCCGACAGCTCATACACCGGCGGCAGCGAGACTCCGGCCGCCACGTGGTCGCCGTGGTGGCGCAGCATCGCCGCGCAGGAGCCGGACGGCATCACCACCGCCGCCGCTCCGGCGAACGTGTCGGCGAAGCCGCGGACCAGGTCGCCGGCGAGCTCGGGATAGCCGGTGTTCATGTGCATCTGCCCGCAGCAGGTCTGGGCCGCCGGGAAGTCGACCTCGCAGCCCAGCCGCTCCAGCAGCGTCACCGTCGCCCGCCCGACGTCGGGGAACAGCGTGTCCGCCAGACAGGTGATGAACAGGGAGACTCTCACGTGACCTCGATTCGACGCTGACCACGGGGTAGGTGGGCGCTCACACTCTAGTCGAGCGGCCGCCGGACAAAAACGTTTCAAGCGGCGACTCGCGTACGCTGGCGGCCATGACCACCACCTGGGCCCACGCGGTGGCGTACGCCCTGGTCGGCCAGGTGCCCGAGGACCTCGTCGTCCCCGCCCGGATGGGCGCCGACGCGGTGGTGGACCAGCTCGGTGGGGCGGACCTGGTGGCTCGCCACGCTACCGATGCCCGCGCCGCCCACCAGGTGTGGCCGCACCCGCTCCCCGACGAGTTGCGCGCGACCCTGGGACCCGCACAGCTGGCGGCGCTGGTCCGCGCTGCCGTCGAGCTGGTGGCGAGCGCCGACAAGGCGCAGCGACCGGTGATCAGCGACCGTGAGCCGTCACCGCAGGACCGGCGGCTGATGACCGAGGTGCCGCCACACCACGGCGGCTAGCCCGCAGCGACGAGATCAGGAGACGGAACGGTCGCGCAGCAGGTCGCGGATCTCACCGAGCAGGTCCTCGGTGGAAGCGGCCACGGCGGGTTCGTCCTTCTTGCGCAGTGCGGCGAAGCGGTTGTAGGGCATCACCACCCCGAAGTAGATCACCGCCGCGGTGAGCACGAACGCGAACAGCGCGGACAAGAACGGGCCGAGGCTGATGCCGGCCAAGGACACGGTGGAGAAATCGGGTTGCCCACCGACTCTGCCGATGATGTCGAGCAGGAGGTTGGTGAACGCCTTGACCACCGCGGCGAACGCGGTGCCGATGATCACCGCTGTTGCGAGCTCGATCAGATTGCCGCGCATCAGGAACTCTTTGAAGCCCTTCATGGTCCCTCCAGGTATGGGTGTGGTGCGACGCCGTCGCGCCGTGGTCCCTGGCAGGGTACGGGTAGCTAGCGGAGCACGACACCCAGACCTCCGGCCGTCGCGAGCTGGGCGAGTCGTCGTCCGACGACCGCATCGGCCTCCACCAGGACCAGCCCGCCGCCACCGTCGTCGGCTGCCAGCGCCCCGCGTCCTGGCGCTCCCGGGAGGAGGGTCACCACCCGCACGTCAGCCGCGGCCACCACCGGCTCACCGGCCGGGCCGGTGCTGAGCAGGTCGACCCGGTCGCCGACGCGGAGCAGCGCGGCCACGTCGGGGTCGGCCAGGCGGACCGGGGTCAGCACCCGACCGGTCCGCAGCTGCCGACCGGTCAGCAGGTCGGTGGCGCCGAGCACCCGGCCGCGGGTGGCCGGGGCGAGCAGCACCCGGCCGACGACCTGTCCCGGGTCGGACAGCGCGTCATCGGGGACGGCATCGCGTGGCACGCGGTCGAGGCGTACGTCAGCGGCACTCAGCAGTGCACCGGCCGGCACCGGTCGGACCATCCGCAGCACCGCGACACTCGGTGGTGGCGGTGGTGAGGCCGCGCTGATGCCGGTGAGCACGGCGGCCACGGCCGCGACCACGGCGAGCTTGCGCCGGTGCCAGGACACCGCTCGGCGCAGGTCGAGCCAGCGCAACCGCGGGTGCCGGCGGGACGAGGACTGCTTCGGTCGGGGTCGGGTGGGGGCTCGAGACGGGGTCATGCCTCGACGCTGGGCGAGGACGCGACCTCTCGGCCGCGCCATCCACAGCTCAGCCGGCGGCGGCTTTGGACCCTGTGGACGAGTCGCCCTTGGCGGGGGTGGGGGTGCTGGCGGTCTTCGAGCCGGAGTCCGACGAGCCGGACGTCGTGGTCGAGGCGGCGGCGCTGTCGCTCTTCTTCGGCTCGGCGGCGATGGTGCTGCTCTTCTCGCCGCCGTTGGCGGCCCGGCTGTCGGTGCGATAGAAACCGGAGCCCTTGAACACCACACCGACGGCGTTGAAAACCTTGCGCAGCGAGCCCTCGCAGTTGGGGCAGATCGTGAGCGACGGATCGCTGAACTTCTGCACGACCTCGAGCTCGTTGCCGCATTCGGTACAGCGGTACTGGTAGGTAGGCATTTCCGGTCCTTCTATTGCTCCGAGGAACAGACACCCGCAGCGGGGTCAACTAGCACTCAAGCATAGCGACTGCTAACGGATCGGCAGAATGCGCCTTGGCGGCTGCGGGCCTAGGCTGACCCCGTGCGCCTCCTTCCTCGCTGGTTGGTCTTCACCGCCCTGGTCCTCGTCCTCGCGCTCGCCGCACTGTCCAGCCTGGCGGTCGGCACGGCGCGACAGTCCTTCCCCCAGACCAGCGGGCAGCTGAGCCTGCCGGGGCTCGACGCGGAGGTCGAGGTGCTGCGCGACGCCCATGGCGTCCCCCAGATCTACGCCGCCGACGCCGAGGACCTGTTCGCGGCCCAGGGCTTCGTACACGCCCAGGACCGGTTCTATGAGATGGACGTCCGGCGGCACATCACCGCCGGCCGGCTGTCGGAGCTGTTCGGCGCCTCCCAGGTGGAGACCGACGCCTACATCCGCACCATGGGGTGGCGTCGGGTGGCCGAGCAGGAGGTGGCGCTGCTGTCCTCCAGGACCCGGCGCTATCTGGATGCGTACGCCTCTGGCGTCAACGCCTATCTGGCCACCCGCTCCGCCGGCGAGCTGTCGCTGGAATACAGCGTGCTGGGGCTGCAAGGGCTCGACTACACCCCCGAGGACTGGACCGCGGCCGACTCGGTGGCCTGGCTCAAGGCGATGGCCTGGGACCTGAGCAGCAACCGCACCGAGGAGACCGAGCGAGCACTGCTCACCCCGCGGCTCGGCGACGCCCGGGTGTCCGAGCTCTATCCCGACTTCGACCTCGAGGCCTTCGCCCCGATCGTGGGTGCGGGCAACGTGGTCGGCGACGTGTTCGATCCCGCCGCCAGCTCGGGTTCGGCCCGCCCCGTTCCGGCCGCGAGCAACACGCCGGTCACCGCTGAGGTGACTCGGGCGCTCACCGCCGCGGCCCGGGCGGACGCAGCCATCCCGCCGCTGGTCGGTGCCGGTCTGGGCGGGGAGACCGGATCCAACTCGTGGGTGGTGTCGGGGGAGCGTACGGTCAGCGGAAAGCCGATCCTGTCCAACGACCCGCACCTGGCCACCTCGATCCCGTCGATCTTCGCCCAGGTCGGCCTGCACTGCACCACGGTGTCGGCGGCCTGCCCCTTCGACGTCTCCGGTTACAGCTTCTCCGGGATGCCCGGAGTGATCATCGGCAAGAACACCACCATCGCGTGGGGTTTCACCACCAGCTATCCCGACGTGGAGGACCTGTACCTGGAGCAGGTGTCCGACGGCGCCGTCCGCGAGGGCGAGCGGTATGTGCCGCTGGAGATCCGGACCGAGCAGATCTCGGTGTCGGGGGAGAGCCAGCCGCGGACGATCACCATCCGCAGCTCCAAGCACGGTCCGCTGCTGTCGGACGTGGACGAGCAGCTCAGCCGGGTCGGACTGGCTCAGCCGCGCGACGGTGCGTACGCCGTGGCGCTGAGCTGGGTCGCGCTCACTCCGAGCCGGACGATGGACGCGGTGTTCGCACTGAACGCTGCGACCGGCTTCGAGGAGTTCCGGGCGGCGGCCAAGCTGTTGAGCTCGCCGTCGCAGAATCTGATCTACGGCGACGTCAACGGCAACATCGGCTATCAGCTCCCGGGCGCCATCCCGATCCGCGGCAAGGGCGACGGGCGTACGCCGGCTCCCGGCTGGGATGCCCGCTACGACTGGCAGGGGACGATCCCGTTCGAGGAGCTGCCGTGGGCGTACAACCCGCCGAGCGGCTATCTGGTGGCGGCCAACCAGCCGATCATCGGTACGCAGTACCCGTACCGGCTGGGCACCGGCTACTCCTACGGGTGGCGTAGCCAGGAGATCGCCGACACCCTGCAGGAGTCGCCCAAGCTGACACTGGACGCGGCCGAGAAGATCTTCTACGACGACACCATCCGGTTCGCCGCCGACGTGGTGCCCGGCCTGCTCAAGGTCAAGGTCACCGATCCCTGGGTGGCGGAGGGCCAGCAGACGCTGGTGGGCTGGGATTACGGCGCCGCATCCGGGTCCGCGGCGGCGGCGTACTTCAACGTCGTGGTGCACAACATCTTGAAGTCGACCTTCCGCGACGAGCTGCCCGAGGAGCTCTGGCCGGGTGGTGGGGACCGCTGGTTCGCGGTGCTGGCCAGGCTGATGAAGCAGCCCAAGAACCAGTGGTGGGACGACACCACCACCGCCGACAAGGTGGAGACGCGCGACGACATCTTGCTGCTCGCGATGACCAATGCCCGCAAGGAGAGCACCTCGCTGATGGCGCGCGACACCGAGGACTGGTCCTGGGGCAGGCTGCACCGGGTGCAGCTGCGCAACACCACCCTCGGAGTGAGCGGGGTCGCGCCGGTGGAGCGGCTCTTCAACCGCGGGAACTACGCCGTGGACGGTGGGCCGGCCGTGGTGAACGCGCTGGCCTACGACGACCGCGACGGCTACACGGTGGTCAGTGGGCCGACGATGCGGATGCTGGTCGATTTCTCCGACCTGGACGCCTCTCGGTGGGTGAACCAGAGCGGTGCGTCCGGGCACGCTTTCAGTCCTCATTACGACGACCAGACCGCCCTGTGGGCCGCCAACCGGATGTGGCCGTTCCGCTCCACCCGGACCGCGATCGAGGCCGCGACGGTGGAGCGGCTGCAGCTGGTCCCCGGCGGCTAGGTCGGCGGCGGCGTCGACCGTTGCCAAAGTGGGCTGCGGTCGCTACGTTGACCGGCATCGTCGAAGCGCTTCGACGACCCGGACGAAGGAGTCGAGGCTGCCCACCCAGACCGCCCCCGCGCCCCTCGCCGGAACCCGGTCAGCCGGGCGGTGCCGTGCTGGCGCGCTCGGTGACCAGTGGTGGCAGCAGCCGGGTCTCGGCCGGTTGGTCGGCGACGCTGCGGGCGATGGCCAGGTCCACCGCCAGCGAGCCGATGCGCGTCCCGGGGATATCGATCGCCGTCAGCGGCACGGCTTGGCCCTGAGCCAGCAGCGCCGGGCAGAGGGCCAGCACGGAGACGTCGCCGGGGACCACCAGCCCACGGTCGCGCAGCCGGCTGAGTACGCCGGGCAGGGCGGCCTCGTTGTGCACCACCACAGCGCTCAGGTCGGGCTCCCGGTCGAGCAGCCGGTCGACGGCCTCGCCGCCGCCGACATGGCTGCCCTGGCTGAGCTCGATGACCGTGTCCACCCCGGCCAGCTGTGTCTGGTGCCGATAGCCCCGCAGCATCCGGTCGGCGTAGGAGGTGTGCCGGCCGAGCACGGTCGGCGTCGGCCCGACCAACCCCAGCCGGGCGTGGCCCAGGTCGACGAGGTGCTGCACGGCCAGGCGTCCGGCGGCTTCGAAGTCGAGGTCAACACAGCTCATCCCGCGCGGCGACTCCGGCAGCCCGATCAGCACGGCGGGCTGCCGCATCGCTGCCAGGGCAGGGATCCGCGGGTCGTCCACCTCCACGTCCATCATGATCACGGCGTCGACCATGGACCCCGAGCTGACTCGTTCGATCCCCTGCGCGTCGTCCTGGGTGAGCAGCAAGACGTCCAGCTCGTAGTGCCGCGCCCGGGTGGCCACGCCGGCCACGAAGTCCATGATCACGCTGACGTTGACGTCCGGGCGCAACGGTGCGACCAGGCCCAGCACCTTGGTCCGGGCAGAAGCCAGGGCGCGGGCGCCGGCATGGGGGCGGAAGTCGAGGTCGCGGATGGCCCGCTCGACCCGGGTTCGGGTGGCGGTGGAGATCGGGCGCTTTCCGCTGAGCACGTACGACACGGTGGAGGTCGACACACCCGCCGCCTCAGCGACGTCGGAGATGGTGGCCATGGTGCTCCGGTTCTGCAGAAAGGTGACCTCAGATGACGACGATAGCCCAGCAGCGACCGACCCTCGCCGCGCTGACGAAGCGCTACGGCATCCTGTTCGGGGCTGACTACAACCCCGAGCAGTGGCCGACCGAGACCTGGGCCGATGACGCCCGCCTGATGCGGGCCGCCGGGGTGAACCTCGCCACCGTCGGTGTCTTCAGTTGGTCCTCACTCGAGCCCACGCCCGACGCCCGCGACTGGGCCTGGCTGGACACCGTGATGGACCTGCTGCACGACCACGGCGTGGCCGTGGATCTGGCCACCCCGACGGCGTCGCCACCGCCGTGGCTGGGGACCCGCTGGCCAGAAGCCCTAGCGGTCGACGCCGCCGGGGTACGGATGCACCACGGCTCGCGCAACCATTTCTGCCCGACGTCGCGGATCTACCGCGACCGGTCCCTGGCTCTGGTGTCGGATCTGGCCGACCGATACGCCGACCACCCCGGGCTGGCGATGTGGCACGTCGGCAACGAGTACGGCCAGGTCTGCTACTGCGACAGCTGCGCCGTCGCCTTCCGGGACTGGCTGACGAAGCGCTACGGCGACGTGGCCACCCTGAACCAGGCCTGGGGCACCGCTTTCTGGAGTCAGCAGTACGCCGACTTCGCCGAGGTCATCCCGCCCCGGACCGCGCCGTACCTGATCAACCCCACCTCGCTGCTCGACTATCGACGCTTCGCCTCGGACGCCTTGCTCGAGCTCTATCTCGAGCAGCAGCGACTGCTCCGGCAGCGCACCCCGCAGCTCCCGATCACCACCAACTTCATGGGGTTCTTCGCCGGTGCCGACTACCGTCGCTGGGCGCCGCACCTGGACGTGGTGGCCGACGACGCGTACCCGGATCCGACCGATCCCGACGCGCCGGCCGACAGTGCGCTGACCCACGACCTGATGCGAACGCTGGCCGCCGGTCGGGGCTGGATGATGATGGAGCAGGCCTGGGGTGCGGTGAACTGGCGCGAGCACAATGTGCCCAAGTCGCCGGCCCGGATGCGGCTCGACTCCCTGCAGGCGGTGGCCCACGGGGCCGACGGCTCGTGCTTCTTCCAGTGGCGCGCCTCGCGCTCGGGCTCGGAGCGGTTCCACGCCGCCCTGCTGCCGCACGCGGGCCCGGACTCGCGGATCCACCAGGCTGCCCGGGCCCACGGCGCCGAGCTGCAGCGGCTGTCCGGTGTGGTCGGCGCGGTGCCGGCGGCCGACGTGGCGATGATCTTCGACTGGGACAGCTGGTGGGCGGCCGACCAGCGCGCGCTGCCGACCAACCGGTTGCAGCCGCTGGAGCAGCTGCGGGCCTGGTATCGGCCGCTGTGGCGCCGCGGCGTCGGGGTGGACGTCTGCGGCTCCGACGCCGACCTGTCCGGCTATCGGGTGGTGCTGGCTCCCTCGGTGTTCCTGCTGCCCGATGCCGCCGTGGCCGCTCTCGCCGACTACGTCGCCGCCGGCGGCACCTTGGTACTCGGGCCGTTCAGCGCGGTGGTCGATCGCGACGCCCGGGTGCGTACCGGCCGCTTCCCGGTCGGGCTGACCGAGGTGGTCGGCGGCAGCGGCGAAGAGTGGCTGCCGCTGGCCGAGCCGGTCCAGCTCGTCTCCTCGGAGCTGGGCAACGCGATGGCCAGCCGCTGGGCCGAGCGGCTTCGGGCCGACTCCGCCGAGGTGCTGGCCCGCTTCGCCGGCGGACCCGTGGACGGGGGCCCGGCCGTGCTCCGCTCGAGCCACGGCCGTGGCCGGTGCTACTACGTCGCCACGGTGCCCGCCGACGCTCAGCTGGGCCGGCTGTTGGCGGGTGTGCTCGACGCCGCGGAGGTGCGTACGCCCGGCGCCGAGCTGCCCGACGGCGTCGAGGTGGTCCGCCGCGGAGCGCACCTGTTCCTGCTCAACCACACCAGCTCCGACCACCGGATCACCCTGACGACGTCACAGCGCGACCTGTTGACCGGGACCCGCCACCACGACCACCTCGACCTCCTCGCCGGGGACGCAGCGGTCCTGATCGAGGAGTGAGATGAAGTTCAACGACGGCTACTGGCTGCTCCGGCCCGGGCTCACCCTGCTCAAGCCTGGCGACATCGACGAGGTGGTCCAGGTCGGCGACTCACTGGTGGCGTACTGCCCGACGGCGCCGATCACCCGCCGCGGCGACACCCTCAACCGGCCGATGCTGACCGTCACCTTCGACGCCCCGGCCGCCAATGTCATCGGGGTGCGGGTCGAGCACTTCACCGGAGTCCGCCACCGCAGGCCGGACTTCCAGCTCAACCGCGCCGACGTACGCCCCGAGATCACCACCGCCGACCCTCGGCCCGGGATCAGCACTGCGGGCCGCAGCGGCAGCCTGCGCTCCGGCGCCCTGACCGTCCAGGTCAGCCCGGAGCAGGGCTGGCAGGCCGACTTCGTCGCCGACGACCGGGTGCTGACCCGGTCCACCGCGCGCGGGATGGGCGTGATCACCGACGCCGACGGTCAGTCGTTCGTGCGGGAGCAGCTGGCGCTGGGCGTCGGCGCCCATGTGTACGGGATGGGGGAGCGGTTCGGGCCACTGGTCAAGAACGGCCAGTCGGTCGACATCTACAACGCCGACGGCGGGACGGCGAGCGAGCAGGCATACAAGAACGTGCCGTTCTATCTCACCGACGACGGCTACGGGGTGTTCGTGGCCCACCCCGAACGGGTCAGCTTCGAGGTCGGCAGCGAGGTGGTGTCGCGGACCCAGTTCTCCGTCGCGGGCCAGTCGCTGCAGTACTACGTCATCTACGGCCCCACCCCGGCCGACATCCTGCGCAGCTACACCGCGCTCACCGGTCGTCCGGCCGCAGTGCCCGACTGGTCCTACGGGTTGTGGCTCTCGACGTCGTTCACCACCGACTACGACGAGGCCACGGTCACCTCGTTCATCGACGGCATGGCGGCGCGGGACCTGCCGCTGAGCGTCTTCCACTTCGACTGCTTCTGGATGCGCCGGTTCCACTGGTGCGACTTCGTCTGGGACCCGGCCACCTTCCCCGACCCGGCAGGAATGCTGGCCCGGCTGAAGGCTCGCGGGCTGAAGATCTGCGTCTGGATCAACCCCTATATCGCGCAGCGCTCGCAGCTGTTCACCGAGGGCAAGGAGCTCGGCTATCTGGTCACCACCGACACCGGCGACGTCTGGCAGTGGGACCTGTGGCAGGCGGGGATGGCGCTGGTGGACTTCACCAACCCGGCCGCGTCCACCTGGTACGCCGACAAGCTGAAGCAGCTGCTGGAGATGGGAGTCGACGCGTTCAAGACCGACTTCGGCGAGCGGATCCCGACCGAGGGCATCCGCTGGCACGACGGCTCCGATCCGGAACGGATGCACAACTACTACGCCCAGCTCTACAACGCGTGCGTGTTCGACCTGCTCCGGACCGAGCGCGGTGAGGGCGAGGCTGTGGTGTTCGCCCGGGCCGCGACCGCGGGCGGCCAGCAGTTCCCGGTGCACTGGGGCGGCGACTGCGAATCGACGTACGCCTCGATGGCCGAGTCGCTGCGCGGCGGCCTGTCGCTGGCGCTGTCCGGCTTCGGCTACTGGAGCCACGACATCGGCGGTTTCGAGGGCACCCCCGACGCCGGGGTGTTCAAGCGCTGGCTGGCCTTCGGGTTGTTGTCCTCGCACTCGAGGCTGCACGGCTCCAGCTCCTACCGGGTGCCGTGGGCCTTCGACGAGGAGGCCGTGGCGCTCGCGCGCGATTTCACCCGGCTCAAGCTGTCCTTGATGCCCTACCTGTCACAGCTCGGTCGGCAGGCCCACGCCGAAGGGCTGCCGGTGATGCGACCGATGCTGCTGGAGTTCCCCGAGGATCGCAGTGCCCGGGTGCTGGACACCCAGTATCTGCTCGGTGACCAGCTGCTGGTGGCGCCGGTGTTCGACCCCGACGGCTGGGCGGAGTTCTATCTGCCCGCGGGCCTATGGACGCACCTGCTGACCGGAGAGCAGCTTTCCGGTCCCGCGTGGCACCGCCGGCAGTACGGCTTCGACTCACTGCCGTTGTTCGTCCGTCCCGGGTCGGTGCTGCCGCGGGGCGCCCGGACCGACCGCCCGGATTACGACCACCGCGACGCGGTCACGCTCGAGGTGTACGCCTTCGCCGACGGCGACCGCCGGGTGGTCACCGTCGGCCCCGAGAACATCGCGGCGGTCTTCACGGTCGAGCGCCAAGGCGACGTGCTGCGCGTGGTCGCCGAGGGCACTGAGCTGCCGTGGACGGTGCGGGTGGTCGGCACCGCAGCGACTGCGCAGGCGGGCGGCGCCGGCGAGGTCGTGCTCGACCTGTCCTGACGATTACACGGATGCGGTCCGGACCACGCAGCGTTACGATGGGGCCACAGGCGTCGACCCGGCTATCACCGGCGAGCCTCCGGAAGAACCAGCCGTACGGCTGCAGTAGAACCGGACGGGTGGGCCCGTGATCGCCTTCGACCAGAGTGGTCGTGCACGCCGGTTCGACCGGTCGGCACGGCAAGCGGGGTGGTACCGCGGTGGGAACACCGTCCTCGTGCGAGCACAGGCCACGAGGAAGAGAGACCCCGATCATGACGTACCCCAAGGCGAGCGCCGCCCAGGTCCCTGGCAGTGAGGCGTTCCGCGTCCCGTCGAGCCCGAAGTTCGCCGAGATCGAGGAGCGGGTGCTGGCGTACTGGAAGGCCGACGACACCTTCACCGCCTCGGTCGAGCGCAACCCCGCCGGCGAGAACGGCGCCAACGAGTTCGTGTTCTACGACGGCCCCCCGTTCGCGAACGGCCTGCCGCACTACGGCCACCTGCTGACCGGCTACGTCAAAGACATCGTGCCGCGGTTCCAGACCATGCGGGGCAAGCATGTCGAGCGCCGCTTCGGCTGGGACTGCCACGGGCTGCCCGCCGAGCTGGAGGCGATGTCCCAGCTGGGGCTGAAGACCAAGGACGACATCCTCGAGCTGGGGATCGAGAAGTTCAACCAGGCATGCCGGGACTCGGTGCTGCGCTACACCGGCGAGTGGCAGGACTACGTCACCCGACAGGCCCGTTGGGTCGACTTCGACCATGACTACAAGACGCTGAACCCGCAATACATGGAGAGCGTGCTGTGGGCCTTCAAGTCCTTGTATGACAAGGGTCTGGTCTACGAGGGCATGCGGGTGCTGCCGTACTGCTGGAACGACGAGACGCCGCTGTCCAGCCACGAGCTGCGGATGGACGACGACGTCTACCAAGATCGACAAGACCCGGCCGTCACCGTCGGCTTCCGGCTGGAGACCGGCGAGCTGGGCCTGATCTGGACCACCACGCCGTGGACCCTGCCGAGCAACCTGGCGATGGCGGTCAACCCGGACATCGACTATGTCGTGGTCGAGCACGACGGCGAGCGCTATCTGCTGGCCGAGGCTCGCGTCGGTGCGTACGCCCGCGAGCTGGGTGAGGACGCCGCCGACCACATCGTCGAGCGCTGCAAGGGAGCTGAGCTGCTCGGCCGGCGCTACACGCCGCCGTTCTCCTACTTCGTCGGAAGCGAGAACGCCCACCGGGTGCTGGCCGCGGACTACGTCACCACCGAGGACGGCACAGGCATCGTGCACATCGCCCCCGCCTTCGGCGAGGAGGACAAGGCAGTCACCGACGCCGCCGGCATCGCTGCGGTGGTGCCGGTCGACGCCGGCGGCCGGTTCACCACCGAGGTGGCCGACTATGCAGGGATCCAGGTGTTCGACGCCAACGCGTTGATCATCGACGACCTCAAGGCCCGGACCCGGGGTGAGGAGGCGGGCTCGACCACCGCAGGCACCGTGCTGCTGCGCCAGGAGACATACCAGCACTCCTATCCACACTGCTGGCGCTGTCGCAACCCGCTGATCTACAAGGCGGTCTCGAGCTGGTTCGTCGAGGTGACCAAGTTCAAGGACCGGATGGTCGAGCTCAACGGCGAGATCAACTGGGTGCCCGATCACGTCAAGGACGGCCAGTTCGGCAAGTGGCTGTCCAACGCGCGCGACTGGTCGATCAGCCGCAACCGCTTCTGGGGCAGCCCGATCCCGGTCTGGAAGTCCGACGACCCGCGCTACCCGCGGGTCGACGTCTACGGCTCCATCGCCGAGCTGGAGGCCGACTTCGGCGTCTCGGTGCCCGACCTGCACCGGCCCTACATCGACGAGCTGACCCGGCCCAACCCCGACGACCCGACCGGTGCGTCGACCATGCGCCGGATCGAGGACGTGTTCGACGTCTGGTTCGACTCCGGCTCGATGCCGTACGCCCAGGTGCACTATCCGTTCGAGAACACCGAGTGGTTCGAGCACCACTACCCGGGCGACTTCATCGTGGAATACATCGGGCAGACCCGCGGCTGGTTCTATCTGATGCACGTGCTGGCCACGGCGTTGTTCGACCGGCCGGCGTTCCTCAACTGCATCAGCCACGGCATCGTGCTGGGCAGCGACGGGCAGAAGATGAGCAAGTCACTGCGGAACTATCCCGACGTCCGTGAGGTCTTCGACCGCGACGGTGCCGACGCGATGCGCTGGTTCTTGATGTCGTCGCCGATCCTGCGTGGCGGCAACCTGATCGTCACCGAGCAGGGGATCCGCGAGAGCGTCCGGCAGGTGCTCATCCCGCTGTGGAACGCGTGGTATTTCTTCTCCCTGTACGCCAACGTGGCCGACGGGGGCGCGGGCTATGACGCCGTCCCCAGCACCGCGTCCGAGGACGTCCTGGACCGCTACATCCTGGCCAAGCTACGCCGGTTCACCGAGACGGTGGCCGAGCAGCTGGAGGGGCTCGAGATCGCTGCCGCCTGCGACGCGACCCGGAGCTTCCTCGACGTGCTGTCCAACTGGTACATCCGCCGGTCGCGTGACCGCTTCTGGGACGGCGAGTCGGCCGCCTCGCGGGCCGCCTTCGACACCTTGTTCACGGTGCTGGAGACGACCTGTCGGACCGTGGCACCGCTGCTGCCGCTGACCACCGAAGAGATCTGGCGTGGTCTGACCGGCGAGCGCTCGGTGCATCTGACCGACTGGCCCGACGCGGACCAGCTGCCGGCCGACGACGCACTGGTCGCCGCCATGGATCGGGTCCGCGAGGTCTGCTCGGTCGGGTCGGCGCTGCGCAAGGCGGAGAACCTGCGGGTCCGGCTGCCGCTGAGCTCGCTGACCGTGGTCGCCGACGATGCGGCCGCGCTGACCCCGTTCGTCTCCTTGATCACCGACGAGCTCAACGTCCGTGAGGTACGCCTGACCGACCTCGCCGATGCGGGCGAGGGTGCGTTCGGCGTTCGGCAGTCGTTGTCGGTCAATGCTCGCGCCGCGGGTCCGCGGCTCGGGCGCGAGGTCCAGACCGCCATCCGGGCGAGCAAGAGCGGCGACTGGTCGGTGGCCGACGACGGCACCGTGGTCGCGGGTGGGATCGCTTTGGCGGAAGGGGAGTACACGCTGCAGACGGTGGTGGCCGACGCCGCCGCCGACGACCACCGGGCGGTGATGATGCTGCCCGGTTCCGGCTTCGTGATCTTGGACACCGAGGTCACCGCCGAGCTGGCCGCGGAAGGACTGGCCCGCGACGTGGTGCGCGCCGTCCAGCAGGCCCGGCGCGACGCCGGGCTCGAGGTGGGCGACCGGATCGAGCTGGTGCTGGCCGGGGACGCGGAGGTGCGCGCCGCGCTGACGGCGCACCAGCAGCTGATCAGCGCCGAGACCCTGGCCGCGTCGCTCACCGTGGCGGAGACAGCACCGGCGGGCGCCACCGCGGCGGATGTCGGCGAGAAGCAGCAGGTGCTGGTGGCGCTGACTCGGGTCTGAGACGGGTCAGTCGTCGATGCGGGGCTGGCACGGAGTCAGCCCCGCAGGGCGGACGATGGCGCTCACCCGGTGGTCCCACGGTTCCACCGGGAGGGTGTCCAGCAGCTCGTCGTCGTTGAGCAGCAACCAGGAGGCGGTGTCGGTCGCCAGGTGCTGCAGGGCTCGGTCGTACCAGCCGCCACCGCGGCCCAGCCGGAACCCGTCAGCAGTGCCGGCCAGCCCGGCGCACACCACCACCGAAGCCGTCCCGAGGGCAGCGGGGCCGAGCGGAGTGGTGGTGGGCTCGAGGATGCCGAAGGAGCCGGTCCGCAGCTGGTCGGGACCGCCGTAGGGCGCCCAGTTCGGCTGCGGCGGGCGTACACCGTCGGGCAGCACGGGCAGCAGCACCCGTACGTCGTGCGAGGCGAGCCAGCCGATCAGCTCGAAGGTGCCCGGCTCCGTGGCCGTGGACAGATACGCCGCCACCGTCGGACGGGACTGCCCGGCGAGCAGCGGGGTCAGCGCGTGGCGCAGGTGTTCGAACCGGGCGTGGTCATCGGCGGCCCGCTGAGCGTCGGAGCGGGATTCCCGCCGCAGCCAGATCGCGTGGCGGAGCAGGTTCTTCGCCTGCCGGAAGGCATCTGCGTCGGCATCGGGCGTGGGGGAGCGGTCGGGCATCTGGCCAGCGTACGACCTGGTCGCCCGACCAGCGTTCGTCGCGGGACTCGGTCAGCGCGTGGGCGGTGCGGTGGTGGACCGCGGCACCAGCCGGGTGGCGACCTCGACCTGCAGCCGTTCGCCTACGTTCCCGCGCGCCAGCGCGACGGCCAAGGCGCCGGCCTGCTCGCCGAGGGAGCTGACCGGCTGGGCGATCGTGCTGAGGCCGAAGACGGCGGCCATCTCGTGATCGTCGAAGCCGAGCACCGAGATGTCTCGGGGGACCTGCAGTCCCGCTGCGGCAAGCGCCGGCAGCAGGGTGAGGGCCAGCTGGTCCGACTCGGCGAACACGGCGGTGGGCAGGGTCGGCGCTGTCAGCAGTGCCGCCACCGCGGCGGCGCCGTCCGCCCCCTCAGCGAGCTCGAGCGGGCGGAGTCCGCCGGGGTCCAGGCCACTGGCGCGTGCCGCGGTCAGGAAACCCTCGATCCGGCGGGTGGCGCTCCAGCTGAAGTCCGGGCGGGGGAGATGGTGCAGAAAGCTCACCCGACGGTGCCCGAGGTTGAGCAGATAGCGGGTTCCCGCCGCCGCGGCGGCCGCGTCGTCGATGGAGACGCTCGCGGCGCCGAGTCGCTCCTGGTTGACATACACCACCGGCATCTGGAGGGCGGCCAGCCGCTCGTGCTCGTCGGGGGTGAGGGAGAACGAGGCCACCACCAACGCATCGGCGTTGCGGCGTGCCGGCAGCTCGGCGAAGAAGGTCTGCCGCTCGCCGAGGTCCCGGATGCGATACAGCAGCAGATCCTGGCCCTGCGCGTGCAGGCTGGCGTAGAGACCGTCGAGGACCGAGCCGTTGAACCACGAGCGCAGCTCGTCGCCGACTAGCACCGCGATCCGGTCCAGCCGGCCAGTGGCGAGGCTGGAAGCCGACCGCGAGACGCTGAAGGACAGCTCGGACGCTGCCGCCAGCACCCGCTCCCGGGTGGTGGCCGACACCAGGGCGGAGCCGCGCAGGGCGCGAGACACTGTCGCCGCCGAAACGCCGGCCCGTCGCGCCACATCGGCCATGGTCGCTCCGGGTGCGGGCGGCTCGGCCCGGCCGTTGTCGGCAGTCATGACCCTCCTCTGCAAACGCGATCATCGACGTTTCGCCGCACGGGGCAGTCCCTGCATTGACTGCGCGCGATGATGGATCCTACGCTAATGCAAGCGCTGTCATTCGGGAGCGTTCTGACTCCGTTTTTGAAGGACATCGTGACCGAATCACTGGTGCTTGCCGCAGATCCCACCCTCGACGCCACCTGGTGGCGCCAAGCCACGGTCTATCAGGTCTATCCCCGCAGCTTCGCCGACAGCAACGGCGATGGCCTGGGTGATCTGCCCGGGGTGACGTCTCGGATCGACTATCTCGCCGGGCTCGGCGTCGACGCCATGTGGCTCAGCCCGTTCTATCCCTCGGCGCTGGCCGACGGCGGCTACGACGTGGCCGACTATCGCAACGTGCATCCCCAGCTCGGCACGTTGGACGACTTCGACGAGATGGTGGCTGCCGCCCACGCCGCCGGCATCCGGGTCATCGTCGACATCGTGCCGAACCACACCTCTGACCTGCACGAGTGGTTCGTCGAGGCACTCGCGGCCGAGAAGGGCTCCGCCGCGCGGGACCGCTACATCTTCCGCGACGGCTCGGGACCGGACGGCTCGGAGCAGCCCTCGGACTGGGAGTCGCATTTCGGCGGTAGCGCCTGGACCCGGCTGCCCGACGGTCAGTGGTATCTGCACCTGTTCGCCCGCGAGCAGCCCGACCTCAACTGGGACAACCCGGAGATCCGCGAGGACTTCCTCACCACGCTGCGGTTCTGGTCCGACCGTGGGGTGGACGGATTCCGCGTGGACGTGGCGCACGCCCTGGCCAAGGACCTGAGCGAACCGCTACGGAGCTCCACCCCGCTGCACGGCGAGCTGCCGCTGGACGGCAGCGACCCGCTCTACGACCGAGACGAGGTGCACGAGATCTTCGCCGAGTGGCGCAAGGTGTTCGACTCCTACGACCCGCCGCGGACCGCGGTGGCCGAGGCGTGGGCGCCGACCGAGCGTCGCGCCTTGTACGCCCGTCCGACCGAGCTCGGCCAGGCGTTCAACTTCGACCTGGTCCAGATCCACTTCGAGGCCGAAGAGTTCCGGTCGGTCATCACCACCTGTCTGAGCGAGGCCGAGGTGTCGGGTGCTTCGTCGACGTGGGTGCTGTCCAACCACGACATCGCCCGGCACACGAGCCGCTTCGGCCTGCCGCGCGGTACCGATCTGAACGACTGGCTGATGAGCGGCGGTACGACGCCGGTGGTCGACCGAGAGGCGGGCCTGCGTCGGGCGCGGGCCGCCAGCTTGTTGATGCTGGCGCTGCCGGGGTCGGCATACCTCTACCAGGGTGAGGAGCTGGGGCTGTTCGAGGTGGCCGACCTGCCCGAGGAGACGTTGCAGGACCCGATCTGGGAGCGGACCGGACGGCAGCGCAAAGGCCGGGACGGGTGCCGGGTGCCGCTGCCTTGGTCGGAGCAGGGCCCCTCTTTCGGCTTCGGCACCGGGGAAGGCTGGCTGCCGCAACCGGCGGAGTTCGCGGGCGCGTCCGTCGCCGCGCAGGACAAGGCGCCGGGCTCGACCCTCGAGCTCTACCGGGAAGCGCTGCGGCTGCGCCGTTCGCTGCAAGGGGCCGAGGAGCTGAACTGGATCAGGAACCCGTCAGCCGACGTCGTGCACTTCGTCAGGCCCGGTGGCTGGCACTGCGTCACCAACTTCGGCACCGCCGTCGTACCGCGGCCGGCCGGGGTGGTGCGGCTCTCCAGCCAGCCGATGCACGGCGATGAGCTGCCCGGTGAGACGACGGTCTGGCTGACCGACTGGCCGCAGGACTGAGCGGGTCCGTCGATGCCGCGGGACGGTCCTCTAGGGTGGTGAGCATGCCCTTGTTCGGCCGCAAGAAAACAGCAGAGCGCGAGATCGTGCCCGCCCCGACGGAGCCGTTGCCGGATCCTCCGGCGGCCGGCCCATCGGGCCTCCGGTCGCTGGAGGACCACCGCGACTATCTCCTCAGCTGCATCGAGGAGCTGCCGCCGTTCGGGCAGCAGATCCTGGACACGCTCGACCTCAGCCTGTGTGAGGACATCGTCTCCGCGGTGAACCTGCCGGGCTTCGACAACTCCGCGATGGACGGCTACGCGGTGCATGCCCAAGACGTCCTCGGCGCAGCCGAGCACGCGCCGATCCAGCTGCCCGTGGTCGGTGAGGTGGCGGCCGGTCAGTCGGCCACCCACCGGCTCTCACCCGGCACGGCGATGAAGATCATGACCGGCGCCCCGCTGCCCGAAGGGGCCGACGCGGTGGTGCCGTACGAGGCGACCGACCGGGGAACCGCGGACGTCAAGGTCTTCGCCGAGGCGCCCGCCGGACAGCACATCCGCCGCCGCGGGGAGGACATCGAGGCGGGCAGCCTGCTCTTCTCGGCCGGGGACCGCCTCGGACCGCGGAGCATCGGGCTGCTGGCCGCGGTCGGCCTGGACAAGGTGCTGGTCCGCCCGCGACCCCGGGTCGTGGTGGTGTCGACCGGCTCGGAGCTGGTCGAGCCGGGACTGTCGCTGAACAGCGACGAGCAGATCTACGACTCCAACTCCTATCTGCTCGCCGCGGCGGCCCGCGCGGCGGGCGCACAGGTCTTCCGCGTCGGTCCGGTCGGCGACGACCCGGACGAGGTCAAGCAGCTCATCTCCGACCAGCTGGTGCGCGCTGACCTGATCCTCACCACCGGCGGTGTCAGCCAGGGCGACTTCGACATCGTCAAGGCCGTGATGCCCGAGCTCGGCCAGACCGACTTCGCCTCGGTCGCGATGCAGCCCGGAAAGCCGCAGGGCTTCGGGCTGATCGGCGAGGACCGGACCCCGATGATCATGCTGCCGGGCAACCCGGTGAGCGCCTTCGTCTCGTTCGAGGCGTTCGTCCGGCCGGCGATCCGCAAGCTGATGGGCGCCACCCCCTACAGCCGGACCGCGGTCAAGTGCCGCGCGGCGCATGCCATCACCTCGATCGCCGGGCGCAAGCAGCTGGCCCGGGGGATCGTGACGTTCGGCAACGACGGCTCGCGCGAGGTCGAGCTCGCCGGCGGACACGGGTCGCACCTGGTCGGCAGCCTGGCCCGCGCCAACGCTTTGATCGTGATCGACACCGACACCGAGTTCGTCGCCGCCGGTGATGCGGTCGACGTGTGGCTGCTGGGCGAAGAGCAGTAGGCCATGACGGACGCGGTCTTCCCTCACCTGAATGCCACCGGCGAGGCCCGGATGGTGGACGTGTCGGAGAAGGCCGTCACGACCCGGACCGCCACGGCGGCAGGACTGGTCAGGCTCAGCGCCGAGTGTGTCACCGCCCTGCGCGACGGCGCCGTCCCCAAGGGCGACGCACTGGCCGTGGCTCGGATCGCCGGGATCATGGGCGCCAAGCGGACGGCTGAGCTCATCCCCCTGTGCCACCCGCTGCCGCTGACCGGAGTCGACCTGGTCGCCACCGTCGTCGATGCCGGTGTCGAGCTCACCGCCACCGTCCGAACCGCCGGGCAGACCGGGGTGGAGATGGAGGCGCTGACAGCGGTCAGCGTCGCCGCCCTGGCCGTGGTGGACATGGTGAAGGCCCTCGACCGGGCCGCCGTGATCAGCGACATCCGGGTGCTGGCCAAGTCGGGCGGTCGTCGCGGCGACTGGCAGCGTGGCGAGCCGGGCCGCCCCGGTTCCTCCCCGAGAGCCGGCACACCATGACCCTCACGGCAGTGGTGATCACCGTCTCGACCCGGGCCGCGGCCGAGGTCTATTCCGACCGTTCCGGACCCATCGCTGCCGACGCGTTGCGCGAGGCCGGGTTTCTCGTGGGTGAGCCGGAGGTGGTGCCGGACGGCGACGCGGTCGGACAGGCGCTGCGGCGGGCGATCGACGACGGCCACGCCGTGGTGATCACCACCGGCGGCACCGGGCTGACCCCGGACGACCACACCCCGGAGCAGACCCGGGCGGTGCTCGATCGGGAGATCCCCCAACTGTCCACGGCGATCGCCCGCTACGGAGCCGACCATGGCGTGCCGACGGCGCTGCTGAGTCGCGGGCTGGCCGGCGTGGCAGGTCGGACCCTGGTGGTGAACCTGCCCGGCTCCACCGGCGGGGTGCGCGACGGCATGGCCGTGCTCGCCCCCGTTCTAGGCCACGCCGTGAGCCAGATCCGAGGCGGGGACCACTGACGTGGACCCCGAGCCCGATGAACCGCGACGTGGCGGTTCGATATCTCCGGTGCTGAGGCCGCCGCACCGTTGGCCGGTGACCCTGCGCCACCATGACATCGTCCTGGCGCCGATGCGGCGCCGGGACCAGGCGGACTGGGAGCGCGTCCGGCGGGCCAACCAGACCTGGTTACGGCCCTGGGAGGCGACGCTGCCGGCCGGCTCCAGCCCCGGCCCCACCTCGTACGCGGGCCTGGTCCGGGCTCTCACCCGGCAGGCGCGCGAGGGTCGGATGCTGCCGTGGCTGGTCTTCCTTGACCCGGTGCAGCCGGGGCGCCGCGGTGTTCGACAACTCGTCGGTCAGCTGACGGTGAGTGGCATCGTGGGCGGTTCGGCGTCGTGGGGCCAGATCGGCTACTGGGTCGACCAGCGGGTCGCCGGCCGCGGCATCATCCCGACGGCGGTGGCGCTGGCCACCGACTACTGTTTCGACGTCATCGGGCTGCACCGAATCGAGATCGCCATCCGGCCCGAGAACGAGCGAAGCCTGCAGGTGGTGCACAAGCTGGGGTTCCGGCCCGAAGGACTGCGGCCCCGCTATCTGCACATCAACGGCGAGTGGCGTGATCATCTGGTCTTCGCCCTCAACGCAGAAGAGGTCCCGGGCGGTCTGCTGAACCGTTGGGATCTCTCGCGGCCGCCCGCCATCGGTGGCCCACCGGCCGACTAGCCACCGGGGAGGGCCCAGATTTTCCTGTGCTCACGAGGTTTTCGGCGACACACCGTCGCAGATGGCGGCCTGCACGCGCTGCGCCACATACCTTCAGGGTGTGGGAACGACCGGGCTGATCTTCGCAGCGATAGCAATCGCGTGGCTGGTCTATCTCGTCCCGCTGACGGTGAAGAGCCGCAGTGAGGACTCCGAGGATGTCGACCCGAACAATCGTTTCGCCGACTCCATGCGCATCGTCCGCTACGGCACGGCGCCGCTTCTTGATCAAGACCTTGAGGAGATCGGTCACGTCGAGGTGTCCACGCCGATGACGCGACGGGCCGCCATCGAGGACCTGCGTCGGCTGGAGCGGATGGCCGCCCGTCGACGCCGACGGACACTGGTCGCGCTGATGTTCTGTCTCACCGCAGTGGCGTCGGTCTGCGGCTTCGGTCTGTTGCCGTGGTGGTCGGTCGCCATCCCTGGTGCCCTGCTGGTCGCCTTCGTCGCGATCGCCCGGGTCAGCGTCCGGGCCCTGCGCGCCTCCTTGGACCGGCGCTACGCCACCATCTGTCGGGGCAGCGACGAGTGCACGGTCTTCCTGAGTCGCAGCGAGCTGGCGAAAGGCGTGGCCGACAAGGCGGAGTCGACCCTGGGCCGCAGCGAGCCGGCGGTCAAGCCGGGCCGGCTCTGGGACCCGGTCCCCATCACCATGCCGACGTACGTGTCCAAGCCGCTGGCACCCCGGACGGTCCGCACCATCGACCTGTCCTCGCCGGAGTTCGCTGCCGCGGCCCGGCACAGCGTGCCGGTCACCGCCGACGCCCCGGTGGTGTCGGAGCCGGTCGCCGAGGGCAACGAGGAGCTGCCCCGGGCGGCCACCGCCTAGGCGGAGCGGAAACCCGCGGGCTGCCAGCCCGCTCGCAGGTGGTATTGTTTCTGTTCGCAGCGGGCCGGGAACGGCTCACTGAGGGGCTATGGCGCAGTTGGTAGCGCGTCTCGTTCGCATCGAGAAGGTCAGGAGTTCGAATCTCCTTAGCTCCACCGATTGAGTTTGGCGGCCACGGCGTCTAGGACCCACTCCAGTCCTGTCGCGAAGGACGTTTCGGCATCCACCTCCGTGCCATCGTGCACTATCTTGGCCACCGTCGGGAAGCGACCCGTGGCCAGCACCGTCGACAGGTGGGCGCCGCGGGCGCGCTGCCAGTCGTGACGAGACAGGCCCGTGTCGCGTTCGGCCCGTACGTTCGCGATCTCTCGCCTGATCGCGCCGATGAGGTAGGCGTTGATCGTCTCCACGGCGCGCATCACGGTGTCGATGTCGGCAAGGCCGTCGAGGCTGGCCAACATGGGTTCGGCGACGGCGAGGCTATTCGGGCCGAGCGCCGGGCGGCCACCGAGCAGGTCGGCCAGCCATTCGTGCCGCAGTGCTGTCTGCCTGGTGCGGTGCGCGTAGCCACGCAGCGCCCCCCGCCAGTCACCATGGCGCTCCTCAGAGAGCACCTCGGCCTGGACCTCATCGACCATGAGGTCGAACAGCTCCTCCTTGGTTGAGATGTAGCGGTACAGCCGCATCGGGCCGGCGTTCAGGCGAGCGGCGACCTTGCGCACTGACACCTCCGCCAGACCGCCCTCGTCCGCCAGCGCGATGGCAGCGAGAACGATCTGCTCCCTGTCAATCGGCACTGGGAGCGCTGGCGGCTCCGGCCGGTCCCAAACAGTCATAGTCGCCCTTCCGTTGACATGCATCGTATCGCAAACATACAGTGTATTGGCATGAGACATCGTATCGCTGTGGTGGGGGCGGGTCCGGCCGGCCTCGCCTTTGCCCACGTTCTTTTTCGTCACGGCCACGCGGTCACCGTCTTCGAACGAGACCCCGGCCCCGACACCCGCCCTCCGGGCGGCACGTTGGACCTGCACGAAGGACTGGGCCAGCTTGCGCTCGACAAGGCTGGTCTGCTCACCCAGTTCCGAGCGCTGTCCCGTCCTGAGGGGCAGGCCATGCGCATTCTCGATACGGACGGGACAGTTCTGCGCGACTGGCAACCCCAGCCTGGCGACCGGGCGAACCCAGAGATCGATCGGGGGCAACTGCGGGATCTGCTACTCGGCCCACTAGATGTCCAGTGGGGACGGAAAGTGACCAAGGTAGTGGCGGGAACCCCAGAGGGGACTGCGGTGCACTTCATGGAAGGACGAGCTGAGACGTTCGACCTCGTCGTCGGCGCCGACGGTGCCTGGTCACGAGTACGCCCGGCACTCTCGCTAGTGGAGCCGCACTACACCGGCGTCACCTTGATCGAGACCTCCCTGGACGACGTCGACACTCGGCACCCTGACCACGCCCGGGTCCTCGGCGACGGCTCTGTGGCGGTGTACGGAGTGAACAGAGCTCTCGTTGCCCAACGCAACAGCGGCGGCCACGTCAAGGTGTACGCCCAGTTCCGCGCTCCGTTGGACTGGCACATGAGCCTAGACCTGGCTGACGCCGAGGCGGTGCGGTCCAGCCTGCTGGCTCTGTTCGACGGCTGGGCCCCCTCGGTCCTCGATCTCCTCCGGCTCGGCGCCCGTTTCGCGCACCGGCCCCTCTACGTCCTTCCTGTTGGCCACAGCTGGACCCACACCCCCGGGGTCACCCTCCTGGGCGACGCCGCTCACCTGATGCCTCCGTTAGGAGTGGGCGCGAATCTTGCCTTGCTGGAGGGAGCCGAGCTTGCCGAGTCCGTCGCTGCTGAGCCCGAAGATCTGGACCACACCGTCCGGGCCTACGAGGAACTGATGTGGTCGCGGGCCGCCAGGTGGGCCAAGATGACAACGGCCGGTCTGGAACGTCTGGTTGGCCCGGACCCTGCCGAAGCCATTGCCCTCTTCGACCGGCTCAACCCCTCCTGAGATGTGTCCACGGCCAAGAGCTACGGTTCCCACGGTGGACTTCCCACCACGCACCGGTGATCGTGGACTGACGGGTCGATCACCACCTCGGGACAGTTCCTGCGGGGAGCGAGCGCGGAGCATGATCGACAAGTCACGGATCGCCGACGAGCTGGGTACCGGCCCAACCTCGCTGCCCGTGCCATCCGTACCGGGCGGTCCGGGCTGGTGCTGCTCTCGTTGACGCAGCTTTCGGACCCATGGTCCAGTCGATCAGCAGTGCGACCAACCTCGCCCTCGCCGACGCAGCACGCGATCTGCAGCCGCTCGTCCTGGCCGACGGGGACTGGGCAGATTGACAGCCAAACGCCGTCGACGTCGGGATTAGCGGGAGGACCCGCACGGACTTGACTGGGCCTGTCTGGGCCGGCGGCCAGCGGCGCGGGCGGCACTGACACGGGAGAGGTCAATAGGCAGACACGCCGTGGGCCACAGCCCACAACGAAAGTGTCCGCAGATTGTCCGCAGCAGTTAGTGAGCCAACCTGTACAGCGACGAATCACCACGAGACGTCAGCGCTGGTCAGCTAGAGTTTCGGCGGCACATGCGCACCATCGATAACTCATCGTTTATTGGTTAGCCGTTCGCGATGACCTTCGTACCACCAGCAGTGATGATCACGCCAGCGCTGTCACCCAAGTGGATCTGGCCTCCGCCGGCCTTTCACGCCCGCCGCCTCAAGGCGCCGCTTGACGGCTACCAGCTTGTAGACGAAGACGGCAGCCGCAGTGACTGCGCCCGCATCGTCAAGTAGGCCGATTGGTCCAAGCATCACCTCAGGCAACACGTCGACCGGGCTCGCCAAGTAGACCAGGGCGCCGAACATCGCAATCAGGCCGCGCGGCGGAACTCGATAGCGCCACATGACGAATCCAATGACCGCCACCCCTAGTAGAGACAGGGCACCGAGCAGCACGAGCACCAGAGTCAGTAGTTCGGACAGGTCCATGGTCCCTACTGTGCCTCATGGGCCGGTCGCTCACCGCTCCCAATCGTGCGGCCCATGTGCGCCCCGCACCTCAAACACCATGCACCCAGATACAACACCTTCAGGCAGGGCACCGGGTGCACGATGGGGAGGACCGCCTACCTAACCTTCGCATCGAGAAGGTCAGGAGTTCGAATCTCCTTAGCTCCACGCAGATTGAGAAACTCAAACTTGCCCCGTCTGATGGCGGGGCATTTTCGTGTCTGGACTCGGATCGGTCGTCTCACCGTGAAGAGCGTGGGTCTGGCGTAGCCGCGCGGCCGGCCGCGAGCAGCGGCCTACGCGGCGGGGCGGGTGGCGTGGAGGAACTGCTGGAGCGCTTCCCGGCTGGAGGCTAGGCAGCTGATCTTGGAGTCGAGGTCGGCGATCTGGTCGCGGAGCAGGCCGGCGAGGATGTCGTCGCAGGCGTCGGTCCATCCGACCTTTCCCGATTGACGATCGAGGACGATCTTGATGAAACGGGTCGGCACGCCCGAGCTGCTGAGGTCCCGGATGGTGAGGACCTGCTGCACATCGGTGTCGGTGTAGTCGCGGTAGCCGTTGGCGTGGCGTCCGGGGTGGAGCAGTTCCTGCTCCTCGTAGTAGCGCAGCATCCGGGCTGCGACACCGGTCCGCCGGGTGACCTCTCCGATCCGCATCCGTCCCTCGACTCTCCGAAGTGCTCTCGGCCCCACGATGACTTGACCTTCACAGTGATGTCAATGTTTACCGTGGCGATGTGACGGAGAATCTCGACCGTGCCGCGTCAATGACCACCCCGACCCGACGGGTGTGGCCCGCGCTCGCGGTCCTCACGACCGCGACGTTCTGCACCGTGACCGCCGAGATGCTCCCCGCCGGACTGCTGCCCTCGATCAGCCGGGACCTGAACGTGTCCGAGAGCGCGATCGGGGTGCTCGTCAGCGCGTGGGCGGTCACCATCGCGGTGGTCGGCATACCGCTGGTGCGGCTGACGCTACGGGTGCCGCGCACGGTGCTGCTGAGCGTCAGCCTGGCCGCGACGGCCCCGGCGAACCTGCTCACCGCCCTCGCCCCGGACTACCCGCTGGCGCTGATCGGCCGCATCCTCGCCGCGTCCGCGCATGGGCTGTTCTGGGCGGTGGTCGTGTCCTATGTCGCCTCGATCGTCGAGCCGGCACGGCTGGGCCGGGCGCTGTCGATCGTGCTGGCCGGGCCCACCCTCGCTGGTCTGGCCGGACTGCCCACTGCGGCCTTTCTCGCCGAGCACACCGGCTGGCGGAGTGTGTTCGCGGGCCTCTCGGTGATCCTTGGCCTGACCGCGCTGGCGCTGCGGCTCGTCCTGCCCCGGAAGACCGAGACCACAGGGGCGCAGGACGAGCCGCCGGGGGCCTGGGATCGCAGCGCCCGTGATGTCGTGGTGGTCGCCGGCGCCAGCGGTCTCGTCCTGGTCGGGCACTTCGCCGCGTTCACCTACGTCACCACCCTGGTCACCGGCCTCGGCGGCCTCGGCCGGGGGACTATCCCCATCGTGCTGCTGGTCCTCGGCATCACCGGCGGTCTGGGCGTCGTGATCTCCGGGTTCGCCTCCGACCGCTTTCCCCGCGCAGCGATCGTCACCGCAGCAGCACTCGTCGCCATCGGTCTGACACTGCTGCGACTCGGTGAAGCTCACCCAGTCGTCTTCATCACCGGCGTGATCGTGTGGGGCTTCGCGATCGGAGTATTTCCCCCGATCCTGCAAGCACGGGTGCTGCGCCTGGCCACCGCGTCGTTCCGGCCGCTGGCCGGCAGCATCGTGGTCACCGTCCTCAACCTCGGCGTCGCCACCGGCGCCACCCTCGGTGGAGTCGCCCTGGGCCTGGGACAGACCACTCTGGTCCTGGCCGCGCTGATCGCAGCCACCGCCGGAACCCTTGTTCTCGCAGTCAACGCTCGTCGGCTCCCCTGAGCTCCATGGTTCAGCGGCAGGAGAACACTCGGCAGCGCCGGAGTCGATCATCGTCTGACGTGATCCGCCCCCGCTGGCCCAGGCCAGGACTTCTTGATCTTCATCGGCCAAACCGACCACGCGGGAGTGGGGGTCTCGATAGACTCCGCGGGTGGACGCGCGAACCCCGTCGCACTCGGACCGCGCGCCCGGTCGTCCGACGATGAAGATGGTGGCCGAGCGGGCCGGTGTGTCCGTCGCCACGGTGTCGTTCATCCTCTCCGGTCGTGCCGGAGTCCCGTTGCCCGCCTCCACCGCGACCATCGAGCGGGTCCACCGGATCGCCGACGAGCTGGGGTACCGGCCCAACCTCGCTGCCCGTGCCATCCGTACCGGGCGGTCCGGGCTGGTCCTGCTGTCGTTGACGCAGCTTTCGGACCCATGGTCCCAGTCGGTCAGCAGGGCGACCAACCTCGCCCTCGCCGACGCAGCGCGCGATCTGCAGCCGCTCGTCCTGGCCGACGGAAAATGGGTGGACGTGCTGGATGGACATCCCTACGACGCCGCCTTCATCGACCACGCCGAGCAGGCCGATCTGCCGCGGCTTCGACGGCTGGTCGAACGCGGGCTTCACCTCGTCGTGTTCTCCGACGACCTCGAGCCGGAGGGGTTCGACGTCATTCGCTCCCTGCAGCGGCCTGGTTGTGAGCTGGCGCTGCAATACCTGGTCGACAACTACGACCGGGTCGGCTGCCTGACCGGGAGTGATCCCAACGATCCGGGCTGGCACCGCGAGACGGCCTATGTCGAGGCCCTGGCACGGGCCGGGAAACCACACCGGCACGCTGACCTGCAGTGGTACGTCCGGGACGTGGCCGGCGCTCACGACGGGGCGCTGCGGCTGCTGGATCGGCCCGACCATCCGACCGCGGTCTTCGCCACCTCCGACTTCGCTGCGATGGCTGTGGTCCAGGTGGCGCTCAGCCTCGGCATGTCGGTTCCCGACGATGTGGCCGTCGTCGGGGTGGGAAACACCTCCCAGGGAGGGAGCATGCGGCCGGCGTTGAGCTCGGTCGGACCCGAGGACCTCTTCACCCCGCTCGCTGAGCTGATCGTGGCCGCGGCCACCAACCCGAGCCATACCCCGACCAGGCACGACTTCCACTGGGACCTGCACCTGCGGGCCACCACCGCGCCGAGCTCCTGATCGGGGCTCACTCCGACCTCAGACCCGGGGGACCGCCGCGGCGTCGATGACCAGCTCGGCGAAGTGACAGGCCGCTCGCTGCTCGCTGCCCACCTGGCGCAGCTGCGGCTCGTCGGTCGAGCAGACCTCCTGGGCGTACAGGCAGCGGGTGTGGAACCGGCAGCCGCTGGGCGGCGCCACCGGGGACGGGGGGTCACCGGCCAAGATGATGCGCTCACGCCCCGACCGGGAGCGTCCGGGCTCGGCCGACAGCAGGGCCTGGGTGTACGGGTGGGCGGGGCGCGTGTACACCTGGGTGTCGGTGCCGACCTCGGCGAGCCGCCCCAGATACATCACCGCGACCCGGTCGGCGACGTGCTGCACCACCGAGAGGTCGTGGGCGACGAAGACGATGCTGAGCCCGAGCTCGCGTTTGAGCTCCATCAGCAGGTTGATCACCTGGGCCTGGATGGACAGGTCCAGGGCCGAGACCGGCTCGTCGCAGAGCAGCACGTCGGGGCGCACCGAGATCGCCCGAGCGATGCCGATCCGCTGCCGTTGGCCGCCGGAGAACTGGTGCGGGAACTTGTTGGCGTCCGAGGCCCGCAGTCCCACCTGGTCCAGCAGCTCGGCGATCACCTCGTCCTGGCTGCGCTGGCCCATCGCCTCGGGGTGCACCTCCAGCGGTTCGGCCAGGATCTCGCGGACCCGCATCCGCGGGTCCAGGCTCGAGTACGGGTCCTGGAAGACGACCTGGACCCGCTGACGCCACCGGCGCTGCGCCCTGGTCGAGAGCCGGTTGACGTCGGTCTGCTCGAACAGCACCTGACCTGAGGTCGGCTTCTCCAGCGCAGCCATCAACCGCAGCAACGACGACTTGCCACAGCCCGACTCGCCGACGATCCCCAACGACTCGCCGCGGGCCAGGGTGAGATCGACACCGTCGACGGCGCGGACCGGGGCGGAGCGCCCGAAGCCGCGGGAGCTGCGAACGGGGTAGTGCTTGGTCAGGCCCTTGAGCTCGTAGATCGGTTCAGTGGACACGGGACGCCTCCGGGGCGAGTTGGTGGTGCGTGATGTCCTCGACCCGCCAGCAGGCTGCGGCCTGGCCGGACGGCCGCAGGCCGTCCGCGGTGGCCAGCTCGAGCAGCACCGGCACGTCCTCGGCACACTCGGGCCGAGCGTGTGGGCATCGGGTACGGAACGGGCAGCCACTGGGGATCGAGGTCAACGAAGGCGGCACCCCGGGGATGGTGGCCAGGTCCTTGCCCTTCAGCTCCGCCGAGGGCGTCGAGCGCAGCAGCCCGGCCGTATAGGGGTGGGCGGGGTCGGAAAGCACCTGGTCCTTGGTGCCCTGCTCGACGACCCGGCCGGCATACATGACCACCACGTGGTCGGCGACGTCCTCGACGACCCGCAGGTCGTGGGTGATCAGGACGACCGCCATCGTCCGCTCCGCCTGCAGATCGGCCAGCAGCTCCAGGATCTGCGCCTGCACGGTGACGTCTAGAGCAGTGGTCGGTTCGTCGGCGATCAGGACGTCGGGGTCCAGCGCGAGGGCCATGGCCAGCATGACCCGTTGACGCATGCCACCGGAGAACTGGTGCGGATAGTCGTTGACCCGCTGCTGGGGGGCAGGGATCCCCACCTTCTGCAGCATCTCGACGGCCCGTTCCTTGGCCTCGCGCTTCTTCATCCGACGGTGCACCCGATAGCTCTCCGCGATCTGGTTCCCGACGGACTGAACCGGATTGAGCGCGGACAGGGAGTCCTGGAAGACCATGGTGATCCGGTCCCCGACGATCTTGCGCCGTTCGCGCATCGACAGTGCCAGCAGATCGGTCCCCTGATAGAGGGCCTGTCCCGACGTGATCCGTCCGGGCGGCATGTCCAAGATCCCGGTGATCGCCTGGGTGGACACGCTCTTGCCGGAACCCGACTCTCCCAAGATGGCCAGGGTCTGCCCCGGCGACACGGCCCAGGACACCTTGCGGACAGCCTGCAACTCGCCCCGGGGGGTGTCGAAGCAGACGCTGAGGTCGTTGACCTCAAGGATTGGTGCTGTCGCACTCATGAGCTCAACTTCGGGTCCAGGGCGTCTCGGATCGAGTCGCCGACGATCATGAACGAGATGGTCATCACCGAGATGAACAGCGACGGCCAGATGAACAGGTGGGGGCTGTCGCGGTAGGAGGCCGCGACGCCGAACTGGCTTCCCCAGGAGATGGTTCCGGGGGGAAGGCCGACGCCGAGGAAGGTCAGCGCCGCCTCCATCCCGACCATGCCACCGACTCCCATCGTGGTCATCGCGAGCAGCGGGCCCATCGAGTTCGGGAAGACGTGCCGGATCAGGATCCGTAGCGGCGCGACGCCGATGGCGCGCGACGCCTGGACGTACTCCTTGTTCCGGACCGAGAAGACGGTGGAGCGCATCAGGCGCATCCCGCCCGGCCATCCGATCAGCAGCAGCACGGCGGCGATCCACCAGATGTTGCGGTCCGGAACGGCGTTCAGGATGACGATCAGGGCGACCATGCCGGGCAGCGCGAACAGCACGTCCGCGGTGCGCGAGATCAGTGCATCGACAAAACCGGGGAAGTAGCCGGCCAGCAGACCGAGCGTTGAGGCGAGCACGAAGCTGCCCAGACTGCCCACCACGCTCACCAGCACCGATGGACGGGCGCCGTGGATCACGTTGCTCAGATAGTCACAGCCTTGGATGTCGAAACCGAAGGGGTGCCCGGCCTGCGCCTTCGCCGCACTCTTGGCGAGGTCGCAGACCCGTGGGTCGACGGAGGTGAACAGCTGCGGCACGACCGCCATCAAGAAGAAGAGCAGCAGCAGCAGCGTGCAGACCACGAATCCGGGCTTGCGCAGCAGCACGGCGCCGAGGGCGCGGGCACTCGGGGCGGGGGCGTCAGCCGGCTCAGCGCTCAGCTCCGGCGCGGCCACGATGATGCCGCTCATGTGCGCACCCGGGGATCGAGAATGCCGTAGAGGACGTCGACGATGAGGTTGATCACGATGAAGGACACGAAGGCGAGCGTCGAGAGAATCACCACCACCCCCCCTTCCTTGAAGCGGATCGACTGGAACATGAACTGACCGAGACCGGGCAGGTTGAAGATGCTCTCGGTGATGATCGCGCCGCCGAACATCCCGGCCAGGTCCAGGCCGATGAAGGTCACCATGGGCAGCAGAGCATTGGGCAGGATGTGGCGCCACAGGACGCGCGTCTCCGAGACGCCCTTGGCCCGGGCGGTCTTGACGAAGTCGGCGTTGACGGTCTCGACCACCGACGTCCGCAGCAACCGAGCCAGCCCGGCGAAGCCGAGCAGACCGATCACCGCGGCCGGCAGCACGTACGAGTGCGGGAAGCCGGTCAGCACGCCGGACACCGGGAACCACTTGAGCTCCACGCCGAAGAAGAACTGCGCGGCGAAGGTGGAGACCAGCGGCGGGATGGCCAGCAAGACCAAGGTGACCAGCAGCAGGGCCCGGTCGACCGGGCCCTGCCGCTTGAAGCCGGCGTAGATGCCGAAGATGAGGCCGAAGACCCACTGGAAGGCGTTCGCCAGCAGGGCCAGCTGCAGCGTCACCGGGACTCGCAGAGCGAGCTGGGCGGCGATGTCTTGGCCCTGGAAGGTGGTCCCCAGGTGGCCGGTGAAGATGTCCTTCATCATCAGCAGGTACTGGACGACGAACGGCTCGTCCAGGTGGAACTGGGCGCGCTTGGCCGCCAGTACCGCTGCCGGCAGAGGTTTCGCCCCCGACAGCTCGACCAAGGGGTCTCCCGGCATCAAGAACACCAGGGAGAACACCGCGAAGGTCACGATGACCCCGATCGGGATCGCCGAGGCGATCCGCCGAAGGAGAAACCCGGTCATCAGCCGGTGAAGGTCGAGTACAGCGCCGAGACGCCGGTGAACTTCGAGCTCTGCGGCTTGATCTTCGCCGAGTGCAGGAAGGCGTCCTGCGCGCTGTACAGCGGCACCAGCGGCAGCTCAGCCAGGGCCAGGTCCTCGGCCTGCTGGTAGAGCTTGATCGCGGCGTCGGTGTCGGGCTCGGAGTTGGCCTTCTCCAGCAGGGCGTCGAACTTCTTGTTGCACCAGCCGGCGAAGTTGGCGTCAACACCACAGGCGAGCACCGGCGTCAGGTAGTTCTCGATCGACGGGTAGTCGTGACCCCAGCCGGAGAAGCGCATGCCGTCGAGCTTGTGGTCTTCGGCGAGGGCGGTGATCTCGGACGAGACCTTGCCGACGTACTCGATCTCGATGCCGAGGTTCTGCCGCAGCATGTTGCCGATCGCTTCGGCGTTGACCTGACCGTTGGCCGAGGTGGTGCTGTAGTACATCTTCAGCTTGCCCTTGAAGCCGCCGGCCTCGGCCAGCAGCTGCTTGGCGGCAGCGGGGTCGAAGGTGCAGGCCTGGCCACACGAGCCCTCACGGGCGCCGTCGATGCTGAGGGCCACGTAGCCCTGGGTGGGCTTGGCCAGACCGACCAGGTTGGCGTAGTCATCGCGGTTGATGGCCATCGAGATGGCCTTCCGGATCCGGACGTCCTTGAACTGGTCCTCCCAATCCGGGAAGACCGCGTAGGAGATGTTGCCCGCCGTCTCGGAGACGACCCACTGGTCAGGGGCGTCGTCCTTGAACGTCTTCTTCTTGGACGCGGGGACGGAGACGTAGTCGAGATTGCCGGCCAGGAAGTCGTTGTAGGCGGTCTCGGCGTTGGCGATGAAGCGGAAGGTGATCGCTTCGGCCTCCGGCGCGAAGGGACCCTTGTAGGTGTCGCTCTTGACCAGCTTGAGGTCGGTGCCGACCTCCCACTTCTCGCCGTCGAGCTTGTAGGCACCCATGCCGATCGGGGACCGGGTGTAGGCCTCAGGATCCTTGCGGACCTCCTCGGCCAGCGGGGCGGTGCCGAGGTACTGCAGGGTCATGGCAAAAGGCGAGAACGGGTACTTCAGGCCGATGGTGAAGGTGAGGTCGTCGACCACCTTGAGACCGGACAGCTCGGTCGGCAGGTCCTTGGGGTATTCCTGGCCCTCTTCCAGCGCCGGGTTCATCTCGTCGTAGCCCTTGATGCGGGCGAACGAGCCGTTGTTGGCCCAGGCGCGGCTGGCCTGTGCGGCCATGTTCCAGCTGTCCACGTAGTCCTTGGCGGTCAGCGCCTGGCCGTTGTCGAAGGTGAGCCCCGACTTCAGCTTGATGGTCCAATTCTGGCTGGTCTCGTCGGGCGTCACCGACTCGGCGACCACGTTCTCGAGCTTGCCGGTGTCGGGGTTGGTCCGCACCAGTGGCGAGTAGAGAGCCATGGCGACCTGGATGCCCGGCGAGCCGTTCTCGTTGAGGGGGTTGATGTAGGGCAGCTCCTCAGCGGCCAACGCTATGGTGAGCGACTTGTCGCTGGTGCTGGCGCCATCTCCCGAGGAGCCGCATCCGGTGAGGACGAGGCCGAAGATGGCTAAAAAGCCGATGATCAAATTTCGCAGGTTACGCATGTCTACCTCAGTGATTAGGGCCCGGAACGGCCGGCAAGGGGAGGGAAAGTCAATGGAGGTTCGCGGAGTGCCGAGGCCCCTGTCAACTCAGGATCGGACTCTAGCAAAACGATTAACAAGAATGGAACATCCACTTCCACCATGCGGGCGCGGCACGGCGTAGGCTGCCGCGGGTACCCCCCATCCTGAGGAGCAATCGCATGCCCGCAACACCCTTGACCGCATCCGATATCGATCGGCTGCGCAAGGAGTTCGCCACCGATCCCACCGCCAAGGTCTTGCAGAACGCCCTGACCGGGGCCGAGCTCAGGACTGTGGCGCTGGACCGCGACATCGTCTTCCGCACCGACACGTCGATGTCGAATGTGCTGGACGACTGGAAGGCCACCAACCAGCAGAAGAGCGGCCGGTGCTGGTTGTTCGCCGGGCTGAACCTGCTGCGGGTCGGCACGGCGAAGAGCTTGAACGTCAAGGACTTCGAGTTCAGCCAGAACCACATCATGTTCTTCGACAAGATGGAACGCGCCAACTACTTCATCCAGGCGGTGCTGGACACGCTCGACCGGGAGACCGACGACCGTACTGTCGCGACCCTGCTCAAGGAGTGCATGGGCGACGGTGGTCAGTGGAACATGTTCGTCGCGATCGTCCAGAAGCATGGTCTGGTGCCCAAGTCGGCGATGCCGGAGACGGTCGGTTCCTCGGCCACCTCGGAGATGAACTCCTCGCTGCGGCTGATCTTGCACACTGCGGCCCGTGACCTGCGTCGCGCCCCCGACGAGGCCGCGCGGGACGAGATCGCTGCTCGTGCGCTGAGCACGGTCTGGCGTGCGCTGTGTCTCCACCTCGGTACGCCGCCGGAGCGCTTCACCTGGCAGTGGACCGACCAGGACAAGAACTTCCACCGCGACGGCGAGCTGACCCCGGCCGAGTTCCGCGACCGCTACGTCGATATCGACCTGGAGGACTACGTCTGCCTGGTGCACGACCCGCGCCCGTCGTCGCCGTTCGGCACGACGTACACCGTCGACATGCTGGGCAACGTCGTGGACGCGCCCCCGGTGGTCTACCTCAACGTCGAGATCGAGACGATCAAGTCGATCACCGCCGAGCAGATCACCAGCGGGACCCCCGTCTGGTTCGGCTGTGACGTCGGTCAGCAGATGGACCGCAACCTGGGGATCTGGGATGCCGACCTGTTCGACCTCGAGCCGATCTACGACACCACGTTCTCGCTGACCAAGGCGGACCGGCTCGAATACCACGAGACCCTGATGACCCACGCGATGCTGTTCACCGGTGTGGACGTCGTCGACGGCGTTGCCACCAAGTGGCGGGTGGAGAACTCGTGGGGCGACAAGACCGGTGACAGTGGGTTCTACACGATGAACGATTCCTGGTTCGGTGAGCACGTGTTCGAGATCGCCGCCCCGAAGTCACTGTTGCCGCAGGAGCTGCGCGACGCGTTGGACAACGAGCCCACGGTGCTGCCCGCCTGGGACCCGATGGGTGCGCTGGCCGGGCGCTGACGTAGGCACCGGCACTCGCCTGCCTCAGGTCGGGCGGGTGCTGGTGCTTAGCCGGGCGGTTCCGAACAGGCGCCCCCAGCATCGGCGAAAGGGGCTACATTCGTTCCAGAGCCGGATGTCGGGGGGCAGGCAAGATGGCGGTTGGCGCGCGCAGGACGATCTGCGGACTGGTGGTGGTGCTGCTGGTCGTCGGCTGCACTCCGTCGTCAGATCCGGCCAGTCCACCCAGCACCCGGTCCGGCGGCGCGCTGTATGCGGAGCCGACTCCGACGCCGAAGCCGAAGGCGGTGAACGGACTGTCACAGGAGAACCGCAAACGCAGGTTCGAGTCGGGCCCGATCACGGTCAAGGTGGAGTACGCGGCCGTGCGGCCCGTCGCCGAGTGGACGTCGACCCGGCCGATCCCGGTGAAGATCGCGATGACGTCGGTGGTGAGCTCGGACCCGCAGAAGAGCGTCTATCTGACCCGGATGACTGCGGTCGTGTCGGTGACCGACGACTACGAGTCGATCGAGGTCCGCAACCCGATCGAAGACACCGCGACCATCGTCCCCGGTTTCATCGTGACGGACCCGTACACCTATGAGCACGTGCTGACGGTCCCTCCGTTGGGCAGCGGCGCGACCGAGGTGACGATCGATCTCAGCTATGAGCTGCTGATCCAGGCGGCCATCTCTGGTGACTACTCCAAGCACACGGCCACCGACACCGTCACCGTCGGCCTCCGCTGAGGTTGCGCTGCCGAAAGCCTGTACGGCCGGGCTGAGCGCGGGGTAGCATTTTCCAGTCACACCGGCATCGGTCCTGCCACCTGCGCATCGGCCCACAGATGACGGCGGGGGATCACTGTGCAGTCCTGCACGCTGGGGTTGCTGTCGGTTGGGCCACTCGGGGGAACCAAGCTTTTCGTTGACGTCCAGGAGCGCATGTGTCCCCCTCCCGGTCCTCCCTCGCTGCCCGATTTCTGGTCGGGCTGACGCTGCTCACCCTCGGATTCCTCGTCGGACCGCTCGCGGCACCAGCCGCGGCGGTCAGCAGCGGCACGTACGAGAAGGATGTCATCCGCGCCACGAACACCGAGCGCACCAAGCGCGACCTGGCCAAGGTCAAGGCCTCCAGCTGCTTGGACGGCTATGCCGAGCGGCAGGCCAAGGCGATGGCCACTCAGAAGCGGATCTATCACCAGGACCTGTCGCCGATCCTGTCGAAGTGCAAGCTGAGTGCGGTCGGGGAGAATGTCGCCTACGGCTATCCCGGTGGCAGGTCGGTCACCACGGCGTGGATGAAGTCCTCGGGACACCGCAAGAACCTGCTCAACTCGCGCTACCGCCTGATCGGCGTGGGCGCCTACCAGGACGCCAAGGGCCGTTGGTACGTCGCCCAGGTGTTGGGTCGCGCCCGCTGACGCTGACAGGTCGAGGCTGCGGGCTATCGTGTCGGCCATGACCGATGCCGCTCGCGCCGCGCAGCTCTGGATCCACACCGTCTCGACCGGCTCGTCCGAGCTGGTCTGGGAGAGCACCGAGTACTGGATCGAGGCGCCCAACTGGACGCCCGACGGCCGCTGGCTGGTGATCAACGCGGGCGGGCGGTTGTATCGGATCCCGCCCACCGGTGGCGAGCTGGAGCCGGTGCCCACCGGCGACCTGGCCGACCTCAACAACGATCACGTGATCAGCCCCGACGGTCGGACCGTGTTCGTCTCGTCCAACGACGGACATCTCTACGCCGTCGACATCGAGGGAGAGCGCGGCGCACCGCGCCGGATCACCAACGACCACGGGCCCGACTTTCGCCATTACCTGCACGGCATCTCGCCGGACGCCACGATGCTCGCCTATGTGGGGGTCGAGCCGCACCAGGGCGTTCCGGGCGCGTACCGCAACCTGTTCACGATCCCCGCCGCCGGCGGACCCGACACTCCGCTGACCGACACCGTCTTCCCTGCCGACGGCCCGGAGTACAGCCCGGACGGCGAATGGATCTGGTTCAACTCCGAGCAGGGTGGTGGGCCGGCCGGTCATGCACAGCTGTTCCGGATGCGGACCGACGGCACCGACCAGCTGCAGGTGACCTTCGACGAACGGGTCAACTGGTTCCCGCACGTGTCCCCGGATGGGCGGCTCGTGCTCTACGTCAGCTTCCCGCCCGGGACGCAGGGTCACCCGGCGGACCGGGACATCATCCTTAGGCTGCTCGACGTGGACGCCGGCAGCTCCCGCGACCTGGTCCACCTGCAGGGTGGCCAGGGCACTGTCAACGTGAACAGCTGGGCGCCGGACTCGGACCGGTTCGCCTACGTCGCCTATCCGCGGTGACGCTCAGCTGCTGGCGCCGAGGATGACCAGCAGCGGGACGATCCGCTCGCCCGGGATCTCGTGCCGGCCCCGGGTCGTGCTGCGCAGCCATCCGCCGGCCACCAGCTGCTTGAGGTGGTGGTAGATCTGTCCGGTGCTGCCCAGGTCCTCGGCTCCGGCCAGCTCCGCGGCCGTCTTCGCCTCGCCGCGGGCGATCAGCTGCAGGATCCTCAGTCGCGCCGGATGTCCGAGCGCCCCAAGGCTGGTCGCCGCCTCGGTCCAGTCCCGGTCGAGCAGCTCGGCCGCGTCGTGCGCCATCTGCCAGGCCACCGGTCCGGAACCGGGCAGCTCCACTACGCCGGTGTAGAGCACCGCGGGGGAGGGGACCCGCTCCCGCAGGCCCTGCAGAGCCCAGAAGACGTCGGCGGAATCGCCTATCACCGGGCTGGGATCTGGCGGCCGGGCTGCCGGGGCGGAGGTTGTTGCGTCGAGCTGCTGCTCGAGCCGTTCGATCCGGCGCTCCAGGGCGGTGAACGCCTCGTCGTCGTGGTCGGCCAATGGTCTGCTCTCGTCGGGGGTGAGTCCAACATTACGGAATACCGCCCTCGAACGCACGAGGGACCGGTGATGATCACCGGTCCCTCGTGGTTACGTTCGCTTCTGCTGCCGGGCCGTCCGATGGACGGCGGCGACGGTCAGGAGTTCATGTAGCCGACGTTCTCGTAGCGCAGCGAGCTCAGGCCGACGGCGCCGAAGTTGGCCAGCGAGGCCTTGGCGGCGATCAGCTCGGGACGCTGGTACAGCGGGAGCGTCATGACCTCTTCCCAGATCAGCTTGTTGGCCTGGTTGGCCAGCTCAGCACGCTTGGTCGGGTCGTTCTCCACGTCGATCTGCTCGACCAGCTTGTCAACCTCGGGCAGGGAAGCCTGCGAGAAGTTCGACTCGGCATCGGTGCCATAGATCTGCTTGATACCCGCGTACGGGTACGGCGTGCCGATCCAGGAGAAGGCGACGATCTCGAACTCGTGGTTGGTCAGCAGCGTCCCATCCTGGAACTTGGCGATCGGCACCGAGACGATGTCGAGCTTGACGCCGATCTCGCTGAGCTGCTTCTGAGCCTGCAGGGCCTCGTTCTCCGAGACCGGAACGCCGGACAGCTGGGCGAACTTGACGGTCAGCTTCTTGCCGTCCTTCTCGCGGGTGCCGTCGGCACCGACGACCCAGCCGGCCTCGTCGAGCGTGGTCTTCGCCTTCTCGACGTCATAGGTGATGCCGGTCAGCGTCGCCATGTCCTCGTAGCCCTTCTGGGTGCTCACGAAGACGTTGTTGTTGAGCGGCTGGGCGGGCCATTCCAGGCCGGCCAGGTCGGACTCGCCGATGGCGGCACGGTCCAGGCCCATCACGATGGCCTGGCGAACTGCCTTGTCCTGCAGGACACCGGCCTTCGTGTTGAAGGTGAAGTGACGGAAGTTCGGGCCGGCGGCCTTACGGATCGAGCCGTCGGTGACGGTCTGGGCCTTCGCGTACGCGTCGGGGTCCGGACCGATGTCGAACGTGTCGAGCTCACCGTTGACGTACGCCTGAGCGGTGGCGCTGACATCGATGGCGCGGTACACCATCTGGTCCAGCAGCGGCTTCTCGCCCCACCACTTGTCGTTCGGCACCAAGGTGACGGTCTTCTGGGTCTTGTCGTAGCCATTGTCGGCCAGCTTGAACGGACCGGTGAACCAGTCGTTCTTCAGGTCGGTCCAGCCCTTGTTGAAGGTGTCAGGATCGGCGACGCTCTCCGCCTTGAGCGTGCTGGACAGCACCTGGGTGTAGTCCGGGTAGGCGCCCTTGAAGGTCACCACAACCTCGAACTTGTCAGCGCCGGCCTTGATGTCGGTGATCGAGTCCCAGCCCTGGGTGCTGGCGCACTCGAACTTCTTGTCGGCGCCGTTGCAGGCCTTCCAGCTGGCGGTCCAGTCGTCGACGTCAACCGGCGAACCATCGCCCCAGACGGCCTTCGGGTTGAGCTTCATCGTGACGACCAGCGGCGTGGCGCCGTTGTCGGTGATGCTCTCCAAGAAGTTGGTGTTGGGAGTCGGCACGCCCTCGGCGCTGTAGTCGAACATGGTGACCGACATGGGGTTGCGCACGGAGGTCAGGTCGGCGTTGTTGCCGTTGACGTTCAACGGGTTCCAGTTGTTGCCGAAGTCGCTCACCGACTGGCGGAGAACACCTCCCTGCTTCAGGGAACCACGGTCTTGTGGGTTGATGTCCTGGGCACTGATGGCTGCCTGCGTCGGGGTATCGGTACCGCCGCCGCTGTCAGATCCTTCGCCGGTGTTGCACGCGCTCATGGCCAGTGCAACGGCGAGGATCGGGACGGCCAGATACTTGCGAGCCTTCACTTTCCCTCCAGATGAATGTTTCGGGTGACCTGTGGGTCACCGACATTGGTCAAAACCTTACGGCCCGATGAACGAACCGCGGAACTCATTAGGTCACATCCTGCTAACAAATCAGCAAGATTCATGACAGCGGTGGTGGTCCGGTCCACAATTTTTCGTCGACCGGCTCGCCCCTCGTACGCGGGCGGGTGCTCTGTCTCCAGCCTCAGACGACGTGCCGCTCCTCGTTGTAGTGGCAGGCCGAGCGGTGGTCGGAGCTGATCTGGAAGAGCTCCGGCATCGTCTCCAGGCACGGCTGCTGCTGGGCCTCGCTCAAGGTGACGAAGCGCTGACAACGGGTCCGGAACTTGCACCCGGACGGCGGGTTGGCCGGGCTCGGCATCTCGCCCCGCAGCAGGATCCGCTCCCGGCTGCGTTCCTTGCCCGGGTCCGGGATCGGGATGGCCGACAGCAGGGCCTGGGTGTACGGGTGGGTCGGTCGACGGAAGACCTCGCTCACCTCGCCGATCTCCACGATCTTGCCCAGGTACATCACCGCGACCCGGTCCGCGATGTGCTGCACCACGGCCAGGTCGTGGGCGACGAACAGGTACGACAGACCGAGCTTGCCCTTCAGCTCGTCCAGCAGGTTGATCACACCGGCCTGGATCGAGACGTCCAGCGCTGACACCGGCTCATCCAGCACGATCAGCTTCGGCTCCAGCGCGAGAGCTCGGGCGATGCCGATCCGCTGCCGCTGGCCACCGGAGAACTGTTGCGGGAAGCGGCTCGCGTGGGACGGCTCCAGACCGACCAGCTGCAGCAGCTCGCTGACCCGCTCCTCGATCTTGTGCTTGGGCACGTTGTGCACACCGAGCGGCTCGGCGATGATGTCGAACACCGGCATCCGCGGGTCGAGGGAGGCCATCGGGTCCTGGAAGACGACTTGGATATCGCGCCGCAGCGCCTTGCGCTCGGCGCGGCTGGTGATGTCGCGGACATCCTTGCCGAACACCACCACGTTGCCGCCGGTGGGCGCCTTCAGGTTGAGCACCTCGAGGATGGTGGTGCTCTTGCCGCAGCCGGACTCGCCGACCAGGCCCAGGGTCTCACCCTCCTTGATCTCGAGATCGATCCCGTCGACCGCGTAGACGGTGCCCACCCGGCGTCGATAGATCGCGCCCTTCATCAGCGGGTAGTGCCGCTTCATGTCCTCCAGCGACAGCACAGTCTTGCGCTCATCGCGAGGGAGCCGCTCCAGCGGCGACGTCGGGATCACCGGGAGCGGGAAGATATCGCGATAGATCAGGTTGTCGCGGGCGATGTCGTCGGAGTAGTGACAGGCCGCGGTGTGCCCGACCTGGTCGGTGGGAGCGAGCTCCGGCTCGATCGCCACGCAGGTGTCCTGCTTCATCGGGCAGCGCGCCGCGAACGGGCAGCCGGGGGGCAGGTTGACCACGGACGGCGGGTTGCCCTCGAGCGTGGCCAGCGGCTCCTTGACGTCGGCGTCCAGCCGCGGGACCGCACCCAGCAGGCCGATGGTGTAGGGCATCCGCGGCGTGTAGAAGATCTCGTCCACCGTGCCCTGCTCGACCGGGCGGCCGGCGTACATCACTGTCACGCGATCGGCCATCCCCGCGACGACCCCGAGGTCGTGGGTGATCATGATCACCGCGGCGCCGGTCTCTCGCTGCGCCTTCTTCAGCACCTCCAGCACCTGGGCCTGGATGGTCACGTCGAGCGCGGTGGTCGGCTCGTCGGCGATGATCACATCGGGGTCGTTCGCGATCGACAGCGCGATCATGGCCCGCTGCCGCATTCCGCCGGAGAACTCGTGCGGGAACGAGCGCACCCGCAGCTGTGGGCTGGGGATCCCGACCAGATCGAGCAGCTCGACGGCCCGCTTCATCGCCGCACTGGTGCTGACGTCGTGGTGGATCTGGATCGCCTCGACGATCTGGTCGCCGATCGTGTACACCGGAGTCAGCGCCGACAGCGGGTCCTGGAAGACCATGGCCAGCTCGTTGCCACGCAGCTTCGACATCTCGGCATCGCTGCGGCCGAGCAGCTCCTCACCGTGCAGCTTGATCGAGCCGGTGATTCTGGCGCTGTCCGGGTGGAGCCCCATCACGGCCAGCGACGTGACCGACTTGCCCGAGCCGGACTCCCCGACGATGGCCATCGTCTCGCCGGCGGCGAGGTCGAAGCTCAGCCCGCGGACCGCGCGCACCGGTCCTGCCTCGCTCGGGAAGCTGACGTGCAGGTCTCGCACCGACAAGACGGTGCCCGCCGTTGTGCGCCGGACCTTGCGGGACGGTGTCAGGTCAACACTCATGCGGCCTTGCCTCCAGACTGGGAGTTCGGATCCAGGGCGTCACGCAGGCCGTCGCCGATCGCGTTGACACTCAGCACCATGATGACCAGCACAGTCGCCGGCGCGAGGAAGATCCAGGGGAACGTGATGGCCATCCGCTGACCTTCAGCGATCAGGGTGCCCAGCGACGTGTCGGGTGCCTGCACGCCGAAGCCGAAGAAGGCCAAGGTCGTCTCGGCCAGGACCGCGCCGCCGATGCCGAGGGTGGCGTCGATGATGAGCAGCGACGAGATGTTCGGCAGGATGTGTCGGACGATGATCTTGGGTGCGGACAGCCCCATGAACCGGGCGGCGAGGACGTACTCCCGCTCCTTCACCGACATGGTGAGGCTGCGTACCACCCGGGCCGACAGCACCCAGCTGAACGCGGCCAGCAGCACCACCAGCAGCAGCCACGAGTTGCCGCCCTTCGGGCCACCGGTGACCACGATCGCGATCAGGAAGGTGGACGGGATCACCAGCAGCAGGTCCACCAGCCACAGCGAGACCCGCTCGAACCAGCCACCGAAATAGGCGGCGAACGAGCCGACGAGCGCCGCGATGGTGGTCGAGATCAGCGCCACCAGCAGGCCGATCAGCAGCGACTTGCGCAGGCCCGTCATGGTCAGCGCCAGCACGTCGCGCCCGCTCTGGGTGGTGCCGAACCAGTGCTGCTCGCTCGGCGGCTTGAGGTAGGCCCGGCGGTCGACATCGGTGAAGCTCCACGGCGACACGAACGGACCGACGACGGCCAGCAGGACGAGGAAGAGATAGACGATGACGCCGGCGATGGCGAGCTTGTTGCGCAGGAACCGGCGCAGCACCAGCTGGCGACGAGAGAGGCGCCGCTCGGTGGGCTTGGGACCGCGGCCGGTGGCGTGCTCGATCTCCTCGATCTGTTCGCTGCCGGGCTCGATCGCTACCTTGTTGACGATCTGGTCGGACATGGCCGCCCCTTCAGCTGAGCCGCACGCGCGGGTCGAGGATGGCCACCATCAGGTCGGCGAGCACCGCACCGGTGAGGGTACAGACACCGGCGAACGCGGTCACCGCGACGGTGCCGTTGATGTTCTGCTGCTGGATGGCCTGGATTCCGTAGATGCCGAGCCCGTGGAAGGTGAAGATCTGCTCGGTGATGGTGGCGCCGACGAAGAGGGTGGCGACGCTGAACGCGAAGTAGGTGCCGGTGGGGATCAGCGCCGTCCGCAGCGCGTGCTTCATCACGGCACGCTGACGACGCAGTCCCTTGGCCCGGGCGGTGCGGACGTAGTCCGCGCCCAGGCTGTCCAGCATCAGGTTCCGCTGGATGCGGCTGAAGCTCGCCACGTTCACCAGGGTCAGCGCGATCGTCGGCAGCAGCAGGTGCTGTGCCCGGTCGACCAGCCCGGCCAGCGGGTAGTCGCCGGTTTCGCCGGTCTCGCCGACGAACTCGAACAGCCGCACCCCGGTGCTCTGGTTGAACTTGGTGGCCAGCACGGTGAGGATGGTCGCGATCACCAGCATGGGGGTGGCCAGCACCAGCAGCGACAGGAACGTCGAGACCCGGTCGGACACCTTGTACTGCCGGGTGGCGGTCCAGGCGCCGAGGGTGACGCCGAGGCCCATGCCGAGCAGCGATCCGGCGGTGACGAGCCGGAGGCTCACCCACATCCGCCGGGAGATCTCCTCGTTGACGCTCCCACCGTCGACGGTGTAGCCCCAGTTCCCCTGCAGCACGCCGGTGAACCAGGTCCACCACCGCTCCATCAGCGGCACCCGGTCGCTGAGGTTGTACGCCAGCAGCGTGTTCTCGATCGACACCGGGTCCAGCGGCGGGTTGCGAACCTCGAACAGCCCGCGTGGGTTGAGCTGGGTGGCCGCGAGGAAGTAGGTGAGCGTCACGGCGACGAACAGCAGGATCACGTAGTTCAGCAGCCGGCGCAGCATGTACTTACCCATACGAGCGTGGTTCCTTCCTCGAGTCGAGGCACCAACCGTTGGTGTGTACAACGGCGGTACTGCGTGACTCTAACTCTCAATTCGCACAATCCACATACTCGGCGCGTGGGTTGTCACCCGCTCGCAACATCCGCGGGCACCGCGAGGGGCCGTCGAGGGGCTCAGATCCAGGTCTTGAACCACATCCGCGACAGCCATTGCGGGTAGGGCAACAGCTGGTCGGTGAGGATGGGGTAGAGGTACGCGAAGTTGGCGCCGACCAGCGCGACGAAGGCGCCGGCACCGACCGCGGTGACCATCCGTCGGCGCCCTCGGGCAGGCCCGAGCAGCCTGCCGATCGCCAACGCCACGGCCATCACCGAGAACGGTACGACGGCGATCGCGTAGAAGAAGAAGAGCGGCCGATCGGTGTAGGCGAACCACGGCAGCCAGGCCGCGAGGACGCCAACCACGGGGATGCCGAAGCGCCAGTCCCGACCGCCGACCCACCAGATCAGGGCTGCCACCAAGGCGATGACGGCGACCCACCACAGCGCCGGGGTGCCGATGCCGCTGATCACCCGCAGGCAGTTGTCGGGTCCGGGGCAGCCGTCGGTGCCGGGCTTGATGTCGTTGACCGCGTCGATGCCGATCGGCCTGGCCAGGATCAGCCAGCCGGCGGGTTTTGCGTCGTAGGAGTGGGTGGCGTTGGCGATGAAGTCGCCGTTGTGGAAGTCCCAGATGTCCCGGTTGTACTTGAGCAGTGAGGCCAGGTCCGGACCGAGCAGCTTCACCGAGGTCGCCTCCGGGTGCTGGGCGCCCCAGCTCCGGTCCCACCCGCCGGAGGTGGACAGCCAGCTCGCCCAGCTGGCGACATAGACCAGGACGGTCACGACGACCAGCGACACGAACGCCGGGACTCCGTCGCGGAGCACCGCCCAGCCCGACCGCCAGCCGGCGCCGGCCAGTCGGCGGGCGCCGACGTCCCAGGCCAGCGACAACAGTGCGAAGGCGGCCAGCAGATAGAGGGCGTTCCACTTGGTGCCGACGGCCAGCCCGAAGCACAGCCCTGCCGCCAGACGCCAGGGGCGTACGACCAGGGCCGGGCCGAACCGTCCGCCCAGGTCGGACAGCCCTCGACGCTCGAGGTGGTCGGCGAGTCGGGAGCGGAACCAGTCCCGGTCGGCGGCCAGACAGGCGACCGCGCTGACCACGAAGAAGGCGAGGAAGATGTCGAGCAGCGCGGTCCGCGACATGACGAAGGCCAGCCCGTCGAAGGTCAGCAGGATCCCGGCCAGGCCACCGATGAGGGTCGACCGCGACACCCGCCGCACCAGTCGGATGGTGACCAGCACCAGCAGGCTGCCGAAGACCAGCGAAGCGAAGCGCCAGCCGAAGGCGTTCATTCCGAACAGATGCTCGCCCGCGGCGATCAGCCACTTGCCGACCTGCGGGTGGACGATGAACGAGGCGCCGGACTCCATCACGTCAGGGGTTCCGGCCGCGATCGACTCGTCGGCGGACTTGGGCCAGTTGCGCTCATAGCCGAAGCGGAGCAGCGAGTACGCGTCCTTGGCGTAGTAGGTCTCGTCGAACACCAGCTTGTTGGGATAGCCCAGGTTGACCAGCCGGATCACGAAGGCGATCGCCGTAATGGTCACGGTGACCAGCCAGGACCCGAGCCGGTCGCTCGGCATCGGGACGCGGAGCCGTTGCACGGTGGTCAGGCTGGGTGCCGCCGGCGCCGGCATCGGGTGCGCGCGGGTCTCCTCGGTGTCCCGGGGTGGGACGGACGAGAAGTGGCGGGGAGGTGCGTCGACCTCGAGTACCTCGCGAGTCACCCGCCCATAGTAGGTGGGCAGGTGTGTCGCATCTGTCAGGCTGAGCGGATGACACCAGAGCCTGGCGCAGGGACCGTGGTGCTGGCCGGCACCCCGATCGGGGACAGCGACGACGCCTCACCGCGGTTGCTCGCGCTGCTGCGGTCGGCCGACGTGATCGCAGCCGAGGACACCCGGCGACTGCGCCGGCTGCTGGACCGGCTGGGGCTGCAGACCAACGCCCGGGTGCTCTCCTACTTCGAGGGCAACGAGGCGGGGCGTACCCCTGAGCTGCTGGAGCTGCTCGCCGCCGGGCAGACGGTCGCCGTGGTGACCGACGCGGGCATGCCCTCGGTCTCCGACCCCGGCTATCGGCTGGTGGTGGCCGCCGTTGAGGCGGGCATCCGGGTGACCGCGGTCCCGGGGCCATCGGCGGTGCTGACTGCGCTGGCGGTCTCCGGGCTGGCGGTGGACCGGTTCTGCTTCGAGGGCTTCCTGCCCCGGAAAGCGGGCGAACGGCGGCGTCGGCTGACCGACCTGGCCACCGAGGAGCGCACCATGGTGTTCTTCGAGGCGCCGCACCGGACCGCCGAGACGCTCACCGCCATGGCCGAGGTGCTGGGGGCCGACCGTCGGGCGGCCGTGTGCCGGGAGCTGACCAAGACCTACGAGGAGATTCGCCGCGGTCCGCTGTCCGAGCTGGCCGACTGGGCGGCCGAGGGCGTTCGCGGCGAGGTCACGCTCGTCGTCGCCGGCCTGGTGCGAACCGCCGGCGACGTGTCGAGCGCGGTGGCGCAGGTGCAGCAGCTGGTGGCGGCCGGAGCTCGACTGAAGCCGGCGGTGGCACAGGTCGCCGACGAGCAGCAGATCAGCAAGAACGTGCTCTACGAGGCGGCCCTCGCCGCCCGCGCCGCTCCCGGGTCGCCGGATTAGGGTGAGCCCGAGCGAAGGGATGAGGATGGCGCACGAGCGGAGCGAACAGCGTGGCCGCACCAGGGGAGCGAACAGGATGACCGCGTGAGCGGAGCGAACAGCGAACCACGACCCCCAGACCTTCGGGAGCGGCGGGCGGCGACGACCGAGCAGGGGCAGACGCGCAACCTCGACCGGCCGGCGACCCCCGAGCCGCTGCCGGTGCCGGTCGTCGACAGCCACTGCCATCTCGACGTGGACGACGGCACCCATCGGCTCTCCCCGGACGACGCGATCGCGCTGGCCCGTTCGGTCGGGGTCGACCGGATCGTCCAGGTCGGCTGCGACGTAGCCGGCTCGCAGTGGGCGGTGGCCGCCGCACGGCGATGGCCCGAAGTGGTGGCGGCGGTGGCGATCCACCCCAACGACGCGGCCAGGCTGGGCGCAGGGCTGCCCGCCGCATTGGCCGCGATCGAGGAGCTGGTGGGCGAGCCGGAGGTCCGTGCCGTGGGCGAGACCGGCCTGGACCACTTCCGTACGCCCGACGCCGACGGTCGCCGGATCCAGCGCGAGTCGTTCGCCGCGCACATCGGCTGGGCCAAGGCCTACGACAAGACCCTCGTGATCCACGACCGCGACGCGCACGATGCCGTGCTGGACGTCCTCGACGCCGAAGGGCCACCGGAGCGGCTGGTGATGCACTGCTTCTCCGGCGACGCCGACTTCGCGCGCCGGTGCCTGGACCGCGGGGCGTACTTGTCCTTCGCCGGCACCGTGACGTTCAAGAACGCCGCTGCCCTGCGGGAGGCGCTCGCCGCGACGCCGCTCGACCGGGTGCTGACCGAGACTGATGCGCCGTATCTGACCCCGACGCCGTACCGGGGCCGGCCGAACGCGTCATACCTGGTGCCGCACACGGTGCGGGCGATGGCCGCCGTGCTCGATGTCGACCTTCCGCGGCTGTGCCGGGCGTTGTCCGACAATGCCGATGCCGCGTTCGGGGGTCCGTGGGGATGACCCGATGGAGCTGAGCGAAGCACTCCGCCGACGGCGGATGGTGCGCCGCTACGCCGACCGGCCAGTGACCGAGGAGCTGCTCGACCGGGTGGTGGACGCCGCACTGCGGGCGCCATCCGCCGGGTTCACCCAGGGCGTCTCGCTCCTCGTGCTGACCGGCGAGTCAGTGCTGCGCTACTGGCAGGTCACTGCGGCCGGAGCCCCGGCCGGCCGCTGGCTGGACGGCATGCGGACGGCGCCAGTGCTGGTGGTGGTCTGGACGAGCGAGCGCGCGTACCTGGATCGTTATGCGGAGCCCGACAAGGGCTGGACCGACCGGGATGCCCGTCGTTGGTCGGCCCCGTACTGGTACGTCGACGCCGGCATGGCGGCGGAGAACGCCCTGCTGACCGCGACCGACGTCGGGCTGGGCGCGTGCTTCTTCGGGGTGCCCCCGGGGACGGTTCCTGCGCTCAGAGCGGCGTTCGGCGTACCTGCTGAACAGCACTGCGTCGGGGTGATCAGCCTGGGCCATCCGGCCGAGCCGCCCCAGAGGTCCGGCTCGCCGGCGCGGCGCCCACGCCGACGGCCCGAGAGTCTGGTGCACCGCGGCGCCTGGTCGGGCTCCGCGGACTGAGGTACCGGCGAGTCCCAACAACCCCATCTATCACAGGTGTCCCGACCTGCCGCGATAATTTGGTGGGGCCCGACCGCGACGTTATGCTTCCGTGACCGAAGAGGTGCCCTGGGTGCCCCCGAAGCAACTGCCAGGCCCCTCGGGGCCGTCTTGGAGAACTGTGCGGAAGATCATCCCTGTTGTGGTCGCTGGAGTGGCCACCCTCGCCGTCGCCGGCGGAACGTTCGGCTACGTCACCTTGGACAAGGACGTCACCTTGTCGGTGGACGGAGCCAGTACCGAGATCTCAACCATGTCCGGCACTGTCGGTGAGGTGCTGGCCGACAAGGGCATCACCGTGGGCGAGCGCGACGTGGTCGCCCCCGCGTTGGACGCCAAGGTGACCGACGGGACCCTGATCGCCGTCCAGTACGGCCGCCAGGTCAACGTCAAGGTGGACGGCAAGCCGCAGTCCTTCTGGACCACCTCGACCAACGTCGGCGCCGCGCTGAGCGACCTCGGCATCGACACCGCCGGTGCGGACATCTCGACCAGCCGCAGCTCGACCATCGGTCGGCAGGGCCTGAGCGTCGACGTGGCGACGGAGAAGTCGGTCACCATCGACAACGCCGGCAAGAAGCGGACCATCAAGACCACCGGGCTGACCGTGGCGCAGGCGCTCGCCGCCGCGAAGATCAAGGTCGACGGGGACGACAAGCTCAGTGTCAAGCCGTCCGCCCCGCTCACCGACCAGACGTCGTTCACCTACACCAAGGTCGACGTCAAGACGATCACCAAGAAGCAGAAGGTCGCCTACGAGACCGTCCGCCGGGAGAGCAAGAACCTGCTCCAGGGCCGGACCAAGGTCGACACCGTGGGCAAGAACGGCGTCCGGACGATCACCTACCGCGAGGTCAGCCACAACGGCAAGGTGAAGTCGACCGAGAAGACCTCCGCCAAGATCACTACCCAGCCGCGGGCCGAGGTCATCCTGGTCGGCACGAAGAAGCCGGTCGTGGTCAAGCCCAAGGCGGTCAAGAAGTCGTCGAACAACTCGAGCTCGGACAGCTCCTCGTCGAACAGCTCCTCGAACAAGTCGTCCAACAACTCGTCGAACTCGTCGAAGAGCCCCAGCGTCGCCTCCGGCAGTGTCTGGGACCAGCTGGCCAAGTGCGAGGCCGGCGGCAACTGGTCGATCAACACCGGGAACGGCTTCTACGGCGGCCTCCAGTTCACCCTGAGCACCTGGCGTGCCCACGGCGGAACTGGGATGCCGCACCAGGCCAGCCGCGAGACGCAGATCGCCGTGGCCAAGAAGGTCCAGGCCAATCAGGGCTGGGGCGCCTGGCCGGCCTGCAGCTCGAAGCTGGGTCTTCGCTGACCACAGACGCGCCATCCTCCGACGGCCTGCTGGACCCCACTGCGGTGCGGGCCCTGGCAGGCCGTCTGGGTCTGCGCCCCACCAAGCAGCGAGGCCAGAACTTCGTCACCGACGCCAACACCGTCCGGCGGATCGTGGCCTCGGCCGCGATCGCGCCGGACGACGTGGTGCTCGAGGTCGGCCCCGGCCTCGGATCGCTGACCCTCGGCCTGCTCGAGGCCGCCCAGCACGTGCTGGCGGTTGAGATCGACGAGCTGCTGGCGGACGCGCTGATGGACACGGTGACCGACCGGATGCCGGCCCGCGCTTCGGCGTTGACGGTGCTCACCGCGGACGCGTTGCGGATCACCTCGTTGCCGCTGCCGCCCACCGTGGTGGTGGCGAACCTGCCCTACAACGTGTCGGTCCCGGTGCTGCTGCACCTGCTCGCCACCTTCGACAGCTGGCAGCGCGGTCTGGTGATGGTGCAGGCCGAGGTCGCCGACCGGCTGGTGGCGCGGCCGGGCTCGAAGACGTACGGCGTGCCGTCGGTGAAGATGGCCTGGTATGCCGAGACCGCGCGCACCGGCACGGTCGGGCCACGGGTCTTCTGGCCGGTCCCCAATGTGGACTCGGGGCTGGTCTCCATCCGCCGCAGACCGGCGCCCGTCACCACCGCCAGCCGGCAGCAGGTGTTCGCCGTGGTGGACGCGGCGTTCGCCCAGCGGCGCAAGATGCTGCGCGCCGCGCTAGCGGGCCTGGTCGGCTCGTCCGCCGCAGCCAGCGCCGCGCTGGAGGCGGCCGGAGTCGACCCGCAGGCTCGCGGCGAGGTGCTGGAGGTGGACGCGTTCGCCCGGATCGCCGAGCAGATCTTCGGGGACTCCGGCGTCCAGCCCGTCAGGGGCGGATGAACACTGCGCAGCCGAGGCAATAGCCTCATCAGGTGGCCTCCTCTCTTCCGCCCGAGCCGATTGGTGTCCGTGTCCGGGTGCCGGCGAAGATCAATCTCGCCCTGAAGGTCGGTGCACCCCGCGCGGACGGCTTCCATCCGCTGGCGACCGTCTATCAGGCGGTCTCGCTCTGCGACGACCTGGTGGCCGAGTGGGATGAGCCCGGGCACTTCGACGTCACCGTCAGCGGCGAGGGCGCCGACCTGGTGCCCCTGGACGAGACCAACCTGGCGGTCCGCGCTGCGCGGCTGCTGGCCGCGACGTACGCTCCGAACGACGAGGTCGGGGTGTCGCTGTCGATCCGCAAGGCGATCCCGGTGGCCGGTGGACTGGCCGGTGGTTCATCCAACGGCGCCGCCGCGCTGTTGGCCTGCGCCCGGTTGTGGCAGGTCGACGTCGAGACCGATGCCCTGATCGAGCTCGCCGGCGAGCTCGGCAGCGATGTGCCGTTCGCGCTGCTCGGCGGCACCGCCCTCGGCTCCGGCCGGGGTGAGCAGCTGGTCCCGGCGCTGGCGCGTGGCAGCTATCACTGGGTGTTGGGCTTCGGTCATTCGGGGCTGTCCACCCCCGCCGTCTACCGGCGCTTCGACCAGCTGCAGCCCGAGGCCCCGGCCGAGGAGCTCGAGGTGCCCGATGACCTGATGAACGCTCTCCGCAGCGGCGATGCCGTCGCGCTCGGTCGGTCCCTGACCAACGACCTGCAGCCGGCCGCTCTCGATCTGCAGCCCCGACTGCGGCAGACCCTTGACGCCGGGCTGGAGTACGGCGCCCTGGGCGCCATCGTGTCCGGCTCCGGCCCCACCTGCGCCTTCCTGGCCGCCGACGAGTCGGCCGCGGTCGACATCAGCGTCGCGCTGAGCTCGGATGGACTGTGCCGCTCGGTCCGCCGGGTCACCGGGCCGGTGCCCGGTGCCCGGGTGGTGGGCTGAGCCGAATCGGCCGAGCTCGGCCGATTCGCGCCGGCAGGGGACCGGCGGCTCCGCCCCGATCACCTCAGCCGGGTTGGAAGCCCTCGATCGGGCCCAGAGCCGGCGTCGCCACGATCTCGACGCTGTCGCCACAGCTGTTCCCGAGCTCCAGCACCACCAGCTCGTTGCTGCCGTCGCGCCACAGCGGGGCGGGAGCGTACAGGGTCTGTTGCGGGCCCACCGAGTTCCAGTAGCGGCCGAGGTTGAAGCCGTTGAGGAAGACGTACCCGTGATGGAAGCCCGGCGTGGCCACGAACGCGTCCAGCGGCTCCGCGGTCACCTCCGCCCGGCAGAACCGGCCACCCGGCAGATCACGGGCCGGGCCGCTGAAGTCCAGCTCGGGCAGCTCGGTCAGGTCGAGCGCGCTGTGCTCCCAGTTGAGCTGGTGCTGGAACTCCAGCCGCAGCGCCCGCAGGCCCTTGCTGTCGCGCAGCAGCGGGCCGAAGTTGACCCGCCCGAGCGAGTGGACCACCAGGTCCAGCTCGCTGGAGTCGGCGACGTCGACGCTCAGCTCGCTGCCGTACGCGGGATCGATCTGGGTCCGGCCGAGCCGCCCGGCGACCTCGCCGTCGACCAGCACGGTGGCCAGGTCGGCGAGTCCGTCGGCGTAGAGGGCGGCGCCGGCATGTGGTCCGCGCAGCGTGGTCCGATAGCGCACCACCCCGTGGTGCACACCGAGGGCCTCGAACGACTCGGGCGTCGGACTGACCTGGGCCGGGACCTGGTCGAGCACGGTGGTCAACGCGAGCGTGGCGGTCACCGGCACGACTCGCGGCTGCTGCCGAGCCGAGACCGGCGGCGGCGCCGGGAGCTCGGCGCCGCGGTGCTGGGCGATGACGTCGCGGAAGGCCCAGAACTTGGCCGTCAGCGTGCCGTCCTCGGCGATCGGGGCGTCGTAATCGTAGCTGGTGACGGTGGGCAGGTAGGTGCTGCTGCGGGGGCCGTCGGTGCCGGCGTTGGCCCCCGACCAGACGCCGAAGCTGGTGCCGCCGTGGGCCATGTAGAAGTTGACTGACCGGCCGGCGGCCAGCATGCCGGCCAGCTCGTTTGCCGCCTCGGCGGCGTCGCGGACGTGGTGCGGGGTTCCCCAGTGGTCGAACCAGCCGTTCCAGAACTCCATGCACATGCCGGGATCGCCGGGGCGGACGGCGCTCAGCTCGGCGAAGGCGCTTTCCTGCCGGGAGCCGAAGTTGACGGTCGCCCAGGTCTGGTCCACCGTGCCGCCGCTGAGCCACAGTCGGCCGGGACCGTCGGAGGTGAACAGCAGCACGTCGATGCCCCGCTCGACCAGACCGTCGCGCAGGTGCTCCAGATAGCCGGTGTCGTTGCCGAAGCTGCCGTACTCGTTCTCCACCTGGACACCCACCACCCGACCGCCCCGGGTCGTCTGGCGCCGGGCGATGATCGGCACCAGGAGGTCGAACCACGCGTCGACGTGGTCGAGATAAGCCGGATCGCTGGTCCGGAGCGCATCGGTCGCGCGGGCGTCGGCCAGCAGCCAGGACGGCAGACCACCGAAGTCCCACTCCGCGCAGATGTAAGGTCCCGGCCGGACCAGAACGTCGAGGCCGAGCGAGGCGGCCAGGTCCAGATAGGCCCCCAGATCGCGGTCGCCGCTGAAGTCGGGGGGCGTGTCGGCGTGCGGGACGTGGAAGTTCCACGGCACGTACGTCTCCACGGTGTTGCAGCCCAGCGCGACCAGGCGCTGCAGCCGGTCGGCCCAGAGCGCGCGCGGCACCCGGAAGTAGTGCAGCGCGCCGGACACGATCTGGTGCGGCTGCCCGTCGCGGAGCAGCTGCCCCGTCCCGAGCGTCAGGGTGGGGGTGGGGGTGGTTGTCATGTGAGCTCGTTCGCCTCGTCGTAGGGGGCCAGCAGCTGGCGCAGGGCGTCGGCCAGCCGGGTCTGCTCGCCGCCGGACAGGCTGGCCAAGATGATGTGCTCGGCGGCGAGGAGGTCGGACAGCGCGGCGTCGACGGTCGCCTTGCCGGTCGAGGTCAGGGTGACCAGGACCCCGCGGCGGTCCTCGGGATGGTTCTCCCGGCTGACCAGGCCGCGGGCCGTGAGCCGGTCGACCCGGTTGGTCATGGTGCCGGAGGTGACCATGGTGGCGCGGAGCAGGGCGCCGGGGGAGAGCTGATAGGGCGCACCCGCCCGCCGCAGCGCGGCCAGCACGTCGAACTCCCATGACTCCAGGCCGTGGCTGCTGAACGCGGAGCGCCGTTCGCGGTCGAGGTGGCGGGCCAGCCGGGTGACCCGGGACAGGACCTGCATCGGGCTCACATCCAGGTCGGGGCGCTGCCGCTGCCACGCTTCGACCAGTGAGTCCACCTCGTCGCGCAGCCATGGCGCACCGGGCTCGGGGAGCTGCCGCGCGGGCACCGGGGGTTCGGCCACGCCCCGAGTCTAACGTCAAGACTCTTGATGTCGAGATGTTCTCGCCCGCTGGCGCGCCCGTGCAGGACCGCCGGCGCGGGGGATCAGTGCGGCGAGTTCTCGTCCGCGTGCGGCATGGTGTGAGCCAGGGCGATGATCCCGCCGCACAGGACGGCCGGGACCGCCATCGCGTGGTGAATCCCCAGGTGGTCGACCAGGAAACCGATAGCCGCCGGTCCCATCAGGAAGGAGGCGTAGCCGAAGGTCACCACCACCGCCAGCACCCGGCCGCCGCCGAGATGGCCGGCCGCGGCGTACACCTGGGGGGCGATCATGCCGACCCCGAAGCCGACCAGGGCCCAGCCGGCGATCAGCAGCGGCAGCGGGTTGACCAGGGTGACGGTGAGATAACCGAGAGCAGCAATGATGCCGCCGAAGCGGACCACGGCACGACGGCCGAACCTGGACACCAACCGGTCGCCGACCAGCCGGATCAGCACCATGAACCCGCTGACGGCGATCAGCCCGAGGGACCCGGTGGTGGAGTCCACCTCGGCCACCAGGGTGACGTGCAGCGAGGACCAGTCCACCGCGGTGCCTTCGGACAGGCCGAACGCCAGCGCCATCAGGCCCAGCACCCACGCCACCCGCGGGATCTTGGTGCGGACGCCGTCCACATTGTGGGAGACCACGGCCGCCTCGGGGGTGATCCGCAGCAGCACCATCCAGGCCACCACCGCCAGCGCGGCCAGCGTGAGCATCACCGGCAGCACGATCCCGGCACCGGTGATGGAGAAGACGACGGCGATCAGCAGCACCGCTCCGGCGCCGACGAAGTTGCCGACGGAGAAGAAGGCGTGGAAGAAGCTCATGATGGGCCGGCGCCGCGCCTGCTCGACCTGGACGCCGAGGGCGTTCATCGCCACGTCCATCGCCCCGTTCCCCAGCCCCACGCAGGCCGCGCCGGCCACCGCCACCGGGTAGGTCGGGGCGACGCCGATGACCACACAGGCCAGCACGATCAGCGGCAGCGTGGCCAGGGCCACCCTGCGGGCCCCGATCGCGTCGGCAAGCCGGCCGCCGACCTGCATCGACACGATCCCCGTCACGCCGGCGGTGAAGAGCATCGCCGCGATCTGCGTCGAGCTGAGGTCGAGCCGCTCACGCAGCGAGGGGATGGTGCCGCCGTAACCACCGAGCAGCATGCCGTTGACGGCGAACAGGGTGGTCACCGCGCCCGCGGCCAGGCGGCTGTCGAGCGGGCCGGCGATGGGCGGTGCGGCGGTGGTCGAGGTCATCGCAGATCTTTTCTGGATCGATTTAGTTAGAACGTAGCGACGATAGCGACCCCCGCCGGGGGTCAGCAAGTCACTTGTCGTTGTACGGCGGCGGCAGCGCGGTGCGCAGCGTTGGCTTCGCCTCGAGGTGCCGCAGCCCGTTCCAGGCCAGGTTCACCAGGTGCGCGGCCACCTCGGGCTTCGCGGGCTGCTGGGCGTCCAGCCACCATTGACCGGTCAGGGCCACCATGCCGACCAGCATCTGGGCGTACATCGGTGCTGTTCGGGGGTCAAGGCCGCGGCGCTTGAACTCCGCGCTGAGGATCCCTTCCACCCGGGAGGCGACATCGGAGAGGATGCTGGCGAAGGAGCCGCCGCTGCTGCCGACACTCGAGTCACGGGCCAGGATCCGGAACCCGTCGGTGTGGTTCTCGATGTAGTCGAGCAGAGCCAGCGCGGCCTGCTCGATCAGCTCGCGCTGGCGGCCGGAGGTCAGCGAGCCGCGGATGCCGTCCAGCAGCGTACGGACCTCGCGGTCGACCACGACGGCGTAGAGACCTTCCTTGCCGCCGAAGTGCTCGTAGACCACCGGCTTGCTCACCTGGGCCTGCGACGCGATCTCCTCGACCGAGGTGCCTTCGTAGCCGCGGTCGGCGAACACGGTCCGGGAGACGGCGATGAGCTGCTCGCGGCGCTCGGCGCTGGTCATCCGGACCCGGCCGGAATGCCGGGCCCGGGTCGGTTCACGCGAGTCCGGGTTCCGTGCGGCAGCCATGGGCCCCAGTCTGGACCTCGGCACCGACGTTGGCGAACCGGCGGCGCCGGCCGGTCCGCCCATCGGGTGCTGCGAGGGCCGACGTGCGTGGGTGGTGAGGTGCGTGGGCGGGGCACGATGCGTACGCTGGTGCCTGGCCGGTCGCCGGACCGGCCACGTCGCGGCAGAACCTGCACGGTTCTGCCGGGACCGTTGATCCCCGGTTGGTCTGCCGGCAGGGCCCGCCTGACTTTGAATCAGGATTAGCGACGTAGGTTCGACTCCTACCCGGGGAGCCGAGGCGTGTGTCCACTGCGAGGAGAGAGTCTTTGTCTGCATCCCCCGTGACCGGTTCCCCGTCCCCCACCGCCGCCCCGGCGTCAGGAGAGACCAGCGCCGCTCCGGCGTCAGGCGAGAGTGCGGTCGCAGCGGTCGTGGTGCTGGCCGCGGGTGGCGGCACCCGGATGAAGTCGGCTCGGGCCAAGGTCCTGCATGAGGTCGGCGGACGGTCGCTGGTCAGCCACGCCGTCCGGGCCGCGTCCGCGCTGCGGCCGCAGCGCCTGGTCGTGGTGGTGGGCCACCAACGCGAGCAGGTCAGCGCGCATCTGGCGGAGGTCGCCCCGTACGTCGAGACCGTCGTGCAGGCCGAGCAGCGCGGCACCGGCCATGCCGTGCAGTGTGCCCTGGCGCAGCTGGGCCCTGACCTGAGCGGCGAGGTGGTCGTCACCTACGGCGACGTGCCGATGCTCACCGGCGACACGCTCGCCGAGCTGGTGGCCACCCACCGGGGCAGTCAGAACGCGGTCACGGTGCTGACCGCCGCGGTGCCCGATCCGACGGGCTACGGCCGGGTGGTGCGCGACGCGGACGGCGCGGTGGCCAGGATCGTCGAGCACCGCGACGCGGACGAGGCGACCCGCGCCATCACCGAGATCAACTCCGGCATCTACGTCTTCGCCGCCGACATGCTGGTTCGCGGCCTGAGCGGCCTGACCGCCGACAACGAGCAGGGCGAGCTGTATCTGACCGACGTCGTGCAGATCGCCCGTGCCGAAGGCGCGAACGTCGGCGCCCACCGGACCGAGGACCTCTGGCAGACCGAGGGCGTCAACGACCGGGTGCAGCTGAGCCGGATGCACGCCGAGATGAACCGACGCATCGTCGAGCGCTGGATGCGGGCGGGAGTCACCGTGCTCGATCCGGCCACCACCTGGATCGAGGCGTCGGTCGAGCTGGCCCCCGACGTCACCTTGGCGCCGCACACCTCGCTGGAGGGTGCGACCACGGTCGGCACCGGCGCGACCATCGGGCCGGACACCACCCTGGTCGACGTCGAGGTGGGGGAGCGGGCGTCTGTGGTGCGCGCCCACGGCACACTGGCGGTGATCGGTGCGGGCGCCACCGTCGGGCCGTACGCCTACCTCCGCCCGGGCACCCGGCTGGGAGCGGACGGCAAGATCGGCACCTTCGTGGAGACCAAGAACGCCACCATCGGCGACGGGGCCAAGGTCCCGCACCTCAGCTATGCCGGTGATGTGGAGATCGGTGACGGCGCCAACATCGGGGCGGGTACCATCTTCGCGAACTACGACGGCGTCACGAAGTCCACCAGCACGGTGGGCCGCCACAGCTTCGTCGGCAGCGACTCGGTGGTGGTGGCCCCGGTCGCCATCGCCGACGGTGCCTACGTCGCAGCAGGATCGACGATCATCGGCGACGTCGGTCCTGGACAGCTCGCGGTGGCACGCGGGCAGCAGCGCAACATCAACGGTTGGGTGGCTCGCAAGCGTGCGGGCACGAAGACCTCCCAGGCGGCCGAGGCCGCCTCGGAAAAGACTGGGGCGGCGGAGGCCGCCACTGAGAAGGAGCAAGCGTGACCGGGGTCAAGAAGCCCAACGAGAAACACCTGATGCTCTTCTCCGGACGGGCTTATCCCGAGCTCGCCCAGGAGGTCGCGCAGCTGATGGACGTGGGCATCGTCCCGACCCGTGCCCTCAACTACGCCAACTCCGAGATCTACGTGCGGTTCGAGGAGTCGGTCCGCGGCTGCGACGCGTACGTCATCCAGAGCCACACCGCCCCGGTGAACGAGTGGGTGATGGAGCAGCTGATCATGGTCGACGCGCTGAAGCGCGCCTCGGCCAAGCGGATCACCGTGGTCGCACCGTTCTATCCGTACGCCCGCCAGGACAAGAAGCACGCCGGCCGGGAGCCGATCTCGGCCCGGCTGATCGCCGACCTGTTCAAGACCGCGGGCGCCGACCGGCTGATGTCGGTCGATCTGCACGCCGCCCAGATCCAGGGCTTCTTCGACGGCCCGGTCGACCACCTGTGGGCGCTGCCGGTGCTGTCGGACTACATCCAGGCCAAGTACGACACCTCCGAGATGACTGTGGTCTCACCGGACGCCGGACGGGTGCGGCTGGCGGACATGTGGACCGACCGCCTCGACTGCTCGCTGGCCATCATTCACAAGCGGCGCGACCCGAACGTGGCCAACAAGGTCGCGGTGCACGAGGTGGTGGGCGAGGTCGAGGGCCGGGTGTGTCTGCTGGTCGACGACATGATCGACACCGCGGGCACCATCTGTCAGGCGGCCGAGGCGCTGATCGCGCGCGGGGCCAAGAAGGTCATCGCCGCGGCCACCCACCCGGTGCTGTCGGGGCCGGCGATCCAACGGCTGACCGACTCCGCCTTCGAGGAGGTGATCGTCACCAACACGCTGCCGATCGCCGAGGAGCGCCGCTTCGACCGGCTGACCGTGCTGTCGATCGCACCACTGATCTCGCGGGCCATCCACGAGGTGTTCGAGGACGGCTCGGTCACCAGCCTCTTCGGTGGTCAGAGCTAGCTCAGGCCCGGGATTTCCCCGAACTGGATCGCGTGGGCTAGGGTAGTCAGGTTGCCTCGGCGAGGGTCCCGGTGGACCGTGATCGACAAGGATTGCATGGAACCGCGTCCTCCTCGCCGAGCACCATTGACCAGATGATCATGCACGTGAGTTTGAGGAGCTAGTTTCGTGGCCGAGGTAAAGCTGACCGCCGAATTGCGTACCGAGTTCGGCAAGGGCGCTGCCCGCCGTATCCGTCGCGCGCACAAGGTCCCCGCCGTTCTGTACGGACACGGGACCGACCCGATCCACATCACCCTGCCGGGCCACGAGACGCTGCTGGCGCTTCGCACCGCCAACGCGCTGCTGGCCATCGACGTCGACGGCACCTCGCAGCTGGCGCTGCCCAAGCAGGTCCAGCGTGACCCGATCAAGCACACCATCGAGCACGTCGACCTGGTGCTGGTGCGTCGGGGCGAGAAGGTGACCGTCGAGGTCGCCATCCAGATCGAGGGCCAGGCCGCCCCCGACACGCTCGTCGTGGTGGACCGCAACTCGGTGGCGCTCGAGGCCGAGGCCACCCACATCCCGACCGAGATCACCGTCTCCATCGAGGGCCTGCCGGCCGGGTCGCAGATCCTCGCCAGCGACCTCATCCTGCCGGAGGGCTCGATCCTCGGCGTGGAGGACGACGTCTTGATCGTCAACGTCACGGCGGGTCAGTCCGAGGCGGCGGCCGAGGCCGAGCTGGCAGCGGCCGAGGCTGATCTCGGCATCGAGCCGACCGTGGCCGAGAGCGACGAGGAGCCCGAAGAAGAGCCCGCCGACGACCAGTAAGTCCACCCAGTGACGATCTGGCTAGTGGTCGGGCTCGGCAACCCGGGCCCGACCTATGCCGCCCACCGGCACAACGTCGGTTATCTGGTGGTGGACGAGCTGGCCTCCCGGCTCGGCGCGTCGTTCTCCGCACCGCGGGGGATGCGCGCCGAGATCGCCGAGGGGCGACTCGGTCCGCTGGGCCCGGAATCGGTCCGCGTCTCGCTGGCGAAGTCGCGGACGTTCATGAACGAGACGGGCGCGGCCGTGGCCAAGCTGCTGGCGTACTACAAGATCACGCCGGACCACCTGGTGGCCGTCCATGACGAGCTGGACATCGACCCCGGTCAGCTGCGGGTCAAGTTCGGCGGCGGCGACAACGGGCACAACGGGCTGAAGTCGATCCGCCGCTCCATCGGCACCGGCGACTATTTCCGGGTCCGGGTCGGCGTCGGTCGTCCGCCTGGGCGGCAGGAGCCCGCCGACTTCCTGCTCAGCAACTTCCCCGCCGCCGCGCGGACCGAGCTCGCCATCGAGGTGAGCCGGGCCGCCGACGCCGTCGAGTCGTTGGTCGAGGTCGGCCTGGAGAAGACGCAGAGCGCCTTCAACTCCTGAGCCAGCTTTCGCTCCTCAGCGACGTTTCACCGGTTGAGCTTCGGCAGCACCTCGGCGGCGAAGACGTCGATCCATTCCCGCTGGTTGCGGCCGACGTTGTGCAGATAGACCCGGTCGAAGCCGAGGTCGAGGAACTTCTGGATGTAGGCCCGGTGCTCGTCCGGGTCCGACGAGATCACCATCCGGCCGTCGAAGTCCTCCAGCCGGACCAGCTTGGCCATCTCCGCGAAGTCCCAGGGGGAGCGGATATCGGCCTTGGGGAACTTCATCCCCCCGTTCGGCCACTCCACCAAGGCGTTGCGCTGCGCCTCTTCGTCGGTGGCGGCCCAGGACATGTGCAGCTGCAGCACCTTCGCCATCGTGTCGGGGTCCTTGCCCGCCGATCGAGCGCCCTCGGCGAACTTGTCGAACAGCATCGAGATCTTCTCCAGCGGCGCCCCGACGGTGATGATGCCGTCGGCGAAGCGGCCGGTGCGCTTGGCGTTGTACGGACCCGCGGTGGCGACCAGGATCTCCGGTGGCGTCTCGGGCATGGTCCACAGCCGGACCGTCTCCATCTGGAAGAAGTCGCCCTTGTGCTTGACGTCCTTGCCGGTGAACAGCTTGTTGATGATCTCGATCGCCTCGAACATCTTGTTCGACCGCTCCGCCGCCTCGGGCCAGTAGCCGGCCACCAAGTGCTCGTTCAGCGCCTCGCCGGCACCGAGGCCCAGCCAGTGCCGGCCGGGATACATCGCGGCCAGCGTGGCGGACGCCTGAGCCACCACGGCCGGGTGGTTGCGGAAGTGCGGGGCGATGACGCCGGGACCGATGTCGCCGGTGGTCCGCTCGCCCAGGGCGGTGAGGACGTTCCAGACGAACGCGGACTGGCCCTGCTGTGGCACCCAGGGCTGGAAGTGGTCGGCGGCCATCACCCCGGAGAAGCCCTTGCTCTCCGCATAGACCGCATAGTCGACGACTTCGCTCGGGTGGAACTGCTCCAGCATCGCGGCGTACCCGATGGTCAGGCTCATGGCTGTCACTCCCGCTGTCATGGTGGTCCGGGCCGAGAAGGCCCGGACCACCATTATGGCCCCACCCCTCGTCGGCTCAGGCGGCGCTGCGCTCGGCGCCCAGAGCTGTCCGCAGATAGCTGCGGGACTCGTGGTCGCCGATGATCGCTCCGTCGGAGACCACCAGCACCCGCTGCACCCAGTGCAGGGACTGCGGGCGGTGGGTCACTACCAACGTGGTCCGGCCCTGCGACGCGACCCGCATCGCCCGGTTGACCTTCCGTTCGCTGGCCAGGTCGAGGTTGGAGGTCGCCTCGTCCAGGATCAGGATCGACGGGTCGACGATCAGCGCCCGCGCCAGGCAGAGCAGCTGGCGCTGACCTGCCGACAGGGACCGGCCGCGCTCGGTGATCTGCTGGCGGTAGCCGAGCGGCAGCCGGGAGATGAACTCGTGTGCTCCCACGGCGCGCGCGGCTGCCTCCACCTCGGCGTCGGAGGCGTCGGGGCGGGCGTACGCGATGTTGTCGCGGACGCTGCGGGAGAACAGGAACGGCTCCTGTGGGACATAGCCGAGCCGCTGCCGGTAGGCCTGCAGGTCCAAGGTGTTGAGGTCCTGGCCGTCGATCAGGATCTTGCCCTCGGTGGGGTCGTAGAACCGGGAGACCATCTTGACGGTGGTGGACTTGCCAGCGCCGGTACGTCCGACGAAGGCCACCCGCTGACCGGCAGGGATGTGCAGGTCGACCTGTTTCAGGGCGTCGGTGCTGGTGCCCGCATAGCGCAGCCGTACCGAGGCGAGCTCGATGTCACCGCGAACCTCACCCGGGTCGACGGCGTCGGTGCTGACCGGGGTGGAGGTCCGCAGCTCGAGCAGCTCGCGGATCCGGACCAGCCCGGCGCGGGCCCGCTGATAGACGTCGAACACGGTGGCCATCTGCTGCACCGGCGCGAACACCTGGGCCAGATAGAGCAGGAAGGCGAGCAGGGTCCCGAGCGCCAGCGTGCCGGCGTTGAGGAACACCGAGCCGAGTCCCAGCACCGCGGCCACGGCCCAGGCCGACAGCAGCTCGATCACGCCGACGTACACGGCGGTGGCGAACGCGCTCCGCCGTGACCAGACCATGAAGTCCCCACCGAGGTCGGAGAAGGTCTTCAGGTTGCGCTCCTCGCGCAGGTACGCGTGGGTGACCCGGATACCGGCCAGCGACTCCTGCAGGTTGGCGTTCAGCATCGAGGTCCGCTCGCGGGCCTCGTCGTAGGCCACCGACGCTCGCCGGCGATACCACCAGGTGGCCAGCGCGGCCGGAGGAATGACGCAGAGGACGACCAGGGCGAGTCGGGGGTCGAGGCCGATCACGACGACCGACATGCCACAGAAGGTGAGCACGGCCATCAAGAAGTTGATCAGCCCGACCTGCAGCAGCTCGGCGATGGCGTCGATGTCGGACGTCATCCGGGTCATGATCCGCCCGGTCTGGGTGCGGTCGTAGAAGTCGATGCCGAGTCGCTGCAGCTGGCCGTAGACACGGGAGCGCAGCGCCACCAGCAGCCGCTCGGTGGTGCGTTGGGTCCACAGCTGCGAGCCGCGCTGGACGAAGAACAGCCCGAGAGCGAGCAGGGCGGCGACGCCGCAGATGGCCAGCAGCGCAGGCACTGACCGGTCCAGCATCCCGAGGTTGACCCCGGCCCGGATCAGCAGCGGGTTCAGCAGGGCCAGCACGGCCTCCATCGCCACCAGGGCGAGCCCGGCCAGCAGACCGTAGCGGTACGGATGCAGGAACCGCAGCAGCTTGAACGGCTCGGTGCGCTGACCTTCGGCGACCAGGTCGACCTTGGGCTGGTCGGTGAAGGTGGGCAGCTCCGCGATCCGGGCGGCCACCCGGGGCGACATCGCCATCGTCGGCAGGCTGCCGGAGGCGTCGCCGCGGGACGGCCAGGTGGAGCCGGTCGGCTCGAACTCGCCCCGGCGGGCGGCCGGCAGCAGATCTGCCGCGCCGTCCTCGACGCTGATGGAGTCACCGAACAGGTCGCGATACAGCGGCGAGCGGTCGAAGAGCTCCTCGTGGGTGCCGGTGTCGACCACCCGGCCACGGTCGACCAGCACGACCCGGTCGGCCATCCGCACTGTCGACTCGCGGTAGGCCACCATGATCGTCGTCCGGGCCGCCAGGAACGGACCGAGGTTGGCGTGGATCTCTTTCTCCACGTGGACGTCGACGGAGCTGGTGGCGTCATCGAGCAGCAGGATGTCGGGGTCGACCAGGATCGCCCTTGCCAGCGCCACCCGCTGTCGCTGGCCACCGGACAGCGTGATGCCCTGCTCGCCGACGACGGTGTCGTAGCCGTCGTCGGTGGCCATGATGAAGTCGTGGGCGAGCGCGGCCCGGGCGGCCTGCTCGATCCGGTCCTGGGTCGCATCCGGCACGCCGTAGGCGATGTTGTTGGCGATCGTGTCGGAGAACAAGAAGCTGTTCTCGAACACCACGCCGATCCGCCGGCGCAGAGCCGGGATGGACTGCTCGGTCACGTCGACGCCGTCCACCAGCACCGAGCCGGAGTCGGTGTCGAAGAAGCGGGGAACGAGCTGCATGGCGGTCGACTTGCCGCAGCCCGACGGTCCGACCAGGGCCACGGACTCGCCCGCGGCCACCTCGAGGGTGAAATCGGTCAGCACCTCGTGCTGGTCGCTGTCGGGATAGGCGAAGGTCACGTGCTGGAAGGAGATGGAGCCGCCATCGGACGGGGTCGCCGGGTGCTCGGGCTCGACCATCGTCGGACGGAGGTCGAGAATCTCACCGATCCGCTCGACCGCGGCCTGACACTGCGGGAGGTTGCTCAAGATCATTCCGGCGATCCGGGTCTTGCCGGCCAGACCGGTCAGATAGCCGGAGAAGGCCATGAAGATGCCGATGGTGAGGTGGCCGCGCAGCACGAAGAGGCCACCCACGGCGAGGATGACCACCTGGCCGAGCTGCGGGCCCGCCATCAAGGATGCGAAGAACGGTGCGCGCAGCCGTACGGCCCGGACCCGAGCGGAGAACATCGCCAGCAGGGCGGTGTGCAGCCGCTGGGTCTCCGCAGCCTCCTGGCCGAAGGCGCGGACCACCCGGACCCCCATCACCGACTCCTCGACCTCGGTGGTCATGTCCGCCTCGCGCTGCTGGGCGTCCCAGCCCGCGGCGTGCACCCGGCGGCGCATCCGGTGGGTGACCGCGAAGACCGCGACGATGATCGTGACCACGATCAGGGCGAGCACCGGCGACAGCGTGAACATCACGACCAGGGAGACCGCGACCCCGACGACGGTCGAGACCACCTCGGGCAGGAAGCCCATCAGCACCTGCACCCAGCGCAGGTCGGAGCTGGCGCGCGAGACCAGCTGACCGGACTGGAGCTGGGTGTGGCCGGAGAAGTCCAGCCGCTGCAGGGTGTCGTAGATCCCGTTGCGGATGTCGTGCTGGATCCGCAGTGCGGCCCGGGCCGAGAGATAGCGCCACAGCGAGGACAGCGCGAAGATCAACACGCCCATGGCCACCAGAACGGCCAGCCACGGGAGCAACGGGGTCTCCCGCGCCACGATGGCGCGGTCGAGGATGATCTGCTGGACCAGCGGGATCAGCGAGGCGACGGCGGCGTACACCGCAGCCAGCGACATCGACGCGGCGACCAGCCCGCGGTGCCGGCGGATCAGTGGCGTCAGCCGGCGGTGCCAGGCGACTGGCTCGCCCGGCGTCGTACCGGGTGCAGGCAGGGGAGGGCGGGTGGAGACGGTCGAGGTGACCGAGGGGGCGGACATGGTGGAGCTCCCAGAGGTGGGTGAGTGATCGAGCCCGGCGACGGCGGCGGGCAGGCGCCCGGAACCGCGCCGCGTGGGGCGACGGGACCGGACCGGAGAGGTCGAGCGGGTGGAGCGGAACGAAAGGGGCCGCGGACGGCTGTGGTCGATACGACCACGAGTCTCTAGGGCAGGAACACCTGGAACACCGGCTTCGCGGATGATTCAGCGGTTGGGAAGGACGAGACCAGTGTTTCAGCCGCGACCCGGCGACGCCATCAAGATGGGCCCACATTGCGATATGCAATAGCAGATATATGAACCGATTCAGCGCCTGCCACCAGGGTGACGGGCCAGAACCCGGACTTGGGCGCCACTGTAGGTTATCCGGGTGACCCTGTCGGGACTCGTCCAGCTGATCGCGCAAGACCCCACCATCTCCGAGGCCATCGGTGATGCACGCTCGCGTGCCGTCCCGGCCCTCGACATCACCGCTCCGCCCCCGCTGCGACCGCTGATCGCCGGGGCGCTGGCCGCGGATCCGGCCGTCGGCGGCGCCGGTGCCCCGGTGCTGGTGGTCACCTCGACCTACCGCGAGGCGGAGGACGTGACCAGCGCCCTGCAGTCGTTGCTCGGCGACGACGAGGTCGTGTACTACCCGGCCTGGGAGACCTTGCCGCACGAGCGGCTCAGCCCGCGCTCCGACACCGTCGGTCGACGGCTGGCGGTGCTCCGGCGGCTGGCCGGCACAGCGGTCGGCGAGTCGGTGCCCCGGATCGTGGTCGCCCCGGTCCGCAGCGTGCTGCAACCGCAGGTGAAGGGTCTGGCCGACCTGATCCCGGTGCGGATCGCCGTGGGGGAGGACTACGACCCGGTCGAGCTGGCCACGGCCCTCGTCGGGGCCGCGTACGTCCGGGTCGACCTGGTGGAGCGCCGCGGCGAGTTCGCGGTCCGCGGCGGCATCGTCGACATCTTCCCGCCGACCGAGGAACACCCGGTCCGGATCGACTTCTTCGGCGACACCATCGAGGAGATCCGCTATTTCTCGGTGGCCGACCAGCGATCCAGCGATCTGACCCTGAAGGCCGTCACCGCCTCGCCCTGCCGCGAGCTGCTGCTGACCGACGAGGTCCGCTCGCGTGCTGCGGCCCTGGCCGTCGAGCACCCCGAGCTGATCGAGATGCTGGAGAAGATCGCGCAGGGCCACGCCGTCGACGGGATGGAGGCGCTGTCGCCGGCGCTGGTCGACGGGATGGAGCTGTTGGTCGACCTGATGCCCGAGGGCACCCACGTGCTGGTCTGCGACCCGGAGCTGGTCCGCGGCCGGGCGATCGACCTGGTCACCACCAGCCAGGAGTTCCTGCAGGCGTCGTGGGCCGCGGCCGCCGGCGGTGGCAAGGCTCCGATCGATCTGGGCGCGTCGGCGTACCAACCGCTGGCCGACGTACGGGCCGCCGCCCTGGCGCGCGGGCTGGCCTGGTGGTCGCTGTCGCCGTTCACCGCCGGTCCAGACGTGGACCAGGCGCCGGTGCGGACCGAGGACGGGGAGCTGGTCGACTTCTCCACCCACGTCAGCGGGCGCGGGGTGGAGTCCAAGATCATGGCCGGCCGGACCGGCGACACGTACCGCGGGGAGACCGAGGCCGCCGTCCGCGACATCGCCGAGCGCGTCCGTGCGGGCTGGCGGGTCGTGCTGCTGGCCGAGGGCAAGGGCATGACCACCCGGATGGCGGAGGTCCTCTCCGAGAGCGACGTGGCGAACCGGGTGCTCGACGCACTCCCGACAGTGCCCACCTCGGCGTCGGTCTCGATCACCACCGGTTCGCTGCAGCACGGCTTCACCGCCGACGCGGTGAAGCTGGCGGTGTTCACCGCCGCCGACCTGTCCGGGCAGCGAGCGGCCGACAAGTCGGCCCGCAAGATGCCGGCCCGGCGCAAGAACGCCATCGACCCGCTGGAGCTCAGCGCGGGCGACGCGGTGGTGCACGAGCAGCATGGCGTCGGGCGCTACGTCGAGATGGTGCAGCGCTCGGTGGCCGGCTCGACCCGGGAGTATCTGGTGATCGAGTACGCGCCGTCCAAGCGGGGCCAGCCGGGAGACCGGCTGTATGTGCCGATGGACCAGCTCGACCTGGTCACCCGCTACGTCGGTGGCGAGGCGCCGACGCTGGACAAGATGGGCGGCGGCGACTGGAGCAAGCGCAAGAGCCGTGCCCGCAAGGCGGTCCGCGAGATCGCCGCCGAGTTGATCAAGCTGTATGCCGCCCGACAGGCCAGCCGTGGCCACGCCTTCTCGCCCGACACCACCTGGCAGCGCGAGCTGGAGGATGCCTTCAACTTCGTCGAGACCCCGGACCAGCTGGCCTGCATCGAGGAGGTCAAGCGGGACATGGAGCAGATCGTGCCGATGGACCGGCTGATCTGCGGCGACGTGGGCTACGGCAAGACCGAGATCGCGGTCCGCGCTGCGTTCAAGGCCGTCCAGGACGGCAAGCAGGTGGCGATCCTGGTGCCGACCACCCTGCTGGTGCAGCAGCACCACGCCACCTTCGCCGACCGCTACGCCGGCTTCCCGGTCACGGTCGCGCCGCTCAGCCGGTTCCAGAGCGACGCCGAGTCGAAGGCGACCAAGGAGGGCGTCAAGGCCGGCACCGTGGACGTGGTCGTCGGCACCCACCGGCTGCTGTCGGGGGAGGTGGAGTTCAAAGACCTCGGACTGGTGATCATCGACGAGGAGCAGCGGTTCGGCGTCGAGCACAAGGAACAGCTGAAGCGGCTGCGGACCTCGGTCGATGTGCTGGCCATGTCCGCGACCCCGATCCCCCGCACCCTGGAGATGGCCATCACGGGCATCCGGGAGATGAGCACCATCGCCACCCCGCCGGAGGAGCGCCATCCGGTGCTGACCTTCGCCGGCCCGTACGACGACGCGCAGGTGACCGCAGCGATCCGACGTGAGCTGCTGCGGGAGGGCCAGGTCTTCTTCATCCACAACCGGGTGCAGAGCATCGACAAGGTGGCCAAGAAGATCACCGAGCTGGTGCCCGAGGCCCGGGTGGTGACCGCCCACGGGCAGATGGGGGAGCACCAGCTCGAGCAGGTGATGGTCGACTTCTGGGAGCGCCGCGCCGACGTGCTGGTCTGCACCACCATCGTCGAGGCGGGTCTGGACATCTCCACCGCGAACACCCTGCTGATCGAACGGGCCGACCTGCTCGGGCTGTCGCAGCTGCACCAGCTGCGCGGCCGGGTCGGTCGTGGTCGCGAGCGCGGCTACGCCTACTTCCTCTATCCGCCGGACAAGCCGTTGACCGAGACCGCCCACGACCGGCTGGCCACCATCGCGGCGCACACCGACCTCGGTGCCGGCATGGCGATCGCCATGAAGGACCTGGAGATCCGCGGCGCGGGCAACCTGCTCGGCGGGGAGCAGTCGGGTCACATCGCCGATGTCGGCTTCGACCTCTACATCCGTCTGGTCGGCGAAGCCGTCGCCGAGTTCCGCGGTGACGACACCGAGCCCGAGCCGGAGATGCGGATCGAGCTGCCGGTGGAGGCCCATCTGCCCACCGACTACGTCGAGTCGGAGCGGCTGCGGCTGGAGATGTACAAGCGGCTGGCCCAGGTCCGCAGCACCGAGGACGTGGACGCGGTCATCGCCGAGCTCACCGACCGGTACGGCACGCCGCCGGCCGAGGTCGACAACCTGCTCCAGGTGGCACGGTTCCGGCTCGAGGCCCGGGCGGTCGGCGTCACCGAGGTGGTGTCGCAGGGCAACTACATCCGCTTCGGTCCGGCTGAGTTGCCCGAGTCGCGGCTGATGCGGCTCAAACGGCTCTATCCCGGCACCGTGGTCAAGGACGCGGCCAAGATCATCTTGGTCCCCCGCCCGACCACCGCGGTCATCGGCGGTCAGCCGGTGCGCGACACCGCCCTGCTCGAGTGGTGCACCCGGGTGCTGCGCGACGTCTTCGCCGGCTGATCCGTGCGCCGCCTCGGGGCCGGGGCGGCTTGGTGGGGGCCGTAGGATCGCTGGAAGTCACTTTCGAGGATGGGTAGTCGATGACGGTACTGCTTAGAAACCAGGCACGACGGATGGCTGCGGCCGCCGCGGTGCTCGTCTCCCTCACCGTCGCCGGCTGCGCAGGCGCCGAGCCGAGCGTTGCGGCGTACGTGGGGGAGTCGCGGATCACCGACCTGCAGGTCAGCGAGGCGACCACGGCGGTGAGCGACGCCCTGCAGTCGCAGGAGCCGATCACCAAGAGCGACGTCCTCGAGCTGATGATCTTCGGCGAGGCGTCGGCGCAGATCGCCGCCCGCAACCGGGTCGTCATCACCGACGCCGAGCGCGAGGCGAAGACCAACCCGGCGCTGCTGAGCTTCCCGGTCGCCCGAGATGTCGCCTTCGACGTGGCCGACTTCAACATCGTGCAGGAGAAGCTCGGGTCGCAGAAGTTCCTCACCGAGCTCGAAGCCCTCCCGGTCACCGTCAACCCGGTGTACGGCGAGTGGAACCCCCGGACGACAGGTCAGAGTCCGCTGGAGAAGACGTCGGGTTCGCTGTCGCAGCCCGCCACCCCGGACACTCCCTGACGTGGTCCGGCCGGACCCCAGCCGCGCTGACCGCGCGTTGCCCGAGCTGGCGCGGCTGGTCGAGGTGATGGCCACCCTGCGGCAGAACTGCCCGTGGGACGCCCAGCAGACGCATCGCTCCCTGGTGCAGTACCTGATCGAGGAGTCGCTGGAGGTGGTCGAGGCGATCGAGGACGGCGACGACACCGACCTGCGCGAGGAGCTGGGTGACCTGTTGCTCCAGGTCGTGTTCCACGCCGAGATCGCCGCCGAGCGGCCCGACGCCTTCGACCTCGCCGACGTCGCCCGCGGCATCGCCGACAAGCTCGTTGACCGGCACCCGCATGTGTTCGCCGGTGAGGAGCTGCCCGCTGACCAGCATGCGGTCTGGGAGCAGCGCAAGGCCGTCGAGAAGGGACGGACCTCGGTGCTGGAGGGGATCCCGGAGCAGATGTCGGCGCTGGCCCGCGCCACCAAGGTGATCAGTCGGTCGCGGTCGGGTCGCGTCGACGTAGCGCTGCCGGTCGAACCCGTCACCGCCGCCGAGGTGGGCCAGCAGCTGCTGGCGCTGACCGCGAGAGCTCAGTCCAGTGGCATCGACGCCGAACAGGCTCTTCGCGACGCGCTGCGCACCGTGGAGCGCCAGGTGGTCGCGGCGGAGGCGACAAGGGCAATCCCCGCCCCACCGAGCTCCGGGGTCTAGGCTGAGCTCATGTCCACCACCGGCGGTTCGCCCGAGACCCGTCGCGACGCCGCAGCCGCGCTGGGCGCCCGCAGGGAGCTCGGTCCCGAGTTCGAGGACCATATCGCCGCCGGACTGGCCGAGCGGGTGGAGCAGCTGGCCGCCGCCCGCAGCGCCGAGCTGGCCCACCAGGCCGAGCTGGCCAGCCGCCCGCCGCAGGACCAGATCAGTCCGACGCAGCGGTTCGTGCTGGGAATGGTGTCACTGACCGCCGGGATCCCGATCACCGCCGTGTCCGCCAGCTTGCTCGAGCCAGCCCTGCCCGGGGTGCTGATCGCCTGGGCCGGCATCGTCGGGGTCAACCTGGCCGCCGGCCGCAGCGCACGGCGCCGCTAGCCGTGCGTCACACCACTGCAGGTGTGGTCTGGAAAAGGCGGGACGAACGGGTGCCAATGCCTCGCATCACGATCGCGTCCCGTTAGGCTGAAACGACAATCGTGACTAACTTCACCGCCCCACAACGGGGGCGGCGTTTCGGCTAAGAAGGGCAGCATCTCCAGTGGCCAGTATCGAATTCATCGGCGCGCGCGAAATCCTCGACTCCCGCGGCAATCCCACGGTCGAGGTTGAGGTCATCCTCGACGACGGCTCCGAGGGTCGCGCCGCGGTCCCGTCCGGCGCCTCTACCGGCGCCTTCGAGGCGGTGGAGCTGCGTGATGGTGGCTCCCGCTTCGGCGGCAAGGGCGTCAGCAAGGCCGTCCTCGGCGTGATCGACCAGCTCGGACCCGAGCTCGTCGGCTACGACGCCAGTGAGCAGCGCCTCGTCGACCAGGCCATGCTCGACCTCGACGGGACCGACAACAAGGCCAAGCTGGGCGCCAACGCGATCCTCGGCGTGTCGCTCGCTGTGGCGCACGCCGCCGCACACTCGGCCGACCTGCCGCTCTACCGCTACATCGGTGGGCCCAACGCCCACACCCTGCCGGTGCCGATGATGAACATCCTCAACGGCGGATCGCATGCGGACTCCGACGTCGACGTGCAGGAGTTCATGATCGCCCCGATCGGCGCCGCGACCTACCGTGATGCCTTGGAGCAGGGCGTCGGTGTCTACCACGCGCTGAAGAGTGTGCTGAAGAAGCAGGGCCTGGCCACCGGCCTCGGCGACGAGGGCGGCTTCGCCCCCAACCTGCCCCGCAACGTGGCCGCCCTGGAGCTCATCTCCACCGCGGTCGAGAGCACCGGGCTGAAGCTGGGCACCGACATCGTGCTGGCCCTCGACGTGGCCAGCAGCGAGTTCTTCGACGAGAAGACCAACACCTACGGCTTCGACTCCAAGCAGCTGTCGGCCGAGGAGCTCACCGCGGTCTACGAGCAGTGGATCGCCGACTTCCCGATCGTCTCCATCGAGGACCCGCTGGCCGAGGATGACTGGGCCGGCTGGACCAACCTGGTCGGCCGCATCGGGAACAAGATCCAGATCGTCGGTGACGACCTGTTCGTCACCAACGTCCAGCGGCTGCAGCGCGGCATCGACGAGAAGGCGGCCAACGCCTTGCTGGTCAAGGTGAACCAGATCGGCTCCCTGACCGAGACGCTGGACGCGGTCGACATGGCCCACCGGGCCGGGTTCCGCTGCATGATGAGCCACCGTTCCGGCGAGACCGAGGACACCACCATCGCCGACCTGGCCGTGGCCACCAACTGCGGCCAGATCAAGACCGGCGCGCCGGCCCGCTCCGAGCGGGTGGCCAAATACAACCAGCTGCTCCGGATCGAGGAGAACCTCGACGACGCTGCCCGCTACGCCGGCGCCTCCGCCTTCCCCCGCTACGCCGCGGCTCAGGGCTGATGCCGTCGGGTCCACGGCCCACGTCCCGCCCGGGTGCAGGCCCCGGGCGGGGCAAGCCGCGTGCCCGCACGGCGGCTCGCAAGCCGCCGGAGAAGAAGGTCGCCGCCGCGCCGGTCAGCCCGTCCGGTCCGCCGCCGGGTGAGAAGGTCACCCCGGCCACCGACCGGCGGCGCAGCTCCAGCGTCACCACCCGGGCCATCGCGCTCGCGGTGGTGATGCTGATCCTCACCATCTCCTACGCCTCCAGCCTGCGGATCTACTTCAGCCAGCGACAAGAGATCGCCGCCACCAAGGTGGAGATCGCGGAGCGGCAACAAGAGATCGAACAGCTGCAGACCCAGCTGGCACGCTGGGACGACCCTGCCTACGTCAAGGCGCAGGCGCGAGCCCGGCTCGGCTGGGTGGTGCCCGGTGAGACGGGATACAAGGTGGTCGACGCCAACGGCAACCCGGTCGGCGGCGGGGCCCGGGTGGAGGGCGAGGCGGCTCCGGCCGCGGCGCCGCAGGACGCCTGGTGGGCCAAGCTCTGGGGTTCGGTCGAGGCGGCAGACAAGCCGGCGCCACCCAAGCCGAAGCCCACCGAGGACGCCCCCATCACGGTCGACAGCGAGCCGGGCCCCGACGCGTCACAGACCCCACGCTGATCCTCTGCGAGACTGTTCGGCGTGTTTGAGCCGATGACTGCCGAGGACGAGACCACCATCACCCGGCAGCTGCAGCGGCCGCCCCGGGGTGTGGCGGGGGTGGCCCACCGCTGCCCGTGCGGGCGTCCGGATGTGGTGGCCACCGAGCCGCGGCTGCCGGACGGGACGCCGTTCCCCACCACCTATTACCTGACCTGCCCCCGGGCGACAGCCGCCTGCTCCACCCTGGAGTCGGTGGGGACGATGGTCACCATGACGCAGCGACTGGCTGAGGACCCCGAGCTGGCCGCGGCGTACCAGCGGGCGCACGAGGCGTACCTGGCGGACCGGGACTCGCTCGGCCACGTCGCCGAGATCGAGGGGATCAGCGCGGGCGGAATGCCCACCCGGGTCAAGTGCCTGCACGTGCTGGTCGCCCACGCGCTGGCCGCCGGACCCGGGGTGAACCCGCTCGGGGACGAAGCGCTCGCTGCCATCGGGGAGTACTGGGAGCGTCCCTGCCTGGACGCCGACGTCGAGGCCGAGGCCGAGGATCGCGTCGACGGCGAGGATCACGCGTGACGCGACTCAGCCCGCAGGGGGGTGGGGGTCGGGTCGCCGCGATCGACTGCGGCACCAACTCGATCCGGCTGCTGGTCGCCGACCGCGGCGCGGACGGCGCACTCGTCGAGTTGGACCGGCGGCTGGAGATCGTGCGTCTCGGCCAGGGCGTGGACGCGACGGGCCAGTTCCATCCCGACGCGCTCGAGCGTACGTTCGCCGCGGTCGACGACTACGCGACGGTGATCAGGGACGCCGGCGTGACTCCGGACCGGATCCATTTCGTGGCCACGTCGGCCGCCCGCGACGCCGGCAACCGCCAGGAGTTCTTCGCCGGCATCCGCGCCCGCCTCGGGGTGGACCCCGACGTGATCGCCGGCGATGCCGAGGCGTCGCTGTCATTCCTCGGGGCGCTGAGCGGAATGGGCCCGGTGGATGAGCTGATCCTGCTGATGGACATCGGCGGTGGGTCGACCGAGCTGGTGACCGGAACTCGCGACGGCACTGTCACGGCCGCCCGCTCCCTGGACGTCGGCTCGGTCCGGCTGACCGAGCGGTTCTTCAGCGGCGGCCAGCCGACGACCTCCGAGCTGGCTGCGGCCGCCGCGTACGTGGACGAGCTGCTGGACGACAGTGGGATCGAGCTGGCCGGGGTCCGGACCTGGGTCGGTGTCGCCGGCACGGTGACCACGCTGGCCGCGCTGCAGCTGGGGCTCCAGACCTACGACCGGTCGCGGGTACACGGCGCCGAGATCCCGGTGTCCGCGCTGGCTCCGCTGCTGGACCGGTTGGCCGGCAGCACGGTGCAAGAGATCCGCGCCATCGCCTCGATGCATCCCCAGCGGGCCGATGTCATCACCGCCGGCACCCTGGTGGCGGCCCGGGTCGCCCGCCGGGTGTCGGTGGCGTCGCTACAGGTGAGCGAGGCTGACATCCTCGACGGGATCGCGCTCGGTCTGCTCGGCGGCTGAGCATCAGCCACGGATGCCGCGCGGGCGTCCCGCGCTCGGCTGGCACAATGCTCTGGTGACGAACCTCGCCATCACCGTGCTCGGCCATGACCGCCCCGGGATCATCGCCCAGACGGCCGACGTGCTGTCGCGCTGCGGGATGAACCTCGAGGACTCCTCGATGACTCTGCTGCGGGGTCACTTCGCGATGACGCTGATCTGTGTCGGCAGCGCCGCCGCCGCCGACGTGGAGCAGGCCCTGGCCCCGATGCGGGACGGCACGTTGACCGTCAGCGTCCGCGAGGTGCCCGACGAACCCGAGCACACTCCGCTGGGGATGGCATACCTGATCACCGTGCACGGAGCCGACCGGCTGGGCATCGTGGCGCGGCTGGCCAGAGTCGTGGCCGACGCCGGGGGCAACATCACCGACCTCACCACCAGATTGTCGGGGCCGCTGTACGTGCTGGCCGCCGAGGTCGAGCTGCCGGCCACGGCCGACGTGGCCGAACTCCAGGCGCGGATCGGGCAAGCCGCGCAGCTCCTCGGGGTGGAAGCGACCCTACGGCCGGTGGAGCGCGACGAGCTGTGAGCTTCCCCCTGCCCACCCTGCCCGAGGGCCGGGTGCTCAAGGTCGTCCGTGCGCCCGACCCGGTCCTGGCTGCGCCCGGTCCGCGGCTCGACCCCGCCGCTCCCGAGGTGGTCCAGCTGTGTGCGGACCTCGTCGCCACGATGCGGGTCTCACCCGGCTGCGTCGGCCTGGCGGCCCCTCAGGTGGGTGTCGCCGGGCAGGCCTTCTGCGTCGACGTCACCGAGCACCCGAAGGCGCGGACCAAGCACGGGTTGATCGTGCTGGTCAACGCCGTGGTGGTCGAGGCCTCCCGTAACGAGCGGGGTCGGGAAGGCTGCATGTCGGTTCCCGACCTCACCGGCGATGTGAAGCGGGCGACACGGATCGTGGTCCGGGGCGAGCTGCCCGGCAGCGGGGAACAGATCGACCTCAGCACCGACGCCTTCGAGGCCCGAGCCCTGCAGCACGAGATCGACCACTGCGCCGGGTTGCTGTTCCTCGACCGGGTGGCCGGCGCCCATGCGATCCATGCCCGCAAGGTCTACCAGGATGTGCCCGGAGCCTGAGATGGTGCGGCCCAGGTACTGTCGATCATCATGAGTCGGCCAGCTTTCCCCCCTCGGCACGCCCGGCCGGCGGCGGTGCGGCTCTACGGCCCGGGAGCGACCCGGGCGCAGCGCACCGCCTGGTCGGCCCTGCTGCTCCGGCTGCTCCGCAGTATCGGCATCACCGTGGGTGTGGCGGTGCTGGCCGCCCCACTCGCCGTGGCGTGGGGGGTCGGCCACGCCGAAGTGGATGACTACCTCGGCCTGCAACAGGCCACCTTCACCACCGAGTACTCCGGGGAGGTCGAGATCGACCTCGGTCCGCTGGGTCACGCGTATCTGCCCAGTCCGGTGGCCCCGGTCGGTCTGGAGGTCGAGGTCGGCGGCGTGGGGTCTTCGGTCAGCACCAACTCGTTGCTGTCCGAGCAGACCCTGACGGCGTACACGGCGCTGTTCGCCGACCCGGACGAGGCGGTGGCCGGTATCCGGGACAGTCTGCTGGCCGACGCCCTCGCCGAGACGCTGGTGGCCGAGGCGGTGCTCCTGCTCGGATTCGCCGCCTGGCTGCTGCGACGCCAGCTGCTCAGTCCGCTGCTGGTCCGGCACACCTCGTTCCGGCGGACGGCTGCGGTGTACGCCACCGTGCTGGTCGTCACCGTGGGCTCCGTGCTGGCCCCGCCCCAGCCGGCCCTGGCGGTACGGATCCCGGTGAGCCTGTCGCTCGGCGCCGGCTCGGCCGACCTCACCGTGGACAACCTGCTGCTGGCCGACCTGCTGGACCGCGGCATCAAGGGTGTGGCCCTGCTGACCGAACGTCAGCAGAAGCAGGCGGCCGACTACATCGCGGCGACCGACACCTCGATGCGGGCGGCGCTCGCCTCGGCCGCGCCGGCCCCGGCGCCGGGGGAGAGCATGCTGGTGGGCTACTCCGACCTGCACTGCAACCTCGCCATGACTGAGCTGATCGGCCGCTTCGTGGAGCTCACCCGCCCGTCGATCGTGCTCAGCTCCGGTGACGACACGGTCAACGGTACGGCCGCCGAGCGCGGCTGCGTCACCCGTGAGGCGCGGATCCGCGGTGAGCTGCCGCTGGTGGTGGCGACCGGCAACCACGACTCCGATCTGACCGAGACGCAGATGCGCAATGCCGGGATGGTGGTGCTCGACGGTGCCCCGGTGGAGGCGGCCGGACTCACGGTGGTCGGCGACGACGACCCGGAACGGCAGGTGCCGTTCACCGTGGACCGGGTCAGCGACCGACCGGAGACCCAGGAGCAGCTGGCCGAGCGGATGATGGGCGTCGCCGCCGGCCGGCGTACCGACGTCATCCTGATCCACCAGCCGGCCGCCTCGACGGTGATCATGTCGGCACCCAACCCGCCGACCCGACTGCTGCTGTGGGGTCACTTCCACTCCGAGTCCGGGCCGACCGTGGTGATGCACGACGACGGGTCCTGGACGGTGGGGATGCAGCAGGGCACCGCCGGGGGCATCCGGCAGCCGACCATCACCTCGTTCAGCACCCCGTTCTCGCCGCCGCTGATGCGCGCCGACGTCTACCTGTATTTCCGGGACGACGCCACCGGGCTGATCACCGGGGTGCAGCCGGTGCGGTTCCAGCCCGACACGTCAGTGGTCGTCGAGCCGCGGATCCCCACCGGCGACCTGGCCACGTTGCCGGCCGAGACCCGCGAGAAGCTCGGTGGTGGACCAGCAGTGGGCCCGGGCGGCCAGACGTCACCGGACGGCGCGTCCTCCCAGACCCCGGGAGTGCCACGCTGACCGGACCGGTCGCCGGTCGACCACTAGGATCGTGCCGCAACGAGACGGCCCCCGTAGCCCAACGGCAGAGGCAGGCGGCTTAAACCCGCTCCAGTATGGGTTCGAGTCCCATCGGGGGCACCGACGCCGCAGCGTGCGAACGCGGAGCTGCGGCGGCCGAAGGACGCAGGCCGAAGAATTCAGGGCCGAAGGACCCAGGCCGAAGAGCTCAGGCCGAGCGACCCGACTCGGCGGCTCCCGCCGGCCTCGGCGAGGAGGCGCTGGGGCGCTCGGCCGGCAGCAGCGCCTCGAGCTCACCGGCCAGCAGTCGCCGGGCCCGTGCCGGGGGCATCCGAGTCGGCTCCACCAGCGCGGCGGCGGCGATGCCGTCCAGCAACGCGAGCAGTCGGGCTGCGGCGTCGGCCGCCGCATCCGGCGCCAGGTCGGGGCGGCAGATCCCGAGCAGTCCGGCCAGCACCTGTTCCACCTGCAGCCACTCCGCGGCGTGGGCTGCGGCGACCTGCTCGTCCACGGTGGCCCGGGCCAGCCGCAGTACCCACAGAACGCTGGCGTCGCGCCGTTCGCGCCCGAGCCCGAGGAGCTCGTCGGCGATCGCTCGCAGCGCCTGCTCGGCGTCATCGCGGGTGGACAGGCGTTGCTCGACCCGGAGCTGGAAGTCCGCCGACGCCAGGTCCATGGCGGCCTGCAGCATGGCGTCCTTCGTCGGAAAGTGATGCTGCACCGCGCCGATCGAGACTCCGGCCCGCGCCGCCACCTTGCGGACGCTGACGCCCTCATAGCCCTCGGCGACCAGCAGCTCCATCACGGTCCGGGTGAGCTTCTCCGAGGGTGCGGGCACGTCGGCCATCCTGCCATCACGAAAATACCTAGCGGACAATACGATCGTATTGTATGGTGATCGTCATGACCACCGCCGAGACTCTGCCCGCCGCTGCACCGCAGCCCGTCCGTCACCGTTCGCTGGATGTGCTGCGCGGGGTGGCGATCCTGGGGACCCTGGCCACCAACATCTGGATCTTCACCACCCCCGACGGGCTGCTCGGCTATCTGGGCGACAGCACCGATCGGGCAACACCGCGGGTGTGGTCGGGGGTGGAGGCAGTGCTGCAGCAGCTCAGTCAGGGCAAGTTCCTCGGGCTGCTCACGATCATGTTCGGCATCGGCCTGGAGATCCAACGGCAGTCAGCGATGCGGGCCGGACGCCCTTGGCCCGGTCGCTACCCGGTGCGGGCCGGGCTGCTCTTCCTCGACGGTGTGCTGCACTACCTGCTGGTGGTCGAGTTCGACGTGCTGATGGGCTACGCCGTCACCGGGCTGGTGGTGGCCTATCTCCTGCTGACCAGTGAGCGGGTGCAGACCCGCTGGATGGTCACCGCCGCCACCCTGCACCTCGCTGGGCTGGGCGTGGTGGTGGTCGCTCTGCTGAGCTCCACGCCGGCCAAGGCCAGTGGGATTCTCGATCCCAACCCGTACGCGGACGGCAGCTGGTTGGACCTGGTCTCGCTGCGGCTCGACAACGCGGTGCTGTTCCGGCTCGAACCGGTGTTGATCTTCGCGCTGTCGATGGCGATGTTCCTGCTCGGCGCGCGACTGCTGCGGGCCGGCGTGCTGGCCGACGAGGGCGCGCCGCTGCGCCGACGGCTGATGGTCATCGGGGTGGTGGCCTTCGTCGCCGACCTGGTCATCGGCATCGGTGGGGGACTGGCCGGGATCATCGTCAGCCGGTACGGCACGGCGCCGCTGGTCGCCCTCGGGCTGCTCGCCGCCGTGGTGGAGATCGTTCGGCGACTGCCGCGGGTGGGGTGGACCCAGCGCCGGCTCAACGAGGTGGGCCGGATGGCGCTGTCCTGCTACGTGCTGCAGAACCTGCTCGCGTCGGTGCTGTGCTATGGCTGGGGCTTCGGCCTGGCTGCACAGCTGCCGGCAGACCTGCGGGTGCCGGGGACTGTGGTGATCTATCTCGTGGTGGTGGCCGTGGTGCTGGTCGCGGCCCACCTGTGGCTGCGCCGGTTCCGCCGTGGCCCGGTCGAGCTGGCCTGGCAGCGCGGCTTCGAACTGCTGTCACCGCGAAGCACCCCGGTCGGGGCCCCTACCTCACAGTCGTGACGCTCAGCCGCGTCGGCCAGTCGTGACGCTCAGCCGCGTCGGCCAGTCGTGACGCTCAGCCGCGTCGGCCAGTGATGACGCTCAGGCGCGTCGGCGGTGTCGCTGCGCCGTCGTTGCTCGCGCTGTCGCGGATCACACCGGACGGGGCGGGGCAGTGGAGGCGCGCACCATCAGCTCCGCAGTGGTGGTGCGGCGGCGCAGCTTGGCGCCCGGCTTCTTCAGCGTCAGCTCGAGCGCCAGGTGGCCCATCAGGGCCATCGGCAGCCGGACGGTGGTCAGGCTCGGAGCCAGCGCGGCGGCGACTGAGACGTCGTCGAAGCCGGCGACCGACATCTTCTCGGGCACCGGCACCGCGTGGGCTCGCATCGCGGCCAGCACGCCGATCGCCATGGCATCGTTGAGGGCCACGATCACGGTCCGGTCCGGGTGGTGCTTCAAGACCTGCCCGGCCGCGTGCGAACCGCCGTCCTGGGTGAAGTCGGTATGGATCACGGTGACGGACACCGGTGGGTCGCTGCGGTCAAGTACCGATCGCAGGCCGGCCAGCCGGTCCTCGACGGTGGTCAGCCCCTCCGGCCCCGCGGCGACCGCGATCCGCCGGTGACCCAGTGCCAGCAGGTGCTCGGCGAGCGCGGCGCCGGCCTCGACGTTGGCGGGGATCACCGCGTCGGCGCGGAGGTGATGCCGGCCGATCACCACCACCCGTCCGCCGTTCGCCTCGAAGCTGGTCAGCACCGCCTTGGCCGCGTCCTGCGCGTCCGGGTCGGTGTAGCCGGAACCGGCGATGATGATGGCGCCGACCCGGTTGGCCACCAGGGTCCGGATCTGGCGCAGCTCCTGCTCGGGATCGCGGCCCGAGTGCGAGATCTGCACGATCAGCTCGTGCGCCGCCGCGGCGTGCACCACGCCACTGGCGATCTCGGAGAAGTACGGGTCGTCGATCTCGTGCACGATCAGCCCGACCACCGACGTCAGCCCGCCGGCGAGGGTCCGGGCGTGCGGGTTCGCGACATAGCCGAGCTCGGCGGCCACGGTGCGGACATGCTCGGCGACCGCCTCGCTCACTCCGGTCTGACCGCTGAGCGCACGCGACGCGGTGGCGAGCGAGACGCCGGCAGCGGTGGCGACGTCCACCAGGCGCAAGGCCGAGCGCGATTTCGGCACCGTTCACCTCCTGACGACTCGGACCGGGCCGGAAACGTACTTGCCAGCCGACCGCATGACAACCTACTGTAACGAAAGCGCTTGCGAAAGCGCTTTCGTACGGCCCCGGGGCGGTTGCCGCTCCCTCAAGGAAAGGCGCAGCAATGGCAGAGCGCAAGGTCCGGATCATCATGAACGGCGTGACCGGTCGGATGGGATACCGCCAACACCTGGTCCGATCCATCCTGGCGATCCGCGACGACGGCGGCATCGAGCTGCCCGACGGGAACCGGATCCAGGTCGAGCCGGTCCTGGTCGGGCGCAGCGAGGACAAGCTGGCCCGGATGGCTGCCCAGCACGGCATCGCCGACTACACCACCGATCTGGATGCGGCCCTCGCCGACGACACCGCGACGATCTACTTCGACGCCCAGGTCACCTCCGAGCGCAAGAAGGCCATCCTCAAGGCCATCGACCGCGGTCTGCACATCTACACCGAGAAGCCGATCGCCGAGACCGTCGCGGACGGCCAGGAGCTGGTCGACGCAGCCGCGGCCGCGGGGATCATCAACGGGGTGGTGCATGACAAGCTGTACCTGCCGGGGCTGCTCAAGCTGAAGCGGCTGATCGACTCGGGATTCTTCGGCCGGATCCTCTCGGTCCGTGGCGAGTTCGGCTACTGGGTCTTCGAAGGTGACCTGCAGCCGGCGCAGCGACCCAGCTGGAACTACCGTGCCGAGGACGGCGGCGGCGTCGTCTTGGACATGTTCTGTCACTGGAACTATGTGCTGGAGAACCTCTTCGGACGGGTCGAGACGGTGATGGCCAAGGCCGTCACCCACATCCCCGAGCGGTGGGACGAGCAGGGAAGGCGATACGCCGCCACCGCCGACGACGCCGCGTACGGGATCTTCGAGCTCGAGGGCGGCGTGATCGCCCAGATCAACTCCTCCTGGGCCGTCCGGGTGGATCGCGGTGAGCTGGTCGAGTTCCAGGTCGACGGCACCCACGGCTCGGCCGTCGCCGGTCTGTTCGGCTGCCGGATCCAGCCGCGGGTACGTACCCCCAAGCCGGTGTGGAACCCCGACCTGCCGACCACCGAGGACTTCCGGGGCCAGTGGGAGCAGATCCCCGACAACGCCGAGTTCGCCAACGGGTTCCGGGCCCAGTGGGAGCAGTTCCTGATCGACGTCGACGCCGGCCGGCCGCACCCCTACGACCTGGCCGCCGGCGTCCGCGGGCTGCAGCTGGTCGACGCCGGATATGTCTCCTCCCGTCAGGGCCGGCGGGTGGAGATCAAGGCTTCCGACCGGAGTGCCGCTGACCGGGGCGCGGCTCGCGGCCAGGTGCACCCGTGACGGGCGCCACGACGGCGGTGGCCCTGCCCACCGCCGACGGCGGCTGGACCGAGGTCGAGCTGCGTGAGCCGCGGGCGTGGGTCGAGCACCCCCAGCCCTACGCCACCCGGATCGCCTTCGCCGCGGCCCACGTGGTGGCCGACCCCCGCGGCGAGAACGTCCCGGGCGCCCCGGCCGCCGTCGACTGGGACGCCACCCTGGCGTTTCGCGAACACCTCTTCCGCTACGGCCTCGGCGTGGCGGAGGCGATGGACACCGCACAGCGCAACATGGGCATCGACTGGCCCGCCGTCCAGGAGCTGATCACCCGCAGCGCAGCCCAGGCCAACGCCGTCGGAGCCCGGATCGCCTCGGGCGCGGGCACCGATCACCGGCAGCTGCTGACGACCGTCGAGCAGGTGACCGAGGCCTACCTGGAGCAGGTGGCGTTCGTCGAGGGTGCCGGCTCACAGGTGATCGTGATGGCCTCGCGTCACCTGGCCACCGTGGCGCGGGGCGCAGCGGACTACCTGCAGGTCTACGACACGATCCTTCGCCAGGTCAGCGAGCCCGTCGTGCTGCACTGGCTGGGCGAGATGTTCGACCCCAACCTGCGTGGCTACTGGGGCTCGACCGACCTCGACACGGCCACCGCGACCTTCCTCGAGCTGGTCCACGCCCACGCGGCCAAGATCGACGGGGTCAAGGTCTCGTTGCTGTCGGCGGCGCACGAGACCGGCCTACGGGCAGCGCTGCCCGCCGGGGTCCGGCTCTACACCGGCGACGACTTCAACTACCCCGAGCTGATCCGCGGCGACGGCCGCCATCACTCCGACGCGCTGCTCGGTGCCTTCGCCGCCATCGCCCCGGCCGCGTCCGCGGCGTTGACGGCTCTGGACGAGGGCGATCTGGACCGCTATGACGCCGAGTTCGCGCCAACGCTGGAGCTGTCGCGGCACATCTTCGAGACGCCGACCTTCTACTACAAGACCGGCATCGCCTTCGTCTCCTGGCTGTCCGGGCTGCAGCAGGGGTTCACCATGATCGGCGGACTGCAGGCGGCCCGGTCGCCACTGCACCTGACCCGCATCTTCGAGCTCGCCAACGCCGCACAGCTGCTGCCCGACCCCGAGCTGGCCGCCCACCGGCTCGGTCTGGTCCTGGCTGCCGCCGGTTTGACCCGGTGAGCGCCGCCGTGACCGAGGTCGACGTCCCCACCGGCGCACCGGCGACCACAGCCACGCCCCGGCCGGGCGACCCCCGGCTGCGGCGGCTGTCGCTCAACCAGCGCACCACGGCCGAGTGGTCGCTGCTGGAGGCGATCGAGGGTACGGTCGCCGCCGGCCTGTCCTCGATCGGCCTCTGGCGCGAGCCGGTGGCAGCGGTGGGGCTGGACGCGGCGGTCGCCGCCGTCCGGGCGTCGGGGCTGCGGGTCTCGTCACTGTGCCGCGGCGGCTTCTTCACCGTCTCCGACCCCGCTGAGGTGGAGGCGGCGTACCGCTCCAACCGCGCAGCCATCGAGGAGACCGCGGCGCTCGGCGCGGCCACCTTGGTGCTGGTGCCCGGCGGGCTGCCCGCCGGCGACCGCGACCTGGTCGCCGCCCGTCGTCGGGCGGTGGCGGCGATCGAGCGGCTGGTGCCGTACGCCGCGGAGCTCGGCGTGACCCTCGGCATCGAGCCGATGAACCCGATCTACGCCGCCGACCGCGGCGTCGTGTCCACTCTCGCCCAGGCGCTGGACATCGCCGAGCAGTTCGACCCGGCCGACGTCGGGGTCGTGGTCGACACGTTCCACCTGTGGTGGGAGCCGGGCCTTGCCGAGTCCATCGCCCGGGCAGGGGAGCGGATCGTCAGCTATCAGGTCTGCGACTGGATCACCCCACTGCCGGCCGACACCTTGCTGGCGCGGGGGATGATGGGGGACGGCCACATCGACTTCGCCGGCTTCACCGCCGCCGTCGCCGCCGCGGGCTATCGCGGCGACGTCGAGGTGGAGATCTTCAACGCGGACGTCTGGGCGGCTCCCGGAGCCGACGTGCTGGCCACCATGGCCCGCCGCTACGTCGACCTGGTCGAACCGTCGTTGGCCTCTTCTTAGCCGATTCCCAGCCGGAAGAAACAGCGCCGCCGCCGGCGTTACGTAGACTGAGAGCGTTGCACCACCTGGTGCCCAGAGGAGGAACATTCACATGTTGCGCAGTTCGAACCCGATCCTCTCCAAGAAGGACGCGTTCACACCCGCAGCGCCGCAGTACGGTCAGCAGTACGGGCAGGGCTACAGCCAGTACCCGCAGAGCCCCTACGGTCAGCCCGGTGGACACGGACAGCCGCCGGTCGCCCCGACCGAGGCCCGGATGAGCTTCGACGACGTGGTCACCAAGACCGCGATCACGATGGGCGTCCTGATCCTCACTGCCGCCGTGGCCTGGAACCTCGTGCCGCCGGCGCTCTATTTCCCCGGCATGATCCTGTCCGGCCTGGTCGGCTTCGTGGTCGTGATGCTGGTGTCCTTCCGGCGCGTGGTGAGCCCACCGTTGGTGCTGGCCTACGCCGCCATCGAGGGCGTCTTCATCGGGATGATCAGCAAGGTGTTCGAGAGCGTCTACCCGGGCATCGTGACCCAGGCCGTCGTCGCCACCTTCTTCGCCGCCGGCGTGACGCTGGCCGCGTACAAGTTCTTCAACATCCGGGTCACCGCGAAGTTCCAGAAGATCGTCATCATGTCGACCATCGCCTTCGCCGCGCTGATGCTGGTGAACTTCATCTTCAGCCTGGTCACCGGCGGCGGCGGTCTCCGTGGCGGCATCACCGGTCCGGTCACGCCGCTGGCCATCGGCATCTCGGCCATCGCCATCGTGCTGGCCGTGCTGAACCTGGTGCTCGACTTCGACTACATCGAGAAGGGCGTCCAGATGGGGGCCCCGGCGTCGGAGTCCTGGCGCGGCGCCTTCGGCCTGACCGTCACCATGGTCTGGCTCTACATCGAGATGCTGCGGCTGCTGTCCTACCTCCGCAGGTAGTTCCACCCACTCGATAGCGACCGAGAAACTTGAGGGCCGCGCACTCCGACGGGAGAGCGCGGCCCTCGCCATGTCCGCGACAACGAGGGTGTGTCGTTGCGGTCGGTTAGAGTCGTGGTGTGCGCTATGTGACCTCCCTGATCGACCTCGTCGGTAACACCCCGCTGCTCCAGCTGAACAAGGTGACCGACGGTGCCAAGCCGCTGATCCTGGCCAAGGTGGAATACCTCAATCCCGGCGGCTCCGTGAAGGACCGGATCGCGGTGAAGATGATCGAGGCCGCCGAACGCGAGGGCAAGCTGAAGCCCGGCGGCACCATCGTCGAGCCGACCAGTGGCAACACCGGCGTCGGGCTGGCCATCGTGGCCCAGGCGAAGGGGTATTCCTGTGTCTTCGTCTGCCCCGACAAGGTGAGCGAGGACAAGCGCAACGTGCTGGCCGCCTACGGCGCGCAGGTGGTCGTCTGCCCCACCGCGGTCGATCCGGACCACCCCGACTCCTACTACTCCACCTCCGACCGGCTGGTCCGCGAGATCCCCGGCGCCTGGAAGCCCGACCAGTACAGCAATCCCAACAACCCGGCCAGCCACTACGAGACCACCGGGCCGGAGATCTGGGAGCAGACCGAGGGACGGATCACACACTTCGTCACCGGGATGGGCACCGGTGGCACCATCAGCGGCACCGGTCGCTACCTCAAGGAGGTGTCCGGCGGCCGGGTGCAGGTCATCGGCGCGGACCCGACCGGATCGGTCTACTCCGGCGGCGACGGCCGCCCGTATCTGGTCGAAGGCGTCGGTGAGGATTTCTGGCCCGCGAACTACGACAAGAGCGTCTGCGACCGGGTGATCGAGATCTCCGACGGCGACTCGTTCGCCATGACCCGGCGGCTGGCTCGCGAGGAGGCGCTGCTGGTGGGTGGCTCGTCCGGCATGGCCGCCGCGGCGGCGATCCGTCTCGCCCACGAGATCGACGACCCCGACGCCGTGGTGGTCGTGCTGCTGCCGGACTCCGGCCGGGGGTATCTGACCAAGGTGTTCAGCGACGAGTGGCTCACCCGCTACGGGTTCGCCCCCCGCGCGGCCGAGTCGGTCCGTACGGTCGGTGACGTGCTCCGGGAGAAGTCGGGGGCGTTGCCGTCCCTGGTCCACACCCATCCCGGCGAGACCATCGCCGAGGCGGTGCACATCCTGCGCGAGTACGGCGTCTCGCAGATGCCCGTGGTCCGCGCCGAGCCGCCGGTGATGGCGGCCGAGGTGGTCGGCTCGGTCAGCGAGCGTGGCCTGCTCGGGGCGTTGTTCGGTCATGCTGTTCGACCGGCCGATGCGGTCGGCACCACGATGGAGGCGCCACTGCCCACGGTCGGCGCCAACGAGCCGGTCAGCAAGGCCGTGGCGGCGCTGGTCGACGTCGACGCCCTGCTGGTGCTCGACGACGGCAAGCCGACCGGTGTGCTGACCCGTCAGGACCTGCTCAGCGACATCGACTAGCGCGACGCCCCCAGGCCGGGCAGCAGGGGACGGATGACGTCCTCCCAGCCGCGCGTCCAGGCCACGCTGCGCCAGTCGTCCAGACCGATCCAGCGCGCCGACTCGGTGGTGCCGCCGACGTCGATCACCCGGGGCTCGCTGGGATCGGCACAGGTCGCGGTGTAGACCAGGCGTACGGCGTGGAAGTCCTCCAGGTCGCCGCGCGGGCTGCGGCCGACCCAGTGCCCGCTGTGCACGGCGACCAGATCCGCCACCGTCACCTCCTGCGCGGTCTCTTCCCGGACCTCGCGCAGGACGGCCTCGACCGGTTGCTCGCCGGGATCGATGCCGCCGCCGGGCAGGCCGTAGCGTCCGGTCGCGACGACCCGGTTGGAGTACTCGGTGGCCAGCAGTCCGCGCTCGGAGAGCACCACGGCGTAGGCGGCGACCCGTTGGACGACGCGCGGGACCTCTCCTGGCGCTTGGGTCAGGTCCGGGTCGCGGTGCGGTGCGGGCGGGGTCGTGGCCCCGCCGTCGTCGGCGGGATCGACGCGAAGGGTGAGCGCAATCTCGTCGCCGAGGTGGGAGGCGGACACCGGACGAACCATCCGATAGCCGCACCGCCGCGCCGCTTCCGCCGGTGGCTCCCCGTGCCGGAGCTGGGTGCGAAGCACGCTCTCGCCGTTGCGGTCGACTCCGATGATCTGCACCCGGTCATTGTCGCCGACCCGGGGTTCGCGCCCCTCAGCCGGGGAGTGTGGCGAGCTGCGACCGTACCGCTGCGCCCATGCTCGCCACCGCCTGTTCCAGGATCGGCCGTGGCGTGGCGAAGATCATCCGGACGAAGCCGGCGCCGCTCGGCCCACAGTCGACGCCGTCGGTCAGGGCCACCTGCGCCCGGTCGGCGAAGAACGAGGCCGGGCTGGTTCCCAGGTCCAGCCCGCGGCAGTCCAGCCAGCCGATGTAGGTGCCGTCAGGTCGGACCCACGACACTCCGGGCAGCTCAGCGCGGATCGCCTCATCGAGCGCCCGCCGGTTGCCGTCGAGATAGCTCAGGACCGAGGCGAGCCACGGGTCACCCTCGCGGTACGCGACGGTGTTGGCGATCACGCCGAGGGTGCTGGCGCCGTGGCTGGCGTAATGCCCGATCGGCTCCCAGGTGGCGGCGTCGGCGGGGTTGCTCACGATGAGCTGCGCGCACTTCAGCCCGGGCAGGTTCCAGGCCTTGGAGGCCGACACCGCCGTCACGGTATGCCCGGCCGTCACGTCGGAGAGCGAGGCATACGGGATGTGCCGGGCCGGGGCGTACACCAGCGGAGCGTGGATCTCGTCGGCGAAGACGCGTCCACCGAACTCGTCGACGACCTCGGCGATGGCGGTGAGCTCGTCGGCGCCGAAGACGCGACCGACCGGGTTGTAGGGGTTGCACAGGATCAGCAGCGACCCGCCGGCACGGAAGGCGGCGCGGAGTGCGTCGAGATCCATCCGGTAGCCCTGCTCGGTCAGCTGCAGTGGTACGTCGATGATCTTCCGGCCGAGAAGCGGCGGGACGGTCCAGAACGGCATGTACGCGGGCGAGGGAAGAATGACCGGAGCACCGGGGGCCGAGAAGTGCTCGATGGCCAGCTCCAGGCCCTTCAGTACGTCGGCGATCGGATGCACCATCGCCGGGTCGACGGCCCAACCGTGATGCTCAGCCTGCCAGGCGGCGGTGGCGTCGGCGAGCGAGCTCTCCACGGGTCCGGGGAGGTAGCCGAGCGCACCGCTGTCGACGGCGGCATGCAAGGCTCGCGTCACCACCGGGGCCGTACCGAAGTCCATCTCGGCCACGAACGCGCCGAGGGCGTCGGGGAACAGGCTCCACTTCAGGCCACCGGCCGTGCGGAGCGAGTCGACGGTGATGGCGTCGAAGTCGGGGTGGTCCAGATCCAAGGTGTCGGGATCTGAGGCGTCAGGTCGGGTCAAGGGTCCTCCTCCAGGCATGCCCAGCCAATCATCCCCGCCCGGGTTTCGTCGAAGCGGGGTCGTGGGCCGCCGGCGCCCGTCCCGGCCTGCCAGAATGACGTATCGCCGACGAACAGGGACTGGTCTGATGGGTGTCCGCAGCACACAGCTCAACATGCTGGTGATCAGCCAGCTGCTGGCCGGGGTGGGCGTCGCCAGCGGCGTCGCGGTGGGTGGGCTGCTGGCCGAACAGCTGTCCGGCACCGTCGCCCTCGCCGGGCTGGCCCAGACCTCCTCGGTGCTCGGGGCGGGGCTGTGGGCCATCCCGCTCGCCCGACTCGCGGGTCGACGCGGCCGCCGGTGGGGTCTGGCCGCCGGCTACGCCCTCGCCGCCGTCGGCACCCTGCTCGTGTTCGCCGCGGCCGCCCTGGACCAGGTGGCCGTCCTCTTCGTCGGTCTGGCGGCGTTCGGCGCCGGCACGGCGGCGGGTCTGCAGGCGCGCTTCGCCGCCACCGAGCTGGCGCTTCCCGCCTATCGAGCGCGGGCGATGTCGATCGTGCTGTGGTCCACGACGATCGGCTCCATCGCAGGACCGAACCTCTCCGAGATCGGCAGCGACCTCGGCGCCCGGATCGGGATCGAGCCGCTGACCGGGCCGTACCTGTTCTCGCTGGTGGCGTTCACCGGTGCTGCGGTGATCGTCGGCCTCGGGCTGCGGGCGGCGTCGGCCACCCCGGGCGAGGTTCCTCGACCGACGGGAGCGGACTCGGACCCGGCACCGGAGACGGTCGCCGGACCAGCCGTGCCCGCCGACCCGCCGGCGGGCACCGAGCTCGGGTTCTGGGCGGCACTGGCAAGCGGGTGGCGCAACCCGGCCGTCCGGGTCGGCACCGTGGCGATCACCTGCTCGCACACGATCATGGTCGGGGTGATGGTGATGACGCCGCTGCACATGAGCCACCTCGGGTTCTCGTTGAACCTGGTCGGCCTGGTGATCAGCATCCACATCTTCGGGATGTACGGAGCGAGCCCGGTGATGGGCTGGCTGACCGACAAGATCTCGGCGGTCGGGGTGGTGTTGGTGGGCGTGGGGATCTTCGCGGTCTCCCTGGTCCTGGCCGCGCTGGCTGACGAGCCGAGCATGCTGGTCATCTCGCTTGCGCTGGGTCTGCTGGGGTTGGCGTGGTCGGCGGGGATGATCGGCGGCTCCACCCTGCTGGCCGACTCGGTGACCAGTGAGAACAAGGTGTCGATCCAAGGAGCCACCGACTCGGTGATGAACCTGGCCGCCGCCGCTTCCTCCGCCGCTTCCGGCCTCGTCCTCGGCTGGGGTGGCTATCCCGCGCTGGCCGGCGTCGCTGCTGTGGTGCTGGTACCGATGGCGGTGCTGTCGATCCGGGCCGCCACCGGCGGCAGGGGGCGCCCGGGCGCGACCTCAGCCGTGCCGACGGACGCGGCGGCGATCTGAGCTCCGGCTCACCACAGCTCGACGGTCTGGCTGCCGTCTGAATACAAGGTCTTGAGCCCGAGCGGCCACCACGACCACCCGTATCCCACGGCGGTCGGGGCCGCGCCCCGATTGGCCACGTCGGCTGACGCGTGCAGGATCTCGGCGCCGCTGTTGGCGACGAACGCGACGACGCAGGCCACCACGCAGGCTACCCCGACGACCGTCAGCGGGTGGCGCAGGCGGAGGGCAGCGGTGAGCGGCCGGCGCGGCAGCGTGGTGGTGGACATGACCCCAAGCCTGGCCCGCGGCCAGCCGGTGCGCGTCCTCCCGCAGCCCCGTCTCGGGTCATACCGGGGTCGTAGGGGAAACCCTGCGGGTGCTCCCCGGTCCGGTCAGATCGTTCGAGACCAGGCTCACTGCGGGCGGCGGGCGCAGGCTTTCGGGGCCGGCTCATCGACGCGGTAACGTTGCGGGGCTGTTGGACCGAAGGGAGACCGATGATCGACGTGCTGGCCTATGTGGTGATGGGCCTGGCGCTGGTCGCCACGGCGTGGGGCATCCTCACGGCGGCGCTGAACAAGGCGCCGGGGCGGGCGCAGATCGTCTTCGCGGGGGTGGTCGCGCTGGTCACCCTGGCGCAGTCGGTTATCGCCGGCGTGCAGCTGGCCACCGGCCATCGCCCGGAGTCGATGGCGACCACGATCGGCTATCTGATCGGCGTCGTGCTGCTGCTCCCGGTGGCCGGACTCTGGGCGCTGTCGGAACGCACCCGCTACTCCGGCTATGTGCTCGCCGTCGCCGCCTTCTCGGTGCTGGCGATGACGCTGCGGCTGCAGGTGCTGTGGGGCGAGGGTGCCTGAGCCGTCGACTGCCGCTTCGTCGAGCGCCAGCCAACCGCAGCGTCCGCGCGCCACCGGATCCGGCCCGGGCCGGCTGCTGGTCGCGGTGTACGGGGTGTTCGCGCTCTCGGCCTCCGCCCGGGCGGGGGTCCAGCTGGCCACCCGCTTCGACCAGGCGCCGCTGGCGTATCTGTTGTCCGCCTTCGCCGGGCTGGTCTATGTGGTGGCGACCATCACGCTGGCCCGCGGCACCAGCACCTCCCGCCGGGTGGCGTGGACGGCGATCGTCGTGGAGCTGGCCGGCGTGTTGATCGTCGGTACGCTCAGCGTGTTCGACGCCGAGGCCTTCCCCCGGGCGACGGTCTGGTCGGCCTACGGCATCGGCTACGGTTTCGTGCCCCTGGTGCTGCCGGTGCTCGGGCTGGCGTGGCTGATCCGGACCCGGCCACGACCCGACGACGAGCCCGACCAACGCTGATCGGACGAACCGTCAGCGCTTGCCCCAGTTCCAACTGGGCGCCTCGAACCGGCCCAGGCCCTCGATCCGGGTCGCGCCCAACTCCTTGACCAGCTCCAGCACCGCCGCCTCGCCGCTGCGGCGCAGCTCCGACACAAGGGCGTCGGCGTGCGAGACGACCATGATCTGACTGGATCGGCTGGCCGCGGTGATGAGGCGGGCCAGCGGGCCGAGCAGGTCCGGGTGCAGGCTGGTCTCCGGCTCATTCAGCACCATCAGGCCCGGCGGCCGCGGGCTCAGCAGGGCGGCCACCAGCAGCAGGTAGCGCAGCGTCCCGTCCGACACCTCCGCCCCCGACAGGGGACGGAGCAGGCCGTGCTGGAAGAAGCTCAGCTCAGACCGTCCGCCGGCGCTGGAGATGCCGAGCCGGGATCCGGGAAACGCGTCCTCCACCGTGGCCTGCAGCAGGGCGGCGTCGCCGATCTCGAGAATGGTCTGCAACGCGGCCGCCAGCTGTTGGCCGTCCGGGTCCAGCACCGGGGTCCGGGTCAGCACCTGCGGCGAACGAGCCGGCGCCTCGGCGTCGGTCCGGAAGTGGTCGTAGAACCGCCACGATCTGACCTGCTCGCGTAATGCCACCACCTCAGGCGCGCGGACCGGGTCGACCAGCTCGCTCAGCACGCTGTCATAGGTCCGCATCGAGGTGGTGACCTCGTCCCAGCCCTTCGCCGGGGCGTCGCCGCTCGGCACCCCATCCTGGTCGGCCCGGGTGAGGACCGACTGGCGTACCCGCTTGAGAAGGAGCGAGGCGGGTCGCATCACCTCCCCGCTCCAGACCAGCTCACGTTTGATCTCAGGGTCGAGGTTGAAGGCGGACCTCTCGTCCCGCTGCGGAATGCCGAGGTCGATCAGATAGGAGAAGTCGTCGGAGGCGAACCCCAGCTGCAGACTCACCGGGCCGGAGCGGACGGTGCCCTCGACCGGATAGCTGCCGTCGCGGACTCCTCGTCCGACCACGGCCGGCCCGGCCCACAGCGCGGACGGCAGACCTCCCTCGCGGGCCAGGGACTGGACCACCCGGCCGAGGGCGCAGTCGGCGAGAAGCCGCAGCGACCGATACAGACTGGACTTGCCGCTGCCGTTGGCTCCGGTCACCACGGTCAACCGGGACAGCGGCAACACCAGCTCGCGCAGCGAGCGGTAGTTCTGGATCGCGACCGTGGTCAGCACGGCGTCGGACGGGGTGCAACGGACATGGCGCGAGGCTAGCCGCAGCCGCTGACAAGGGACCCGCTAGGCCCCGGCGGGGGTGGGGGCGATGCCGTCGTCCTTGGGTGCTGAGCCGTAGAGCAGGTCCGCGTAGTCGGGGTGACGCTCGATCCAGCTCCGGATGAACGGGCACAGAACCAGCACCGCGAGCTCGCGCCGGCGGATGTCGTCGACGGCGTACGCGGCCAGGGCGCTGCCGACACCTTGGCCCTCGTACGCGCCGTCGACCTCGGTATGGCTCAGCACCATCAGGCCGGTCGCCAGCTGGTAGTCGACGTAACCGGCGAGCGTGACACCGTCGCGGGCCTCGAAGCGGTCCGCTGCCGGGTTGTTCGTGATGACCAGATGCATGGGCGGAGTCTCTCAGACGCCGCGGCCGGGCGTCTGCAGCAGCCGCTCGAACGGCAACACGTCGGCGTAGGGGTCCGGCCGGCTCGTCGGCGTCGCCACCGCGCAGAGCAGCGACGCGAGCTCGCCCGCGGCACGCTCGATCCGGGCCCCGAGCCGGGCAGGTGCGGCCCAGTCCTCGGTGGCGGCGAACACCGCGGTGGGGACGGTCGTCGCCCGTAGGTAGGCGAACAACGGCCGCAGCGCGTGCTCGAGTGCGAGGGAGTGACGGGCGCTGCCCCCGGTCGCGGCGACCAGGACCGGCGTACCGACGAGCGCATCGCGATCCAGCACGTCGATGAACATCTTGAACAGCCCGCTGTAGGACGCGTTGAAGATGGGGCTGACGGCGATCACCGCATCCGCGGTGACGACGGCATCCAGCGCAGCGCGCAGGCGCGGGCTGGGGAACCCGGTGACGAGGTGGTTCGCCAGGTCACCGGCGAGGTCGCGGAGCTCGATCACCTCGATCTCGGCGGCGGACCCGGCGGCCCGCAGCGCGGAGCGGGTGGCGTCGCTGAGCCGGTCGGCGAGCAGGCGGCTGGACGACGGCGAGGACAGGCCGGCGCTGATGACCGTGATCGCCGTCATCGCACCGCCCCCGCGGACGTCGCCGGACCGAGCGAGGCATCAGAGCCCGGGGCAGGATCGCGCGACGCGTCAGCCCGGGACGCGGCCACCAGCTGGGCGTGGGTCGGACCGTCGGGGACGTGGGCCGGGCGCAACCGGTCCAGCTCCTTGCGGAGCACCGGGATGACCTCCTCGCCGAGCAGATCGAGCTGCTTGAGCACCGTGGTCAGCGGCAGGCCCGCGTGGTCGGCGAGGAACAGCTGGCGCTGATAGTCGCCGAAGTGCTCGCGGAAGGTGAGGGTCCGCTCGATCACCTGCTGCGGGCTCCCCACGGTGAGCGGGGTCTGGGCCATGAAGTCCTCCAGTGACGGCCCGTGGCCGTAGACCGGGGCGTTGTCGAAGTACGGGCGGAACTCGCGCACGGCGTCCTGGGAGCTCTTGGCGATATACACCTGGCCGCCCAGCCCGACGATGGCGGCGTCGGCGCTGCCGTGGCCGTAGTGCTCGTAGCGCTGCCGGTAGAAGCTGATCAGGCGCTGGAAGTGGTCGGTCGGCCAGAAGATGTGGTTCGCGAAGAACCCGTCACCGTAGTAGGCGGCCTGCTCGGCGATCTCGGGGCTGCGGATCGAGCCGTGCCAGACGAACGGCGGCACGCCGTCCAGCGGTCGCGGTGTGGCCGTGAATGACTGCAGCGGGGTACGGAACTTCCCTTCCCAGTCGACCACGTCCTCTCTCCACAGGCGGTGCAGCAGATGGTAGTTCTCGATGGCGAGGTCGATGCCGTCGCGGATGTCCTTGCCGAACCACGGGTACACCGGACCGGTGTTGCCCCGCCCCATCATCAGGTCGACCCGACCGTCGGCCAGGTGCTGCAGCATGGCGTAGTCCTCGGCGATCTTCACCGGGTCGTTGGTCGTGATCAGCGTGGTGGCTGTCGAGAGGATGATCCTCTCGGTCTTCGCCGCGAGATAACCGAGCATGGTGGTCGGGGAGGACGGCACGAACGGGGGGTTGTGGTGCTCGCCACTGGCGAACACGTCCAGTCCCACCTCCTCGGCCTTGACCGCGATCGCGACCATGGCCTGAATCCGCTCCGCCTCGCTCGGCGTCCGCCCGGTGGTGGGGTCGGGGGTCACGTCGCCGACGCTGAAGATTCCGAACTGCATATCCACTCCTAGGCTCGGGGCCAATAATTTAGCATTCAACTATCAGCAGACACAACGCGATGTCCTCGGCGGCTATTCCGAAGGGCGCTGCGCCGACGGGTCGGTCGTACGCCGGTCGTTATGCTCCCCTCACCACTCAGCCGGCGCCGGAGGATGCATGAAATACAACGACCGAGCCCAGCTCGACCCGTCGCAGGTGAGTGCTGGGCGCCGCGGGGGCGGCGGACGGATCGCTCTCGGCGGTGGGGCAGGAGTGGTGGTGCTGGTGCTGGCCTTGCTGCTGGGCATCAACCCCAACGACATCCTCGGTGGCGAGGGCGCCGATCCCGGCTCCGCAGCACCGAGCCCGTTCGCCCAGTGCACCCGCGGGTCCGACGTTCGCACCGACCGGGACTGCCGGTTCGTGGCGTACACCAACTCGATCCAGGACTACTGGTCCACAGCCCAGCGGGACTACCAGGTGATCCGGGTCAACACCTTCACCGGTCAGGTCTCCACCGCCTGCGGCACGGCCTCCGCTGCGGTCGGACCGTTCTACTGCCCGGGGGACACCTCGGTCTACCTCGACCTCGGCTTCTTCGACCAGCTCACCACCCAGCTGGGCGCGAAGGGCGGCGACGCGGCCGAGGCGTACGTTCTCGCGCACGAGTTCGGCCACCACATCCAGAACCAGGCGGGCACCCTGGCGAAGGTGCAGGGCTCGAGCTCGGGCACCGGCGCCTCGTCGCCGGCCGTGCGACTCGAGCTGCAGGCCGACTGCTTCGCCGGTGTCTGGTTCCGGCACGCCACCACCGACCCCGAGAGCCCGATCGCCGAGGTCAGCGAGGACGACCTGAGCCGTGCGGTGGATGCGGCCGCCGCCGTGGGCGACGACCGCATCCAGCAGAAGGCGCAGGGTCAGGTCAGTCCGGAGAGCTGGACCCACGGGTCAGCGGCCATGCGGCAGAAATGGCTGCAGCAGGGCTTCCGCACCGGGGACCCGAACCAGTGCGACACCTTCGCAGCGAAGGCACTGGGCTGAACCGGTCAGCTCGGGTCAGGACACTGTCGCGTCGGGAACCTGCTGGTCCGCGGCCGGGATCAGACGGGCGTGCAGGTCGGGGTCGACGAAGCCGGTGTCGAAGGGATACATCGGCCGGGTGATCCGGGAGTGGCCGAGCCGGACCAGGTCCTGGTCGACGCCGCCGGGGGTGAGGGCCAGCATCCAGTCCGCCGCCATGGTGAACAGCTCCGGTTCGAGATAGCCGATCTTGACCACCACCACGTCGTCGTTGCGTGGGTCGAGGCCGTTGCGAGTGAAGTCGGACTCGTGGTGGTACGGCTTGCGGGAGCGGGTCAGGATCACGTGCAGGGCGCCGGCCTGGACGACCACCTCGGTCACCGCGTCGCGGTCGCCGTCGACGATGGAGCGCACGATGCCGCTCAGCTGGGCGGGCCCGGCCGGACCCGCGTCGACCCGGGCACCGACACTGAGGTGCACCTCGGCGCCGATGCCGGCCTGAACACACTGCTCGACCGCCTCGGCGTCGGGGATGGAGGCATAGATGACGGTCAGCGCAGGGTCGCTCAGCCGCGGGTCGGCCAGCAGCTGGGTCAGGGTCCAGGTCACGTCACCAGCGCCGCCGGCGGTCGGGTTGTCGCCGGAGTCGCTGAGGAAGTAGGGCCGGGCATCGCTGGACAGTGCGGCATCGAGGCACTCGGCCAGTGGTGCCGCCGGTGCGACGAACGAGAACTCCTCGTGCCGCGCCCAGACGGCGGCGGCGATCTGCTCGGCTTCGCGACGGACCACAGCCTCGTCGTCACCGGTGACCATCACCACGCAGCAGTTGCGGGGCTCGTCAGCCCAGGCATAGCCGATCCAGATGCCGGCGTCGAGCACGCCGTCGCAGGCCTCGGCCTGGCCCACCAGGGCGTACAGGCTGGCGGCCGGCTCGATCCGGGTGCTGGTCTTCTCGCCGGGCAGCAGCACGGGCAGCGGGATCCACGCCTTGTACGGTCGCCGTTGCTCCGGCGGCAGCTTCAGCCGCGCCAGCAGATTGGCCACGGCGCGCTCCTTGGTTTCGAGGGCGTCCTCGTGCGGCGCCATCCGATAGCAGGTGAGCAGGTCCATCGCATGCGCCAGCCGCCAGGACACGTTCCCGTGCAGGTCCATCCCGGTGCTGATCAGCACGTCCGGTCCCACCACCTCGCGGATCGCGACGGCGAGGTCTCCCTCAGCGTCATCCATCCCCACCACGCTCATCGCGCCGTGGATGTCGAACACCATGCCGTCGAGCGGACCAGCCGCCCGGAGGCCGTCGAGGATCTCCTTCTTGAGCGCGTCATAGTCCTCGCGGGGCACGGCGCCGCCGGGAATGGCCCGACCCTGGAGGATCGGCACCCATTCGGCGGCGTCGGCCAGCGAGCCGCCGGCGGCCCAGAACGGGCGCCCGGCGAGGATCTCCTCGCCGCGTTGCGGGTGGAAGTCGGGAATGCGGGTGCGGGCCGGAGAGAAGGTCGAAGCCTCCAGGCTCAGGCCGGCGATGGCGATGCGGGGCAGGGATGGTGCGGACACAGGTCCTCCACGGAGTCGGGATGATCGATTGAGCACGTTTGGGGCGTGACTACGTCACGATCCAGCAGCGCAAAGTCAACCACCTCAGACCCCGGCCAGCCGGGCGGGTGTCGCTTCGCCACGCCGTACGCGAGGATGGCGTGATGATCTTCATCGTGGTCAAGTTCACAGTCCGTCCGGAGCACCGCGACCACTGGCTGGCTGAGGTCGCCGACTTCACCGCGGCCACCCGGGCCGAGGCGGGGAACCTGTGGTTCGACTGGTCGCGCAGTGTGGAGGACCCGAACCAGTTCATCCTGCTCGAGGCGTTCGCTGACGACGCGGCCGAAGCCCACGTGAGCTCGGAGCACTTCCAGGCCGCGATGAAGGCGATGCCGGCGATGCTGGCCCGGACCCCCGAGATCATCAACACCACGGTGCCGGGCACCTCCTGGTCGCTCATGGGTGAGCTCGAAGTCAGCTGAGCAGCTGCGCGGCGGGTCGGCGAGCTGTCAGTGGTCAGTGACATCCTGGCGCGTATGACACCGAACGGATCGACCACGCCGACCCTGGGTTTCGCCTTCGTTCCCACTCTGCCGCCTGAGTCCCTGCGCGACCTGGCGCGCTCCTGCGAGCGGGCCGGGCTGGACGAGCTGTGGGTGTGGGAGGACTGCTTCAAGGAGAGCGGAATCGCCACAGCGGCGGTCGCGCTCGCGTCCACCGAACGGCTCCGGGTAGGCATCGGGCTGGTGCCGGCACCGCTGCGCAACGTCGCGCTGACCGCGATGGAGTTCGCGACCCTGGAGCGCATCTTCCCGGGCCGGCTGCTCGCCGGAGTGGGTCACGGCGTCCAGTCGTGGATGGAGCAGGTCGGCGCCCGGGTGGCGTCGCCGCTGACACTGCTCGAGGAGTACGCCACCGCGCTCCGCCGGCTGCTGGCCGGCGAGACCGTCTCGGTGGCCGGGCGTTACGTCCGGTTGGACGAGGTGGCGCTCGACTGGCCGCCCACCACGCCGCCGCCGCTGTTGCTCGGGGGCACCGGGCCCAAGTCGGTGGCGCAGGCCGCGCGGTTGGGCGACGGCAACTTGTTGAGCGTCGGGGTGACCGACGACGAGCTGCGCGACGTACGGGCCGCGGTCGACGCGGCGGCAGTGCCCGGCCATCCGGTCGTTGTCACCCAGCTGGTCGCGACCGGAGCGGGGGCACAGCAGCGGATCGACGCCGAGCTGCCGATCTGGGGCAGACCAGCCGGGCTCGGCATCGGGTCGGCCGGCGATGCCGACGAGGTGGCGAGGTCGTTCTCCCGGCTCGTCTCCCTCGGGGCAACGACCATCGTGGTCCAGCCCACTGCGGACGAGCCGGACCTGGCGGGACTGATCGACTTCGTCGGTTCCCAGGTACGCCCGCGACTGGCCTGACCCGCCCCGCTCACGAACCGGCCGGCAAGCCCGCGACCTGGAGGTCGCGGACTGCCGGCCGGCTGCGTGCTGCGGAGGTGGCTAGGCGAGGTCGGTGCTCACTTCTTGCCGGTCTTGTCGTACGCCTCCTGCTGGATCTCCAGGTAGCGCTCCAGCCCCACACCGCTGAGACCCTTGAGGTAGGCCTCCCAGTCGGTGTCGAGGTCCTTGGAGCCGGTGATGAACTGCAGCGCGGCCTGCTGGGTGTAGTTCTCGATGTTGGTCTGCAACGTGGCCACCTCGCTGCTCAGCGCGGGATCGACCCACACCGACCAGTACGGGTAGATCGCCGCCTTGTCCTCCTTGCCGGCGTACAGCTTCGTGGCCTCGAAGAGGCGACGCTCGTAGCCCTCCGAGGTGTAGAGGTCGGTGCTGACCGCCTCAGAGGCACGGAACTCGGCGGTGTTGTTGTACTGCGCCATAGCGCTCCAGGCCGCATTGGCCGGCTCGGCATCCGGCTTGGCCGGGATCTGCTTGTAGAGCGGCTTCAGGTTGGTGTCGAGGGCGACATCCTTCGGACCCGGCTTCTCCCAGGTCTTGCCCTCGGTGCCGAACAGGCCCTCGATCTCACCTTGCTCGGTGAAGATGTAGTCGAGCATCTTGATGGCCTGGACCGCCATCTCCGGCGTCGCCTTGTTGGTGATCACGAAGGTGGCACCCGGAGCGGAGGGGAAGTTGTAGCCGGTGTGGGCCAGCCCGGTGGGACCGGTCAGCGGCGGCACCGGGTCGTAGTGCTTGTCGCGGCCGTCCGCAGAACCGATCGCGACGAAGATGCCCGGGTGCAGCACAGTGGAGGAGCCGAGGATCACGGCATCTGCGTTGTCGCCCTGCTGCTTCAGCGCGTCGGCGTTCTGGGTGAACGCGCCCTTGTCGATCAAGCCCTCGGCGTAGAGCGACTCGATGTAGCGAAGCCCTTCCCGCCAGCCCTCCTTGTTGGCCTGCGTGTCGACCTTGCCGTTGTTGAGCACCAGGGTGGAGTTGTTGTTGCCACTGGTGCCCTGCGGGTCGTAGATGAACGAGTTCATGAAGTAGGGGATGAGCTGGTCGCGGACGTCGGCGCTGAGGGCGATCTCGTCGGCTTTGCCGTTGCCGTTCGGGTCCTTGGTCTTGAACGCCCGGAGGACCTCGCGCATCTCGTCTGTGGTCTTGGGCTGCTCCAGGCCGAGCTTCTTGAGCCAGTCGGAGTTCATCCAGAGCTTGCCCTGGTAGGAGCAGTGGTAGCAGTCGACCCACTGCGGCAGGCCGTAGATGTTGCCGTCCGGGGCGGTCGACATGGCCTTGTAGTCCGGGTTGGCGTCCAGCGCCTTCTTGATGTTGGGGCCGTACTTGTCGATCAGCCCGTTCAGCGGCTGGACCACTCCCTGGCCGCCGAGCTTGACCAGCTCGGCCTGGGTGAACTGGTCGACCCACGGGATCAACATGTAGACGTCGGGATAGTCGCCGGAAGCGAGCGAGATCTGACGCTTCTCCTTCGCCGGGCCACCGTCCAGCGTGGTCGTCTGCCAGTTGAAGGTGATGTTGAACTTCTCACTCATCTTCTTGGTGAACGCATTGGTCTCGAGGTTCGAGTCCGGGAACTGCGCGGCGAAGACGTTCAGGGTCACCGCCGGGTTGCCGGTGATGTCGGGCACCGGGGCGGTGCCCGAGCCGGGGTCGTCGGCGCCGCCACTGCTGCAGGCGGCGAGACCGAGCGAGATCACGCTGAGCGCAGCGACGGCTGCCAGGCGTGGTCTCCGGGAGCGAAGGAACTTCATTGTTGGACTCCTAGGGTGTGACGAACGTGGAGAGGGCGGTGCGGTGGTGCATGGTCGGACCGGACGGGAACGACAGCGTCCCGCCCGTCCGACCTGACGGTCGATCAGCCCTTGACGGCGCCGATCATGATGCCCTTGGTGAAGTAGCGGGCAACGAAGGGATAGATCAGCAGCACGGGCACGCTGGAGACGACGATCAGCGAATACTTGAGCAGGTCGGCCATCTGCTGCCGCTCGAGCATCACCGACGCCTCCATGTTGCCGCCGGAGGTGGTGTTGAGGATGAGGATGTTCCGCAGCACCAGCTGCAGCGGATACAGGTCGGCACTCTTCAGATAGATCAGAGCGTCGAAGTAGGAGTTCCACTGCATGATCGCGTACATCAACGCGACCACCGCGAGCAGCGGCTTGGCCAGCGGGATCACGATCGACCAGAGGAACCGCAGGTCGCTGCAGCCGTCGAGCTGGGCCGCCTCGCTCAGCTCGTCCGGAATGGCGCTACGGAAGTAGGTTCGGGCGATGATTACCTGCCAGACACCGATGGCCTGCGGGATGATCAGTGACCATCGGGTGTCCAGCATGCCCAGCGACTGCACCACGAGGTAGGTCGGGATCAGGCCGCCGGTGAAGAGCATGGTGAACAGGATCAGTGTCATGACGAAGCCGCGGCCGAACAGGTCCTTGCGCGAGAGCGGATACGCGATGGCGACGGTGAGCACCACGCTGATGAAGGTGCCGGCGACCGTGTAGATCAGCGAGTTCAGATAGCCGCGAATGATGGTCGGATCGCCGAGGGCCACCTGGTATCCCCGGATGGAGAAGTCCACCGGCCACAGCAGCACCCGGCCGGACGAGACGGCGGCGGCACTGCTGAACGAGCTGGCCACGATGTAGATCAGCGGGACGAGGACGATGATGAGGAAGACGCAGAGCAGCAGGTAGGTGCAGAACAAGAAGATCCGGTCACCGGTGGTCTCCTTGACCTTGATGGCGCGCTCCTTGCGGCGCTGGTCAGCTTCGTCGGGCGTATCCGCCACCGCCAGCTCTTGGATGGTCTTCGTGCTCATGACCACAACCCCCCGCCCGTGATGCGCTTTGCTATGAAGTTGACCACCAGCAGCAGGACCAGGTTGATCACTGAGTTGAACAGGCCGACCGCGGTGGCCAGACTGAAGTCGGCGTTCAACAGGCCCGTCTTGTAGACGTAGGTCGCGATGATCTCCGAGCTGGCGAGGTTCAGCGGGTTCTGCAGCAGATAGGCCTTCTCGAAGCCGATGGCCATGATGTTTCCGACGGCCAGGATCAAGATGATCACCGCTGTCGGCATGATGCCTGGGATGTCGACGTGGATGATCTTGCGGATCCTGGAGGCGCCGTCGACCTTGGCCGCCTCATACAGCGAGGTGTCGATGCCGGACAGCGCGGCGAGATAGATGACAGCGGAATAGCCGGCGGTCTGCCAGATGTCAGACCAGACGTAGATGTGGCGGAAGTAGTCGGGGTTGCCGAGGAAGTCGGAGGCGTCCACGCCGAAGAACCCCAGACCACGGTTCAGGATCCCCAGCCGCGGCGCCAGGATCAGAATGGTCATCGACACCACCACGACGGTGGAGATGAAGTACGGCGCGTAGGTCACCATCTGCACCGACTTGCGGAACAGGCCTTGGCGAATCTCGTTCAGGGCAAGAGCAAGGATGATCGGGATGGGGAAGCTCGCCAAGACGGTGTAGCCCGAGAGGATGAAGGTGTTCTTCACCAGGGTCCAGAACACCGGGTTGTTCAGGAACGACTCGAAGTTGGTGAAGCCGATCCACTCGCTGCCCCAAACGCCCTTGATGACGTTGTAGTTCTTGAAGGCGATCACCGCGTTGGACATCGGGATGTACTTGAAGACCACGAAGTACGCCAGCGGCACGACCATCAGCAGATACAGCTGCCAGTGCAGTCGGAAGCTCTTCTTGGCCCGCCGGACCCAGGCGGGCTGGGGCCGGGCGGGATCGGTGGTCGGCGATTCGGCGTCGACGAGGGTCTCGATCGTCACTTCGCAACCAGCGTCCGAGACGCCTCGGGGTCTCGTGCCACAGCGGCCGGGCGGGGCATAGCTAACCGGAGAGACATCATTGACTCCTTCAGACAAACGTTTGCGCTACCTAAGCACAGCCGTAAGTCCCCCGCAAGAGTCTCAACCTAATCGTTGTGTGGTGGCCCCGACCGTGGGCTCAGCATATATAGACCTCTGATGATTCGCTGGGTCTAGCCGGAAATATTCGCCTGATGCCATTAGAGCGGCGGAAGAGGTCAGATCTTTCGCGGCTGGTGCGGCTTCGACGGCACCGGCATCGCGGCCTCAGGGGCGTGGCCGGGCGCAGACGCACGACGGCCCCCGCCGCAGGGGCGGGGGCCGTCGGTCGGGATGGCTCAGTTGCAGGTCACGCCGGTGGCGTGCACCGGGCAGTAGCCGTTGGGGTTCTTGTCAAGGTACTGCTGGTGATAGGCCTCGGCGTAGTAGAAGTTCGGCAGCGGCTTGATCTCGGTGGTGATCCGGCCGAATCCTGACCGGGCGAACTCCGTCTGGAACCGCTCCTTGACCTCGGCTGCCACGCCGGCCTGCTCGTCGGTGGTGGTGTAGATGGCCGAGCGATACTGCGTACCCACGTCGTTGCCCTGACGCATGCCCTGGGTGGGGTCATGGTTCTCGAAGAACAGCTTCAGCAGCTGTGCGTAGCTAGTCTTGGTGGGGTCGTAGCTGACCTTGACGATCTCGGTGTGGCCGGTCTTGGCGCTGCACACTTCCTCGTACGTCGGGTTCTGCGTGAAGCCGCCCGCATAGCCCGCCGCGGTGTTGGTCACGCCGGGTGCCTGCCAGTAGAGCTTCTCGGCTCCCCAGAAGCAGCCGAGGGCCAGATAGGCGACCTCGGAACCGGCTGGCACGCTCTGCACCGGGATGCCGAAGATCTCGTGGAACACCGGGCCCGAGAGCACCGGCTCCTCCCGACCGCGCAGGGCGCGCTCGGGCTCGACCATCGTGACCTTCTGCCGTGAGAACAACATGGGGAATGTCCTGCCTTTCGTCGGTTCGGCGGTCCGTGGGACCACCGGTGTCTCAACGTTGCCACGCCCGCCCGCATTCCCCGCCACGGATGCCGGGGTGCCCACGCCCGCAGACTACGCTCGGTCCATGACTCAGCCCACCGGGTTCTCCACCCGTGCCATCCACGCCGGCCAGGACCCGGACCCGACCACCGGCGCCGTGACCCTGCCGATCTACGCCACCTCGACGTACGCCCAAGACGGCGTCGGCGGGCTGCGCAACGGCTACGAGTACTCCCGGTCCGGGAACCCGACCCGGACCGCCCTGGAAGAGTGCCTGGCCGCCCTGGAAGGCGGAGTCCGTGGGCTTGCCTTCGCCAGCGGACTCGCCGCCGAGGACACGCTGCTGCGCACGATCGCGGCGCCCGGCGCCCACCTGGTCATTCCTGATGACGCCTACGGCGGCACGTTCCGGCTCTTCGCGAAGGTGCACGCCAAGTGGGGTGTGGAGGCGACTCCGGTGACGCTGACCGACCTGGAGGCCGTCGCCGCGGCCGTCCGTCCCGGCCGGACCACCGCTATCTGGGTGGAGACGCCGACTAACCCGCTGCTCGCGGTCGCCGACATCGCCGCGATCGCGGAGATCGCGCACGCGGCGGGAGCACTGGTCGTGGTCGACAACACCTTCGCCTCGCCCTACCTGCAGCAGCCACTCGCCCTCGGTGCCGACGTCGTGGTGCACTCCACCACCAAATACTGCAGTGGCCACTCCGACGTCGTGGGCGGCGCGCTCATCACCGGCGACGCCGAGCTGGCCGAGCAGCTCACCTTCCATCAGAACGCCATCGGCGGCATCGCCGGGCCGTTCGACTCCTGGCTGGTGCTGCGCGGGCTGAAGACCTTGGCGGTGCGGATGGAGCGGCACTGTGACAACGCCGAGAAGGTGGCCGACTTCCTCGATGCGCACCCCGCCGTCACGCAGACGATCTATCCCGGCTTGACGTCGCATCCGGGCCACGCCGTGGCCGAGCGGCAGATGCGTCGCTTCGGCGGGATGGTGAGCTTCCGGGTCGCCGCCGGTGAACAGGCTGCGCTTGATCTGTGCGCCCGGACGACCGTGTTCACCTTGGCGGAGTCACTCGGTGGCGTGGAGTCACTGATCGAGCACCCGGGCCGGATGACCCACGCCTCGGTCGCCGGGACGCCGCTCGAGGTGCCGTCGGACCTGGTCCGGCTGAGCGTGGGTATCGAGGACGCCGACGACCTGATCGCCGACCTGGACGCCGCGCTGCGCTGAGGGGGCGCAGGCTCAGCGCACCGTCCAGTCGATCGGCTCGGACCCGGCCGCGATCAGCAGGTCATTGGCGCGGCTGAACGGTCGGGACCCGAAGAATCCGTTGCGGGCCGACAGCGGTGAGGGATGGGCGCTGGCCAGATAGGGCACGTCACCCAGCATCGGCACCAGGGTCTGGGCGTCTCGGCCCCACAGGATGGCCACCAGCGGACCACCACGCTCGACCAGGGCCTCGATGGCGCGCTGGGTCACCCGTTCCCAGCCCTTGCCCCGGTGGGACGCCGACCTGCCCGGCTCGACGGTCAGGACCCGGTTGAGCAGCAGGACGCCCTGATCGAACCAGGCCGAGAGGTCGCCACTGCACGCCGGTGGGATGGCTAGGTCGGCCTGCAGCTCGGTGTAGATGTTGGCCAGGCTGCGCGGGACCGGGCGTACCTGGGGGGCGACGGAGAACGCGAGGCCGACCGGATGCCCGGGCGTGGGGTAGGGGTCCTGGCCCACGATCAGCACCCGTACGTCGGCCAACGGACGGGTGAAGGCGCGCAGCACCTGCGGTCCAGCCGGCAGATAGCTCCGGCCCGCGGCGATCTCCGCCCGCAGGAACTCACCCAAGGTCGCGATGGTGTCGGCCACGGGCTCCAGGGCCTCGGCCCAGTCTGGGCTGACGAGCTCAGCCAGTGCTCGACTCGTCACGGGGACCTCTTCTCCACGTCCGCGCCGGGGACGGTGGGCCCCGGCGGGCCGAGCTCGGTGGGTGGGGGCGCAGCGGACGAGGCCGGGGAGTCCGCCGGCGGGAGCGCCGCCGGCATCCGGGCGGCGATGGCTGCGGAGAGCAGCAGCAGGGCAGCTCCGGCGCCGAAGGCCACCGGGTAGGAGACCTGGTCGGCCAGGAATCCGGCCACCAGCGGTCCGACGATGGCGCCCACGTCGGAACACATGGAGAAGACGGCCACCGCGGTGCCGCCACGACCACCGGCGGCGTCGCCCACGGCTGCCGCCGGAGCGGTCCCCAAGAAGGCGGCGGCGACGCCGTACAGGCAGAGGAAGACGATCAGCCAGCCGATGTTCGGGGCGAACGGCACGGCCAGGATGGCCAGACCGGCCAGCAGGCCGCCGCCGATCATCGCGGGGCGACGGCCGACGGTGTCGACGAACTTGCCCGCTGGGCCGACCGCGACGGTCTGGGCCACCGACGCGCAGGCGAACGCCGCCCCGGTCCACGAAGTGGGGCGGTGCAACACCTCGACCACCAGCACCGGCACCAGCGCACTGCGGACACCGAAGGACGTCCAGCCCTGCGCCAGGTTGGTCATGCACGCCGCCTGATAGCGACGGTCACGCAGCACCTGCCGGAACGGCACCACGACGGCGGCGTCGGCCGGCGCCGACCGGCCGTCGCTGCGATGCAGCAGAGCCAGTCCGACGACGCCGGCGACGGCGAGCGTGACCGCGTAGAAGAAGAACGGTGCGGTGAGGGAGATCGCCGCAAGCAATCCGCCCACGGCGGGGCCGGCCATGCCGCCGATCAGGAAGCCCCCTTGATAGAACCCGGAGGCGCGGCCACGGATCTGCGGCGGAACCGAGTTGAGCAGCAAGGTCAGGGCGGACACCGTGAACATGGCCGAGCCGATGCCACCGACCCCGCGCAGCAGGAGCAGTTGCGGATAGCTCTGGGCCACCCCGGCCAGCCCGCTGGAGGCGGCGACCACGAAGATCCCGGTGGCCAGCACCAGCCGTTCGCCGGCCAGAGCGATCAGCCGACCACAGAACGGACTGGTCGCCAGTCGCATCAGGGCGAAGACGGAGACGATCGCCCCGACCTCGAGGTTACCGACGCCGAAGCTGCGGGCGAACACCGGCAGGACCGGCACCAGCACCCCGAACCCCACTGCTACGCAGAACGCGATCAGCCCCAGCACGATGACGTCTCGGGGGAGCGTCGTTCGACCACGCAGCCAGGTCCTGGCCCTTCTCGCCCCGTTCATCGCAGAACAGTCTGCACCCCCGCGCCGCTTTCGGCGTACCTGGGCCGTCTCGGCAGGCCTCGCTCTGCGGGTGAGTCGTGGGTGCTGGCAGTAGGAGCTCTCCGCTAACGTTGGGCGTTGTTCGGTTGCTCAAGGGAGGCTGTGCCGTGAAGTTCACTGACCGGGTCAGAGGGACACTCGCAGAGTGGCGTGAGCGGCCGCCGCTTGCCCCCGATATCGACCGGCCGCGTAGCATCGCGCCCGGGGCCTTCGTGGTCGCAACCGACCTGGCCGGGGAGTCCTCCGGTGACGTTCCGGTGGCCAAGATCAACACCCAGCCGCAGTCGGACGACGCGGTGCCGGCAGGCCTCCAGATCGCGGCCAGCTGGGCGTGGCGGGTCATCGTCATCGCCGCCATGCTCTGGGGCCTGGCCTGGGTGGGGCGCTACCTGTCCGAGGTCATGATCCCCCTCATGGTGGCGGTCCTGCTCTGCGCCTTGCTCAGCCCTCTGTGCAACCTGCTGAAGCGGGCCTCGATGCCGCGGGGTCTGGCTGTGGCCATCACCTTGATCGGTGGCTTCTTGGTGGTGAGCGGCACGATCACGTTGATCACCACCCAGATCGTCTCCCAGTCCTCCACCCTCGTCACCCAGGTGACCGAGGGCCTGGACCGGCTCGTCGCGTTCGTCGAGACCAGTCCGCTGATCCGGGGGACCGGCTTCGACGCTGCCCGGATCGACGAGTACGTCAACCAGCTGCAGAGCTTCGTCGTCGACTCCGGCAGCACCATCGCGCGCTACGCGGCGGAGGTGGGCGCGTCGGTGGGGCACTTCCTGGCCGGCTTCGCCATCGCCATCTTCGCCCTGTTCTACTTCCTCTACGACGGCCGGGGCATCTTCCGTTTTCTGCTGAACTTCCTGCCGCGGCCGGCTCGCCGGACCGTGGACGAGGCCGCGCTGCGGGGCTGGGCCTCTCTGGTGGCCTACGTCAGGGCCACCATCTTGGTCGCCCTGGTGGACGCGGTCGGTGTCCTCATCGCCGCCCTCATCCTCGGCGTCCCGTTGGCTCCGGCGCTGGCCGCCCTGGTGTTCCTCGGTGCCTTCGTGCCGCTGGTCGGTGCCTTCGTGTCCGGGTTCTTGGCCGTGATCGTGGCGCTGGTGGCGCTCGGCCCGATCAAGGCGCTCATCATGCTCGCCTGCATCGTGGCGGTGATGCAGATCGAGGGCCATGTGTTGCAGCCCTTCCTGCTCGGCCGCGCGGTGCACCTGCACCCGCTGGCCGTGCTGCTGGGCATCGCGGTCGGGGTGGTGGTGTCCGGCATCGTCGGCGCCCTGATGGCGATCCCGCTGCTCGCCTTCACCAAGACGTTCGTGCAGTCGCTGGTGGCGTCGCGGGAGGAGGCGGTCGACCAACCGGGAGTGGTGCCAGACCCGGACGGCTCGGTGCCGACCGACGCCGAGGCGGTGCCGAGTGACCTCGAGGGCCGCCCTTCTGCGTGAGCTGACCAGCGCGTGAGCTGAGGGCTGACGATCAGAGAGCGGAGCCCTTCTTGTAGTCAGCCCAGGACAGGTCCCAGTCGGTCCAGCCGTTGCCCTGCTCGAGTCCGCGGGCGCTGCCGGTGGTGATCACCGGGTCCCCGATCCTGACTTGACGAAACAGCCAGGCGGCGTCCGCGGTGCTCATCCCGATGCAGCCGTGACTGGCGTTGACCCGGCCGAAGTTGGCCGCGTTCCAGGGAGCGGCGTGCAGGAACTCGCCGCTGCTGGTGACCCGCAGTGCCCATTTCACCGACAGGTCGTACGCCTCGGGAGAGTTTTCGGAGATGCCGATCGTCTCCGACGCCATCCGGGTCGTCTCCAGCTTGGCCATCACGACCTTCGACCCACTGCGGGAGATGAAGCCGGGCTTGCCGCCGCTGACCGGGATGGTGCGAGCCAGCGAGCCGTCGACGTAGACCTTCGCCGTCTTGGTCGAGAGGTTGATCTTGGTGACCACGGAGTTGCCGATGGTGAAGCTGGTCGATGCCGAGTTCTGCCCGTAGATCCCGCGGCCGACGTTGACGCCGTTGAGATTGGCGTGAACGGTGACCTTGGTGCCGCTGCGCCAGTATTTCTTCGGACGGAAGTGGACTTCGCGGTCGCTGTACCAGTGCCAGCTGCCTTCCTGGGCCGGTGAGGATGTGACCGACAGCTGCTTTTGGACCTTCTGCCGGTCCGTGACCGGCAGGTCGAAGGTCAGGATCACCGGCATCCCGACACCGACGGTCGTGCCGCTCAGCGGGAACAGCGAGGTGAACGCTTGCTCGTCCAGGCTGAGCCGGTGGGTGGTGAAGGTGGTCTTGGTCGTGGTCGGGCCGCCGGCGCCCGTACCGGTCATGGTCAGCTGGTACGTCGCCGCGGGGTCGAGGCCGCCTGAGGCCCGCCAGGAGGACCCGTCCTCGGCCAGCGTCCCGTCGACCTTCACCGTTGCGGTCTTGCCGTTCTTGTCCTGAGCGCGATGGGAGAGGCTGACCTTGGTCAGCGTCCCGCCGGTGGCCTTGACCGAGACGATGGTGTCCACGGTGACGCCGCGGGCCCCGTCCTCGACGCTCGGCGTGAGGACCACGGGATCGGGTCGCGCTGCTGTGGACGTGCTCGCCGACGGCTGGCCCGGGCCGGTGCGTCCGCTGCCCGAGGCCGTCGATCGGGGTACGTCGGGGCCCTCACTGCGAGGCACGATCCCGCAGCCGGCGAGGCCGGCCGCGAACAGGGCGGCCCCGGCCGCCAGGCGGCGTCGGGTGAAGGCGGTGGTCGTGTCCATCGAGTCCTCGGTCTGGTTCGGCGGCGACGGGCTCCGGTCGGCCCGCCCCCTGGTGTACGCACGAGTGGTGTACGCACGAGTGGTGTACGCACGAGTGGTGTACGCACGAGTTGGTCTACGCACGGGCGCCCGGGGTTGGTTGCGTCCGGCTCAGCCCGGCTGCAAGAAGGTGTGCCCCTACCTCAGTTCAAGGGTGTCCCCGGCAGTGGATCTGGCGCGGCCGACGCGCTGGGTGGTTGCGGATCCGTTATCTCCCGACCGGCCAGCGGCTTCTCACGCATGGTCAGGGCAATGACCAGGGCGACGCCCATGAACGGCACGGCGACCAGGAAGACGTCATCCATGGCGAGCGTGAAAGCCTCCAGCACCCAGCCCTTGGCCGGTTCGGGCAGCGACTGGATGGCGGTGACGTCGTTGACCGAGGCACCAAGGCCGCCGCCGGGCCCGCCAGGCGTGTTCGCCGGAACGATCTGGGCCAGGTGGTGCGCCAGCCGGATGTTCAGCATGGCCCCGAACAATGCGGTCCCGATGGCGCCACCCATGGATCGGAAGAAGGTCACCGACGCGGTGGCCGCACCCAGGTGACGCCGTGACACCGAGTTCTGCACGGCGGTGACGACCACCTGCATCGTCAGCCCCAGGCCCGTACCGAAGACGAACATGTAGATCGCCATGATCCGATACGGGGTGTCGACGGCAAGGTTCGACAGCGCATACAGGGCACCGCCCACCAGCAGCGCGCCGGTGATCGGCATCCACTTGTAACGGCCGGTGCGGCTCATGATCTGGCCGCCGCCGATGGAGGTGGAGAAGAGGCCAACCACCAGCGGCAACATGGCCAGCCCGGACTCGGTGGCCGACATGGCTTTCACCGCCTGCAGATAGATCGGCAGATAGATCAGGCCGCCGAACATGCCGATGCCCATGATGGCGGCGAAGATGATGTTGGAGGTGAACGTCCAGTGGCCGAACAGCTCCATCGGGATGATCGGCTCTTTCACGCGGTGCTCGACCACGATGAACAGCGCCGCGAGGATGACGGTGGCCACCAGCAGGCCGACGCCCACCGCTGAGGTCCAGCCCACGTCCGGACCCGCCCACGACAGATAGAGGATCAGGCTGGTGACGGAGCCGACGATGGTGGCTGCGCCGAGGTAATCGACCGACGCGTCCCGCCGCACGTTCGGCAGCTTCAGGGCGATCGAGGTGATGACCAGGGCCGCGATGCCGATGGGGAGGTTGATGAAGAAGATCCACTCCCAGCCCAGATGGTCGGTGAACAGCCCACCGAGCAGCGGGCCCGCCACCGACGAGACGCCGAAGACGGCACCGAAGAGACCTTGGTATCTGCCGCGCTCCCGGGGTGGGATGACGTCGCCGATGACGGCCAGCGCCAGCGACATCAGCCCGCCACCGCCGAGGCCCTGGATCGCCCGGCCGATGATCATCACCTCGATGTCGGGCGACAACCCGCAGATCACCGATCCCACCAGGAACACGGCGATGGCGGCCTGGAAGATCGGTCGCCGGCCGACGATGTCGGAGATCTTGCCCCACAGAGGGGTGGCGGCCGTCGAGGTCAGCAGGTACGCCGTGACGACCCAGGAGAGCTTGTCCAACCCGCCCAGCTCGGAGGTGATCTTCGGCAGCGCGACGCCGACGATGCTCTGATCCAGGGCAGCGAGGAACATGCCGGCCATCAGGCCGCCCATGACGCCCAGGATCTGCCGAGGGCTGAGGTAGCCGTGCAGGGGCTCTTCGCCGCCGGGGCCGGGCGACGGCTCATTCGTCAGCGGCGGTGCTGTCGGCTCAGCCGCGGCGACGGCTTCCGGCTCGACCAGAGCACGGCGAGGGGTGTGCTCTTTCATGGCTGCTCCAGTTCGGCGGTGCTCTCGATGTCTGGTCCGAGCCGCTGCCGTAACAGCCGTCCGATGGACAGCAGGGCGTCCGGGACCGAGGCTTCGCAGCTGCGAGGCCGGTCGAGCGCGACGGCGGTCTGCATCATCCCAACGTAGAACCGTTTTCCGGAAAGCAACCAGAGGTCCCGCCAACGATTCTCCGACGGGGCGCCGAACCCTGAATGGACCCCGAACTGGAAAGGGAAATCTTCCAATCCAGAAGATTCGGTTTTACAGTTCACGCATGACGAACTCCACCGATCTGCCGGAGATCCTCGCCGATCTCGCTGCTGGACGTATCGACGCGGCCGAGGCCGCCCGCCGGATCGACGCTCTGTCGGCCGCCCCTGCGGAGCCCACGCCGGTCCGCGCCACTGCCGATGACGCCGTCGCTGCTGAGCCCACTGACCCAGAGCCGAACGGCGCAGAGCCGAACGGCGCAGGACCGACCGGCGCAGAACCGGCCGCTGCCGAGCCAAGCGACGCCGAGCTCGCCGACGACGACGCCTGGTCGTCGGCCACCGACCGACCTCAGTACGCCACCTACCGGACTGAGGCGTTCGCCGCCACCGCGGCGACCACCGAGGGCGACGCGGGTCTGCCCGAGCCTCAGCAGACACCCCCGGCCGAGCGGCGTAAGCCGAAGAACACCGGTGGCGTCGAGCGCATCTCCGTTCGCGCCGTGGGCCGCCGGGTCCGCATCGTGGGGGAGCCCTCGGTGGCGACCGTGTCGGCCGACGGCCCGCACGTGCTGCGCCGCAACGGCGCGGTCCTGGAGATCTCGAGCGACGGAGAGGTGGGGGCCTCGCTCGACGGCTTCAGCATCCTGCGCGCGACCCGGAGCCTGGACGACATCCGCAACCTCGGCTTGGGCAAGGAGCTGCTGCTCAAGGTGAACCCCGACATCGTGGTGGACGTGGAGGTGACCGCCGGCAGCCTCAACACCGAGCGGGTGCCTCACCTGGGCAAGGTGCGGGTCACCGCGGGCGGCGCCAAGATGCTTGATGTCGAGCAGGTGGACGACGCCTTGATCCAGGCTGGACAGGCCACTGTCAAAGGTTCCATCCGGACCGGCCGGTCTCGGATCCGGGCCGAGTCCGGTTCCTTGTCCATCCAGCTCGCCGACGACTCCAACGTCACGGTGACGGGGGAGTCCCAGCTGGGCCGGGTGACCTGGTCAGGCAGCCACACCGGGGCCGGCGACGAGGTCGTGATGGGCAACGGGAGCGCGAAGCTGGAGGTCGGGGTCGTGATGGGCCACGCCCAGGTGAAGGTCGGCAGCGACCACGACGGCTCGGCGGACGAGGCGTGAGCGAGCGGACCAGATCGAGCGGACGCGGGCACCGCCATGAGTACCGCGCTCCGCGCGACTGTCCGGTCTGCGGCGACCAGCTGGCGCTGACCCGGCTGGGCTGCGGCACCTGCGGCACCGAGCTGGCCGGTGTCTTCACCGCCTGCGACTTCTGCGCACTGGACGACGACGACTTGGAGATGCTGCGCGTCTTCCTGACCTCCCGCGGCAACCTGCGGGAGGTGGAGCGGCACCTCGGGGTCTCGTACCCGACGGCGCGGTTACGGTTCGCGCACCTGCTGGACAAGCTGGGTCTGGGTGAAGCCGAGCCGACGCCGGTGGGTCTGACCCGGGAGCAGGTTCTCTCGGAGGTCGCTTCCGGGGCGCTCAGCCCGGCCGAGGCCCAGCGGCTGCTGGCGGACCTGACCGCCGGCTGAGGCGGAGGGCCCGTAAGGGATGGTCAGGGCTGGAACGGCTCGACCTTCACCACGGTCACGTTGATCGGCTTGCCGTTGGGCGCCTCGTAGGTGACGGCGTCCCCCTTCTTCTTGCCGAGGATCGCTGATCCGAGCGGCGACTGCGGGCTGTAGACGTTGGTCTCATCCACCGCGCCGTCCAAGCCGAGCAGCTCGCGCGAACCCAGCAGGAACGTGTCGGTGTCGGACTCATCGCCGTCGAAGGCGATGGTCACCTGGGTGCCGGGGGCCACCTCGTCACTGTTGGCGGGTGCCTCGCCGACCTCAGCCCGCCGGAGCATGTCTGTCAGCTGCCGGATGCGGGCTTCCTGCTTCCCCTGCTCCTCGCGTGCCGCGTGGTAGCCACCGTTCTCCTTGAGGTCGCCCTCGTCGCGGGCGGCCGCGATCTTGGCGGAGATGTCGGCTCGTCCGGGACCGGAGAGGTAGTCGAGCTCCTCCTGGAGCTTCGTGTACGCCTCTTGGGTCAGCCAGATGGCCTGTCGCGTGTTTTCAGACATCGAACAAGCCTACCAATGATCACCGGGCACGCTTGCAGGCGCCGCGCCAGGCGGGGGGTGGAGGCCGCGCTCAGGCCAGCGAGCACCCCTTCACCGAGGCCGAGGTCGCCCGGCGCAGGGTCGTCAAGGTGACCGTCTTGTTCACCAGCGTCGCCTCACTCGCCTCCACTTCCACGTTCTGCTCCGCCACCCGGTCGAAGTCGATGGCTTGGGCGATCACCATGCAGGTCGCCGGCCGGGACGGGTCGCGGCGCTCGACCGTCAGGGTGATCTCGATCTGCTGGTCCGAGAGCACCTCATACGCCGCCACCTGACCAGATATCGCAGGGCGAGAGTGCACGGCGGCGCTCCAGACCAGCCAACCGAGGGCGACGGCGGTCCCCAGCGCGACGAGCGTGACCATCACCGGTCGGGGGATCCTGGCCTTCGGATAGCGGTCCAGCAGCCGGTCGGCGTTCTCACTCACCCCTGCATTCTGCCCGATCGAGCCGAACCCCCGGCCACACTGATCGCTGGAATCACCTGAGCCACTGCGGTTCGGCGGCATCGTGTTCGGGTCGGCGGGCGTGGGCACGGGCGAAGCCGATGTCGGGGCTCAGCGTGGGCGTGGCACCATGTGGGCCATGAAACACCCCGTTGCCGTGAGCCACCACACAGGTTCTGACCACCCCCCGCAGCGGGTCGACGCCGCGGGAGAGCCGCTGCGGCTGCTGCACGTCCACGCTCACCCCGACGACGAGTCGAGCAAGGGTGCGGCCACGACCGCCAAGTACGTCGCGGAGGGCGTTCAGGTCGTCGTCGCCACCTGCACCGGCGGAGAGCGCGGCTCGATCCTCAACCCGGCGATGGAGCGGCCCGACGTGCTGGCCAACATCGCTGAGATCCGCCGTCAGGAGATGGACCGGGCCCGCGACATCCTCGGGGTCGAGCAGGTCTGGCTCGGCTTCGTCGACTCGGGCCTGCCGGAGGGCGACCCGCTCCCGCCGCTGCCGGAGGGCTGCTTCGCCACCACCGACCTGGCTGAGGCGATGGCACCGCTGGTCGAGGTGATCCGCACCTTCCGGCCGCACGTGATGACCACCTACGACGAGAACGGCGGCTATCCGCACCCGGACCACATCCAGTGCCACAACATCTCGGTGGCGGCGTTCGAGGCGGCCGCCGACCCGACGGCCTACCCCGAGGCGGGTCCCGCCTGGCAGGTGCAGAAGCTCTACTACCAGTTCACCTTCCACCGGGACCGGATCGCGGCGCTCGACGCGGCCATGCGAGACCGGGGCCTGGAGTCGCCGTACGCGGAGCGGTTGGCGGACTGGGAACCGGACCCCGCCCACCAGGCGCGGTTGACCACCCGGGTGCCGTGCGCGGAGTACTTCGCTGTACGTGACCAGGCCCTGCTGGCCCACGCCACGCAGGTCGATCCCGAGGGCTCGTGGTTCGCCGTCCCGCTCGAGGTCCACCAGCAGGCCTGGCCGACCGAGGACTTCGAGCTGGTCAAGAGCCTGGTGGAGACCTCGGTGCCCGAGGATGACCTGTTCGCCGGCATCGCCCGACCGGCATCGGATACCGCGGTCGGCACCGGTGTGAAGGCCGCTGCGGACGGCGGGACTGCTCGATCGGGCGAGTAGAGTTTGCCCCATGATCTTCCTGCAGCTCGATCCGAACACGGTGAAACCCGGGTGGACACCGCTGATCATCCTGATCGGGTTGGCGCTCGTCATGGTGCTGCTCTATGTCAGCATGCGGCGGCAGTTCCGCAACATCTCCGTCCCCGACCGCCACGACGCTGCGCCGGGCGCAGCGGAGCAGTCGGAGGGGACTCCCGAGGTGGCCCCGCCCGCTGCCAGCTCGTCCGGCGCCAAGACCGACTGACCCGGCCGGCGGGGTTCGCGCAGCTCCGGCCGGTCTCCGTGCGGACCGGCGTCGTTGACCCAACTCTGATGTGAGCGTTAACATCGCAGCCCGGTGAGAATCCGACGGCTGGGGTACGTAGCCTCGGGGCCGGAGGGGGCAACGTCGACCCCGACGCCGGCACGAGGAGGATCGATCAGATGAGCATCACTGCCGACGTCGTCAAGGTGGTCGACCAGGTCCGTCGGGAGGTGGCCGCTCTGCACGCGGAGCTGCCACGCAACGAGCTGGTGGTCTGGACGGCGGGCAACGTGTCGGCCCGGGTCCCGGGTCACGACCTGCTGGTCATCAAGCCCTCCGGTGTGACCTACGACGAGCTGACGCCCGAGGCGATGGTGGTCACCGACCTCGACGGGCGCCTGGTCGAGGGCGACCGATCGCCGTCCTCGGACACCGCCGCGCACGCGTACGTCTACAAGCACCTGCCCGAGGTCAACGGTGTGGTCCACACCCACTCGACGTACGCCACCGCCTGGGCGGCGCGGGGTGAGTCGATCCCGTGCGTGCTGACGATGATGGCCGACGAGTTCGGCGGTGAGATCCCGATCGGGCCGTTCGCGCTGATCGGCGACGACTCCATCGGCCAAGGCATCGTGGAGACGCTGAGAGGCCACCGGTCGAAGGCGGTGTTGATGCGCAACCACGGCCCCTTCACCATCGGCCCGAGCGCCAAGGCCGCGGTCAAGGCCGCCGTACTCTGCGAAGAAGTGGCGCGGACCGTGCACATCTCCCGCCAGCTGGGCACCCCGCTGCCGATCCCGCAGACAGACATCGACCGGCTCTTCGACCGCTACCAGAACGCCTACGGGCAGAGATAAGGACCTCGATGACAACGACGCCGTACTGCTGGTTCCTGACCGGAAGCCAGGGCCTCTACGGCCCCGAGACGGTTGCCCAGGTGGTCGACCAGTCCCGCCAGATCGTCGACCAGCTGAACGCCTCCGACGAGCTGGCAGTGGAGGTGGTCTGGAAGCCGGTGCTGACGGACTCCGAGTCCATCCACACGCTGATTCTTCAGGCCAACAGCGACCCGAACTGCATCGGGGTGATCGCCTGGATGCACACCTTCTCGCCGGCCAAGATGTGGATCACCGGCCTGGACGCCCTGCAGACGCCGCTGCTGCACCTGCACACGCAGGCGAACACCGCGCTGCCGTGGGCCGAGATCGACATGGACTTCATGAACCTCAACCAGGCCGCGCACGGCGACCGGGAGTTCGGCTACATCCAGACCCGGCTGGGCGTCGCGCGCAAGACCGTGGCCGGTCACGTGTCCGACCCCGTCGTCGCGGCGCGGATCGGCGCCTGGCAGCGGGCCGCGGTCGGGCACGCGGCCATCCGGTCGCTGAAGCTGGCCAGGTTCGGTGACAACATGCGCGACGTCGCCGTCACCGAGGGGGACAAGGTCGAGGCTCAGCTGCGGTTCGGCGTCTCGGTCAACACCTACGGGGTGAACGACCTGGTGGCCGTGGTCGACCAGGTCTCCGACGCCGAGATCGACTCCCTGGTGACCGAGTACGCCGACCTCTACGACGTCGCGCCCGAGCTGGCCGTGGGCGGTGAACGGCACGAGTCGCTGCGCTACGGGGCCCGGATCGAGGCCGGTCTGCGGACCTTCCTCACCGACGGCGGCTTCGGGGCCTTCACCACCAACTTCGAGGACCTGGGCGGACTCCGCCAGCTGCCCGGTCTGGCTGTCCAGCGGCTGATGGCCGACGGCTACGGCTTCGGCGGCGAAGGTGACTGGAAGACCTCGGTGATGCTGCACACGGTCAAGGCGATCGGTCGGGGCAAATCCGGTGGCACCTCGTTCATGGAGGACTACACCTACCACCTGGGTGCCGGCAGTCATAAGATCCTCGGCGCGCACATGCTGGAGGTCTGCCCGACCATCGCCGGTGACAAGCCGACGCTGGAGATCCACCCGCTCGGCATCGGTGACCGGGAGGACCCGGTCCGTCTGGTCTTCACCGCGGCACCCGGTCCGGCCACGGTTCTCGGCATCTGCGACCTGGGGGAGCGGTTCCGGCTGGTGCTCAACGAGGTCGATGTGGTCGAGCCCGACGAGCCGCTGCCCAACCTGCCGGTGGCTCGCGCCGTCTGGGAGCCCCGACCGGACCTCCCCACCTCGGCCGAGTGCTGGCTCACGGCGGGCGGCCCGCATCACACGGTGCTGTCCTCAGCGGTCACCACCGAGGAGCTGGAGGACTTCGCGGCGATGGTGAGCACCGAGCTGTTGATCATCGACGGCTCGACCACCCGGCGGGAGTTCGCCAAGGAGATCCGCTGGAACCAGGTCTACCACCGGATCGGGATGGGATTCTGACCCCGGCGTTTCCCGCGGCGCCAGTCGGGTAAGACTGTCAGTCATGACGACTTCCAACTATGCCCAACCAGCAGCAACGCTCAGCAATGGTGCGATGCCCCTGCTCGGCTTCGGAACCTGGCAGATCGAGGACTCCGAGGTCACCGATGCGGTGCTTGCCGCGCTCGACGCCGGCTACCGCCACATCGACACGGCCACCGGCTACGGCAACGAGGCCGGGATCGGCAAGGCGCTCGCCTCCGCCGGTCTCCCGCGCGACGAGGTGTTCGTGACCACGAAGATGCCGCCGGACAACGTCGGCCGCGAGCGCCAGACGCTGGAGGAGTCCCTGACCAAGCTGGGGCTCGACCACGTCGACCTGTGGCTGGTGCACTGGCCGCCGAACAAGCAGGCGACCCCCGAGGCCTGGGAGCAGTTCGTCGCGGCACAGAACGACGGGCTCGCCCGGTCGATCGGTGTCAGCAACTACTCGCTGGCCCAGATCGACGAGCTCATCGACGCCACCTCGGTCGCGCCGGCGGTCAACCAGATCAAGTGGGGGCCGGCGTTGTATGACTCCTCGATCGTGTCGGGGCTGTCCGACCGCGGAGTGGTGCTCGAGGGCTACAGCCCGTTCAAGGCGACCAACCTCGAGGACCCGACCCTGGTCTCGATCGCGGCGGCGCACGACGCCACCACAGCGCAGATCGTGGTGGCCTGGCACGTCCAGCACGGTTTCGTCGTGATCCCGAAGTCGACCCAGCCGGAGCGGATCGTGGCCAACGCCGCGGGCGCCAAGGTCCAGCTCAGTGACGACGAGGTCAAGGCCATCGACGGGCTGTCCGAGGTCGGCTGACGTCCTCGCCCAGCTCACCGGCTCTCCGGCCGGTCATCGCCAGGTTTCGCCCTGCGGTGGCCGGCCGGTCGGCTGTCCGGGGGCTCCCAGACGGCGCCCGGCCGGTCGACGGCCCCCTGCCGCTGACAGCGGCGCCCGGCGACGGCAGCGGTTTGCGCGAGAAGCGAACGGGTATTGAGCATCTGGAATTAGTGCGGCTCCAACTGGTCGCGCACCGCGCAGCCGTCCGGGTGTCCCGGCGGTGGGAGAGAGGACCGCCATGGCAGATCGAGCGCGAAGCCGGATCTTCACGATGGCGGCAGTGGCGGCCGCCCTGTTGCTGGTTGCCGGGTGCGCCAAGGGCGTCTCGCAGGAGTCGGCTCCCACCCCCGGGCAGTTCGAGCCCACGGCCCAGCTGAGCGGGTCGCTCCAGGTCCTGGGCTTCGGCGCCGGCGACGAGATCGCCACGACGCGGCTCGACCTGGCCAAGAAAGCGATCGCCCCGGTGTCGGTGAAGCTGACCGAGGGTGACCTCGACGTCCAGCAGTTCCTTTCCGCTGTCGCATCCGGCAAGCCGCCGGCCCTCATCTACGCCAACCGCGACCAGATCGGCACCTTCGCCTCCCGCGGCGCCATCATGGCCCTGGACGAGTGCATCGCCGGTGAGCAGATGACCACCGCCGACTTCGTCCCGGCCGCGCTGGCCCAGGTGACGTTGAACGACACCGTCTACGCCATACCCGAGTTCAACCAGGTACAGGTCATCCAGGCGAACGAGAAGCTGCTGTCCCAGGCCGGTCTCACCACCGCCGATGTCAATGGCAGCGACTGGGCCAAGATCACCGCGGCGACCAGCAAGCTGACTCAGAACAAGAACGGCAAGCTGCAGGTCATCGGCTTCGACTCCAAGCTGCCGGAGTTCCTGCCCCTGTGGTCCAAGGCCAACGGCGTCGACCTGGTGTCGGCCGACGGGCGCACGGCCCAGCTGAACGATCCCAAGGTGGTGGAGGCGCTCACGTTCGCGGTCGAGATCTACAAGCTCCAGGGTGGGTTCGGCAAGGTCAAGGCCTACCGGGACTCGGCCGACTTCTTCGGCTCCGGGAACCAGTTCGCCATCAACACCCTCGGCGCCATGCCGATGGAGCAGTGGTATGTGAATGTGCTCAACGACGTGTCCCCGGACGCGCCGATGGCGTTCGACACCTTCCACACCCGCACCGGCGAGACGATGGCCTATGCCACCGGGTCGGCCTGGGCCATTCCCAAGGGCAGCCCGAACGCGGCCGCAGCCTGTCGCTTCATCAAGACGATGACCGCTGTCGACAGCTGGACCGCCGCGGCGAAAGTGCGGGCCGATGCGCGGGCGCAGGAGAAGAAGCCCTTCACCGGTGTGCTGACGGCCAACACCGTGGCCGACGCCGCGATCAAGGCCATGGTCACGCCGGGCGAAGCCAAGTGGGACGCCGGTACGGCGGCGATCTACGCGGCCAACGACCACACCTTCTCGCAGCCCGCCATCCCGGCCGATGCGGAGTTCAAGACCGCGTGGCAGGACGCTGTCAACCGGGTTCTCAATGGTCAACAGGAGCCGCAGGCTGCACTGGACAAGGCGCAGCAGGAAGGTCAGGCGGCGCTGGACAAGGCCTGGGCTGACTGGCAGGGACGGTGAAGCTGCGGTCGAAGGCCCGCCGCGTCGAGGTCCGAGCCGCACTCTTGTTCATCAGTCCCTGGCTCGTCGGGTTCGCGATCTTCACCTTGTGGCCGGTTGGCTACAGCGCCTATCTGTCGCTGACCGACTACGACGTGATCAACAACCCGAGCTTCGTCGGGCTGGCCAACTACCGTGAGCTGGTCGCCGATCCCAAGGTGGCACTGGCGCTGGCCAACACCGCGTACTTCACGGTGATCCAGGTCCCGCTGCACGTCATCTTGGCGCTGGCACTGGCCATCCTGCTCAACCGTGCGGGACGGTCCTCGGGGTTCTTCCGGACAGCGTTCTTCTTGCCCAAGATGACCCCGCCGGTGGCGGTCGGCATCTTGTTCCTGCTGCTGTTCAACGGTCAGAGTGGCCTGATCAACGAGGTGCTGAGCTGGTTCGGCATCGCTGGTCCGGCCTGGACCACCGATCCCGGCTGGGTCAAGCCGGGCCTCATCTTGATGAGTCTGTGGGCGATCGGCTCGTCGGTGGTCATCTTCTTGGCCGCGCTGCGCAACGTGCCGGCCGAGCTGTACGACTCGGCGCGGGTCGACGGGGCCAACCGCTGGCAGCAGACGATCAGCGTGACCGTGCCGATGATCTCGGGGACGATCTTCTTCGTCACGGTGGTCAACACCATCGCCTCGTTCCAGTCCTTCTCCGAGGCGTACACCGCGTTCTTCGGCTCCGGCAACAGCACCTACAGCAATGACGCCGCACTGTTCTACGCCATCTATCTCTTCCAGCAGGCGTTCGAGTATCTGCACATGGGCTATGCCTCGGCGATGGCGTGGCTGTTGTTCGTGATCATCCTGATCGTCACGGTGATCCAGCTCCGCGTCTCGAAGCGGTTCGTCTATCTGGAGGGGGACCAGCGATGACTGCGGTGACAGGAGTTCGCCAGCCAGGCGCCGTGGATGCGGCCAAGGCCGGGGCTGCGGTCGGACAGCGCCCGCGCCGCCGGCGGAGCCGGGTGGGCAAGATCGTCACCGTGGTGCTGTTGTCGCTGTGCACCATCGTCTTCATCTATCCGTTCATCTGGCTGATCAGCGCCTCGTTCAAGCCACGGGGGGAAGTGTTCGACAACAAGCTCATCCCCGACACCTTCACCCTCGACAACTACATCAACGTGTGGAGCGAGGCGCCGATGGCGCTGTGGATCGCCAACACCGCGCTGGTGACCGTCCTCGCGGCGGGTGCGGTGACGATCTCCAGCTCGATGGTCGCGTGGGGCTTCGCCTACTTCCGGTTCCCGCTGCGCAACTTCTTGTTCGGCCTGCTGCTGGCCACGATGATGATGCCCGGCGCGGTGACCATGATCCCGACGTTCCTGATCTGGAACAGCCTCGGCATGGTGGGTACGCTCACCCCGCTGTGGGCCGGCAACCTGTTCGGGTCCGCCTTCTACATCTTCCTGCTCCGGCAGTTCTTCCTCGGACTGCCCCGGGAGCTGTTCGAGGCGGCACGGGTCGACGGGGCCAACAACTGGAGCATCTTCTGGCGGATCGCCGCCCCGTTGTGCAAGCCCGCCCTGGTGGTCACGTTGCTGTTCGAGCTGCAGGCCGCCTGGACCGACCTGATGCGACCGTTGATCTATCTGCGCGACTCCTCGACCTTCACCGTCCCCCGTGGCCTGAAGTCACTGGTCGACCAGTACGGTTTCGGTGGTGAGTGGCACTGGGAGATCGTGGTGACGGCGTCGACCATCACCACCATCCCGATGATTCTCATCTTCTTCCTCGGCCAGCGACACTTCGTCGAGGGCATCGCCACCACCGGCACCAAGGGCTGAGCGACACCGACCGGCTGTCAGCACCGACCGCACCCCCCAAGCATCGAGCAAAGGACACCGCGCACATGAACCCAGACGCACCGCTGGCTCTGGTTGTCGGCGCCTCCCGCGGGCTCGGGCTGCTGATCGCCCGAGAGCTGGGGGAGCGCGGCCACCGGCTGGTGATCGCCGCCCGCAGCTCAGAGGAGCTGGCCGTCGCCCGGGCTGATCTCGCCTCGCTGGGCTACCTCGTCGACACCCGGGTATGCGACGTGTCCGACCACGAGCGGGTGGACGAGTTGATCGCCGACGTCGAGCAGCACCTGGCTCCGATCGAGGTGGCCATCGTGGTGGCCGGCATCATCCAGGTGGGTCCGCTCGCGGAGATGGACAGGTCCCACTTCGAGGAGGCCATCAACATCATGCTGTGGGGGCCGATCAACACGGCGCTGGCGCTGGTGCCGACGATGCGGGAGCGAGGCCGTGGCCGGTTCGGGGTCATCACCTCGGTGGGCGGCACGGTCTCCGTGCCGCACCTGCTGCCATACAGCACCGCCAAGTTCGGCGCCGTCGGGTTCACCAACGGGCTGCGCTCGGAGCTGTCCGGGACCGGTGTCACCGTGACCACCGTGGTGCCGGGTCTGATGCGCACCGGTGCCCATCTGCGCTCGAAGATCACCGGCAACCGCACCCGTGAGTACGCCTGGTTCGCCACCGCCTCGTCGCTGCCTCTGGTTGCGATGGACGCGGAGCGGGCGGCGAGAAGGATCGTCGAGGGCGTGCTCGTCGGTCGCTCGATGGTGGTGCTCACACCGCTGGCCAAGATCGGCATGCGGGTCAACGGACTGTTCCCCGGGCTGACCTCGGCCGCGCTCGGTCTCACCGCGCGGCTGCTGCCCAAGCCGACGCCGGGCGGTCCTGCTGCCACGGTCGACGGCTACGAGGTGGAGGCCGAGATGTCTCCCGGCGCACGCCGGGTGCTGCGTGGTTTGACCGTGTTGGGTTCGCGGGCGGCCCGACGGTTCAACGAGACCCGCTGACCGCAGTCGGCCCCGGTCGGGTGCCCGGTCCCCGGCGCCGCTGAGGGCCGCGTACGATCTCGCTCGACCAGAGACCGACAGCGGCAGCGAGGCATGCGATGGCGACGAACCCGAGAACCGACGGCTCCTACTCCTTCGCCCGGGACTGGGTGGCGCGGACGGTGGCCGAGGGACGGCTGCCGGTGGCGGCCTTCGGCGTGGTGACGTCGGAGGGCATTCAGCAGCTGGAGGCGTTCGGCAGCTGCGACGGCCGTACTGCGGCCGTCGACGACCACTGGGCGTTGTTCTCGGTCACCAAGCCGATCATCGGGCTGGTCGCGATGCGCCTGGTGGAGCGGGGGATGCTGTCACTGAACACGCCGCTGTCCGTGGCCGTGCCCGGGTTCGGGGCGGACCGCTCGGATGTGATCACCCTGCGTCACCTGATGACCCACACCGCCGGCCTGGATGACCCGCCGTTGGACGCGCCCGGCCTCGCCGAGCGGCTGGCGGTCGCCGGACGGATCTTCCCGGCCGGGACCATGCAGAAATACTCCAACCTCGCCTTCGTGGGCATCCAGGCGCTGGTCGAGCAGGCCTCGGGTCAGAGCCTGGCCAGTCTGGTGGCAGCGCTCGACGACCTGCCGGGGGTGACCGGCCTGACTTTCGACGACGGCTGCGACGCGCACCCGGTGCTGCGCACCCGGGAGGCGGGTCTGAACTATCCGGCGATGCAGGCGCTCGACCACCCGGCGGCCGGGCTCTACGCCACCGCAGCCGACCTGCTCGGGCTCGGTCAGGCGCTGCTGCAGACCCACAAGGGCACGGCGGCACCGCTGGTGCATCCCACCACGCTGCAGGCGATGCTGCGCAACCAGACGGCGCAGCTCCCCACCATCGGGCTCGGTCCCGACCAGGTGGGGCCCGACTACGGACTGACCTGGTGCCTTCCCGGCGCGTCACCGGACTTCCTCTATCCGGACTTCTACGGCCACGGCGGCTGGTCCGGCGCGGCCTGGTGGATCTATCCGGCACTTGATGCGGCCTTCGTGTTGATGACCAACGTCTTGGATCCCCTCACCCACGGTGGGGTCGACGTCACTGAGCTGCACAACGCCGTCACGGCTGGGGTGCCGCTGCGCTGAGTTGATCAGGTGCTCAGCGGCATCGAGATGATCATCTACTACGCCCCGACCATCCTGACCGAGAACGGCTTCTCCACCACCGCGGCACTGCGGGTCAGTGTCGCGCTCGGGGTGACCTACCTGGTCATGATGATCCGTCGGTCTGGCGATCGTGGACCGGGTCGGACGCCGGCGCCTGACCATGATCATGGTTCCCGGTGCCGCTCTCAGCCTGTCCGAGCTCACCGGTCACATCCCGGAACAGATCGAGATCCGGTTGCACGAGGGTCGGTTCCGGCCGAACGAGTTCTCCGCCGCGGACGCCCGCGGCTAGCCGGCAGCAGTGGGCTCCAGCCCGCCGGTGGACGAGCGGACGATCAGTCGGTGCGGCACCAGGTAGACCGCGCCGGGTGAGCGGTCACCGTCGATCCGGCGGATCAGGGCGTCGAGAGTCTGCTCCGCCAGGTGCGCCAGATCCGGTGCGACGGTGGTCAGGGCCGGGGTGACGTACTCGCCGTCGACGACGTTGTCCCAGCCGACCACGGCGACGTCATCGGGCACCCGCACGCCGGCAGCGAGCAGGGCCCGGATCGCACCGATGGCCATCAGGTCGCTGGCACAGACCAGCGCGTCCAGGTCTCGGACCCGGTCGAGCACCTCGACGGCACCCTGGGCGCCCGCCTCCCGGGTGAAACGGATACCGGGCGCCACCGCTGCGGACGGCAGGCTCAACCCGTGGCCGGCGAGCGCGTCCCGGCAGCCGGCCAGCCGTACCTCACCGAGAGCGCCAACCCGCCCCGGCTGGGCACCGAGGAAGCCGATCGAACGACGACCAGTATCGACGAGATGCTCGATCACGTCGCGGGAGGAGGCATGGTTGTCGATGGCCACGTAGTCGGCGGTGCTGTGATCGAGGTGCTGGCCCAGCAACACCATCGGGAAGTCCCGGCTGCGGGCGGCCAGCCGCTCGGGGTTGAGCGCGAACGGGCTGATGATCACCCCGTCGATGCCGTGCCCGGGATAGCCGGAGGCCGCCTGGTGCTCCTGCTCGACGTTGCCGCCCGTCTCGTCGATCAGCAACCGATAGCCACGCGGTGCGGCGGCGGTGATCAGGGCGTGCGCCAGCGCACCGAGGTAAGGCTCGTCGATCCGGGGGACCACCAGGGTGATGAGGTGACTGCGGCCGGACTGGAGCTGCCGGCCGGCGCGCGATGGCCGGTAGTCCAGCTCGGCAATGGCAGCGAGGACGCGCTCGCGCGTCTCCTGCTTCACGTAGGGCCGCTCGTGCACCACGTTGGTGACCGTCTTCAGCGACACCCCGGCCAGGGCGGCGACGTCTTTGATCCCGGGCGTCCGGGCCTCGCGGGCGGGGGACCGGTCGGCCGGGTTCAACTGCGACATGTCTCGTGTCTATCGGACTCTTGACAATGCGACAATTCGTACGCCATGGTTTCTAACGTTAGAACTTGCTGCTAGAGGCCGGCGGTACGCCGTCCGACGCCTTGCTGCTTTCTCCCACGCCGCACCCCCCGAACCGACAAGGAAGTCATCGTGGACGCACGCAAACCCCTCGCATTGCTGGCCGTCTCCTCGGTCGTCTTGGCACTGACCGGCTGCTTCGGCGGTGGACCGGCCGCCGAGCAGTCCAGCGCACCCCAGGTCTCCACCGGACCGGTCGAGCTGCGCTACCTGATCGCCCAGCCGGAGGACAACGCCGATCTGGAGCTGGTGAAGGCCGACCTGAAGCAGTTCGAGGCGCAGAGCAACGGCGTCACCGTGAAGCTCGACGTCTTGCCGACCGAGAATCTGCGGACGATCCTGCAGACCCAGCTGCGCTCAGGCAGCGGTCCCGACGTGTTCGCCTACGACACCGGTCCCGGGTTCGCCGGAGCATTGGCCAAGGCAGGACTGGTGCACGACCTGAGCGGCGCGTACGCCAAGTACGGGTGGCCGGTCTACGACTTCGCCAAGGAGCGGGTCACCTTCGACGGCAAGCTCGTGGGAGTCCCGAGCCAGGTCGAGGAGGTCGGCCTGTTCTACAACAAGGACCTCTTCGCCGAGCATGGCCTGGCCGAGCCGACCAACCTCGCCGATCTGATGGCCTCGGCCACCAAGCTGCGCGACGCCGGAGTCATCCCGATCGCGGCGAACGACAAGGAAGGCTGGCCGGGCGGGCACCTGCTGAGCATGGCGCTGTCAAGCGAGGTGGGCAGCGACGGGATGGACAAGCTGCTCAGCGGTGAGACGCCGTGGACGGATCCGAGCGTGGTGAAGGCGCTGCAGGTGTGGGCCGACATGGCCGAGCAGAAGCTGCTGCCCGAGTCACCGACCGCGATCAGCTACGACAACGGCAACGCGCTGTTCTACTCGGGCAAGGCGGCCATGAACCCGACGGGAAGCTGGCTGGCCACCGACATCGAGCGCAACGCCAAGTTCGAGGTCGGCTTCATCCCGTTCCCGTCGTCGGCCGGCAAGGGAATCTTCAGTGGTGGCCTCGGTGGTGGCACCTTCATCTCGGCCAACAGTCAGAAGCTGGAAGCTGCCGAGCAGTTCCTGAACTATCAGATGAGCGCCGAGCATGGCCGCTGGTCGGTGGAGGAGCTGCAGGCCATCCCGGCGTACCCGGTGGACACCTCCGGCATTAAGGCGACGCCGTTGTTCACCCAGATCCTCCAGGACACCGCGAAGATCGCCGACGGCACCGGGGACTTCGGCTACAACATCGACGTGCTGACCAACGACGCGTTCAACAACGCGATGTGGAAGGGCATGCAAGGGCTGCTGAGCGGCCAGTCGACGCCGGAGAAGGTCGCCGAGCAGCTGCAGAAGAACTTCAAGAAAGCGAGCTGAGGTGGCAGCGCTCGCGGGTAATGCTCCGCTGGTGACCAGGCGGGCCCAGCGCCGACTCGGTGTGCTCCTGGTCATCCCGGTGACCTTGGTGATGGTGTTCTTCTTCCTGGTCCCGCTGGGCAACGCTCTGGTCTACTCGGTGGTCGACTTCGACGGCATCTCGCCCAACCCACCGTTCGTCGGGCTGGCCAACTTCCGGGAGATGTTCGCCGACGACGAGGTCTGGCACGCACTGGGAAACAACGCCATCTGGATCGTGATCGGCACGATCTCTCCGATCGCCATCGGACTGCTGATCGCGCTGCTGCTGTGGGGCGTCGAGCGGGGGAGCGTGCTGTATCGGCTCTGCTTCTTTCTGCCGTACGTGCTGCCGCCGGTCGCTATCGGCATTGTCTGGGGGTGGATCTACGACCCGGTCCAGGGCCTGCTCAACCGGGTTCTGGGCGCGGTCGGGCTGGACGGGCTCGAGCGCGGCTGGCTGGGCGACCCGACCTGGGCGCTGTATGCGGTGCTGGCCACCGCCATCTGGTCGGCCACCGGGTTCGCAGTGGTGATCTTCGTATCGGCGCTGCGCAATGTCGACGTCGAGCTGGTGGATGCCAGCCGCATCGACGGTGCCAACCCGGCGGCCCGGCTCTGGTACATCATCTTGCCGCAGATCATGCCGGTCTTCTTAATGGTGCTGACCCTCACCCTGGTCGGCGGGTTCAGCGTGTTCGACATCATCTTCGTGATGACGGGCGGTGGGCCAGCCGACGCGACCAACGTCATCGGCACCTATTCCTACACCCAGGCGTTCGAGCTGAGCCGGATCGGCTACGGCACCACCTTGGCCCTGCTGATCACGATCTTGTCAGTACCGTTCGCGGTGGCGTTGAACCGCCTGCAGCGGCGGCTGTCCCTGCAAGGAACGGGGGCCTGATGACCACGACCTCACAAGTGGCGCCTCCCGCCGAGGACACGACGCCGGGTCGCGGCGGCCCCTCGGCCGCCGGAATCTCGGGTCGACGCCGGACCACGCTGCTGGCCCGCCACCTGGTGCTGGCCACGACGGCGCTGCTGACCATCGTTCCGGTCCTGCTGGTCGTGTCCACCACACTGAAGACCGACGAAGACGTCCGGGTCGACCCGTTCGGCTTCTTCACCTCATTCTCGCTGGACAGCATCCGGCGGGCGTGGAGCGAGGGCAACTTCGACAGCTATCTGCTGAACAGTGTGCTGCTGTCGGTGCCGAGCACCGTGTTGATCATCGCGATCTCCACCATGGCCGGGTACACCTTCGCCCGATTGCCGTTCGTCGGCCGTACGGTGCTGTTCTACCTGGTGGTGCTCGGCCTGCTGGTGCCCTTCTTCACCTACATGATCCCGCTGTACTTCCAGCTCCGCTCGGTCGGTCTGCTCGACACCCTGCTCGGCGCGATCTTGGTACTCACCTCCGTGGGCACCTCGTTCGGCACCTTCTTCATGCGCGCCTTCTTCTCCGACCTGCCCGAGGAGCTGGAGCAGGCGGCCCGGATCGACGGCTGCTCGGAGTGGCAGATCTTCGTGAAAGTGATGCTGCCGCTGGTGGGCTCTGGGATGGGCGCCTTGGCGGTGTTCACCTTCCTCAGCACCTGGAACAACTTCTTGGTCCCGTTGCTGTATCTGCCAGGTGGGGACTACCGACCACTGACGGCAGGGCTGTACACCTTCATGGGCGGTCGTTCGATCGACATCGGACCGCTCGCCGCCGGCACCTTGATCACCATCCTGCCGGTGATCATCCTCTTCGTCGTCCTGCAGAAGCAGGTGACGGCCGGCTTCATCTCCGGCGCCGTCAAGGGCTAAGGGCCGAGAGCGCGGACCCGGGCCGCGTCTCTGCCCCAGGCCGAAGTTTTCACCCACCACAGGAAGCGAGCACCCACCATGTCGTCAGTCGTCCGGTTCACCTCACCCCGCCAGGCCGAGGTGGTCGAGGAAGAGCCGGCCCCGCTCGGCCCCGAGGACGTCCGTCTCCGGACGCTCTTCTCCGGCATCTCAGCCGGCACCGAGCTGACTGCCTATCGGGGCAGCAACCCCTACCTGAGCAAGAAATGGGACGAGTCCACCCGGCTGTTCGTGGACGGGGACAGCAGCGTGGCGTACCCGGTCGACGGCTGGGGCTATGAGGAGGTCGGCGAAGTCGTGGAGGTCGGTGAGCGCACCACCGGGATCGCCGTGGGCGACCGGGTCTGGGGCACCTGGGGTCACCGCGCATTCACTGTGCAGCAAGGAACCTGGGCCGCGCAGCGGATCCTGGACCCGACGGCGGATCCGCGGATCGGCATCTTCTCCCAGATCGGCGCCATCAGCCTCAACGTGGTGCTGGACGCCGACATCCACGTGGGCGAGACGGTGGCCGTCTTCGGCCTCGGAGTGCCCGGACAGATCGCGGCCCAGCTGGCCCGGCTCAACGGTGCCCGGGTGATCGCCGTCGACAACCTGCCGGCCCGCCGGGCGCTGGCCGCCGAGCTGGGCGCCGACGTGGTGCTGGATGCCGGTGAGGGCCAGGTCGCCGAACGGATCCGCGAGCTCACCGACGGCCGTGGCGCCGACGTCTGCCTGGAGGTGACCGGCAGCTATCGGGCGCTGCATGAGGCCATTCGGTCGGTGGCCTACAGCTCCCGTGTCTGCGCCGCGGGGTTCATGCAGGGTGAGGGCACCGGGCTTCGCCTCGGGGAGGAGTTCCACCACAACCGGGTGCAGCTGGTCTGCTCGCAGATCTCCGGCGTGGCGCCGGTGCTGCAGCACCGCTGGGACCGCTACCGGCTGACCCGGACGGCGATCGACCTGGCGGTGCAGGGTCGACTGCGGCTGACCGAGCTGATTTCCCACACCGTGGCGGTGTCCGAGGCGCCGGCGGCCTTCCGGCTGTTGGACGAGCATCCGGAAGAGGCCCTGCAGGTCGTGCTCGGCTTCGATGCAGAGCAGGAGGCGGCGGCATGAGCGTCAAACTGGCCGCGCAGGAGGCCACGCTGCCGGGTGCCAACCTGATGGAGCAGTTCCAGTTCGCCCTGGACTGCGGCTTCGACGGCATCGAGCTGTCCGGCCGGGGCGGCGGGGTGTTCGGCTCCCGGACGGCGGAGCTGCGGGAGGCCCGCGCGGCCGGGGTGGTGATGTGCTCGGCGGTGATGCACACGCCCACCTTCCTCGGGAGCTTCGAGCCCGAGGCGAGACGGACCGCGATCGACGACCTCAAGGTGCTGCTCGCCACCATCGTGGAGGCCGGTGGGCTCGGCATCGTGAGCCCCAACTCCTACGGGGTCTTCTCCAAGCGGCTGCCCCCGTTCACCCCGCCGCGCAGCGACGAGGAGTCACGCCGGCTGCTGGTGGCGGCGCTGGTCGAGCTCGGCGAGCACGCGGTGAGCGTCGGCTCGCAGCTGTTCCTCGAACCGCTCAACCGGTATGAGGACTATCTGGTGAACACCCTGGCCGACGCCGTGTCGATCATCGACGAGGTCGGCTCGGCCGGCGTCGCCGTGATCGCCGACACGTACCACATGTCCATCGAGGAGGCCGACTGCGCCGCGTCGATCGAGGCGGCCGGCGCCCATATCCGCCACGTCCAGCTCGGCGACAGCAACCGGCTGGAACCCGGCGCCGGGCACTACGACTGGCCGGCCACCCTTGCGGCACTCGACCGAATCGGCTTCGACGGCTGGCTGGCGATGGAGTGCCGGCTGAGCGGACCGCCGGCTGAGGTCCTTCCCCCGGTGGCGGCGCTGCTGCGGTCGTGAACCTACGTTCCCGCACGCATCAGGAGGCGCCGGACACCACTGCGGACGGGACCAGGGTCTGCGGTTCGCGGCCGGCTCTACGTGCCGCCCGGTCGTAGACCTTGCGGAGTCGATCACCCGCGTAGCCGTCCTCCAGATAGGTGAAGGTCTGGCGGAACTGCTTGGCGCGGCGCTGGTAGGCGCCCCGATTCGCCTCCCGGTCCTGCAGGGCGGCGATCACCTCGTCGGAGGTCCGCACCACCGGCCCGGGTGCGATCGGTTCCAGGTCGAAGTAGAACCCCCGCAGGGAGTCCCGGTAGGCGTCCAGGTCGTAGGCGAAGAAGATCATCGGCTTCTTGGTGATGGCGAAGTCGAACATGACCGATGAGTAGTCGGTGACCAGGACATCCGCGGCCAGGTAGAGCTCGTGCACGTCGGGATAGCGGGACACGTCGACCAGTCCGGGTCGCTCGAGGTGCGGAGTCCGGTCGGCCATCTTCGGGTGCAGCCGGGTGAGCAGGGTGTGGTCGGCCCCCAACTGGGCAAGGAAGCGGTCCGCGTCCAAGGCCAGCTCCACCGGCGGCGCGCCCTCGAGGTAGAACTCCTGGTCGCGCCAGGTCGGGGCGTAGAGGACCGCCGTCGTGCCATCGGCGATGCCGAGTGAGGCACGCACCCGGTCCCGGATCGCCGGCGCGGCGGCCGAGGACAGCACATCGTTACGGGGGTAGCCGACCTCGAGGATCTTCCCGGTGAAGCCGAACGCGTCCCGCAGGCGGGGCGTGCTGACCGCGTTCGGGGAGACCAGGTAGTCCCAGCGGGCGATGTCGCGGTCCAGTCGTTCCAACACACCCTCCGGCGCCCACAACGAGTCCCGGTGGATCCGCTTCAGCGGCGTACCGTGCCAGGTCTGCAGATAGGTCGAGCCCGGCTTCTTGACCCAGTCGATCTCGATGTGGGTGCTGCCGATCACCAGATCCGCGGACTCCAGCGCCGCCACGGCCTCGGCCGAGCCGGTCGGGACGGTCCGGGCATAGGACGGGAACCCCGCTGCGTGCAGCGGATGACACAGCCACACGTGCTCGTGCTCGGGGTGGGTGTGGCGCATCTGCTCGAAGAGCGCCCGGGGGCTGTCGCTGTAGCGACCCTCGAAGGAGTCATAGACGATCTTCATCGCACCACCTCGGTGTCTCGGGTGCTGGCTGCACCGGTGTATTGGTCGGAACCGACGCGGGCGGCATCGCACAGCTGTCGGGAAATGCAGGGCTGGTCAGGAAACGGCATCGTCGGTCCTCCTTCGGGCAAGCGAGGTTCGCCCGAGTTCGGAGCGCGAGGGGAGATCGTACGTGGTGGTGCCCAACCTGGACAGCACGGTGGCGCGCCAGCCGCGCTCGCCGAAGTCGCGCAGCTGGCGGCGCAGCGTGCGGACGACGTCCGGCCGATCCGCCAGGTCGCCGAACACCTCGGTCACCGCCAGCACGGCCCGCGGGTCGTTCCCGCCCTCGGCGGCCAGCGCCTGCAAGACGTCGCTGCGGGTGTCGGTCAGCCCCAGGCCACCCGGTTGGCGCAGCGTGTGCAACCAGGCCGCGATCGCCAGTGCGAGCAGCTCGTAGGAGCGTCCCTGGTCGGCAGCCTCACGCAGCGACGGCAGCAGGTAGGAGCCCACCTTGGTGGAGGCGCGTCCGGCGAGCCTGCTCAGCGGGTCGACCAGGACGGGGTTGGCGAAGCGGGTCAGCAACGTCTCCTGGTAGTGGTCGACGTCAAGCCCCCGGACTGCCGGCAGCAGCGGCGCCACCTCCTGTGCCATCAGGGCCGTCAGATAACGACGGATCAGGGGATCGGACATCGCCTCGCCGGTGTCGGTATAGCCGGCCAGCGTTCCCAGGTAGCCGAGGGCGCAGTGGCTGCCGTTGAGCAGTCGCGTCTTGGCGAGCTTGTGGGGGGCCACATCGCGGACGAACTCCACGCCGACCTGGTCCAGCGGGGGTCGCCCGGCGGCGAAGGCATCCTGCACCACCCACTGGGTGAAGGGCTCGGTCACGACCGGCCACCGGTCGCGGATCCCGAGCTGGTCCTGCACCAGCAGACGGTGTGCGTCCTCGGTGGCCGGAGTGATCCGGTCGACCATCGAGTCCGGAAAGGTGACGTGACGCTCGATCCAGCGGACCAGGTTGGGACCTCGCCGCTCGGCCAGGGCCAAGACACCGAGCCGGGTGGCCGCGGCGGCGTCTGCCCGGTTGTCGCAGGACAGCACCGTCAGGCCCGGTCGACCGTGCCGGCGACGCTCGTCGAGCGCGGCAACCAAGAACCCGAAGGCGGTTCGCGGGTTCTCCGGGTCGTCGATGTCGGACTGGACGTCGGCGCCGACGAGCGCGCCGGTCACCGGGTCGACCGGATAGCCGTCGCCGGTCAGTGTCAGGGTGACCAGCCGGGTGCTGCTGCGCCGGAGTGCGGCCAGCACGCGGGCCGGTTCGTCGGGGGCGTAGAAGTAACGGCGCAGCGCACCGACCACCCGCGCGCGGCTGCCGTCGGCGCCCTGCTCGAGCACGGTGTAGAGCAGGTCCTGCGGCGGCAGCAGGTCGAGCATCCTGCGGCTACGCAGGCCGACTCCGGTGATGCCCCAGGAGGTCAGGCCCAGCCGGGCCAGGTCGTCGAAGTACACAGCCTGGTGCGCCCGATGGAAGCCGCCGACTCCCAGATGGACCACACCGGTGGACAGGTTCTCCCGGCGATAGCGGGGGACGTCGACGTGGGCGCCGAGTCGGCGCAGATTCCGATCCCGCAGGGCCCAGGCGCGAGCGCCCTTCTCCCGCGACACGGGCGATACCGCCCAGCTCGAGGTGTCGACACTCAGCTGGGTGGGCGAGGAGAACACATTGTTGGCGCGAGACTTGGCCATCGCGGCACGACTCCTTCGCAATTTGGGTCGGCCGCCTGGCGGAGGAGCTGCACGACGTGGGTACTGTGGCGCTGCTCCTCAGAACGCTGGGTGTATTCCTACCCGCGATGATAGCCGCTGAATCGCGACAGCGGAGATTCTGCCTCGAGCGGTCCTCACCTGCCCGAGCCGGGGACGGCCGTCAGTCGGCGACCGTCCGCTCCCGGATGAAGTCGAGATCCAGCTCGACTCCCAGCCCCAGCCGCTGCGGTACGGCGACCGTACCGTCCTCGGCCAAGGTCATCCGCTGCGTCACCACGCCACGCGTCAGCTCACTCTGGGAGACGTTGAACTCCACCCAGCCGGCCCGTGGCAGCGTGGCCAGGAAGCTCAGGCTGTAGGCGTGCAGCAGATCGGTCAGCCAGGAGTGGGTGACGATCTCGACGCCGCAGTCGACGGCGTCGGCGACAAGCTGGTGCGCCACCGTCAGCCCGCCGCAGCGGGACAGATCGGGCTGGACCACGTCGATGCCGCCACTGCGAACCAGCCTGCGCAGCTCCCAGATGGTGCCTTGCTGCTCGCCGGCGGCGAAGCGGAGCGAGGGGAACCGGCGCTTCCAGTCGACGTAGTTCTCGGTGCACTCCGGGTGCACGAAATCCTCCACCCAGTACGGGTCCACCTCGGTCAGGGTCTGCAGCATCGTCGCGGTCTCGGCGACCGAGCGGACCCGTGGCGTGCCGGCGTCGTCGACGTACCAGCCCGGGTCCACCATCAAGGTGCGGTCCGGTCCCAGGGCCTCGCGAATGGCGGCCAGGTTGGCCACATCGAGGCCGTGATCGAGCCCGAAGCCGCCCCAGCCGAACTTCACCCCGGTGAACCCCTGGTCGACGTAGCCCTGGGCCGCGACGGCGTTGTCCTCGGGCGTACGCCGGAACAGCGTCGAGGCGTAGCCGGGCAGCCGGTCGCGCCGCGCGCCACCGAGGAGGTCCACCAGGCTCGAGCCCGCGGCCTGCGCCTGGAGTGACCACAGGCAGTTGTCCACCGCCGAGATGCAATGCATCGCCACACCCCGGCGGCCGTAGTAGGCCGTGGCGATGAAGAGCTCGTCCCAGATCGCCGAGAGGTCATCCAGCTCACGGCCGACGAGCTGTTCGTCGATGGTCTGGAAGCCCAGCGCGCTCATCCCCCCGCCGCGGATCACCCGGGCCGCGACCGGGGCGAGGGTCTCGACATCGGACCACGCCTCCAGCCCGGCGTCGGTGCGGACTCGGACCAGCAGCAGCCAGTCACCCTGGTCGGTGGCCTCCCCACCGCCCGCGTTGGAGCCATAGAGCTCGGTGCCGCGCAGCAGGAACGGGGTGACGTCGCTGATCTTCATCTGTCCTCCAGAACGAGGTTCGTCATCGGTCCTCCGCGTCGAGGCGGCCGGGCAGGTCCGACGGCCAGGGGATCCGTCGCTCTGCCAGGCTCGGCCGGAAGACTTCGGCCGAGCCCACCATCAGCCGTCCGCCGGCCGCCCGGTCGGCGGCGGCCATCTGGTCGGCGTAGTCGAACCCGCTCAGCTGGCGCATCACCTCCATCTGGCTGCGGTGCAGCCGGATCAGCTCGGACTTGCGGACCGAGTGGTCCTCGGACAGCTGGACGAAGTGGGTGCCCTCGAACCCGTAGCCGGTGCCGGGGTCGACATGGAGGATCCGAGGAACCGCTGCCAGTGCCGGCACCTCGGGCTCGAACGAGGCCAGGCTGGTGAACAGCGCGGCATCGGTCACCACCTTCGCGGTCACGACGTGGTCGGGGTTGTAGTCGTTGAGCCAGTGGGTGAAAACGACGTCGGCACCGGTTCGGCGCAGCACGGCGATCATGTCGCGGCGCAGCTGGACGTCGTCGTCGAGGAAGCCGTCCTCCCGTCCGAGGCAGTGATATTCGCCGCCGAAGGCGTCCGCCACCGTGCGCATCTCCCGCTCCCGCACCGCAGCCGCCGCGGCGAACTGGTCCTTCTCAGCGAAGGGCAGACCCTTGTCGCCGGCGGTCACGGCCACGAAGGCGATCTCGTGGCCGGCCTCCTGCAGCCGCAGCAGGGTGCCGAGGCAGCGCATCTCGTCGTCCTGATGGGCGAACACGCAGACGTACTTCATCAGTCCTCCTCACCTGGCAGTCGGGCCAGCGATACCGACAGTGCGCCGTCCACCGTCAAGAAGGTGCCGGAGACGTAGGCGGCGGCGTCCGAGGCCAAGAACGCGACCGCGGCGGCGATATGGTCGACCGAACCGAGCTGTCCGAAGGGCAGCTGGCCACCGACCCGCTCGAGGTGCTCGGCCCCGTAGAGCACCTCTTCGCCGGGGGTGGCGATCCAGCCCGGCACCACGGCATTCACCCGGATCCGGCGATCGGCCCACTCGTGCGCGAGCGAACGTACGACCTGGCCCAGTGCGCCGTGGGCGGCGTTGTAGCCGAGGCAGTTGCGGAAGGCGTACTTCTCATGCAGCGAACCGATCGCGGTGAAGCCGGCGCCGCTGCGCGCCACACCGGTGGCAGCCAGGCTGCGGAAGAGCGAGAAGGCCGCGACCGGACCCACCTGCAGGCTGGTGAGCAGGGAGTCGAGCGGCAGGTCCAGGGCGGGGACATGCTGCTCGTGGGCCAGCGCGTGGACCGCGGTCCGGACCTCGCCCTGGTCTCGCGCGGCCGCAGCGACGCTCGGGCCGAAGTCGGCCACGCCGGCATCCGCGGTCAGGGCGACGGCGGACCCGCCCGCGGTCTCGATCAGCCGCACGGTCTTGGCGGCGTTGTCGGCGTTGCGGTCGGCGCAGAGCACCACGTCGTGGCTTGCGGCCAGAGCAACGGCGCAGGCGCCACCGATGCCGCCGCCGGCACCGGTCACCACGGCGACGCTAGGCATCGGCGTGGCCCGAGGGCTGGTCGACGGCGCGGTGCAGCCGCTGCAGCAGGCGGTCGATCTCGGCGAAGGTCTGGGCGTCGGCCACCTCCGCGATCGGGCCGCGCATCGCCGTGCTGGGGAACACCCCCTGGCTGCCGAGAACGTGCTTCTCGACCGCGACGAAGCTGTCCAGGCTGGTCTGCAGCGAGATCATCAGCGCGAGTGGACCGGAGATCTCGTACGCCCGGTCGAAGTCGCCTGCCTGCAGCGCCCGCCAGAGCGGGACCAGGGCCCAGACCACGTCGCCCGCCGGCATGGTGCCGACGGCGCCGCGGCGGAAGCTGTCGATCAGATAGAGCCCTCCGGTCCCCTCCAGGATGCGGGCGGCGCCGCCGGTCGCCTCGAGCAGCGTGGTCAGCTTCGGTCCGATCGGCGGGGATTCCGGTTTGAACAGGACCTGATCGCCGAGCGCTGTCTGGAGTCTCACCTGCAGGTCGATCGAGAGGGCGGTGCCGACGTAGCCGCTCGCGTCCTGGACCACCATCGGCACACCGGCGGCTTCGGCGATGGCCATGAAATAGCCGAACAGCTCGTCGTCGGTGGCAGCGAACAACGACGGCGGTGCCGCCATCACACCGTCGGCTCCGGCGGCGGCGGCGTGGCGGGCGTGCCGGACCGCGGTCCGGGTCGACTCCGCGCCCACACTGACCACACAGGGCCCTCGGCCGTCGACCGCTTCGCAGGTCAGCGTTGCGAGCGCATCGCGCTCGTCGGAGGACAACCGCAGCACCTCCGAGACCATCCCGGTGACGACTCCGTCGGTGCCGTGGCCGAACAACCAGTCGATCTGTTTGCGGTACGTCGGTTCGTCGATGTCCTGATCGGCGCGGAAGGGAGTCTGGACGACGCAGACGACGCCGCCGATCTGGGTGCTGGTGCTCATGCTGGTGGTCCTTCCGGCTGGTGCTGAGGGGGGAGCGCCGGCCGGCTGAGGCCCAGCAGCTCCAGGGAGTCGCGGCTGCAGATGCCCTCGATCTGCTCGTCGGTGATGTCGGCCATCCCCAGCCGCCGGCACAGCGCCGCCGCGCGGAACAGGCCGTCGACGGTGGCCTCGACGGTGGAGAAGGGATAGTCGGTGCCGAACAGGATGCGGTCGAAGACCCGGTATTCGCTGGCGCAGGCGAGTGCCTGGGCCAGCTGCCACGGCCGGGTGTCCAGGGCAGAGATGTCGATGTAGAAATGCTCGTGCCGGCGGATGACGCTGAGCGCTTCCTCGGCCCACGGATGACCCATGTGGGCGATCCACATCGGCAGGTCCGGGAACCGGCGAGCGACAGCGTCGAGCTGCAGTGGCCGGGAGTACTCGACCATGGCTGCTGAGGTGAACGTGGTGCCCTGATGCCAGATCACCGGAAGCCGGTGGGCGGCCGCCACCTCGAGCAGCTCGAGCGCCGCGGCGTCGTGGGGATGGAAGTGCTGATAGCACGGACCGAGCTTCAGCCCGCGCAGCCCGAGGTCCCGCACTGCATGGTCCAGCCGTTCGACAGCGTCCGGCCGGTTCGGGTTGACGCTGGCGAACCCGATCAGCCGGTCGTCGCCGGCGACATTGGCGGCGACGTACTCGTTGTCCACCACTACGCCCACCGGTTCGGCGTCGAAGGCGAGGACGATGGCGGCGTCGGCGCTGTGGGCAGCTGCGTGGTGCGCCTCCGGCTGGACGTCCCAGCTCACCGACCCCCAGGCCCGCAGCTCGTCGGCCGCCAACGGGTCACACACGTGTACGCCGTGCTCGCCCAGATGGGTGTGCACGTCGACCGCGACGTGGATCATGAAACGTCCTCCTCGGTTTCGGCCAGGCTGATCACCGTGACGGTGTCCGCCGGCAGGTAGAGCTGGCACTCGAACTCTTCGCGGACCACCAGGTGGCGGGTCTCCAGCGGTTCCAGCCGGAGCGTGGTCGGGTCCCACCGGTGCTGGTCGTCGATCCGTACGATCCTCAGCAGCCGCCGACCGGGCCGCAGACCCGAGAAGGTCACCGTCGCGAGCACGGGGGCCGACGCTTCCTCGTCCCGGTTGAGATTCGTGGCCAGCAACGACACCGAGTCGTCGCTACGACCGGCCAGCAGGTGCAGCGGTCCGGGGGTCTGCGCGGTGGCGGAGATCCGGGTCGTACCGAGGCGTCGAAGCTCGTCGTAGACGAAGTACTGCGGCCGGAGCTCACCGGTTTCGCTCAGCAGCCCGAAGCGGTGCGGGACCTCGTTCCAGTGCCGATACATGTTGTCCACCCCGGCCGCGGAGAAGAACGGGGCGAAGTCGGCGGGGTCGGCGTACTGGTCCCACAGGTGGTAGTAGAACGACCAGTCCAGGCCGGCCTCGTGCATGGCCAGGACGCCGGCGGCCACCAGAGCCGCCCGCCGAGGGTCGAGCGCCTGGTCCGGATGGGAGTCGGTCTCGATCGCCTTGTTCCATTCCGTCACCATCAGCTCCGGCACCGGATCGGAGAAGCCGGTCAGCATCCGGCGACCCTGTCTCACTCCCTCGGCGTGCCGGTCCCAGTCGTCGGCGTAGAGGTGCCAGGAGAAGAAGTCGACGGCGGTGCCGGTACGGGCGCAGTGCGCGATGAAGCCGGGCAGCGGTTCATTGGTGACCCAGCAGGCCGCAGCCCCGCCCACCTTGACCTGCGGTGCGGCGGCTCGCACGGCGGCGGCGGTGAACTCATAGAACGCGCTGTAGTCAGTCGGATCGGGGATCAGGAACGGCGAGCCGCCGTCCTCGCCGATGTCGGTCTCGTTGCCGATCTCCCAGTGAGTGACGGCCTCCCGCTCCACCGAATAGCGGGTGACCATGGCGCCGATCACCGCCTGCCACTCGGCGAGGTCGCGGGGTCGCCACACCGACTGGTCGACGGTCTCGAACAGCGCCGGCGGTTTGATGCAGATGGCAGCGACGATCTTGGCCCCGGTCCGGGCGATCGAGTCGATGTAGGCGTCCAGCCGCGCCCAGGCGTAGCGACCGGTCTCGGGGTAGACGTCGAAGAACTGCTGGATGAAGATCCGGATCAGCCGCGGCTCCAGCGCCCGGGTGGCCTCGACGACCACGTCAGGCAGCGGGAGCGTGTTGATGCCGCCGATCCCCACACTGTGTCGCCACAGCTCGAGCGGTCCTTCGTCCGACGACGCGTCGACGGCCACGGCGAGCCGCTGCATCCGTTGGGAGGTGCTGGTCACTGAATGGCTCCTGATACTCGAAGGGGACCGTCGGCATGGTCATCGTGGTGGTGCTCGATGGTGATGATCATGGCGTCCAGCCGCAGCGTCGCGAGATATCCTCGGCCGTGCTCCGGATGGCACGGATCATTGTCGGCAGCACCGACTCATTCACCCGCTCGACAGGCCCCGACAAGCTCAGCGCGCCGATCACCGCACCACCGGCGGAGCGAATCGGGACGCCCACACATCGCAGTCCCTCCAACGACTCCTGGTCATCGATGGCGAAGCCGCGCCGCCGCACCTGGGCGAGCTCTTCCTCGAACAGCTCCGGACTGGTGATCGTGTACGGCGATCTGACCGGCAGCCCGGGGTCGGCCAACAGCTCCGCGACCAGTTCGGGACCTTCCCAGGCGATCAGACATTTGCCCAGGGCCGACACGTGCACCATCGTCCGCTCACCCACCTCCGAGGCCATCTTGAGGGCGTGGGTGCTCGGGACCACCCCCACGTGCACCACCTCATGCCCCATCAGGGCACCGAGGTGGATGGTCTCGTTGAACTGCGCCACCAGCGCGGTCATGCCGGCGTGGGCGAGCTTCGGCAGGTGCAGGTTCGTCCGGGCGTGATAGCCGAGCTTGAGGACGCCGTAGCCCAGCGCGTACTTCTTGCTGTCAGGGTCCTGCAGCACGTAGCCCCGGCGCTCCAGCACCTTCAGGTGACGAAAAGCGGTGGACTTGCTGAGCCCGACCGCATCGGCCAGGTCCACCAGCGCCATCTCCTCGACGGTGGACAGCTGTTCCAAGATGTCGAGGGCGCGATCCAGTGGGGCGACCTCGTACACCGTGGCGGTTCGGTTGACCGGCTTGGCGTCGCCAGGGCTGGCTGTGGTCTTCGACGTCATCGTCATCCGATCAGGTAGCTGCTGGGTTCGAGGTGCACGCCGCCGTCGTCGAAGACGGCGTCGCCGGCGTTGACGAGAACCTCGGTGCCACCAGAGAACACGGTACGGCTGACAGCGCCGTCGGAGTCGAGCCAGCTGTGCTCGACCATGGCCTGGAATGCCGTGGTGCGGTGCAGTTCGGCCACGGGGAGAGCAGCACGTAGCAGTCGCTGGGTGTCGGCGTCCTCCCAGGTCACCCAGGACGACGACACGGCCTGCTCGCCGGCGGCGATGACCGGGAAGTAGCCCAGCAGCGGCGACACGGTGGGCGGGTTGGCGCACATCACGTCGTAGAGGAGCTTCTGCTGCGACCAGTCATGGCCCCAGTAGCTCTTGTTGTACGGGTCGTACTCCCAGCCGTAGGAGACGATCGAGTCGTGATAGACGAGCCCTTGGAGCGGCACGTGCTGTGCGGTCCCGGGGAAGTTGGTCTGCAACCCGCGACGGGGGTTGTTGGAGCAGAAGTCCATCACGTCGAAGGCCCAGTCGCAGCCACCCTCAGACCCCACCAGGTGCCCCCAGCCGGCCACCTCCGACAGCCAGGCGCGTCGAGCCTCGCGGTTCTGCCCGCGGGTCATCGGGTGCTCCGGCGACCAGCACTCCATCAGCTCCTTGCAGGTCGTGGTGTCGAAGTGGAGCCCGCTGAACTGCCCGGCTCGGGGCCGCAGCATCCGCGCGTGCTCGGCCAGCACGGCGTCGCAGACGCGGGCGTAGCGGTAGTCGCGGTTCTCCCACCCGGTCGGGATCTGGCCGTCGGCGTCCACCGCCAGCATGGAGCGGGAATAGCTCGGGTCGAACTCCAAGATGTCCTCGAGATAGAACCAGGCGAAGGGGGTGAAACCTTTCGCCTCGATCAGCGGAGCGAACTCGGGTGCGCTGATGAACGGCTGATAGTCGTTGAGCCACGGTTCGGCCTGCCACTGCAGGAAGTCCACTGGGCCGAGCAGGCCGCTGGTGTAGCCCAGCGCCCGCAGCCCGTCGAGCACCTGGGTCAGCTTGCGTTGGGAGAAGGGCAGATAGCCGGTGCTGAAGTACGGTGCGCCGACCAGCCCGGCGACCACCGGTCGTTCGGCGATCTTCTGTTCCAGTGAGGTGAAGCGACCGGCGGCCACCACGTGCTTGCGATACGCCAGGGCCGCGGCCTGGTAGCCCTCTTCGGTGAGGGTGTAGCTGATCGAGCGGCGATAGCCCAGCTGGCCCAGCGACGGCAGCCAGCCGACGCCGACACTCACCCCAGCCGTTGCGTCGGAGCGTACCCGCAGCTCGACGTCGTCGGGGGTGTCCAGGATCGCCAGCACGCCGCCGCCCGGACCGCTCTGGCTCCAGAACGGCATGGACAGACCCTCGGTGTTGCCACCGGCGGTGTCGAAGGTGAAGTCGACGGTCTCACCCGGTACGGGCCGGTGCACGATGCCCTGGGTGGTCTTCAACGGCAGCGCCAGCTCGGCGCAGCGGCGGCCGGAGGGACGCAGCACCGGCGGGAACTGCAGCGGCTCGCGATGCCGGTGCTCCGCCGCCGGGGTGACGCTGATCGCTACGGTGCCGGCTGTCTTCGCCAGCGCGATCTCGAGCCACATCGGTGAGCCGTCGACCTCGGCGGCCGCCCGGCACCCATGAGCCAACCACTCCACCGACCGCAGCTCGACCCGCGGACCCTCGGCACGACCGACGGGGGAGTCGAAGTGCCACCGGTTGGCCGATCCGGGCTCCTCGAACCATCCCGCCAAGGTGGACGGGTCAACGCGCAGTCGGATGCCTTCCCCGACCCACTCCCAGCGGTCGAGCTCTGCGCTATCCCTTGAAGGCACCGGCGGTGATTCCTTTCATGAAGAAGCGCTGGAACGCCACGAACAAGATCAACATCGGGACCAGGCTGAGGATCGCCTGGGCGGTGATGCTGCCCAAGTTCTGCTCGAACTGCAGGTTGGTGGTGGCGATGCCGACGGTGAGCGTCTTCATCGCGTCACTCTGGGCGATCAGCAGAGGCCACAAGAAGCTGTTCCAGGTGCTGACGAAGGTGAATACCGTCAGCACCGCCATCGGCTGTAGGCACAGCGGCGCCACGATCTGCCAGAAGATCCGCGGCAGCGATGCGCCGTCGATCCGGGCCGCCTCCAGCAGGGCGTCGGGGATGCCGCTGATGAACTGACGCATCAGATACACGCCGAGGGGTCCGGAGAGCAGCGGCAGGATCAGCCCGGGGTAGGTATCGACCAGGCCGTATCGGGCCACCAGCAGGTAGGTCGGCACCAACGTGATCGAGAACGGCAGCATCAAGGTGCTGATCAACAGCGCGAACAGCACGCCACGGCCGCGGAACCTCAGCTTGGCGAACGCGAACCCTGCGAGCAGGTCGATCAGGACCGTGAGGGCAGTGACGACCACCCCGACGATGACGCTGTTGAGCACCCAGCGCGGCAGCTGGCCACCGGTCAGTAGCCGGGTGTAGTTGTCGAGAGTCCAGCCGCCCGTGCTCAGCGAGAGACTGCTGAACGAGCTCATCGGCTTCAGCGACGCGACCAACACGATGAGCACCGGCGCGGCGCAGACCAGTGACACGACGATGCCGAGCAGATGCGTCGACACCAGGTGGTTGACCTGGCGGTTGCTGCGGCGGCGCGTCGGGACAGCAGCGGCGTCACTCATAGGTCGAGCCCTCCGTCCGGGTGACTCGCAGGTAGAACCCCGAGATCGCCAGCGACGCGATCAGCACCAGCACGCCCATGGCAGCTGCGTAGCCGATCGACCCGCCACCGAAGACGTTCTGGTAGATGTACCACATCACTGTGTAGGTGGAGGTTCCCGGACCGCCCTGGGTCATCACGTAGATCATGTCGAACACCTGGATGGCCCCGATGGTGACCAGCACCAAGACGATCTGCATCACCGGCTTCAGCAGTGGAAGGGTGATGGTGCGGAACGCACGGACACCGGTCGCCCCGTCGATGCTGGCGGCCTCGTACAGGTCCTGGGGGATGTCGTTCAGTCCGGCCATGAAGATGATCGAGTTGAAGCCCAGACTGCTCCACACACCGACCACGGCGACGAACACGATGGCGAAGGAGCCGTTCGCGAGATAGGGCAGGTCCAGACCGAGCACGTCGTTGGTCAGATGATAGAGCGGACCGATGTCTGGGTCGATCAGTACTTTCCAGATCAGCCCGGTCGCCGCGATGGAGAGCAGCGAGGGGATGTAGATCAGTGAACGGTAGATCCGGATGCCGCGGACAGTCCGGCTGATCAGCAAGGCCACCGCGAGCGGCGCGACGATGTTGAGCGGCACCGCGACCACGATGTAGAGCAGCGTGTTCCGCAGCGTCAGCCAGAACAGCGAGTCAGTGGCCAGCGCCACGAGGTTGTCCAGGCCGACGAAGGTGAAGCCGCGCAGCAGCGTGCCCCGCTGGAACATCAGCACGAAGGTATAGCCGAAGGGCACCAGCACGAAGGCGACGAACAGCACGGTCTTCGGCAGCAGGAACAGGGCGGCGGCGCCCGGGTTGCGTCCGGTGCGCCTGCCGCGCGGGGCCGAACGGCCGACGCCACCTGCGTGTGGCGCCGGCCCTCCCAAGCGCCGTCCAGGGCGCCCTGACCCTCCCGAGCTGCGCAGCTGGACCGCGCTCACATTCCCGCGTTCTTCGCCATCGTGGCGACCTGCTTGGATGCGTCCTTGATCATCTTGTCGAGGTCCTTCTGACCGGAGACGAAGTTGTTGATCTCCCCGAGCAGATACTGCTCGGCGCTGAAGGGTAGCGGCCGAGTGAGGCGCATGAACTCTCCCTGCGGCAGGCTGTCGGCCAGGAACTTCTTGGACTTGGCGTCGCTGAGGTTGTTGAAGAGATCGGCGGAGATGGTGCTGCGCACCGGGAACAACAGTGTCTGCTGCAGGTAGGTGCTGACGTTCTCGTCGCTGGTGGCGAACTTGATGAAGTCGAGCGCCGTCTGCGGGCTCTTGGTCTTCGCGGAGATGGTGAGATAGCCCACCCCGCCGACCACGAACTTGCCAGCGGGTCCGCTGGGGATATCGAGCACCTTGAGGCGGGTCTTCGGGTGCTTCTTGAACGTCTCGGCCGTCGGCGGCGCGATCCACTGCACCCCGGCGCGTCCGGTCCACAAGATCTCGTTCCACTTCAGCGGATCGGAGTAGAGGCTGAGCGGCGTGGCGGCCCCGGACTCGGCGATGCTGCGCATCAGGTTCAGGGCCTCGCGGCCGCCCTCGTTGTCGAACCCGACGCTCTTGCCGTCCTCGCTGACATAGTCGGACCCATAGGCCCATAGGTAGTTCCAGACGTAGTTGAGCTGCGACTCCTGCAGGCCCGGCCAGGCAAGTCCGTAGGTGGCGATGTCGCCCTTGTCGAAGCCGCTTTCGCCGAGGGCGCGACCGGACTTGTCGAAGGTCAGCTTCTTCGCGAACTCACCCAGGTCGGTGTAGGTGACGGGGAGGTCGGGCTTGCCGGCCTTCTCCCAGACCTCCTCGTTCAGCGCCAGCACCCAGCGGCTCGAGTAGTACGGCATCCCATAGAGCTTGCCGTCCGCACCGGTGGCTGAGCTGATCGCACTCTCGTTGAACCCGCTGAGATCAAGTCCGGGTTCGATGTCGGTCAACGCCGTGAGGGCACCGGCACTGCTGAACTGGTTGAGCCAGAGCAGTACCTGGTAAGAGATGTCGGGCGCGGTGCCTCCGCCGAACGCAGCGGTGTATTTGGTGAAGGCGTCGTTCCACGGCAGCAGCAGGTGCTTGATCGTGTCGTTGTCGTGGCTGGCCCCGAAGCTCTTGGCCAGCCCGGCGAAGTAGGCGTTCTCTGCTTTCGGCTCCTGGCCCGGAGGCTTCCAGAAGTTGAGGGTGACCGGCTCGCTGCTCTCGGTCTCCTCGGTGGTCGGAGTCGGGGCCACTGGGCTGCAGGCGGTCGCCAGCCCCAGGGCGGACAGGGCGAGGAACCCCCGTCGGGTGAGATTGGGCAACTGCTCGGATGTGAAACCTGACATGAGCACCCCTTGATCGGCCGGGTTTCACGTGGTGAAACCGCGTTATACCTGATGGAATGCGCTGACAGTAGCGCCAGGTCGGGCACTGCGCTAGGGGTCGGGTCGATTGTCACCTGGCTGTCACAAACGGCCCAGAACCGAGGTTCCTACGAAGATCAACATCCTGGTCCCCGACGGGTTATCTTGATCTTGAGGAGTGCCGCCGTCCGGCCTCGCGCCCAGGTCGATCACGGTGCGTGTGGGTACGCCTTCTCGGCGAAGTCACCGTGTTACGTTGAGGCCGTTGCCGTGATGCCGTTGCTGGTGGAGGAGTGTGGGTGGACGCACGACGAATGGCCAACCACTGGGTCGAGGCGCCGGAGTGGCTCGGTGAGCGCCGGCTGTGGGCGTTCTATCTCACCTTCGAGGGCTCCACCGAGCTGTCCGACTATGTGGGTGCGTTCCAGAACAGCCTCCGCGACGTGGACGGGCTGGACCTGGTCGACCCCCGCTGGCTGCACATGACGATCCAGGGCGCAGCCTTCGCCGACCAGGTGGACGAGGACAGCTATCGGCGACTGACCCAGGCTGTCGCAGACCTGGTCGAGGCGGAGCCGGTGGTTGATCTGGTCGTCCAGCGACCGCACCCGGCAGGATCGGCCGTCTTCATGGACGTCATCCCGAGTCGCCCCCTGACTCCGCTGCGTGATCGGCTGCGCGCCGTCGCGACCGCGGCGCTCGGCGGCAGCGAGCTCTACGCCCTGCCCGAGCCCAAGGGTGGCTTCAGCCCTCACATCAGCGTGGCCTACGCCAACCCCGCCGCACCGCAGGTGGCGGAGGTGGACGCCGCACTCGACCGGGTCGACCTGCCCCCCATCCGAGTGCGGGTGCCGTACCTGTCGCTGCTGAGCCTGCGCCGCGAGGCCCGCGCCTGGACCTGGACCGCGGAGGAGCGTTTCCCGCTCGCCGGTCAGGTCGACTGAGGCGTCGCCGGCCTCGTCGCCAACGCTCGATCGCAGTCGGGACCCGACGCGATGCTGCGCGGTCAGGCGCGATAGGTCAGCAGCGAGATCGCGGCATAGTGCTGCACGAAGGCCAAGATCGTGAAGGCGTGGAAGATCTCGTGGAAGCCGAACCATTGGGGTGACGGATTGGGACGCTTGAAGGCGTAGACCGTCGCGCCCAGGGTGTAGGCCACACCGCCGCCGATGATCAACAGCAGCACGGTGGGGCCACCGACCTCCCAGAAGTCCTTCATCCAGCCGACCGCCGCCCAGCCCATGGCGAGATAGAGCAGGGTGTAGAGCCAACGGGGCGCATCCAGCCAGAACAGCCGGAACAGCAGTCCCGCCGTCGCGCCGCCCCAGACCAGGCACAGCATCGTCAGCTGCGAACGACCCTCGAGCATGAGCAGCGCGAAGGGGGTGTAGGTCGCTGCGATGAAGACGAAGATGTTGGCGTGGTCCATCCGGCGGAGCACGGCTTCGCCACGGGAGCCCCAGTAGACGCGGTGATAGAGCCCGCTGGTGCCGAACAGGAGCAGCGAGGCGACCAGGAACACCGCCCCACCCACCTTGCCGGCCGTGGTGGGGGCGAGGGCCACCAGCACGGCGCCCGCGGCGACGGCCAACGGCGTCATGGCGGCGTGCAGCCAGCCGCGCAGCCGCGGCCTGACCTCACGCGCGAGCTCGGTCAGCTCGTCTGCGGGGGACGGGGGTGGGCCACCGTGGCTCGGGTTCTCGCCGCGGTTGTCCGGATCGACCGGTGACATGGTTGCCATTCTCGCCCTCCCGGACACTCGGTGATGCCGGTGGCGGCATCGATAGCCGTAACTTACGGTCCCGTAGGTAAGCGTACAAGCCGACTGCTTCTCGCCGTCGTGACCGAGACGGGCGGAGTGTGAGCAGCTCCGGCGCCCCATCGAGGGATACGCTGCGATTCATGGCGCGTTGGGAGAGGGTCCGGGAGTTCGTCGACCGCCTGCACCCGTCGGGACTGCTCTACACGACGTACGAGCACCGGCTGATCGCCGAGCTCGACCGGCGACAGCTGCCGCGACACGTGGCCGTGCTGGCGGACGGGAACCGTCGGTGGGCACGGGCCAACGCTCCCGGCCGGCCACTGGTGGCGGGATACCAGGCTGGCGCCGACAAGCTCAAGGACTTCGTCGAGTGGTGCGACGAGATCGGCATTCCGGTGGTGACCTTGTGGGTGCTGTCCACCGACAACTTCACCCGCAGCTCCGAGGAGGAGATCGGTCCGCTGCTGCGGGTGATCGAGACCATGGTGACCGAGCTGGCCGCCACCCGGCGCTGGAAGATCCACCCCGTCGGTGCTCTCGACCTGCTGCCGGCGGAGTCGGCCGACATCCTCAAGCAGGCTCATCGCGACACCGCCGACCTCGACGGGATGCTGGTCAACGTTGCCGTGTCCTACGGTGGCCGGCATGAGCTGCGCGATGCGGTCCGCTCGCTGCTGTCCGAGCATGCGGCGGCCGGCACCTCGATCGAGGATCTGGCGCACACGCTCGACATCGAACACATCGCCGAGCACCTCTACACCAAAGGTCAGCCGGATCCGGACCTGATCATTCGCACCTCGGGTGAGCAACGGCTCTCCGGCTTCTTGATGTGGCAGTCGGCCCACAGTGAGTTCTATTTCTGTGAGGCATTGTGGCCCGACTTCCGCAAGGTTGACTTCATCCGCGCCCTGCGTGCGTACGGGCAGCGCGAGCGCCGCTTCGGCAGCTGATCGCCGGACGGCGCCGGCCTGGGTTCAGGAACGGCTGGGTTCGGAACCGCTGGGTTCGGAACGGCGGGTTCGGAACTATTGCGTGAACTGCGGCGTGGCTGCCGTACGCCGACGCGCCGGAGTCGTACTTTCGCCTTACGGGCCGTGGGGAAGCGGCCCGAACGGGAGGCGATCGATGCACCGTCTCAAGACGGGCAAGAACCGCAGGCCGACCACGGCCCGCACTCCATCCCGGCCAGCCACCTAGCCAGTGGGGCCGGACGTGAGTCGCGTGCGGCCCCCAGATCGGACCGATCGTGCCCACTGCCGCCCCGCGTCGCACCTACGTCGTCGACACCTCCGTGCTGCTCAGCGATCCTCACGCGCTCCGTCGCTTCGCTGAGCACGACGTCGTACTGCCCCTCGTCGTGATCACCGAGCTGGAGGCCAAGCGCCACCATCCCGAGCTCGGTTATTTCGCCCGGGCAGCCCTGCGTCATCTCGACGACCTCCGCATCATCCACCAACGACTGGACGCTCCCGTGCCGGTCAACGACGAGGGCGGCACCGTCCACGTCGAGCTCAACCACACCGATCCGACCGTGCTGCCGGCCGGTTTCCGGCTGGGGGACAACGACTCGCGGATCCTGGCGGTCGCCCTCAACTTCGCCGCAGAGGGCTGTGCGGTCACGCTGGTGTCGAAGGACCTGCCGATGCGGGTCAAGGCGTCGGCCGTCGGGCTGCCGGCTGAGGAATACCGGGCCGAGCTTGCTGTCGAGTCCGGCTGGACCGGCATGGCGGAGCTGGACGTCACCGGCGCCGACCTTGACCTGCTCTATGAGCGCGGGGTCATCGATCTGGAGGAAGCCCGCGAGCTGCCCTGCCACACCGGAGTGGTGCTGCTCGGTGGCACCAGCTCGGCGCTCGGCCGGGTGACCCCGGACAAGCAGCTCAAGCTGGTGAAGGCTGACCGCGACGCCTTCGGGCTGCACGGGCGCTCCGCCGAGCAGCGGATCGCTCTCGATCTGCTGCTCGACCCGAGCATCGGGATCGTCTCCCTGGGCGGCCGCGCCGGCACCGGGAAGTCGGCCCTCGCGCTCTGCGCCGGACTGGAGGCGGTGCTGGAGCGGCGGCAGCATTCCAAGGTGGTCGTCTTCCGACCGCTGTACGCCGTGGGCGGGCAGGAGCTGGGCTATCTGCCGGGCACTGAGGGGGAGAAGATGGCGCCGTGGGCCCAGGCGGTCTTCGACACCCTCGGCGCCGTGACGGCCAAGGTGGTGATCGAGGAGATCCTTGACCGCGGTCTGCTGGAGGTGCTGCCGCTGACCCACATCCGTGGCCGCTCGCTGCACGATGCTTTTGTGATCGTCGACGAGGCGCAGTCGCTGGAGCGCAACGTGTTGCTGACCGTGCTGAGCCGGATCGGCCAGGACTCCCGGGTGGTCCTCACCCACGACGTGGCGCAGCGGGACAACCTGCGCGTCGGCCGGCACGACGGCGTGGTGGCGGTGGTGGAGAAGCTCAAGGGTCATCCCTTGTTCGCGCACGTCACCCTGCACCGCTCAGAGCGCTCGCCCATCGCGGCGTTGGTGACCGAGATGCTGGAGGAAGTGCCGCTGGGTTGACGGGAGTAATCGGGGGCGGGAGCGGATCAGGGGCAGACCACTCATCGGGGTGGTCTGCTCTTGATTTCGGTTTGATAACGACGCTGTGACACTCTCTGCGAGTGCGTCGTCTCGTGAAACATGCCGTCGCCGCCTTAGGGATCTCGGTGCTCGCTGCCGGAGTCGTGGGTGGCACCTTGAGCCAGACCTCCGCGACCGGGATCACCGGCCCGGCCGCCAGCGTCTCGACCGGTCCTGCGGGGTCGCCCCCGGACCCGTCGGCCGCCGTGACACCGGGCACCGCGGTGCCGGCTGAGCGTGGCGACCGGAACGCACGCAGCAGCACCCGGCCGCAACTGGCCGAAGATACGGCGGCCGCGCAGAGTCAGCGGACCAAGGCGCTCGACGCCCGGAAGGCCGCGATCGCCAAGGAGCAGCAGGCGCGGGCCGCGGCCAAGGCCAAGGCTGCGGCGGCGAAGAAGCAGCAGGCCGAGGCCGCCAAGAAGAAGGCTGAGGCTGCCAAGAAGAAGGCCGAGGCCGAGCGGACCCGCCGGATCAAGGCGCAGGGTTATCAGCCCGGCACCACCAACCCGCGTGACATCGCCCGGCAGATCATGGCCAACAAGTACGGCTGGGGCGGCGAGCAGTACCGCTGCTACAACAGCCTGATCATGTCCGAGAGCGGCTGGCAGGTCGACGCCCGCAACCCCTCATCCGGCGCGTACGGGATTCCGCAGTCGTTGCCCGGCAACAAGATGGCGTCCGCCGGCAGTGACTGGCGCACCAACCCCGCCACCCAGATCGTGTGGGGTCTGGGTTACGTTCGCGACGTGTACGGCACGCCGTGCAGCGCCTGGAGCTTCAAGCAGGGCAACAACTGGTACTGAGCCGCTCGGCTCAACTTTTACGGAGTCGCTCCGCTCGACTGACTACTGAGTCGCTCCGCTCAACTAATGACTGACTCGCTCCGCTCCAACGCGAACCGCCGACGCCCGGAATGGGGCGTCGGCGGTTCGTTCGTGGTGGAGGACGGCTACTGCGGGGGCCGGGTCATCGACAGCACGTCGAGGGCGGTGTCGAGCTGCTCCTCGGTGAGCTTTCCGTCAGCCACGTGGCCGGACTCGATCACCACCTCGCGGATGGTCTTGCCCTCCTTGAGCGCCTTCTTGGCCACCGCAGCGGCGTTCTCATAGCCGATGTAGCGGTTCAGGGGGGTAACGATGGAGGGCGACGACTCGGCCAGCGTGCGGCAGTGGTCGACGTTCGCGACGATACCCACCACGCATCGGTCGGCCAGCAGTCGCGACACGTTGCCGAGCAGTCGGATCGACTCCAACACATTGCGCGCCATCACCGGCAGCATCACGTTCAGCTCGAAGTTGCCGGCCGCGCCGGCGAAGGTGACCGCGGCGTCGTTGCCGATCACCTGGGCCGCGACCATGATGGTCGCCTCGCAGATGACCGGGTTGACCTTGCCCGGCATGATCGACGAGCCCGGCTGGAGGTCCGGCAGTGCGATCTCGCCCAAGCCGGCGCGCGGACCCGAGCCCATCCAGCGCAGGTCGTTGGCGATCTTGTTGAGGCTGACCGCGATGGTCTTCAGCGCACCGGATGCCTCGACCAGCGCGTCGCGGGCACCCTGGGCCTCGAAGTGGTTGCGGGCCTCGGTCAGTGGCAGGCCGGTCTGCTCGGCCACCAAAGCGATGACGGAGGCGGCGAACCCGGGCGGGGTGTTGATCCCGGTCCCGACGGCGGTGCCACCCAGCGGCAGCTCAGCGACCCGGCCGAGGGTGGCCTCCACCCGGTCGATGCCGTAGCGGATCTGCGCGGCGTACCCGCCGAACTCCTGACCCAGCGTGACCGGTGTGGCGTCCATCAGGTGGGTGCGCCCGCTCTTCACCACCGTCTCGAACTCGGCCGCCTTGGCGGTCAGCGCCGTCTCGAGGTGGCGCAGTGCCGGGATGAGTGCGGTGACCAGGCCCTCGGTGGCGGCGATGTGGATGGCGCTCGGGAAGACGTCGTTGCTCGACTGCGAGGCGTTCACGTGGTCGTTCGCGTGCACCGGACGACCCAGGATGCGACCGGCGAGGGTGGCCACCACCTCGTTGGTGTTCATGTTGCTCGACGTGCCGGAACCGGTCTGGAAGACGTCGATCGGGAACTCGCCGTCATGGCGGCCAGTCGCCACCTCGGCTGCTGCCTTTGTGATGGCCGCCGCGATGTCGGCGTCGAGGACCCCGAGTGAGGCGTTGGTCTGGGCCGCGGCGCCCTTGATCCGGGCCAGTGCGGCGATCAGCGCCGACTCGATCGGCGTACCCGAGATGGGGAAGTTCTCCACCGCCCGCTGGGTCTGGGCCTGCCAGAGGGCGCGGGCGGGTACGCGTACCTCGCCCATGGTGTCGTGCTCAATCCGGAAGTCGTCGCTCATGGTCCTATTCTGGCCGGACCTCGCCGTAGGGCGAAGCCGGGTCCAGGGCGCGGCGGCCGGATAGGCTGACCGGCCATGGTCCGTCCCGCGATCCGTCTCGCGCTGAGCGGCGTACGTCTGTGGGTGACGCCGGTGGTCGTCCTGCTGCTGGTTCTGATGTTGCTCTGGGCCGCCGGCGGGCTGCGGACGGTCGACCGGGCCGGCGGACGACCCGTGGCCGCCGGCGAGCCGATCGTGCTGCAGCGCTGGACCCTGGTCGTGCACGACCTGGAGCTGACCGACCGCGACGAGTACGGCGGGGAGCAGCCGCCGACGCTGCGGCTCGCGCTGAGTGTCACCTTCACCGGCGAGGAGTCGACCTACGGCATGGGTCCCGGACTGGTGACGCTGCAGGCGCCGGCCGGGACACCCGCGGTCACCGAGTCACCGCGGACCAGGAGCAGTCGCAATGGCGACTTCGACCCCGACGTGGCGCAGGAGGTTGTCTTGTCCTACCCCTGGCCCGACGCCCCCGCAGCCGCGCCCACGGCACTGCGGGTGCTGGTCCGCGACGAGAAGCAGGACCGGGTCAGCTTCCTCGACGACCAGGGCTGGAACACCGGCACGGTGGTGGCCCACGTTGACGTCGGCTGCCGTGACCGCCGGGGGCAGACATGAGCTGGACACCCCGCCGCGATGGCCGCGGGGGACTGGCTGCGCTGGCGCTCTGCCTGCTGCTGATCGTCGGGCTCACCGTGGCGACCCCCGACCCTGCCACCGACGTCCGCCGCCGCTGGGTCGACGTCGCAGTCGGCCAGTGGGCGGAGCTCGACCATGCGTCGGTCCGGGTGACCGGCGTACGGCTGACCCGCTCCATCACGACGACGTACGGCGACGACTTCCGCAGCGCGGTGACGCTGGTGATGGTCGATGTCGAGGCTGGCGTGCGCCGGCAACGGATGCGCTTCAGCACGGTGCACCTGCGGACCAGCGGCGATAGCTTCCTCGACGGTGAGCGCCGTTACACCCCCCGCGGCGACTTCATCGCGGCCGGCCTCAGCCTGACCGAGCCTGGCTTCACCCGCCGCGGCACGTGGGTCTTCGAGGTGCCCGACGACCGGGTCGCCGGAGCCGTGCTCACGCTCGAGGCTGACGGGGCTGCCTACGACGTCTTCAGCACCGCAGTGCGGGCGGACCTGGCGCTCGAGGCCGGCGCGACCGTCGAGCCGGGGCCCGTGCCGATCGCCGCGTCGGTCCTCGAGGTCACCCGGTGAGGCGCCGGGCACGCCCGCCGGTCCTGGTGGTCTTCCTCGCCGCGCTGGTGCTGGCGCTCGCCGCGGCGGGTCTGCAGGGCGGTCTGTACTACCGGGATCGGACGCCTGCGGACGGAGTGCCCGCCCAGGTGGGGGAGACGGTCGAGGTCGGAGGCGCGCGACTGCAGGTGCGCTCGTTCACGGTGGCGCCGTCGCTGCCGGCGGCGAAGCCGGACGAGCCGGCCGTGCACGGGCCCAGCGGCTCGGTGGTGGTGCTGGTGGTGTGGACCCAGCAGATCATCGACCCGGCGGTGCGGCTGGACGAGCACTTCTGCGACACCGCGCTGGTCGGCGCCGACGGCACCACCTGGCGCGAGGACGGCGACTTCACGAGCGGGCTCCGCCGGCCGGAGTCGTTCACCTGCGGCAGCAGCGCTTCGAACCCGCTGGTGTTCGGGGCTGTCCGCGAGATCGGCAGCAGCTATGTCATCCCGGCCGGGTCGACCGCAGGGCTGCGCTGGCGGCTGTCGTTCGCTGACGACGATCACGTGGTGGAGTTTCGCCGCTGAGGCCGGGCGACGGGCGGCGGCCGTCCGGCGGCCGGATCGCCAGCCCGGTCACCGCGGCCAGCGCCTCGTCGAAGGCGGCCGCATACAACGCGACGGCGGCGGTGGTGAAGATCAGGCCCGACACCAGCGTGAGGAACGGGTCGATCAAAAGCGCCACCGGGATCTCCTGCGGCCCCAGCACGAGGGTGGCCACGACCTCGAAGACGCGTTGGGCCGACGTCAGTACGGTGGCCAGCAGCAGATAGCCACCGAGGAGTCCCGGGCCGGCGTGCCAGACGAGTCGCAGGGCCTGGACCACCGGCAGATACTTCGATCGCAGGTCGCTCGTGGCCAAGGTGGCGATCATCCGGGTCCGCTCGCCGCGCGGTGGCCGCCACCGGCTCACCCGCGCCGCGACCCGGGTGTCAGCCAGCACGTCGCCGCCGCGGAACTCCCGCCAGCCGAGGACGGTGGCGGTAAGGGCCAGCCAGACCATCGGCAGCACCACCGCCTGCCACACACCGGGCAGCACGCTCTGCCACAGCGCGTCCATCACGGCCCGCAACGCCTCCGGCACGGTCAAACCCAACGGCAGTGGCCAGTCGGGCAACCAGGCGAGCAGGCCGTGCCACGTGTCCTGCAGACCTACGTAGAAGGCTCGGCGCTGCAGCCAGACGCGGAGCTGCCCGGTCAGAACGAACAGCGTCGCGAACAGGCTGAACACCCACAGACCCTCGGCGACGACGCCCAGCACCGCCAGCCAGACCATCCGGGAGCGGGCGAGCACGCTGGACAGCAGCTGCCGGGCCAGCCAGGCGGCCACGGCGAGGGAGAGATAGAGCGGGAGGCGGTCCGGGGCCCAGCTGATCGACCAGTTCTCCACACCGCCCAGTCCTTGGACGGCGTAGTTGGTGAGGAACAGGTCGCGTACCTGGTCCTCCACGAACCCCCAGACGGCGTAGACGGCGAGGAACGGGCCGACCGCCGCCGCGACGACGTCGATGCTCGGTTCGCGGACGAACACCTGGCGGGGTACCCGCACCGCGTACGTTGCGCTCAGGTCAGGATCGACCTGGCCGGGCGTGCGTAGCGCCGGTTCGACGGTGTGGATCATCAGCACCAGCGCGATCAGGGTGGCCAGCACGCCGAGGACGAAGACGAGCAGCGATGCGACGTTGTGGGAGGCACCCAGCTGCGCCGAGGCCAGCAGGCCGACGGTGTGCACCGCGAAGCCGAGGCAGTACCAGGTGCCCATCCGCCAGAAGTGCCGCCGCCATAGCGAGGCCGCCCGAACGGTCAGGGCGATCAGCTCGGTCACCGACCCTCGACGGCAGACGGTGATGCGGTCATCGTGTAGATCGCATATTGGAGCTGCCGACCCCCGCGGCGTACGGCGAACAGCCGCTCCTCGCTCGCCGGGCAGAGCTGCCGGGTGAGGTCGAAGAGAGCGGGCGACGGCCCCTGGCACCAGATGGCGAGTACGCCGCCGGGCGCCAGCCGGGACTGAGCGACCCGAAGGAGGTCCGCGCCGTAGAGCCTGGCGTTCTCGGCGTGGATGAGGAAGTCGGGCCCGTTGTCGACGTCGAGCACGATGGCGTGCCACGGTCCCGCCGGTCGGTCCCTGGCCAGGACGTCGGCGATGTCGGCGGGGACCAGCCGAACGCGGGGATCGGCGGTGACCGCTTCGAGCAGCGGAGTCACGCCGTCGCGGGCCCAGCCGATCAGGCACGTCTCCCGCTCCACCACGGTGACGTCGTCGACGGGGCGGCGCAGCAGCTCCGCGGTCGTGTAGCCCAGGCCGAGGCCACCGACCAGGATCCGGGTGGCCCGTGGCTGGAGGTCGAAGACCACCTCAGCCAGCGCCCGATCGGTGTCGGTCTCGGCGCTGTCCATGGCGAAGACCCCGTTGACGATCAGCTCGTGCACCACCGCCGAGAGCTGCTGCCGGGCTCGCAGCACCACCTCGCCGTGCGGGCCACGGTGCCGGGCGAGCGTCACCAGCTCGGTCATGGGCCACAGTGTGCCGCAAAGTCGCCGTCGATGCCTGACCGCCGTCGGTTCGACCCGGCCGCCGTTCACCGGGATCGGTGGCTTGGCCGGATCTGGGAGGATGGGGTCGTGGCACGTGCAAAGAAACCAGCGAGTCCGGCCGACATGTTCCGGTCCTTGGCGGTGATCCTGCTCCCGATCCTGATCATCACGGTGCTGGCCACCCGCAACCTGGACGACCACCCCGTCACCGTTGTGGACTGGCAGCCCGTGCTGACCGAGGCACGCGAGCAGGCTCCGTATCCGGTGCTGGCGCCGGTCAACCTGCCCGGCGAGTGGCGGGCCACCCGGGTCTCCTGGCTGCAGCAGGGCGAACCGGGCCTGAACCGCGCTCCGTCGGCGCGCAACGCCTGGCTGCTCGGATTCCTGGCCCCCGATGACATCTACATCGCCATCAACCAAGGGGACGGACCGGCGAAGCCGTTCGTCGACGATAAGACGCGACAGGGTTACGAGGACGGGCAGAGCGTGCTAGGCGACGCCACCTGGACGCGATACGTGACCGCGGACGAGCGGACTCGGTCTCTGGTACGCATCGACGCCGACGTGACCAGTGTGGTGTCCGGCGACACCTCCTATGAGGCTCTGGAGGCCTTCACCGGGACCCTGGCCACGTCGTAGCCGGCGGTCCGGCTCAAGCCGCGTCGCTGCCGCCGACCCCGAACCCGCCACTGCCGTTGCACGTCGAGCTCGCTGACGATCCTGGCTCGGTCCCGGTCCCGCCGGGTGTCCTCGCCCGGCTTGAGGGCGAGTCGGTCACGGCGGCGATGTGCCGGCTGCAGGGCCAGCACCAGGAGGGCCACGACTACGAGGACGATCACCACATCGGTCATGGCACAAATCATTCCGAGGCAAGATAACTGCCACGACTGGCACGCAAGCCATTGTGCGAAGGATTCCTGCCACTACAGTGGGGGGCATGCCGTTGGACCGTGTCAGCATCATCCTGATCGAACCCGTCGCCGTGTTCGAGTTCGCCATGGCGGTGGAGGTCTTCGGCCAGGACCGGGTTGATGACGGCGTCCCGCCCATCGATCTGCGGATCTGCTCGATCGCCCCCGGCGTGCCGATGAAGTCCAAATCGGTCACCACGTTCGGGATCATCCCCACCCACGGCCTCGATGCCGTTCCCGGCAGTGATCTGGTGATTGTCTCGGCCACCGCCGTCGAGCGCGACGACCCGTTCCCAGCCGAGGTGCTCGAGGTGCTGCGCCAGGCCCACGCCGACGGCGCCACCCTGCTCAGTCTCTGCTCGGGATCGTTCGTCCTCGGCGAGGCAGGACTGCTTGACGGGCGGGCCTGCACCACCCACTGGCGCTACTTCCAGAAGATGGCTGACCGCTTCCCGCTGGCCCGGGTCGAGACCAAGGCGCTGTTCGTGGAGGACGGCAACATCATCACCAGCGCCGGCACGGCCGCGGGTATCGATGCCTCGCTCTATCTCGTCCGCCGCGAGCTCGGCACCCGGATCGCCACCAAGATCGCTCGCCGGATGGTCGTCCCCCCGCAGCGGGACGGTGGTCAACAGCAGTTCGTGGAGATGCCGATTCCTGAGTGCACGGCCGACAGCCTGGCGCCGCTGCTGTCGAAGGTGGCGGCCAACCTGGCCGAGGACCACTCGGCGGCGTCCCTGGCGCGGGAGGCGATGATGAGCGAGCGTACGTTCGCCCGCCGGTTCCGGGCTGAGACCGGCACCACCCCGCACCGCTGGCTGACTCAGCAGCGGGTGCTGGCCGCTCGACAGCTGCTGGAGGAGAGCGACCTCGGGGTCGAGCAGATCGCCACCCGGGTCGGGTTCAACTCACCGGTGGTGCTGCGCGAGCACTTCCGCCGCGAGATCGGTCTGGCCCCGGTCGACTACCGACGGCGGTTCGTCCCGACGCCCGTCTGACCTGGCCGCCGTCTGACCCGCCCTCAGCCGGCGTCCTGGCTCGACCTGGCCGCGTCGATCTTGGCCTTGGCCCCGTCCAGCCACTGCTGGCAGATGGTGGCCAGCTTCTCGCCGCGTTCCCAGAGCGCGAGCGATTCGTCCAGCGGTGCACCGCCGGACTCCAGCTTCTGCACCACCTGAATCAGCTCTTCGCGGGCCTGCTCGTAGGTCAGCGGGGTGTCGTTGCTCATGCCGGTGGGGCTCCTAGTTGTCCGGGGTGGCTCTCGCGTACGGAGACGATGAGCTGGCCGTCGAGCAGGTAGGCCAGCAGGTCGTCGTCCTCGTCGACGTCGGCGACCGAGGTGACGCCGTGGCCCTCGCCGTCCACCAGGATCGCGTAGCCGCGCTCCAGGGTCGCCTTGGGTGACATGGCGCGGACCCGCGCCAGGGTGTGCTCGACGGCGTTGCGTTCGTGCGTGAGATGGGAGCTGATCGCCCGATAGGCCCGGTGTCGCAACCCGTCGAGCTGCTCGTAGCGCAGGTCGAAGCTGGCGGTGGGGTCGGCCAGCACCGGTCGCGATCGGGTGGCGTCGAGCAGCTCCTGCTGGCGGCGGACGAGGCTGGTGATGGCCGAACGCAGCCGGCTGAGTGACGCGGCGATGCGGTCGGATTCCTCGGTCACGTCCGGCACCACCCGCTTGGCGGCGTCGGTCGGCGTCGACGCGCGGACGTCGGCCACCAGGTCGAGGATCGGGTTGTCGGTCTCGTGGCCGATCGCGCTGACCACGGGCGTACGGCAGGCGTAGACCGCTCGGATCAGGCCCTCGTCGGAGAAGGGCAGCAGGTCCTCCAGCGAGCCGCCGCCGCGGGCGATGACGATGACGTCGACCTCGCTCGCCTGGTCCAGGCGCTGCACTGCAGCGACCAGCTGCTCACAGGCCTGCGGACCCTGGACCAAGGCGTGCCGGGTCTCGATCTTCACCGCCGGCCACCGGCGGCGGGCGTTCTCCACCACGTCCCGCTCGGCTGCGCTGCCGGCCGCGGTGACCAGGCCAACGGCCCGTGGCAGGAACGGCAGCCGCTTCTTCAGGGCGACGTCGAACAGTCCTTCGGCCTGCAGCATCCGCTTGGTTTGCTCCAGCCTGGCGAGCAGCTGGCCTTCGCCGACGGGCTTGATCGCGTCGCAGTAGAACGAGAACCGCCCCGACGTCTCGAAGTAGGACGGCTTGATCCGGGCCACCACCGTGGCGCCCTCGGTCAGCGGTCCGGCCAGGTCCAACGTGGTGGGGGAGACCGTCACGCTGGCTGAGACGTTGGCCAGCTCGTCGCGGAGGGTGAGGAAGATCGTCTTGCTGCCGGAGCGGCGGTTGATCTCGATCAGCTGGCCCTCGACCCAGATCGCGTTGAGCCGCTCCACCCACCCCTTGACCGCGTGCGTGACAACCCGCAGCGGTTGCGGGTGCTCGGGGGAGGACTCCAACGGCATGCCCGACAGCGTACGGGCAGCGACCGACAGCACCGGCGTGCGCCACCTAGACTGGGCCCCATGACGAGTGCTCCGCAGACCGGTACGGCCCAGGACAAGCGCGTGGTGGTCGCCGCCCCGCGTGGTTACTGCGCCGGTGTGGACCGTGCCGTCATCACCGTCGAGAAGGCGCTCGACCGCTACGGCTCCCCGGTGTACGTCCGCAAGCAGATCGTGCACAACAAGCACGTGGTGGAGAACCTTCAGGCCCGGGGCGCGATCTTCGTCGAGGAGCTCGACGAGGTGCCGCCGGGTGCCACCGTGGTCTTCTCCGCCCACGGGGTCTCGCCCGCCGTGCACGACGAGGCCGCCGATCGTGGGCTAAAGACGATCGACGCCACCTGCCCGCTGGTGACCAAGGTGCACCACGAGGCCAAGCGCTTCGCCCGCGACGACCTGGAGATCCTGCTGATCGGCCATGCCGGGCACGAGGAGGTCGAGGGCACCATGGGTGAGGCGCCTGAGCACACCATCTTGGTCCAGTCACCCGACGACGTGGCCGGGGTGGAGGTGCGTGACCCGTCCAAGGTGGCGTGGCTGAGCCAGACCACGCTGAGTGTGGACGAGACGCTGGAGACGGTGGCGAAGCTGCGGGAGAAGTTCCCGTTGCTGATGAACCCGCCCAGCGATGACATCTGTTATGCCACCCAGAACCGCCAGCTCGCGGTGAAGCAGATCGCAGCCCACTCCGACCTGGTGATCGTGGTCGGCTCGGCCAACTCCTCGAACTCGGTCCGCCTGGTCGAGGTCGCTCTCGAGGCGGGCGCGAAGGCGTCCTATCGGGTGGACAACGCAGGGGAGATCCAGCCGGAGTGGCTCGACGGCGTGGCGAACGTCGGCGTGACCAGTGGCGCGTCGGTCCCCGACGACTTAGTGCAAGGGGTGCTGGCATACCTGCAGGACCGCGGCTTCCCGGCTGCCACCGAGGAGAAGCTGGTCGAGGAGTCACTGGTCTTCGCGCTGCCGCCGGAGCTGCGCAAGGATCTGCGGCCGACCGCCGCTCGCGACTGAGTACGCGTCCCGACTGACTACCACCGCTCGCCACTGAGTACATTGCGGTGGCGTGACGGATCTGGACCTTGAACGACTGCTGGACGTCGAGCGGGCCGGCTGGGCGTCGTTGTGCGAGTCCCGCGGCGGTGAGTTCTACTCGGAGCTGATGACCGACGACGCCGTGATGGTGCTGGCCGACGGAAGCGTCATCGACCGCGGCCAGATCGCCGCCAGCCTGGCCCAGGCGCCGCCATGGACGGCGTACGACATCACTGACGAACGGGTGGTCACGCTCGGCCGTGACAGTGCGGCGCTGGTCTACCGGGCCCGCGCCGAACGCTCGGACGGGGTGTCGGTCACCGAGTTCACCGCGCTGATGACCAGTGCGTACCGCGTGGTCGACGGCCGACTCCGACTCGCGCTGTATCAGCAGACACCAGCTCCGGCGCAATAGGCACGGGCCATCACCGCCACCTTCACAGCTGAGGTGGCGTCACAGCGCGGGAGCAGAGCTATCGGCCCGAGTTGGCGCGGCTGGCTTCTGGATGGTTCCGGTCCTCGATGAGCTGCGTCGTGCTCGGTGCCGACGGACGGCTGCGCGGTTCGCGCAGCGCACAGAGCAGTAGCGCTGCCGCCCGTTCCTGGTGACGTCGACGACGACGTCGGTGCACTCCGGATCTGCTCCGCAGCGGCCGAGGCGGTGCATCCCCCGTGTGGTGAGGTGCAAGGCGGTGCCCACACTGACGACGGCCGAGAGGACTCGGGGCAGGCTCTGGTCGGCGTCGCGGTAATGGAGGTGCCACCCCTCATCGTTGTGGTCGGTCAGCCGCGGATACGCCGAGGCTGCGGCAAGCTCAGCGTTGAGGAGCGCGGCCCGCGCGTGTGGCTGGACTTCGTCGACGATCCGCAACCACCGATCGAGCACCTCGCGGGACTCCGACCAGTCGTCAGCCTGGGCGGGAAACTCCATCGTCATCCCGAACTCCCGGGTGCGAGCAACGATCCCGTCGCGATCGGGTGGCCACTCGTTCGCCAGCGAGCCGGCCAGCAGCACCGCATACTCGCCGTAAGGGTTGAGATGCATAACACCATTACAGCACCCTGGCCTCATGACCCAGTTGAATCAGCTCAGCCCGCCTGTGCTCGACGTCAGTGTCCTGGACACAGGCGTGTCACTCGCAGCAGCGGCCGGTATGGCGCTGGCCGCCTTGATGATGGTCCTCACCCCAGGGCCGAACATGATCTATCTCGCGTCACGGAGCATCAGTCAGGGGCGCGCGGCGGGCTTGATCTCACTGGGAGGAACAGCTGCCGGTTTCGCGGTGTACATGGTGATGGCCAATCTCGGGCTTGCGGTGGTGTTCATCGCCGTCCCGTGGCTGTTCGTCGGACTGAAGGCGGCCGGCGTCGTCTATCTGGCCTACCTCGCCTGGCAGGCGATCAAACCCGGCGGGCGCGGCGTCTTCGAAACCCGCGAGCTGCGACCGGACTCCGCCGCGAAGCTGTTCGGCATGGGCCTCGCCACCAACCTTCTCAACCCCAAGGCCGCGGTGATGTATCTCGCTCTCATCCCGCAGTTCATCGATCCCCAGGCGGGAAACGCAATGGCCCAAGGCTTCGCCCTCGGTGGCATCCAGATCGCGGTGAGCATGAGCGTCAACGCGGCCATCGTCATTGCAGCCGGATCCATGGCGGGCTTCCTGGCCGCACGACCGGCCTGGATGACCTGGCAGCGGCGGGCGACTGGTGTGCTGCTGGGAGTGGGAGCAACGTTGCTCGCTGTTGAGGTGCCGGCGCGCGCCCATGCCGACGGGTAGTTGACGGCGTGGCCGACAATGATCGGCCCCGCTGGCCGCGTGCCCAGTATCAGCCCCGCTTGACTCGTTCCGCCGCGACGAGCTCGCGTACGGCCGGCGCCACCTCGGCGGCGAACCGTTCGGTGATGACGACGTCGTCACCGCCGATGAGGAAGGCGGTGATCCCGTGCACGAGCGCGAGCTCGGCGAGCTGTTCCACCCACTGGGCGGGTGGACCGGCGAGCAGGCCACCTCCGGTGGGTGAGAAGCCGACAGTCATGAAGTTCATCAGGCGGCGAATGGCTGCGGGTGTGCGGCCTGCTGCCACCGCAGCGTCGTCGATCCGGGCGTTGAGCTCGGGCAGCGACGCGGGGCCGGCGGAAAGGTATTCCATCGTGGGCAGCCAGCCGTCGGCGACGGCGCCGGTCAGCGCGAGCATCTTCGGCTTGTACGCGCCCAGCCAGATGTCGATGTCGTGCGCCGGCGCCGGCCCACGCTTGGTTCCGACCGCCTGGTAGTGGTCCCCGTCGACCCGCACGCCACCTCGGACCTCGGTATCCCACACCTCGCGGATGATCCTCACCGCTTCGCGGAGGGCCTCAACGCCCTGCCCGGGTGTCAGCCGGCGCCCGCCCATCGCCTGGACCCCGTCCCAGAACGCGCCGGCGCCCAAGCCGAGCTCGAAGCGACCGCCGCTGAGGATGTCGAGCGAGGCGGCCGCTCGGGCGAGCACGGCCGGTGGCCGGAGCGGAAGGTTCAGCACGTTGCCGCTGACATGGATCCGCTCCGTTCGGGCGGCTGCGTAGGCCAGCAGGGTCCAGGCATCCAGCAGGGCCGGCTGGTAGGGGTGGTCCTGGAAGGTGACCAGGTCGAGCCCGGCACGGTCTGCCGTCACCGCCAGGTCGATCACGTGCTGGGGGTTCTGGCTCGATGGGGTGACGAAGGTGCCGAACATGAGGTCGTGTCCGTAGTCGGTCATCAGTTCTCCTGAGGGTTCACCGAGCGGTGGCGACGGCACGTGGGCCGATGCGCGGGTCGATGTTGAAGTTGTCGCGGAAGAGGTTCTCGGGGTCGTAGCGACGCTTGAGCTCACGCAGCCGGGTGAGTACCGGCGGCGGGAAGGCGTCGTGGAGTCGTTCGGCGCGCAGGTCGGTGTCGAAGCTCAGGTAGAGCCCGCGGAAGTGCTCGGCGAGGGCGTCGAAGTGCTGGTTCAGGATGTCCTGGTCGGCCCCCATCGCCGTCAGGTGGAAGGCCGACTCGCGGTGGGTGAAGGCGGTCTCGTCGGCCGGGAGGTCGGCGATCGCCCCGCCCATGGTGCGGAGCTGGAAGAAGTAGACGCGGCCGCTGCGCAGCAGCTCGGCGGCGTCGTGGGCGAACTCCCGCGTCAGCGTCGGGAGGAAGGCCGACCGGGTGACGGGATCGCCTTGGCCGGAATGGCCGCCGGGTCCGACGTCGGGCGCCTGTGCCATCACCCCGGCGTATCGCGTCAGGACCACCTCCTGCTGAGCGAGGCTGCCGAGCTGGAGGAACGGCGTCAGCCGATCGATGATCACCTCGGGGACGTCGGAGTCCACCATCGCGAACAGCTGCAGGACCGACTGACCCTGGCGTGGTCGACCGGTGACCAGGAAAGCCGTGGTGTCGCGGGGCGCGCCGGCCGCGAGCTCACCGAAGCTGAGCAGTGTCGCCTCGAGGTCGTCGCTCATCAGCACCAGCTGCGCCCACCCGACCTCGTTCACCTGGTCGACTTCGAACTCGAACGCCGTGGCGACGCCGAAGTTGGCACCGGCGCCGCGGACGGCCCAGAACAAGTCGGGATTCTCGTCCGCCGACGCCCGTACCTGCCTGCCATCGGCCAGCACCAGCTCGACAGCTCGAAGCTTGTCGATGGTCAGACCGTGCTGGCGGGACAGGAAGCCGATGCCGCCCGCGGTGGCGAGCCCGCCGACGCCGACCCCGCCGTAGTCGCCCGAACTCAGGGCCCAGCCGTACGGGTCCAGGGCGGCAGCCACCCGCTTCCAGGTCGCTCCAGGGCCGATCCGTACGAGGCGCCGGGCCGGGTCGAGGACCTCGATCCCGTCCATGGCGCTGACGTCGATGACCAGCCCGTCGTGGTTGGTGGACCGGCCACTGATGCCGTGCCCGCCACTGCGGAGGCCGAGCGGCAGCTGCCGGTGTCGCCGGGCGAACCCCAGCGCATCGGCCACCTGGTCCGGGGTCCGCGGGCGGAGCACGATCCCAGGAGATCCGCCCCGCAGGTACGTCGAGCGAACTCTGGCGTGCTCCCGGTCGCCCGGCTCGACCACCCGGTCGCGCAGCGACTCCGGCACTCCGTCGTAGTCGATCCCGGGCCGACGCCGCGCCCGGACGGATGCGGGGCGCCACCGTCCGAGGGCGGCGCGGTCGGCAACCAGGGCAGCCAGCCGTTCCACCTCCGGCGGGGTACTGACCGGCACGACCACCGGCAGCTGCCACCTGACCAAGGCCTCGAGCTCGTCGGTGCTCGCGGCGGCGGCCGCCACCACCCAGCCGGGGTCGGCGGCCAGCAGGCGCGGGCCAGCCAGCAGCTCCAGGCTCTGATGCGCCTTGGTGATCACCGCCGGATAGGCCACGCCGGGATCTGTGGGGTCCGGGATCGGGACGTCCTCGGCAACGCCGATCGAGATGCGGGTGGTGCGGCCGGCCACCCAGACCGCGGTGGTCCACGGGTCGAGTGGCTGGGCCGCGTCGCCGTTATCGCCGTGATCGCCGTCGGAGGCGATCACCACGAGGTCAAGACCGCTGCTCTCCGCCTGCTGCGCCAGCGCCGTCAGCGACGCGACGTCGAGACCCGGGTCCGCCAGCTCCAGCAGGATGCCCAGTTCCACGTCCATGGTGACCTTCCAATTCATCGGTGTGCCAGATCGTATGTGTTACAGATGATCGGTACAACCTCAGTTGCTCGTAGAATCTTCCCCATGGCGAAGACTGCGCGGAGCGATGGACGGGTGGGGGAGGACCTCGGCTGGACGCTGGGCCTCTTGCTGCGCGCCTATCGGGAACGAATGACACCGATCTTCGACGGCTTCCCCCACGGGGCGCGGGGCTACCAGACTCTCTGCGACGTCGTTCAGGGTGACCAGCCGAGCCAGCTGGCCCTGGCCAACCACCTCGGCATCGACCGGACTGTGATGACGTACCTCATCGACGACCTGGTGCAGGCCCGACTGGTGGAGCGGCAACCCAACCCGAGTGACCGCCGGCAGCGGCTGGTGGTGGCGACACCGCGTGGACGCGAGGCGGTCGCCGAGCTGTGCGGTCAGCTCAGCGAAGCGGAGACGGAGCTGCTCGGGGCACTGGACGACGACGAGCGCACGATGTTCCGGCGGCTATTGACCAAAGCAGCGTGCGGTTTGGCCGGGGTCGACCGGGATCAGGACCGCTGCGAGGTCGTCCACCAGGATCTGGACCAGTGACGGCGCGCTAGGCGATCCATCGCGGCGAGGCTCGGTCAGGACCCGGTCTGGCGCCCCTGGCCGTCGGCGGTCGGCGCCTCCGTCTCCGCGAGGAGCTCGAGCAGATCGGGCTCGCCGCGCTGCAGCTCCGCGGCTTCCGGCACCGTGGTGATGGACCGAGTGCGCCGGCTGTCGCGACCGACTAGCGGTTGCACCTTGACGGCATCCTCAACCAGCTCGGGGGCTTGGATCTGGCGTACCGACTCGTCCACCGGGCTGAGTCCGGCCAGCTCCTTCTCGCTCACCTTGAGGTCGCGGAACTTCCGCGCCCGCACCAGCACGGTGCCCTCGACGGTGGCGATGGTCTCGTTGTAGGCGTTGACCGAGGTCCGCAGCGCGCGACCGAGCTTGTCGAACCGGTTGCCCATCAGACCCAGCTTGTCGTGCAGGTCGCGGCCCAGCTTGAACACCTCGGCCGCGCTCTCAGCCAGGGCCGCCTGCTTCCAGCCGTACGCCACCGCGCGCAGCATGCCGATCAGCGTGGTCGGCGTCGCCAGCACGACGTCCCGGCTGGCGGCGTACTCATAGAGATCGGGCATCTGGTCCAGCGCTGCGGAGAAGAACTGCTCGTTGGGCAGGAACAGCACCACGAACTCGGGCGTCTCGGCCGCCTTCCAGTATTGCTTGGACGACAGCTGGTCGACGTGGGTGCGGATGTGGCGGGCATAGCGGGTCAGGGCCTCGGTCTTGCGCTGTTCGTCTTCGGTCTCCGCCGCGTCCAGGAACGCGCTGAGCGGGACCTTCGAGTCGACGAAGATGTGCTTGCCCTCGGCGAGGTTGACCTTCATGTCCGGGCGCACGGTGACGCCGTCGGCCTTGGCGGTGTGCTGCAGCTCGAAGTCGCAGCGCTCGACCATGCCGGAGATCTCCGCCACCCGCCGCAGCTGGGTCTCGCCCCACGAACCGCGGATCTGGGGCTTGCGTAGTGCGGTGACCAGGGCGGAGGTCTCCCGTCGCAGCGTCTCGCCGGTCTGCTGGACCGCCTGCACCTGTGCGCGCAGATCGGTCGCCATCTTGATCCGTTCCTTCTCCACGTCGGTGAGCCGGGAATTGAAGCGTTCGAGGCTCTCCCGGACCGGTGTCATGATCTGCTCGGTCGCCTTGAGCCGCGCTTCGGCGTTGGCGTCGGCGAGCTGGCCCTGACGCTCGATGGTCTCGGTCGACAGCACCTTGAACTGGTTCAGCATGGACTCCCGGTCGGCGGCCAGCTCGGCCGCCCGAGCCACGGCGGCGTCCCGCTGGGCGAGAGCGCTCGCCACCTCCGCCCCGACCGTGGCGGCCTCCATCTGTGCCGCGGCCGCCTCAGCCCGCGCGTCGGCGAGCTCGGCCTTGGCGTTCGCAGTCTCGGTGCGGGCCTGGGCGGTCTCGGTCCGGGCCAGTGCAGCCTCGGTCCGAGCCTGGGACGCCTCGCTCCGTGCCTCGGCCACCAGCGTCTGGGCGCTGGCCAGCTCGGTCCGGGTCTGGGCGAGATAGGCGTCGTGCTTGGCGGTGCCAGTCTCTCGCCGAGCACCGCTCAGCAGCCAGGCCACGGCCGCCCCGAGCAGGGCGCCGACGACGAGGCTGCAGACGATCGCGACGAGAGAGGTTGCTTCCATGCCTGAATCCTCGCCCGGACCGCTGACAGTTCTGCGCTGGACACTCCGGCTCCTTCTGATCAAGGCCCCGACCAGCCGCGAGGATGACGGCCCAGAAGCCGGTGGGAACAACGCCGAACAGCCGGGTGTTAAGCGGTTGAGTTGTCTGACGTCCGCTACCAGCCCGTAGCCATCGGGCCCCGAAGGAGCACCATGACCGACACCCTTGTGGCCAGCAGCGACACCGCGACCGGTCGCGACCGCGCCGACTTCTGGTTCGACCCGCTGTGCCCGTTCTGCTGGATCACCTCCCGCTGGATCCTCGAGGTGGCGAAGGTCCGTGATATCGACGTGAGCTTCCACGTGATGAGCCTCGCCGTGCTGAACGAGAACCAGGACATCCCCGAGGACTACCGCAAGATGCTGGAAGGTGCCTGGGCACCGGTGCGGGTCGCGATCGCGGCGGCCCAGCTCAAGGGTGACGAGATCCTCGCCCCGCTCTACACCGCGATGGGCACCCGGATCCACAACCAGGGCAACAAGGACTTCGGTGTGGTGATCGCCGAGTCGCTGGCCGAGTTGGACCTGCCGGCGGAGCTGGCGCAGGCGGGCGACTCCACCGACTACGACGACGCGCTGCGGGTCAGCCACCATGCAGGCATGGACAAGGTCGGCGAGGGTGTCGGCACCCCGACCATCCACGTCAACGGTGTCGCGTTCTTCGGTCCGGTGATCACCCGGATTCCCCGTGGTGAGGACGCCGGACGGCTGTGGGACGCGACTGTGACGCTGGCGTCGTTCCCGTACTTCTTCGAGCTCAAGCGCGAGCGTACCGGCGATCTGCACTTCGACTGAGACGTCACTCGGGCGTCGGGCCTCGAACGGGGCCCGACGCCGCTGGCATTACGGTTGACCCCATGTCTGCGCTCGATCACGTCCGCGACCTGGGCAGCTTCGTGGCTGCCTCGCCGTCGTCCTTCCATGCCGCGACCGAGGGCGCCAGCCGGCTGACCGCGTCGGGGTTCACCGAGCAGGTGGAGACCGAGCCCTGGGACGACAGCCCCGGCGGGCACTACCTGGTCCGTGACGGCGCACTGATCGCCTGGGTCATCCCCGAGGGCGCCGGGCCGACCACCCCGTTCCGGGTGGTGGGCTCCCACACCGACTCGCCCACCTTCAAGCTCAAGCCGCGGCCGGACATCGGGGTCGCCGGCTGGCAGCAGATCGGGGTGGAGGTGTACGGCGGACCGCTGCTCAACTCCTGGCTCGACCGCGAGCTCGGGCTGGCGGGCCGGCTGGTGCTGGCCGACGGCAGCGACACCCTGGTCCGGACCGGTCCGGTGATGCGGATCCCGCAGCTGGCCATCCATCTGGACCGAGGGCTCAGCGACGAGGGCCTCAAGCTTGACCGGCAGCAGCACACCGCACCGGTCTGGAGCGTCGGCCACCCCGAGCTCAACATCCTCGAGCATCTGGCGGCGCTGGCGGGGGTCGGCCGCAGCGACGTGCTGGGCTATGACGTGGTTGCGTTCGACACGGCGACGCCCGCCGTGTTCGGTCCCACCGACGAGTTCTTCGCGTCGGCCCGGCTGGACAATCTCAGCAGCGTCCACGCCAGCCTCACCGCCTTGATCGAGCTGGGGGAGAGCGACCACATCACCGTGGTGGCCGCGTTCGACCACGAGGAGATCGGCAGCTCCTCACGCTCCGGGGCGAGCGGTCCGATCCTGGCCGACGTCCTGGACCGGATCGCCGGCGGACTCGGTGCCACCGACGACGAGCGGCACCGGGCACTGGCCGCGTCGTACTGCCTGTCGGCCGATGCCGGCCACGCGGTGCATCCCAACTATGTGGGTCGGCACGACCCGGCGAACCACCCGCTGCTCAACGGTGGGCCCTTGCTCAAGATCAACGCCAACCAGCGTTACGCCACCGACGCGCGGGGTGCGGCGCTGTGGCACCGAGCCTGCCGGTTGGCCGGCGTTCCGACCCAGGAGTTCGTCTCCAACAACGCGCTGCCGTGCGGCTCCACCATCGGGCCGCTGACCGCGACCCGGATCGGCATCGCCACCATCGACGTGGGGATCCCGCTGTTGTCGATGCACTCGGCCCGGGAGATGGCCGGCGTGGAGGACCCGTGGGCGCTGTCGCAGGCGATCGGGGCCTTCTTCACGCTCGGCTGAGGAACGTCAGTCCGTAGCGGTGCACTCCGCCGGGAGCCGGCGCTGTCGTTGCGGGTGGCCGGGAGGTCGGCGCCCAGCACCTATGCTTGACCCTCGTGGCACTCACCATCGGCATCGTCGGGCTCCCCAACGCGGGCAAGTCCACCCTCTTCAACGCACTGACCCGCAACGACGTGCTCGCGGCGAACTATCCGTTCGCCACCATCGAGCCCAACGTCGGCGTGGTCGGAGTGCCGGATCCTCGACTGGACGTGCTGGCCAAGATCTTCGACTCGCAGAAGATCATTCCGGCGACCGTCAGCTTCGTCGACATCGCCGGCATCGTCCGCGGCGCCAGCCAGGGGGAGGGGATGGGCAACGCGTTCCTGTCCCACATCCGCGAGGCCGACGCGATCTGCCAGGTGACCCGTGCCTTCGTGGATGCCGACGTGACGCATGTCGACGGGAAGGTCAACCCGGCCGGCGACATCGAGACGATCGCCACCGAGCTGATCCTGGCCGATCTGCAAACCCTCGAGCGGGCGCTGCCGCGGCTGGAGAAGGAAGCCCGGATGAATAAGGACAAGCAGGCCACGGTGGCCGCGGTCAAGCAGGCACAGGAGGTGCTCGACACCGGCAAGGGCGTGTACGCCGCCGGTCTTGACCGCGAACCGCTGCGCGAGCTGTTCCTGCTCACCGCCAAGCCGTTCATCTACGTCTTCAACTGCGACTCCGACGAGCTGGCCGACGAGGAGCTGCAAGCACGGCTGCGGGAGCTGGTGGCACCGGCCGAGGCGATCTTCCTGGACGCCAAGATCGAGTCCGAGCTGGTCGAGATGGAGCCGGACGAGGCCCGCGAGTTCCTGGCCGAGATGGATGTCGCCGAGCCGGGGCTGGACAAGCTGGCTCGCGTCGGCTTCGACACCCTCGGCCTGCAGACGTACCTGACCGCTGGGCCCAAGGAGGCCCGCGCCTGGACGATCCCGAAGGGCGCCACGGCCCCCGAGGCCGCCGGGGTCATCCACACCGACTTCCAGAAGGGCTTCATCAAGGCCGAGATCGTCTCCTTCGACGACTTGGTCGAGGCGGGCTCGATGCAGAACGCCAAAGCGAAGGGCAAGGTCCGGCTTGAGGGCAAGGACTACGTGATGGCTGACGGCGACGTGGTGGAGTTCCGCTTCAACGTGTGAAGCCGCGGGTCAGAGGCCACTTATGGCCGATTTTCCCGCAGAGCGCCCGCAGTAGAACGGTTGACTTCTACAACTAAAGACGCGGATGCCTCGCGCACGCGGTCCTCGGCCGAGGGCCACAGATACACGTCCGTCGTCAGCGTCGTTGTCGACTTGGCGTGCCCCAGCGAGCGCTGCACGGCCACCACCGGCGATCTGCTCAATGTGCTCCGCGGGGCTGACCGTGAGCGGCGGGCCCTTCGGCCGCGTGGCTTGCTCCCAGGGGGTCGATCTTCTCTCCATCCAGTCCTCCGCCCGTGTCCGCGGCGAACGGTTCAGCCATCCACTCCTTTGCCATTTAAGGGGATTCCCATGCGGGCGAAGTACGCCGCCATGTTCTGTATGTGGTTGCGACGATCTGGGCCGCGGAGTTACTGGACTGTCGCGAACTTCGCGAGGACCGTCCGGTCTTCCTCCACCAGCGGCCAGGTGCCGCCGAGGAGTTTACGGACCCGGACGCGGCCGCGGTCTCCAACGTCGACAAGACCTTCTCGAAGGCGTCTGACCCTTCGGTATTCGGCTAACCCAACGCGTAGATGTCATCGCTGACGCGTTCTTGACAGACTGCGTGAACCGCCTGTCGCGAGGCAGGTTGACGGCGCCGACCTGACCGCCCTCCGCGAAGTTGTCGAGGTGGAACCATGAACCGTGTGGAGTCGTCGCGCCACCCCGCCATGCGCATGAGCCTAAGCGCCGACAGAGGCCGGCTGGTCCGTTGGCGGGTTCCGAACCGCGCCTGATGCCGGTGGTCGCACGTAGGTTCATCACCACCTCGCCGAGCCCGAAGGATGCAAGATGCGCTGGACCAGCCCGCCGAAAAAGCCGCCCGGGTGCCCTGGCTCAAAGGCGACCACGACTGGCAAACGCGACGTGACGCCGTCGCCGCCCACTGGCTGGCCCGAGCCGGGCAACAGGAGGGCAGCCCCATCATCGTCCTAGCCCCGGCCACCTCGAAAGCAACTCCGACATCGGAGCCATGCGCAAAGCTCTCCCGCCCCAATGGGAAACCGAAAGGAACTCCTTCTACCCGGTGCTGAGAGTTCTTCGACTCGGTGAGCGTTCCAGAGCGCGTCTCTCCGCCGTGTGCGGGCGGAACCTACTGCCCGGATCTGCCGTGAGCGGTGCAGTGGGCGGCACGGAGCCTTGCGCCATGCCGCCTGCGGAGGACACTCACACAGGTTAGCGCGGTCCCTCCGCTGTCCCCTTGGGCGAGCTCACACTTGGGGAGATGCTGCATCTTCAGGGCCTCATGTTGAACGAGCTTCGTGATCGAAGGGTGATCCGACCCCGCAACGTCAGCGAGCTCGCTAAAGCGATCGTTGCGGTTCGGCGGGGTCCGCTGGAGTTCACGCCGACAGCGATCGCCGCGTCACGGAACCCATCGGGCCGGTCATCTGTATGCGGCTCTGTGTGACACAGGGAGAGGTCTACTTCTTCGGGCCGTTCGGAGATGGCTTGAGCTGGATCTCGTCTTTCGTGCCCAATATCGTGATTGTCTTGCGCGCGCGAGTGAGTGCGACGTAAAGGTCGTGAACTTCGGTGTGGTCCGCGACGTCAGCGATGATGACATGGTCGAATTCGAGCCCCTTTACCAGGAGGGTCCGTGAGATCACGCGGTTCCGGTTACGCCTGCCGGTATGCCGGACGTTCTCCCGCGCCTGCGCCAATTCGTCTAGCAAGACGGACTTGTCGTCGCCCGCCGCAACGGCGCCTCGGATAGCGGCCTGGATGTCGATCCAGGCCTCGGAGGAGTGCAACGCCATGCCCTTGGACGTCAGGAGGAGGTCCATGCCCAGGACCAGGTTGGCGAGCGTCGGTTCAGCGACCAGTCGATCGAAGGCTGTCAACGCAGGCTCGAAGCCCGCACGGGTCAGGCCCGCGGAGTTCCGGTTCTCCAAGTACCGCTTCCTGACGGTCTGCTTGTCGAGGCCGGCGTGCCCGCATGCACAGGACTTCATCAGATCGAACAACCAGAGCGCATACGCGTCTGACTCGGCTGCGACGAGGGCCTCCAGGGCGTTGACCATGAAGTTGCCGGCAACCTCCTCCATCATCTTGAACGAGCCCCCTAGCTTTCCGGCGAGGGTTCTCGCGCTTGGGGCGCGCGCGGTGATGATCAGGACCGACTCGCTCATCGGTCGGTCCCGACGGGCCTCGCTGAAGATCGCCGGATAGTCACCGACGGTGTTCCGAAACGTCACCCCGTCCGGGAAACTTACGCCAGCGAACTTCAGAGATCTCGGGTGCATTGCTTTCCGGACGGTCCCGTGCAGCCAGGCGCCCAGTGCCTGGTTGTGGTCATCCCAGCGGCGCGGCTGCGGGTCGATCGGGTAGTCGGGGAACTCGGTCAGCACTTCTCTCTCCCAGTCGGGGAGTTGCTCCTTGAACCCGAAGATCGCTTGGAGGGGGTCGCCAAGCACGCCCACCTGGGAGATGGCCGCCTTGATCGCCAGGACGAACGCATGCTGACCCTCGCTGCAGTCCTGGTACTCGTCGACCAAGACGTGTGTGAACGACGCGGCGAGAACCTTCCGGATGTGCCCGGACGCCGCCACGGCAGTCGCCGCCGCCACGTACAAGGTTGCGTCATCCATGTTGGGAGTCGCTGGCACACGGATTCCGCCGAGGGTGGGGTAGGGCCGGGCCAGCGTGATCGCGAAACTCGTGATTGTGGAGACCTGGCATTGCGCTGTGGGGACCCCGAACCGTTTCAACCTTCCCCGGATCGCATGCAGCCCTGCGTGGGTGTGCGTGAGGACCAGGACCTTGGCATCTGCGTCCACGAGGACTCGGGCGGTGGCAGCGAGCAGATGGGTCTTGCCCGCGCCTGCAGGCATCGTGACAGACGCGGGGAGAGCTGCAATGAGGCCTTCCGCATCGGCTCGCAGGGCGTCGGAGAGTTCATCAAGCACCAGGAGTGCCCTCCGCCTCGCTCGGCTCCTCGACTTCGTTCGCACCGACTGTGGCGCCCTCCCCCGACTGTGTCTCGACGGCCTCGACGGACGGCGGACGCGCGTAGATGGCCTCGCGCAGTTCTTCTACGGTCTGAGCAACAGGTCCGGTCTGCAGCGCTGGCGTGTCGAGAATGAACTCACCGAGGCGCCGACCCTTGTGGATCTGCTTGAACCACTTCGCCTTGCTCGCGGTCGAGGAGACGATCCCGCGAGCCTGTTCCACGTCGATCCCGGCGTTCGTCCAGGTGGTCACGTCGATCGGATCGACGCCCGCTGCCTCATCCCTCTTCGGTCCGCCACGAGCGATGAGCTGGTCAGCGAAGGTCGTCGGCGCAGTGTCGGGGTCATCGTGCACCTCGACCGCCGCCTGGATCAGAGCGCGAAGACCTGCTGCGTCCAACTGGGAGCAGACAGCCTCTTCGGTGCACACGTCGCCAGCCCATCGAACAACGACGCCGCCCTTCGCCTCGACGCCGGGAAGCAAAGCGTTCGTGTTGGCGTCGTCGCTGTCTACGAACAGCACGACGTCAAACTCGACCTCGAGGAGCTCGGTCGCCCACTTGACAGATCCGGTGCCGCCGTCGCCCTCGATCGCGACGACGCCGAGCGCGGCGCTTGAGACGAAGGCATCGCCGGTGGCGATGTTCCACGTGTCCGTGAAGTGCAGCACCATCCCGTACTCAGTCTTGCCCTCATTCACGACCACGCGGCGGGACAGGAACGCCTCCGGGCTCGACTTGATCACGGCGCGCAAGCTGAGCGGATCACCGAGAGACCGCACGTCCGTTGCTCCACTTGTGGACCGCACCATCACCAGATCCTCGGGCTCGAGGTGCTGCAACGCGGTTGGAGAATGGGTGGTGACGAACACCTGGGAGAACGCGTCCTCTTTCCGCATGTAGGTCAGCAGGTGCACCAACCGATGCGGTTCAAGCCCGTACTCGACTTCATCAACCAGCAGGACACTGGCCTCTCCGTTCGCGAGCTGCTGGATAGCGGTGCCAGCAAGCCGCCGGGTGCCTAGCCCGAAGTTCATCAGCGGGATGTCGCCGTCGAATAGCGCTAGGTTGCCCTGGGCGTTGGTCAGGGACACGTCGAGGCCAGGCTTCAGTTCGGCAAACTCGGCGCTACCGATTTGCTGGACCGTGCTCTGAACCTCCTTGGCCAATTGCTTCAGGCCCGGGGAGACGGCATCCGCTGCTGCGACGCGGGCCGCCCTGTTCGCGGCGGTCAAGGTCTCCTTCGTGTCTTCGCGCCGGCTGGTTATCTTGCCGAGTGCCGACATGCGGGACCAGCGCAGGTGCGCATCGACTCGTTCGTCGATGCGGAACGCCGTGATGCGGGCCCGATGCTTGGCACGGATCGACGGCGGGTCACCGTCGTCCTCTCCGTCACCGGCCGGTGGCCGGTACGCCTGCCAGACTGGCTCAAGATCCGCATCGACCAGCAACTCAACGATGACGCACGCCTCATGGTGTTCGTCAGGCTCGTGGACCCATTTGCCGGCGGCGTCGATGCCGGCCAGAAACGCGCCGAAGGCGTCGAGGGCGAGCAGTTCGTCTGGCAGCTCGGTGACCGCGATGCGGATCCGGATCGGTCGGCTGATGTCACCGCCGTAAAAGTCGGTGTCCTGAAAGGAGACCGTCGTTCGGTCGGTCAGCGCTCGTTCGACCGCCGTCAGGATGGTGGACTTGGTCGAGTCACCTGGTCCGATCAGTGTGAAGAAGGTGTGCGTGGTCGGCAACCGCCACGATGTGCTGTCGATTCCTCGGAAGTGCTCGATGTCCAGCCTGCGAATCCGCATGATCCCTCACCCTTGATGTGGCCCGGGAGAAGTACATCAGCCTCTGCTTGGCAATACCAGCGGTTCAGCATCAGACGCGGGCGGAAGCCGGACGGGATTATTTGTAGGGTCACAGGTTTCTTGGTGCGCAAAAGCAGGCCCAGTTCGGCCAAGTGGCTCGTGCCAAGCGCCAGAGCTGAGCACCGACACACTCTTCCCCAGCTGCGCCAACTCGCCAGGCGCGGGCGCGATACATCCATCCCAGTCATGCCACGACGTCGGCTGACCTGCTGCGGCTTGCGCCCAGAGCGCAGTGCCTGCGTCGTTGCGGACGAGGTCTCGCCAGCCGCCGTGCGGCGGGTCGATTGCGGACTCGCCGGGAGGGCCGGTCCAGCTGTCACTGTCGCCGGGCCGCGGCGCTGACTGCCTCAGCACGCTCATGGCGCCGCCAGCGCCAGCACGCCAAGAGGCGATGTCCACCGACAGGGGGCGGTGGCTGTGGTGGTCCGACGCGTGGGCATGCGACTCCGTACGTCGTCAGCCACTCCTCACTGAGTCGAGGTGGACGGCGAGGTGAGCAGGGGAGTCGAGATGGTCCAGGCCCGTGTCCAAGTCGTGGTAGCCGATGACCTGGCCTGTGGAAAGCCAGCAGTACACGCGGTTCGTCTCGCCGTCGTTCCGCCACGAGATCTCGGCAGACAGCACGCGACGAGGACGCCTCCTGGGGTGGTGCGCTCTTCTCGAGAATCATTGAGTCGAGGCTGCTCGTACTCTGACGGGTGATTAAGAAGGCGAACTATCACCCGCCTGCCCTCAATTTGTCCTCATCAGAGCCGCTAGAGATGCCAATCGAGCACACTTGACGCGTGTCGACGATGCGCTGTTTGCGCAGGTCAAAGCGGGTTGTCGGTCACTATCGGATGCGTCCGAAAGCGCCATCAAGGTTACGTTTCAACGTCTGAATCGGGGCGTTGGCGCAGGTCACAGGGGATGTGACCGCTCCCAACCCGCACCGAGTCCGCAAGAATTAAGCGGGATCGCGGTCGTTCGTCGCGACGTACCGTAGCGACGACGGTGCCGCCCGCGAGCATCCCCATGCTGTGCGCCCGCCCGGTGTGGACGCCGCGTACGTTCCCAGCCGCCACCTCGCGACAGTCGCTGATCGGCAGACCCGGGCGTCCGGCTCGCGGTTCTACGACGCACCCGCCTCATTGCGATCGCGCGCGTCACCGGTTCAGCGGTTCCGCATCCCAAGGCACCCGATCAGAGAATGGAACGCGTCCTCGGCGAACACCTCGTGGCAAGCCCGGGTGGTCTCGATCTGCCGCGGCGGCAGGCGACGGCCGGTGTCCTTGTCTGGAGGCGGCAGGTCCAGAGGCGACTGCGGGCAGTCACCTGCGCCGGCCTCGGCTTCTGGCGTCCGCCGTAGCCGCCTGCCCAGCCGCCCGTCGTACTCCGTGCGGAGTACGACGAAGTGCCTGCCGTGGCCAGACGCGTCAACCCCGCCGGCTTGACAGCGTTATCGCCATGACTACTGAACTGCGGGCGCCCGAACACTCCGGTGCCGATACCAGATTGAAGAGATCACGGACCAAGCCCGTGCTGCCGTGGCTCATGGTGGCCGTGTGGGTCGGGCTGGTGGTGGGGGGCTTATCCCTCGCCGGCAAGCTCGACTCGGTGACCCGCGACGGCCAGGCCGACTACCTGCCGGCCAGCGCCCAGTCGACCAAGGTCCTTCACGCTGAGGCACAGTTGCCCGGCGGCGAGAGCGGCCTGCTCATGGTCGTGTACGAACGACCCGGCGGGCTCCGACCGGGCGATCGGGAGGCGGTCGAACGCGGCCAGACCGAGCTGGCGGAGCGATTCGGCAACGACGCTGACGCACCGTCTGAGATTGTGGACTCCGACGACGGCACGGCCCTGATGTACGCGCTGCCGCTCGACCGTGCAGCGATCAACGAGGAGGCCGGCGCCACCGCGGATGCACGCGACCTTCTCGCCGACCGCCCGGACGGTCTGAACGCATATGTCACCGGTCCGACCGCCCTCGGGGCCGACATGGACGAGATCTTCGATGCCGTCGACTCGACGTTGTTGCTCGCCACTGCCGTAGTGGTGGCGCTCCTACTGATCCTGACGTACCGCAGTCCGCTGCTGTGGCTGGTCCCGCTCACCTCGGTCGGGGTCGCGGCAATCATGTCGATGGCTACCGTCTACGCACTCACCCAGATCTTCGACGTCACCGTAACGAGCATGAGCTCGGCGCTGCTGATCGTCCTGGTCTTCGGCGCGGGCACCGACTACGCCTTGCTTCTCGTGTCTCGCTACCGCGAGGAGCTGCATCATTACGAGCGGCCGATCGACGCGATGTGGGCGGCGCTGCGTGGGGCCGGGCCGGCAATCCTTGCTTCCGCGGCGACGGTGGCAGCCGGCCTGTTGTGCCTGTTGGCGGCGGATCTCAACAGCACCAGCGGTCTCGGGCCGGTGGGTGCGGCGGGCATCGGGTCCACGCTGCTGGTCATGCTGACGCTTTTCCCGGCCCTGCTGGTGGTGCTCGGGCGCCGAGTCTTCTGGCCGCTCGTGCCGCGACTCGGGGGTGAGGCACACAGGCCTCGATCTGGGTGGGTTCGGCTCGGCGAGCTGGTTGCGCGCCGCCGCGTCGTCAGCTGGGCGGTGCCGCTGGTGATCCTTGGCGGTCTCGCGCTGGGCACCGTGGGTGCCAGCGGCTCCCTTCCGCAGCTGGACCAGTTCGCCCGTTCGACGCCGGACTCGGTGACCGGTGCGAAGCTGATCGGGGCGCGCTTCCCCGACGAGAGCGGTCAGCCGGTCACCGTCATGAGTCGGCCGGACCAGAGCCGGGACGTCCTGGCCGCCGTCGAAAGTACGCCGGGGGTTGCCAATGCCGAGATCGACCGGGCCAGCGACGACTGGGTGGAGATCTCCGTGATCCCGGTTGACTCGCCAGAAAGCGCGGGTGAGACGGCAATGATCAAGCGGCTACGGGAGCGCGTACACGAGGTCGCCGGTGAGGCCGTGCTGGTCGGTGGTCCGAGTGCCGAACGGCTCGACGAGGCCGAGACCAACAAGAGCGACCGCAATCTGGTGATGCCGCTGGTCCTGCTGGTGGTGCTCGCCATCCTCGGGCTACTGCTGCGTGCGATCGTGGCTCCGCTGGTGTTGGTCGCCACCGTCGTGGTGTCGTTCTTCGGAGCCCTCGGACTGTGCAACCTGTTGTTTGACCAAGTGCTCGGTTTCGCCGGGTTGGAGTCGTCGGTGCCCCTGATCGGGTTCCTTTTCCTGGTCGCACTCGGTGTCGACTACAACATCTTCTTGATGACCCGGGTGCGTGAGGAAGCCGCCCGGCACGGCACTGTCGATGGCACGAAGCGCGCCCTCGCGGTGACCGGTGGCGTGATCACCTCGGCCGGCGTCGTGCTGGCGGCGACGTTCGCGGTGCTGGCCACACTGCCGCTCGTCATGCTCGTCGAGATTGGGATACTGGTCGCCGTCGGCGTGCTCATCGATACCTTGCTGGTGCGGTCCATCGTGGTTCCCGCACTGACGATGTCGCTGGGTTCTCGGATCTGGTGGCCCAACAAGCTCTGGCGCACGGGATAGGACTGTGTCGATGACCCTGTCGATGACACTGTGTGAAGCATGATGACGCTCCGTCCGCCAGTAGCCGATCGGCTGCTGGCGGCGGCGGCGTTCGTGCTCGGCGTCGTCGTCGCGATCACGCTTCAGGCGGTTGATTTCGACGGCGAGCGACGCGTGGATCTGTGGGCGATCGCGCTCCTGGGCGCGATGTCGGCGCCGCTGCTGGTCCGCCGACGCTGGCCGATCCTCGTCGTCCTCGCGGTCCTCGCCGTGTCGACGCCGTACCACCTCCTCGACTATCCCCATGAGGCCACGATGCCGGCCTCACTGGTGGCGGCGTTCACGGCGGCGCGCTACAGCGAGCCACCGCGGCGGTCCGCCGCCGCCCTGTTGGCGGTGGCCGCGGTGACCGTCCCGGTCCTCGCCGACGAGGTGGCGGGGACACCTCACGATGCTCTCCTCGGGGTCGGCTGGCTGTTCATGGCGTTCTTTGCCGGGCTGGCGGTCCGCTTCCATGAAGCCTGGAAAGCCGCCATCACGGCGCGGCTCGAGCAGGAGCGTGCCGACGAGGTCGAGCGGCGGGTCGCTGAGGAGCGGGTCCTGATCGCTGCCGAGCTGCACGACGTCCTAGCGCACGGCCTCGCGGTCGCGAACGTCCAAGCGTCCGTCGCTGCGCACCTGATCGACCAGCTGCCCAGGCGCGGGGATTCCTCACTGCGGGAGCTGTCCAGCACGCTGCATAACCTGTCGGACACGAGCCGGGCCACACTCCATGAGCTGCGTGCCGTGCTGGACGTGCTGCATGGTGGCGGGGTCGAGCCAACCGAGCCAGCGCCCCACCTCGGCGAGCTGCAGCGTCTGGTGGAGATGGCCGAGGCGGCTGATGTCCACGTCGACGTGGAGGCTGACGGGCTCCCGGACGAATTGCCGTCGACGGTGTCCGTCGTGGCCTATCGGATCATTCAGGAGTCACTGACCAATGTCATTCGACACTCGATGGCCAAGCACGCGACCGTCCGACTCGACCAGAACGGCCACCGGATCCGGATCGCGGTCCTCGATAACGGGCCCGCGCGATCGGACTCAACCGTGACACCGGCCGGCTTCGGGATCGCCGGGATGACGGGGCGAGCACAGGCCGTCGGCGGTGAGCTGTCCGCCGGGCCGAGCGAGTCCGGAGGATTCGGGGTGCGGGCAAGCCTGCCGCTACCACAGATCTGGCGGGCGACGTTGTGATCCGGGTCCTGCTCGCAGATGACCAGACTCTGGTGCGCAGCGCGTTCGCGCTGCTGGTCAACTCAGCGAATGACATGGAGGTTGTCGGGGAGGCCGGCACCGGCGACGAGGCGGTGACGCTAACCCGGGACCTACGCCCCGACATCGTCTTGATGGACATCAGGATGCCGGGCACCGACGGCATCGAGGCGACTCACCAGATCGTCGCTGCCGATGGACCGAGCGGCAGCAAGGTGCTGATCCTGACCACGTTCGAGACAGACGCCAACGTACTGCGCGGCCTTCGCGCGGGGGCGTGTGGGTTCCTGCCCAAGGACACCCGCGCGGACGCGCTGCTGGACGCCATCCGCACCGTCGCGGCGGGGGAGGCGCTGCTGTCGCCCGGCGCGACCAGGGCGGTCATCACCCGTGCTCTGAGTCACCCGGACGCGCCTGCGCCTGAGCGGCTGGCCAGCCTGACGCCGCGCGAACGCGAGGTGCTTCGGCTCATCGCCGCGGGCCGAAGCAACCAGGAGATCGCGGACGAGCTGGTCGTCAGCCCGCTGACCGCCAAGACTCACGTGGGCCGCATCCTCGCGAAGATGGGCGCTCGCGACCGGGTCCATCTCGTGATCGCCGCGTACGAAGCCGGGCTCCGCTAGGCGCTTCGCCGAGCATTGACCCTCCCGGGCGAGTCCGGAGATTTCACCCCGCGCCAACGGCGAGACAGCGACGTCAGTCATTCCGGGCGATAAGGCCCGTCGTGATTGAGCGCGACCTTGTCCGGCCCCCAGACTCGGCGTCCTGGGTGAAGCCGCCCGCGGCGAGGGTCGGTCGGAACGCGGGGTCTTTGGCGCCGGCGGAGTGCCCGATGCCATTGATTGCCTCGATCATGTCGCGCACACCCGAGTGCAGGCCCCGCCAGGCTCCGGCGGCGAAGACGCGGGCGTTGAGTCGGAGGTGCAAGTGCATCGATGCGCACCGCGACGAGATCAACGCCGGGATCAAGGTCGCGCTCGGCCAGCTGAACGGCACAGACGCCGCTGCTGTGTCGCTCATGACCGGCCTCAGTGCCGAAGAGCTTGACGACCTAGGTGACCTGCCGAAGTAGCCGACGCATCGCCTTCCGTTGGACCGTCGGACCTGACGGCTAGATTCGCGACATGGACTTGGAACCGGCCGGGGTGCGCCCAACCAAGCGCTGCTCTAGTGACCTCCAAGTTGAACTGTCAGACCTCGGGGCCCGCCTGGAAGAGATCGTGTAGCCGGTCATCGTGAGTGCCCAGGCTGTCCCGAACAGCGAGCCGCAGGCGGATAATTCAATGCTGTTGTGCGCCATAATCGGGAGGGATCAGTTCGCCGAATACGAGGAGCGCCGGTACGGGCGGGCAACTAGATCGCCGACATCACCTACTAGCCCCAGCATCACCTCTTCCGGTGACCTGGTCGACGCTCTTCCCGTCTGATAGCCAGCGGGATCCTCGACCTGGACGTCGATGACGGCGCGGGAGCCCCGGCCCGCTAGTTCCGGTTCAACATCTGGGAAGTCCGAGAGACCGGCGGCGTCGTCGGCTCGCTATGGGTACGCTGAGCGCGGTGGCTCGAGCCACCGACAGCACTTCCAGGTGAAGATCACCTGAATCATCGCGGAGAGGCCTGAGCAGTTCAGGACACGTCCGGTTGGGGTGCGGCGCATCAAGGCGCCGACTTCATACCGCCGATGCTCGACATCGGCTGACGAGAGGACCTGACATGTCGTCGAAGGACGAGAAGAACCTCAGCCAGGTGATCGACAAGATCGCGAAGATGGACGAGCCGCGGCGGTCGATCATGCAGCGGGTACACGAGATCATCGTGACTGCCGCCCCCGTTTTGAAGCCGCGGATCTGGTACGGAATGCCCGCCTATGCGATGTCGGCGAGTACGCCAGCATTGGTGACGCTGCGCAATGACGAGCGCTTGAATCTCGCCATCACCGAGAAGGCTGATTTCCGGCCCGCTGGGGGTGTCGACGGCGCGCTGATGCCAGCTGCCTGGTACTTCGAGACCGTGGACCATGACACGGAGAAGCGCATCGCCGAGATCGTCAGCTCTGTGATCTCTTGACCGTCGTGTGACCCGCCCTCCCCGGGCGGGTCACCGGCTCACGGCAGGTACGGCTCCGCTAGCTGGGCTCTACCTCCGGCGTGCCAGGGCCAGGAGAGGTGACACGGCCGGTCGGTCCACTCCTCGACGAGACTCTGTGTGGTGAGCCGATGACTTTCCAGCGCGGCCGGCGTCCATAGCCATAACGCACCCGCGACGAAGGAGACGGTTATGCCCCGCAAGGTCACTGCCCACCTGTTCAGCACCGCAAACGGCGTGGTCGAGAGCCCCAACCTGTGGCAGTTCGACGCCTTCGGCCCCGAAGAGGGCGAGCTGATGGGCGAGGTCATCGGGCCCGTCACCGATGCCGTCATCGGCCGCAAGCTCTGGCAGGAGTGGTCGGAGTTCTGGCCCGGCGTCGACGACCCGTTCGGGCAGTTCATCAACCCGGTTCGCAAGCATGTCGTCACGTCCACCCTGTCCGGCGACCTGCCGTGGAACAGCACGGTCGTCACCGGCGACCCGGCCCAGTACGTGGGGAACCTGCGGGAGCAGGATGGCGGGGACATCGCGGTCGCCGGCGGCATCGACACCGTTCGTGCACTCTTCCTGGCGGGCGTGATCGACCAGCTGATCCTGACCATGCATCCCGTCGTGACCAACGAGGGGCGCCGGCTGTTCGGCGACAGCGTGCCAACCACCCGGCTGTCGCTTGTGGATGCCAGGAAGACCAGCGCAGGCAACGTCATGGTGACGTACGCGCGCCGTCCGACCGACTGAACCGGTGCCCCCTCGACTCCAGTAGTCCTCGTTCACACCACCAACACTCAGGAGATCAGAGCATGTCGTATCAGGCGTACCTCGACGCGATCGAAGCCAAGACCGGCAAGACCCCGCAGGAACTGCTGGACGAAGCCCACAGCCGTGGCTACGGGCCGGACACCAAGGCGGCAGTCGTCGTGGAATGGCTGAAGGAGTACGGCGTCGGCCGCGGCCATGCGATGGCGCTGTTCGGCGTGCTGAAGAACGGTGCGGTCGCCCCGGAGAGGCATGTGGGCTCGGACGGCAGTCATCGCGATGAGTCGGCGACCTTGCGGCTGGACGGTGTGGCGTTGCGCTGACGGAGCGGGCAGTCCTGCGGCCGAAGTGAGGGTTGCGGTCCTCAGACCGCTCGGACTCTGGCGAGGCTCTGCCGTGCGTGCTCGTCGTCCCAGCACACAGCGGCCTCCCAGGCCGCCGACGCCTGCGCGGCGATGTCATGTGCGCTGTCGGCCAGATCGGCGGCGTTGTGGGGCAGCACCAGGTCAAGGTCGGCGACGTCGACGTGCGACTCGTCCCAGTCGATCATCGCCACCCGGTCGGCGGTCACGCGGATATTGCCCGGATTGGGATCACCGTGGACAACGCACGTCTCACGCCCCGCCAGCCGCGCCCACGCTGCGCGGCATCGGGCAACGCCCTCCGCCGGCATCGTGGTGAGGTCGACCTTCGTCCCGGTCTGGGCCGAGAGCAAGTCCGTCGACGAACGCCAGCCCGGGCGCTGCGGCCAACCCCGCGTCAACCGGTGCAGTTGACGCAGCATCGCGGCTACCCGGCGCCAGTCGGCCTGTGTCTCGGGAGGTCCGCCCTCCACGTAGGTCATCACCACCAGACCGTCGGCGAACAGCCGGCCATCAGTCGTTGCGATCGGCACCGGCACCGCCATCCCTTCGGCGTGCAGATACCGCAGCAGGTCGGTCTCCCAGGCGAGATCAGGGTCGCTCCGGGCGCCGAGGCGGGCGACAGCAAGCCGCCCGTTGAGCAGCACACTCGACACCTGATTGGCCACTCCACCGGTGAGCGGCGCCAGCCGGACGACATCGTCGCCCCACTGCCTCAGCGTCTCCCACCCCATGGGCAGATCCTCCCAGAGCCCGTCACCTCGTCGCAGAAGTTTGTCCGGTTCGCGCGTGTCGCTGGATCACGTGGTGTACAAAGTCGGGGAGCGCTTGTGACTGAAGCGATACGTGCACAGGGATGTGAGTTCGAAAGAGGTGACCCGATGGCGGTGGCGACAGAGTCCGCCGCCTTGGGGCCCGGGCCGAAACCTGTGGCGGTGGCAGACGACGCGATGGTGGCCACCTCGCATCCTGCGGTGACTGCGGCAGCGCTGCAGGTCCTGCGCGCCGGCGGGACCGCCGTCGACGCGGTGCTGACGGCGATGCCGCTGCAGCAGGTGCTCGAACCGCAGTTGTCGACCATCGCCGGCGGATTCGGGATGTTGATCTGGGACGCGAAACTCGGCCGCGCCAGCTACCTGAATGCCGGGCCGGACCGGCCGCGTGGATCAACCTTCAGCCCGCAGGCTCGGGTGACCTCGGGTACGCGGGTGGCCGTGCCGGGAATGGTGGCCGGTTTGGCCGCGGCGGCGGAGCGGTTCGGGACGCGATCCTGGTCCAGCTACTTCGAGCCGGCCGTCCGGGCCGCGGACGAGGGCTTCGTCATGTACGGCCAGCTGGCCACGGCCATGGCCGCGGCCCGGACTCACCTGGTCAGCCACCCCTCCGGAGAAGAGCGCTACACCCCAGACTGCTATCTGCCTCGCGTGGGGCAGCTGTTCCGCCAGCCACGACTGGCCGCAACGCTGGCGCGGATCGGCGCGCCCGACGGGCCACAGTGGTTCCAGCGCGGCACCTTCGCGGAGCACTTCGTCGAGTCCGTCGGCAGCACCGGTGGGGTGATGACCATGGCTGACATGGCAGATTACGCACCGCGGTGGGACGAACCGCTGCAGTATTCCTTCCGCGGCCACGACCTGCTGGCGCCGCCGCCACCCGACACCGGCGGGCTGTCCTGTGCCATCGCCCTCGGGCTAGCCGAGCGACTCGGGGTCACCGACTCTGGCCTGTGGTTCGAGTCGCCCCGAGCCATTGCGCTGGTCGCTCGGGTCCTGGCCGAGGCTGAAGCGCTGACAACGCGCTTCGGTGCCGATCCCTACGGGGCGGACGTACCCATCGACCTGCTGTTGTCTGCCGACCACCTCGATACCGTGGCCGGGCTCATCGACCGGACGACTGGCGCTGACGTAGCCCCGCACCATGGCAGCACACCAGCGCACCAGGTCGGACCGACGCCAGTCGGCAGCAACCAGCTGGTGGTGGCCGACCAGCTCGGAAACTGGGTCAGCGTCCTGCATACGGGCTACGGTGGCTCAGACTTCGGCACGGGTCTGGTCGTCGATGGCGTCGGCGTCAACGCGGCGGGCGACTTCCCCGGCAGGAGTGAGGGCCCGGGTCGCCGGATCGTCGCTCCGCTCGCATCCACCATGGTGCTGGACGACGGTCGACCAGCGTTGGCGCTCGGCACTCCGGGCTGGCCGCCGCCATGCATCACTCTCGTGCTGCTCAACCTTCTCGGTCACCAGATGACGCTGCAGCCTGCGGTCGAAGCGCCTCGCCTCATCCTCGACTCCGACGATGCCGGGTTCCAGCCGATGTGGCGACGCACCTCGATCGCGGCTGAAACACCGATTCCCACGACATTGGAGCACCCGGCGCACGCCGGCCTGGAGGTGCGCCCGCTGGGCACGCATCATCCCGGTACGGGCCGAATGCAGGCCGTCATGCGAGACGGTGATGGTCGACTTCTCGGGGTCACCGACTCGCGTGGCAGTGGTCAGCCCGCCGGACTTTCCTGAGCGGCCGAGGCCTTCGATCCGTTACGTCGTGGGGATCTGGGCGTACGGCAGGTGAGAGCACGACATCAGGGTCACGTCCTTGGCGTGGGGGTGTGGTTGTGTACGTCGCGGATGTCGACGGAGCCTGGCCGGGGGTCAAAGGCCATTGGCGTCGATTCAGCCAATACCTATGGTGGATAGAGGAATGGCTCAACGCTAAGCACTACTGCAGGTGCGGAACTGACCTCGGGACCTGTTCGATCACAGCGAAGGAGGAATCTGATGGCGAACTACACGATCCAGACGACGGTTCACCGCCCCTACGAGGAGACCGTCGAAGCGGTTCGCGCGGCACTGGTCGAGGCGGGGTTCGGAGTGCTCACCGAGATCGACCTCAAGGACACGCTCAAGAAGAAGCTCGATGTTGACATCGCCCCGCAGGTGATCCTCGGCGCCTGTCGACCGCAGCTGGCGCACCAAGCCCTCGACGTCGATCCCTCCATCGCCGTCTTGCTGCCCTGCAATGTGGTCGTGCGAGCCGTCGATGGGACCCGCACGGCCGTGGAGGCATTCGACCCGAACGCCATGCTGTCGTTCGCCGGCGCCGGCGCCGGCGCGAGCGGGGCCGCCCTGCGCGAGGTGGCTACTGATGCCCGGGCTCGACTCACCGCGGCGTTGGCTTCTCTTGAGGGGGCCAGCTGATCGACCGCGAGCCCACGCGGACGATCGTCACTCGGATGAAGCACGCGAACGACTCCTGGGTATTTACCCTTGCTGTTACGTAACTAGTCGGGTACATTTCCAGTCATGGACGCCGTGTTGCAAGCCTTGGCCGACCCGAGCCGTCGGACGGTGCTGGAGATCCTGCGGACACACCCCGCTACGGCCGGCGAACTGGCCGATGCACTGCCGATCGCGCGGCCAGGGGTGTCCCGGCACCTCCGGGTGCTGCGCGAGGCCGGCCTGGTGGACGTACGCCAGGACGCACAGCGAAGGGTCTACAGCCTCCGCCCGGATGCCCTGGTCGAGCTGGATGACTGGCTGGCGAACTACCGGGCGCTGTGGGAGAACCGACTGGATGCCTTGCACACAGAGATCGCACGCGGAAAGAGGGCACAGCAATGAAGATCATCGGCACGATGCGGGAACTGGGCGACAACCGAGGAGCCGTGCAGGTGGAGGACGTCTACGACACCGATATCGAGGACCTGTGGAGGGCGTGCACAACGCCGGAGCGGCTGGCGCGCTGGATCGCCCAGGTCTCAGGTGACCTCCGTGTCGGGGGGACGGTGCAGGTGGTGTTCACGAGCACCTGGACCGGTCCGGCGCGGATCGACGTCTGCGACGCCCCCCACCACCTGCTGCTGACGGCAGAACCTGGAACCGAGGAGGAGACCCAGATGGAGGCATGGCTCACCGCCGAAGGCGCGAGAACCAGGCTGGTGGTCGAGGAGCGCGGCCTTCCGGTCGATCGGCTGCACTTCCACGGCGCGGGCTGGCAGGTCCACCTGGAGGATCTGAGGCGATCACTGGCCACGGACGGCCCCGCACACGTCGGCGGCTGGTCGGCCGAGCTCGCGGCTCCGGCCTGGCATCAGCGCTGGGTTGAGCTCACGCCGACCTACCAGAATGCGCAGACCAGCTGATGTCGGACAGCATCAGGTTGAACGGGACCACCGTGAACGCGCCCGATGCGCTCGCTCTAGCGACGTTCTACGCCGCGATCACCGGGGGCGTCGCCAAGGGGACCGCGGAATGGGCCGTCGTCACTGGCCCGAACGCGTTCATCGGGTTCCAGCAGGTGGTCGATTTTCGACCCCCGCAGTGGCCGGGGAACGACGTCCCGATGCAGCTACATCTGGACTTCCTCGTCGATGACCTCGAGGCCACCGGAAGCCGGGTGCTGGCTGCCGGCGCCACGCTGCACGAATTCCAGCCCAACTCTGACCACTGCTTCGTCTACACAGACCCAGCCGGTCACCCGTTCTGCCTATCCACCTGGGATGGTGCGCAACTGATCTGACGGTGCGCAACTGATCTGACGGTGCGCAACTGATCTGACGGGTCGTCGCTGCGTCGGTGGCACCGAAGGAAAACCCTGACGACGGGTGACGTCGACATTGGTAGGGTGCCGAGCCAGCGGCGCTGCACAGCTCACCGATCCTGCAGGGTGGCAGAGAGGAGTCAGCGTCATGGTGCAGCGGTCAGACATCCCGCTCGCGATCGCTGCAGCCAGGTCGACAGTGTCGTCGTTGGGACTGAGCGTGGACGAGACCATCGTCGTTCAGAACTCCAACGCGCTCACCCTTCGTCTGCTGCCGTCCGACGTGTTGGTACGGGTCGACCCGGTGCCGCCGGAGGTGGCCCAGTTTCAGCTGGATCTCGCGCAGCAGCTGCTCGCCGCCGGGTGTCCGGTGGCGGCGCCTGATCCGCGCGTGCCGCCTCGGGTCTATGCGCGCAATGGCTTCGCGCTGACCGTGTGGACGTTCTATCAGCCCCGAACACCCGAAGACATCGCACCCGCTGAGTACGCCGAGGCGCTCGCCCGGCTCCACGCCGGCATGCGCACCGTCGACATGGCGACGCCGCACTTCACTGATCGGGTCGAGCAGGCCCAACAGCTCGTGGCGAGCCGAGCCGAGACTCCGGCGCTCGCCGACGCGGATCGGCAACTGCTTGCCGACGTGCTGGGGGATGGGCGACGAGTGATCCGCGAGCGCGGGAGCGTTGAGCAGCTGCTGCACGGTGAACCGCACCCAGGCAATGTGCTGGCCACGGTGAATGGCCCACTGTTCATCGACTTCGAGACGTGCTGTCGCGGTCCGGTGGAGTTCGACCTCGCGCATGCACCCGAGGACGTGAGTGAGCACTACCCAGGAGCCGACCACGCGCTGCTGAGCACCTGCCGGCTCCTGATGCTGGCGATGATCACGACGTGGCGCTGGGATCCTGCTGACCAGCTACCGGACGGGCACCGCCTCGGAAACGAGTGGCTGAACCAGCTGCGAGCAGCACTCGACCACAACGGCTGACGTCCTCGCCGAGCGGGACGCCCCGGGAGGGTCCCGCTGGAAGGCGGCGTTCCGCGTCGTCGGCGCCGTCGAGGCGGGACAGGCGACGGCGCATCGGAGCACGGCACAATCGTGCGGGTGAGACTCACCGAGCGCCGGCTCAACCGCTCCACCCTTGCCCGCCAGCTGTTGCTGCACCGTGAGCCGGTGGACGTGGTGCAGGCCGTTCGGCGGGTGGTGGCGTTGCAGGCCCAGGAGCCGGCTTCGCCGTACGTCGCCCTCTGGAACCGGATGGCGGTCCTGAACCCGGCTCAGCTCGACATCGCCTTCGCAGACCACGCGGTGGTCAAGGCCACTGCCATGCGAACAACGCTGCACGCGGTGGCGGCAGATGATTATCCGGTCTTCCGCGCGGCGATGGAGCCGACCCTGCGTGGGTCACGTCTGCGCGACGCCCGATTCACCAGGTCAGGGGTTCCGGTCGCCGAGATCGAGGCCCTGATTCCGTCCCTGGTCGAGTACGCGGCTGAGCCGCGGAGCAACGCTGACCTCCAGGCCTGGATCGCGGAGCGGGTGCCTGCCCTCTCAGACGCCGAAGCCTGGGCGGCGCTGCGTCCGTATCTGCCGCTGGTGCATGCGCCGACGAGCGCCCCGTGGTCGTTCGGGCCGCGGCCGGCGCACATCGCAGCGCGGTGGCCGCCGTTTCCCGGCGGGGCGCAAGCGGCCATCCCGGTGCTGGTCAGGAGGTATCTGCAGGGATTCGGACCGGCGTCGATCGCCGATATCGCGCAGTTCACCGGGCTCAACCGGACGATCATCCGCCAAGCGGTGGTGGAGTGGGGCGACGACCTGATCCGTCATGAGGGACCCGCCGGGGAGAGCTTGTTCGACGTGGTCGGCGGCGCACTGCCGCCCGACGACACGCCGGCAGCTCCGCGTCTGCTGGGCATGTGGGACAGCATCTTGCTGGCCTACCACGACCGTCGCCGGGTCATTCCGGCCGAGCATCGGTCTCAGATCATCCGTAACAACGGTGACGTGTTGCCGACCCTGCTGGTCGACGGCTACGTGGCGGGGGTCTGGCGACCGGTCGCGGGCGGCATCGAGGCCACGGCCTTCGGCGCGCTGGCGGACGAGGTCTGGGACGGCCTCGCTGTCGAAGCGGCTGCCCTGGTGGGCTTCCTCGCCGCTCGCGATCCCCAGATCTACCGACGGTACGGCCGTTGGTGGTCGCTGCTGCCGGCGGGGGAGACGCGCAGACTTGCTGGCTGAACCCTGTGGCGGCACTCCTCGGCGTCGTGATCGTCGAGTCGTGCTGCGACGTGGCGAAGGGGTCCCGGTCGCGGGCTGGTGTTCATCGCCGGCAGATCTGGCTGACGTCGACCTTCGCGCTCAGTCGCGCGGGCAGACCCGCAGCAGGTGCCCGTCGGGGTCGGCGGCGACGAACGTACGCCCGAACACGGCGTCGTACGGCTCAGCCAGGATGGTCACGCCCTGGTCGCGCCACGCGGCGTGCCACCGGTCGACCTGCTCGGCCGAGGTGATCATGAACGCCACCTCGGCTCGACCGACGAGCTCACCGGTTGGCAGCTCCGGATCGGTCCAGACCGCGAAGGTGGCGCCGCCGGCAGCCTCGAAGGCCACGTAGTTCGGGCTGTCGAACACCGGCTCCTCCGCTAGTAGCCGGCGATAGAAGGTGGCGCTCTGCTGCGCATCTCGTACGTGCAGCAGGAAAAGATTGGGCTTGGTCATGTCGGCTCCTTGATCTGGGAAACGTCGTCAGATCAGCCTTCTGGACATACCTGACATCTGCGGTCAGGTATTTGACACAGAATGGGGAGATGAGGTCAGCCCGGTTGCTCGGCATCGTGTTGGCGTTGCAGGCCCGTCCCAAGATCACCGCGGTCGAGCTGGCCCGCCGGCTCGAGGTGTCGGAGCGGACGATCTATCGCGACGTTGACGCGCTTTCCTCCATCGGGGTGCCGATCTACGTCGAGCGCGGCCGGTACGGCGGCGTCTGCTTGCTACCGGGTCACCGGCTGGACCTGACCGGGCTGACCGGTCCCGAGGCTGAGGCGTTGCTGGTTCAGGTCCGCCAGGCCGGCCAGCTGGACGACCTGGAGCTGGCCCCTGCCGTCGAGGCGGCGGTGGCCAAGCTGGAGGTGGCGCTGCCGTCGGGCAGGCGTCGGCCGGGGCCCACCTTGGCTGATGTGGTGCTGGTCGATCCCGTCGGGTGGTTCAGTCGGGCGGAGGGGAGCGAAGTGGCACCGCTGGCTCGGGAGCTGCTGGAGGGGCGTCGCTTGGTGATCGGCTACCGGCACAGCGGGGCGACGGCTGCTCAGCGCTACACCGTCGATCCGTACGGCGTGGCAGCAAAGGGTGGCCGCTGGTATCTCGTTGCCGACCACCGCGGTCGGCCACGGCTGTTCCGGTTGGAGCGGCTGCAGCGCTGGACGGCCATCGATGAGCCGGCGCGCCACCGCGACGGCGCGACGCTGCGGCAGCGCTGGGCTGAGCTTCACGACCGGGTGGAGGCGCCACCGCGGGTCCTCGTCACGGCTCGTGTCGACACCAGCAGACTGGACCTGGCGTTGCGGATCCTCGGCTCCCGGGTCGTCCAGGTGAGCGACGAACCCGGCGGCGTCTCGTTGCTCACCATCGGGTACGCCCAGCTCGACGGTGTACGGCAGCTGCTGCAGTTCGCCGACCACCTGGAGGTGCTGGATCCACCGTCGGCCCGGGCGCTGGTGCATGACCTCGCCGTCGACCTCGCCCGCCGCCATCGAGCGAAGCGAACTGTCGGCCGCGGTCGGAGTCCGGCTGAGCACAGCACCGGCGCCGGTTACGGTCGCGAGCCAGGACCGTAAAGAACTGAGCAGGCCGACGCCGCGGGCTGGACGGTCGTGCAATCATCGGATTCGTGGCCGACCATCCCGCACAGACCATCGCGTACCCCGCTCCGGGCGCACGTCCGTCGCGACACGGCGCCGAGCAGGTGCCACCGCACGTCATCGTCTTGTTCGGGGCGACCGGCGACCTGGCCCGGCGCAAGCTGCTGCCAGGGCTCGCCCACCTGACCCTGTCGGCGCTGACGCCGGACATTGAGATCGTCGGGACCTCGCTCGAGGACTACGACGACGACTCCTTCCGCGACTTCGCCCGGCAGGCGCTGGCCGAGTTCACCCACCGGCCGCTGACCGACGACCAGTGGGAGCACTTCGCCAAGAAGCTGACCTACGTGCCGCAGTCCGCCGGACCCGAAGGGCTGGTGGCCAAGGTGGCGAAGGCGGAGGCGAATCTGGGGCAGGACGTCTGCCGGCTGCACTACCTCAGTGTCCCGCCGGCGGCCGCCACCGCGGTGATCCGGATGCTCAAGGACGCCGACCTGGTGGACCGCGCGCGGGTGGTGATGGAGAAGCCGTTCGGCACTGACCTGGCCAGCGCCATCGAACTCAACGACTTCGTGCACCAGACCTTCGACGAGAGCCAGATCTTCCGGATCGACCACTTCCTCGGCAAGGAGGCGGCCCAGAACATCTTGGCGTTCCGCTTCGCCAACGGACTCTTCGAGCCGATCTGGAACCGCAACTTCATCGACCATGTGCAGATCGATATCCCCGAGACCCTTGGACTCGACCGCCGCGCCGGCTTCTATGAGTCGACCGGCGCGTTCAAGGACATGGTGGTGACCCATCTGTTCCAGGTGCTGGCCTTCGTGGCGATGGAGCCGCCCACCGCGTTGGAGCCACGCTCGATCAGCGAGGAGAAGAACAAGGTCTTCCGCTCACTGTCGCCGATCGACCCGAGCAAGGTGGTCCGGGGTCAGTACACCGGCTATCGCAACGAGAAGGGGGTGGCCTCCGACTCCGACACCGAGACGTTCATCGCGCTCAAGTGCGCGATCGACAACTGGCGCTGGGCGGGGGTGCCGTTCTATCTGCGCACCGGCAAGCAGATGGCGGAGGGCCAACGGATCATCTCGATCGCCTTCCGCGAGGCGCCGAAGAGCATGTTCCCGCCCGGGTCGGGGGTGGAGTCGCAAGGGCCGGACCACCTGACCTTCGACCTCGCCGACGAGTCCAAGGTCTCGCTGTCCTTCTACGGCAAGCGCCCGGGGCCGGGCATGAAGATGGACAAGGTGAGCATGCAGTTCTCCACCCAGGAGACCGACCGGGTGGCCGACGTGCTGGAGGCGTACGAACGGCTGATCATGGACGCGATGCGCGGCGACCACACCCTGTTCACCACCGCCGACGGCATCGAGAGTCTGTGGGAGCGTTCGGCACCACTGCTCGACAACCCGCCGCCGGTGAAGCCGTACGCCCCGGGCACCTGGGGTCCCAACTCCATTCACCAGCTGATCGCCCCGCACGCCTGGCGGCTCCCGTTCGAGCGGGCCTGGCGGGAGAAGCGCTGAGGTCGGGTCCGCTCAGAAATGGTCCCGGATGTGCCGGGACCGACCGCGGAACAGTGCGTCCCACAGATCGTCCTCGGCGGACTCGCCACCGGTGACCAACCCGGCCATCCGCAGGTTGGCCGTCGACTCCGCGCCGGCGAAGATCATCGCCAGCGCGCGGGGCGCCAGCGTACGTTCTGCCGCATCGATCCGCTGACAGGTCGCCCGGCCGTCCGCCACGGTGAGGCGATAGCTGCCGTCGTTGTCGGTGAGGAAATGCCCGGCCACCGTGAAGGCCAGCTCGGCCCGCAGCCCGGACGGATAGCCCCGCGCCTCCAGCGCGCCCGCCACGTCCAGCACGCTCAGCATGTACGGGGAGGAGTCGATCACGGTCCAGTGCAGTGACGGCACCGCGAGTCGGGCGATGTCCTCGGTCGCGGTGTCGATCTTGACCTGCGAGGTGACAGAGGCGAAGGAGCCCAGCATGGCCAGCAGCGCGCGATAGCCATCGAGACTGGTGGCGATCAGATCCACCACCTCGATCATGGCGATGTCGCCGGCGCCCGGGCCGCGGTTCCAGGCCGCATAGCCGCAGCAGGCGCCGTCGGCGTCGATCGCGATCGTGGTGCCGGTCGCCTCGCCGAGGATCTCAGCCACCTCCGCCTCGAACGAGATGCCGCGCCGGGAGAGGGGGCCGTTCTGCTGGGCCGCCCACCGGTCGTAGACCTCCCGCATCGCCGCCACATCCTCGGACGTCGCGCGGCGGGTAGTGACGCCGGTCGGTGGTCGGATCGCGGCCAGATCAGTGGTCGGCAGCTGGACGGTGACGGCATCGGCGACGAGCTCGTAGCCGAACTTGCGATAGATCCCCGGAGCGCTGGGGAACAGCGTGGAGATGACCTCGCCACGGGCCCGCCCGTCGGCGACGGTCGTGGCCAGCAGATCGCTCAGGAGCTTGCGGCCGCGGTATTCCGCCGCGACGGTCACCCCGCCGATACCCAGGGTGGGCACCAGACGTCCACCGAACCAGGACGCGTACTCCCGCCCGACAGCCCGCGCCGCCAGCAGGTCACCGTCGAAGGAGCCGAACCAGTGCATCCCCGGTGAGTCGAGGGTGGCCGGGTCGGTGGGCGGCGTGGTGGGCACGCCGAACGCCTCGTGCCCGAGCTGGCGGGAGACGGTGGCGTCGGCGGCGGACAGGGCGCGGACCTGGAAGCGTGGCTCGCGCTGGACATCGGCAGAAGGCATGGGTCCTATGGTGGCGTATCCGAGCAGGTGGTGCCTCCTCAGATCTCCGCCGGGCAGAGGCACCGCTAGCCTCGGCGTCATGATCACCTCCGCCGATCCCATCGACCGCCGGGTCGGTCTCGGGCACGACATCCATCGCCTGGTGCCCGGTCGGGTGTTGGTGCTGGGGGGCGTTCTCGTCCCGGCCCCGGTGGGATTCGACACCCACTCCGACGGCGATGTGCTCAGCCACGCGGTCGTCGACGCGATGGCCGGTGCGGTGGCCGACGGTGACCTGGGCACGCACTTTCCCGAGGATGACCCGGCCGCGAACGACGCCCGCAGCCTCGACTTCGTCGTCGCCATGGTGGGTACGCTCGCCGCGGCCGGTTATCGGGTCACGTCGGTGGACAGCTTCGTGGTGCTCGGTACGGTGCGGCTGCGTCCCCACCTGGACGCCATCCGTGACTCGCTGGCCGGCGCGCTCGGGTTGGCGGCGGAGCGGGTGTCGGTGAAGGCGCGGTCCAACGACGGACTCGGGCCGGAGGGGGAGGGGATAGCGGTCAGCGCCACCGCCGTCGTGCTGGTCGAGCGCACGCAGCGCGGCTAGCGCGAGCTGAACCTGCTAGGGCCGCAGAGCGGCCAACACGAAGGCTGCCACCCGGTCGGCTGCCTCGTCCGGGTCGTGCTCACCCGAACCAACCGGGAGCCGCTCGGAGCCGAGCACGGCGGACACCATCGTGACCACCATGGCGGGGTCGAGGTCGGTGCGGAACTCGCCCGACGCCACTCCCGCGGTGATGATCTCGTTGATGACCGTGTGCAGTGGCTGGAACCGTGAGACCAGGTCCACGTGCGCACTCGGGGGCAGGGTATTGCCGTCCAGCATGCCGGAGTCGGCGCCACCGCCGGGCTCCTCGCGGAACTGGTGCATCTGCCGGCCGATCAGCCAGCGCAGCTGGTGCTCGGCATCGGGCAGGTCGACCAGCTCGGCCCGGATCCGGTCCACGAAGACCTCGACCGCGCGGCCGATGTAGGCCATCAGCAGGGCTTCCTTGTCCGGCACGTAGTTGTAGATGGTGTTGCGCGCCATGCCGGCCCGGGCCGCGACGTCGGCCAGGGTGAGACTGGCGTAACCCTTGTCCGCGAGCAGATCTCCGAAGGCGTCGAGCAGCTCGCCCCACATCAAGGAGCGGTGCGCGGCAACGCTCTCGGCGCGGATCCGGGGCATGGCGTCAGTGAATCACACCGAGCGGGCCTCGGAGAAGATCACGACGCCCCGTCTTGAAGATTACGACGCACTGTCGTAAAGTTGCCGACATGTTCTTGGCTTTCCGGGAGATGCGCAGGGCGAAGGTCCGCTTCGGCCTGCTGATCGCGGCCGTGAGCCTGCTGGTGTTCTTGATCTTGGTGCAGCAGGCGATCCAGAACAGCCTGGTCACCTCGTTCATCGGCGCGCTCGAGCGGCAGACCGCTCCGGTGCTGGTCTACACGACCGACGCGCAGCGGGCTCCGATCGGCAGCGTGATGCCGCCACCGCTGGAGAAGGCGGTCGCAGGCACGGACGGGGTGGGCGATCACGCCCGCATCGGGATCGGATCCTTCACCGTCACCGACGAAGCGGGCACCGAGTCGAGCGCAACGTTCTTCGGCTTCCAGCGCCAAGAGCTGGGGGGACCCGGTGCGCTGACCGAGGGCCGTCTTCCCGCGGCGGCCGGCGAAGCGGTCGGCAGCTCCTTGGACTTCACCACGGGGGAGCGCATCACGGTCGTGCCCACCGGTAGCGGCACGCCGGTCACGGTGACCGTCGTCGGCCTGGCGAAGGACGCGCAGCTGCTGGTCACGCCGACGCTGTTCGTCACCTACCCGACCTACGAAGCCGCCGTCACCGCGGCCAATCCCGACGCCACCCAGGTGTTGCCCAGCCTGATCGCCGTCCGGCCCGCCGACGGCGTCAGCGACGCAGAGCTCGTCACCCGGATCAACGACACCTCCGACGACGTCGAGGCGCTGACCCAAAGTGACGCCGCCGCCGGGGCGCCCGGGGTGGCACAGGTGCAACAGTCGTTCCAGATCATCTTCGCCCTCTACGGTCTGGTGGTCCCGTTGATCACCGGCCTGTTCTTCTTGATCATCACCCTGCAGAAGGCCGGCGCACTCACCCTGCTCCGCGCCGTCGGGGCACGGGCCGGGGTGCTCGTTCGGTCCCTGTTGATCCAGGTTCTCGTCGTGGTGGGCGGTGGCATCGCGGCCGGTACCGCGCTCTACGCGCTGCTGTCGCAGTTCCAGCTCGGCACCTTGTCGCTGACCTTCAGCTGGTCGGCCGTCGGGTTCTGGGCGGCGCTGTTGCTCGGCCTCGGCGTGCTGAGCGCCGTGGTGGCGGCCCGCCGGGTGCTGTCCATCGACCCGGTCGAGGCCACGACGTCAGGAGGTGCCCGATGAGACTCGCCTGGCGAGAGCTACGCCGTACGCCCAGCCGCTTCGCGGTGGCCACCGTCATCTTGTCGCTGATCGCGGTCCTGCTGATGTTCCTCGGCGGTCTGCTCGATGGCCTCATCGGCAGCGCCACGGGTTCCTACCAGGCGCAGCGGGGCGAGGTCATCGTCTATTCGGCCAATGCGCAGGACTCACTGAGCCGCTCCCGTATCGACGCCACGCAACGCCAACAGGTCACCGACGCCGCCGGTGGCGACGTGCAGGTGGGTGGCCTCGGCACGGTCGCCCTGGGCGGTCGGCTGGAAGGCCGCGGTCCTCGCGACCTGGTCAGCATCAACCTGTTCGGCTACGAGCTGGCTCCCCGTGGGCTGCCGGACAACGCGCCCGGAGACGGTGAGGCGTACGCCGACGAGTCGCTCCAGGCGGAAGGCATCGCGGTCGGCGACGTGGTGGAGCTCGGACCGGCACAGACCCCGGTGACAGTGATCGGCTTCATCGACCCGCAGGAGAACTCCAGCTCGGGCGCGCTGTGGACCTCGTTGGGCACCTGGCGCAGCACCGTGGCGGCCAACCTGCCGAGCCAGCGGGTCGGTGACGACGTGGTGCAGGCCCTGGTGTTGGACTACCCCGAGGCGCCGGACCAGTCGGTGCTGACCGCGATCGACGAGGCGACCGGGCAGACGACCCGGACGCTCAGCATCGAACAGGCCATCCAGGCCATCCCCGGGGTCTCGGCCCAGCGCACCACCTTCAACCAGATCCTCGGGGTGACCATCGGCATCGCTGTCGTGGTGGTGGCCCTGTTCTTCGCCCTGCTCACGGTGGAGCGGACCGGTCTCTACGGCGTGCTCAAGGCCGTCGGCGCCCGCTCCCGCACGCTGTTCACCGGGGTGCTGCTGCAGGCCGTCGCCGTCACGGTGATCGCCTCCCTGGTCGGGGTGGGGGCCTCGCTGCTGTTCGCCGCGCTGATCCCGGCCGGTTCCATCCCATTCCAGATCGGTCCCGCCCGCCTGCTCGGCAGTGTGGCCGTGCTCCTCGTCGCCGCCGTCCTCGGCTGCGCGTTCTCACTTCGTCGAGTCCTGCGGGTCGACCCCGCGGCCGCCATCGGCGGCGTCCAGTGATCGGAGATTGCTCGTGACCAGTGCGCTCACCATGCAGGGTGTCCGCAAGACGTACGCCATGGCCGACTCCGAGGTGGTGGCGCTGGCCGACGCCGGCCTGGAGGTCGGCTCGGACGAGATCATCGCCCTGGTCGGGCCGTCCGGCTCCGGCAAGACCACCCTCTGCTCCATCGCCGGCGGCATCTTGTCGCCGACCTCGGGCTCGGTGGTGGTCGGTGGACAAGACATCTCCGGCTACAACCGGGCGCGGCTGACCGAGTTCCGGCGTACGTCGGTGGGGTTCGTCTTCCAGTCGGTCAACCTGGTGCCGTTCCTGACCGCCCGGGAGAACCTGCTGGTGGTGGCCGAGCTCGGCCCCCGGTCCGGCAAGGCCGGTCGCCGTCAGGCCGCGGCCCGGGCTGACAAGCTGCTCGAGGAGCTGGAGCTGAGCGACCGCGCCGGCAACCTGCCCGGTCAGCTCTCCGGTGGTCAGAAGCAGCGGGTGGCCATCGGCCGGGCGCTGATGAACGACCCGGAGCTGGTGCTCTTCGACGAGCCGACCTCCGCCCTCGACAGCAAGCTCGGCGACCAGGTCGTCCGGCTGATCCGTGACGAGATGAAGGCGCGGGGGACCGCCGCCATCATCGTCACCCACGACGACCGGATCACCCACTACGCCGACCGCACCGTGCACATCCAAGACGGCACGGTGGTCGGCGACGAGGTGGTCGGATCCCCCGACGAGGCGGATCGCGGACCGATCGACTCGGCGGACCCCGCCGACTCCGCCGACGCCGCCGACGAACAGCGTCACCTGGCGCGCCGCGCTCTCTGACCCTCCCGGCGTACCGCAGGCCGCCACCGCTGCCACACCGTCAGCTGCCGACCGCGCCGGCTCGGACGCAGGACGGCAGGTAGGTTTTCGTCCATGCCTCGATCGACAGACCACGTCAGCCTGCTCCGTACCGAAGCGGTCGACCGCGCCGCCGCGCTGGACGTCCGCTCGACGACTGTCGAGCTCGACCTCACAGCGGAGACGGACTTCTTCACCTCGGTCACCACCATCGAGTTCGGCTGCCGGACGCCGGGGGTGGAGACCTTCGTCGACTTCAAGGGTGTCGAGCTGCACCGCGCGACGCTGAACGGCGAGCCGCTCGACGTCGCCACCTGGCGGCAGGGCCGGTTGCCGCTGCAGGTCGAGCAGCGCGACAACACCTTGGTGGTCGCCGGCCGGATGGCCTACTCGAGCGACGGCGAGGGGCTGCACCGCCACGTCGACCCGGCCGACCAGCAGACCTATCTGTATGCGATGTCGTTCCTGGACGCCGGCCCGCGCTGGTTCGCCTGCTTCGACCAGCCCGACCTCAAGTCGCGCTACGTCCTCGACGTCAGCGCGCCGGAGCACTGGACAGTGATCGGTAACGGTCCCAGCGAGAACCTCGGGCCCGGCCGCTGGCGGATCGCCTCGACCCAGCCATTGTCGACGTACTACGTGACGTTGGTCGCGGGACCGTACGCCTCGGTGTATGCCGAGCACGACGGCATCCCGCTCGGCTTCCACGTCCGGGCCTCGCTGGGTGAGTTCCTCTCCGCCGAAGCCGACGACCTGATCGCCGTGACCAAGGCCTCCTTCGACTATTACCACCGCGTCTTCGGCGTCCGCTACCCCTTCGGGGAATACCACCAGGCGTTCGTGCCCGACTTCAACGCCGGGGCGATGGAGAATCCGGGCTGCGTCACCTTCCGCGACCAGTTCATCTTCCGGGCCAAGGCGACCGCGTCAGAGCGGGCCAGCCGGGCCGGCACCATCGCGCACGAGATGGCGCACCAGTGGTTCGGTGACCTGGTCACCATGACCTGGTGGGACGACCTGTGGCTGAACGAATCCTTCGCGGAATACATGGCCCACCGCTGCTGCGATGAGGCGACGCCCTATCCGCTGTGGACCGAGTTCGGCATCGTCCGCAAGGACTGGGGGTCGGTCGCCGACCAGTCGCCGTCCACCCACCCGGTGGCCGGGAACGGCTCCGCCGACGCTCAGTCGGCGTTGCAGGACTTCGACGGCATCTCCTACGCCAAGGGCGCGGCGGTGCTCAAGCAGCTGGTGGCCTACCTCGGCGACGACGTGTTCCTGGCCGGCCTGCGGGACTACTTCGACCGGCATGCCTTCGGCAACGCGGAGTTCGCCGACCTGATCGCCGCCTGGACCCGAGCCGGGGCCCACGATCTCGACGCCTGGGCCGGTGAGTGGCTGCGCACATCCGGGATGGACCGGCTCGACGTCGAGCGGCTGGCCGGTGAGGTGGTCGTCACCCGTACGCCGCCGGCCGGTTCTGACGCCGACCGTACCCATGCCCTGGTGGTGGCCGGTTTCGACGCCGACGGTCGGGTGCTGTCTCGGACCGAGACCACCCTGGCCGGGCAGCCGGTCCGGATGCCGGTCGGAGACGAGGTCGTCACCGTGGTGCCCGATGCCGAAGACCAGACCTGGGCCACCGTCCGCTTCGGCGCCGATGGCTGGCCCGGTGTCGCGGCGCTGCTCCGGGTGCTGCCGGAACATCCGTCCCGGACCGTCGCGCTGAACAGCATCCGCGACTCCGTCCGCGCTGCAGAGCTCGACCCGGCCGCTGCCTTGGAGATGATCTGCGGGGCCGTCGCGGTGGAGTCCTCCGACGTGGTGCTCCGCTCGGTCCTGCAGTTCGCCCTGGACCAGGCCGCGGGGCCCTTCAGCCCGCCGGAACGGCGACCGGAACGTCGTGCCCAGCTGTACCGGAGCGTGCGTGGCCTGTTGGACTCCGCCGAGGCCGGGTCGGACCGCCAGCTCGCCACCTTCCGGCTGGCCATCCGCAGCTGTGACGACCCGACGGTGCTGGCGTCGTGGCTGGATGGTCGAGGGCTGCCGACCGGGATCGTCTTGGACCCCGAGCTGACCTGGGCTCTGGTCACCCGGCTGGCGGGGTGCACCGGCGACTCCGCGGTGATCGAGCGTGCGCTGGCTGACGACCCGTCAGCCTCGGCGCACGTGCATGCAGCGCGCGCCCGAGCCGGACTGCCGTCGGCGGAGGCCAAGGAGGCAGCCTGGGCGCTGTTGATGCAGCCGACGAGCACCGGTGCCTACGAGCTCTATGCCACCGCGGAGGGGTTCTTCGCTCCGACCCAGACCGAGCTGACGGCGGCGTACGTACCGCGCTACTTCGCGGAGATCAGCGCGACCGCCGAGTTCCGCAGCGGCTGGGCGCTGGGTCAGGTGGCCATGCTGGCCTACCCGGCGAGTGCCTCGACACCGCAGACGCTGGCCTTGGCGGAGGAGACGTTGGCGCGGACCGACCTGCCGTCGCCGGTGCGCCGCTCGCTCGTCGACGGCACCGACCGGCTGCGGCGTGCGATCGCCTCGCGTCAGCGCTTCGCCGGCTGACGCGGCCGCGCCGGGCCGGCGGTGACCGCAGCGCCTCGGTGATCGGGGGCGACGCCGTTGTCACCCCCCACCGGCCCGCCCCGTGACGGCGGCAGGGTAGTCGGAGCCTACTCCCGCGGGTGTGCCTGGATGGTGGCCGACAGTGCGGACGACCATGTCTGGTATGCCGCGGCCCAAGGTGACAATCATGTTTCGTCATGGGCGCGCAATGCGCAAGAACTTGCAGTCGCCGGTCGCATCGCCTAGAACTGACGCCATCCTGTGCGCGTACCGTCGCGCCAGCTCACCGTGTCCGAAACCGGACATATCCTTGGAGGAGGACATCACATGCGAGGACGAACTCGCGCGATGGCCGCCGCTGCCATCACCTCGATCGCCTTACTGGCGTCGGCGTGCGGCGGCGGGGGCGAAACCCCCGGCACCAGCGAATCTGCTGGCCAGGCCGGCGGATCGATCACCATTCGTGGCTGCACGCCGCAGAACCCGCTGCTGCCCGGTAACACCTCCGAGGTGTGTGGCGGCAACGTGCTCGACGCCGTGCTGGCCAAGCTGGTGCACTACAACTCCGACACCGCAGCGCCCGAGATGGACGTCGCCGAGTCGATCGACACGACTGACAACCAGACCTTCACCGTCAAGCTGAAGGCCGGATACAAGTTCCACGACGGCACCGACGTCAAGGCGAAGAACTTCGTCGACGCCTGGAACTACACCGCCTACTTCCCCAATGGTCAGGGTCAGAGCTACTTCTTCGGGGTGATCGAGGGCTACGCCGACCTGCAGCCCACCGACGAGGCGCAGAAGGAGACTCCGAAGGCCAAGGAGATGACCGGTCTCAAGGTCGTCGACGACACCACCTTCACCATCAAGACCTCCGAGCCGGTCTCGAACCTGCCGGTCCGGTTGGGCTACACCGCCTTCGCGCCGCTGCCCGACTCGTTCTTCGCCGATCCCGAGGCCTACGGCAAGAAGCCGGTCGGCGCCGGTCCGTTCCAGGTGGAGACCAACGACGCGACGCAGATCGTGCTGAGGAAGTTCGCGGACTACTCCGGCGCCAACAAGCCGAACGTCGACCAGGTCACCTTCCGGATCTACAACGACGCCAACGCTGCCTACAACGACGTGGTCGCCAACCAGATCGACTTCACCGACATCATCCCGGCCGACCAGCTGGTGGGCGACGCCTGGAAGACCGACCTGGAGGGTCGCAGCGAGCTGGCGGACACCGGTATCACCCAGACTCTGACCTTCAGCCCGAACGACGAGCAGCTGAAGGACAACGTCGACCTGAAGAAGGCCATCTCGATGGCCATCAACCGTGACGAGATCATCGCCAAGATCTTCAACGGCACCCGCGTCCCGGCGACCGGCTGGGTCTCGCCCGTGGTCGACGGTTACAAGGCCGAGGTCTGTGGCGACGCCTGCACGTTCAACGCTGACGCCGCGAAGGCCCTCTACCAGAAGGCCGGTGGCTACTCGGGCACCCTCACGATGGGCTACAACAACGACGGCGGGCACAAGCAGTGGGCCGAGGCCACCTGCAACTCCGTCAAGAACACCCTCGGCGTGGACTGCGTCGCCCAGGGCACCCCGGACTTCAAGACGCTGCTCGACCAGATCGAGGCCGGCGAGCGTCAGGGCATGTTCCGCACCGGTTGGCAGATGGACTACCCGGCCATCGAGAACTTCCTCGCTCCGCTGTACGGCAAGGGCGCGGACTCCAACTACTCCAAGTACGACAACCCGAAGTTCGACGCGAAGCTGAAGGAAGCGGCTGCGGCGGGCACGGCGGACGAGGCCAACAAGCTCTACCAGGAGGCCGAGGCGATGCTGGCCGTGGACTTCCCGGTGGCGCCGCTGTGGTACCAGGCGACCCCGGTCGGCTGGTCGAACAAGGTGACCGACGTCAAGGTCACCCCGTTCAGCACCCTGGACCTGTCGTCCATCAAGCTCAAGTGAGCTAGCTCTCCCACTCCAGAGGTCGGCTCGCCGGACATTCCGGCGAGCCGACCTCTGGCGTTGAGGTAGGAGTGATTCCGCACCGAACGAGAGGAGCGACGCGTGGGCAAGTATGTGCTTCGGCGCCTGCTGCAGATGATCCCTGTGATCTTGGGATCGACCTTCTTGATCTACACGCTGGTCTTCGCCCTTCCGGGCAACCCGGTCGAGGGCCGCTGCGGTGAGCGCCCGTGCTCAGATGCCTACATCGCGGCCTTCAACAGCGAGTACAACCTGGACAAGCCGCTGCTGGTGCAGTACGTGCTGTATCTCGGCAAGCTCTTACAGGGCGATCTGGGCACCAACTTCTACGGCAACCGGGTCATCGACGAGCTCGCGCTGCGCTACCCGACCACGGTGAAGCTCGCCGTGGTGGCGATCGTCTTCGAGATCGTCATCGGCATCATCGCCGGTGTCCTGGCCGGCATCCGCAAGGGCAAGTTCCTCGACCACCTGGTGCTGGTCAGCACGCTGTTCGTGGTGTCGATCCCGATCTTCGTCATCGGCGGCGTGCTGCAGCTGGTCTTCGGCGTCCGGCTGGGACTTTTCCCGGTGACGGCCACTCAGGGGACCTGGGGTCAGCTCATCCTGCCGGGCTTCGTCCTCGGCTCGGTGTCGATCGCCTACGTCGCGCGGCTGACCCGCACCAGTGTGGTCGAGAACCTGCGCTCCGACTACGTCCGCACAGCCAAGGCCAAGGGCCTGACCGCACGCCGCACCGTCAGCGTGCACACGCTGCGCAACTCGCTCATCCCTGTGGTGACCTACATCGGCGCCGACTTCGGCGCCCTGATGGGTGGTGCGGTCGTGACGGAGCGCATCTTCAACATCAACGGCGTCGGCTTCTTCATCTTCCGCAGCATCAACCAGCAGGACGGCGTGTCCGTGGTGGGGGCTGTGGTCTGCCTGGTGGTCATCTATCTGATCATGAACCTGCTCGTCGATCTCTTGTACGGGATCCTGGACCCGAGGATCAGCAATGACTGACACGTCGTCACCCCTCAGCGAGACCTCGGGAGCTGCCGCTGCCATGGTGCCGACCGCGGTGCCTGGCAGTGACGACGCACGGTCCCTGTGGTCGGACGCCTGGGGTGAGCTGAAGCGGAACCCGCTGTTCTGGATCTCCACCGCGCTGATCGTGATCTTCGTGGTGATGGCGATCGCCCCCCAGCTGTTCACCCGCACCGACCCCTACTACGCCGATCTCAGCCGCAGCCGGGAGAAGCCGTCCGGCAGCGCCTGGTTCGGGATGGACCAGCAGGGCTACGACATCTACGCCCGGACCATCTACGGCGCCCGTGCGTCGATCCTGGTCGGCATCCTGACCACGGCCTCGACCCTGGTCGTCGGCTCCATCGTGGGTATCGTCGCCGGCTATGTCGGCGGTTGGCTCGACGCCCTGCTGTCGCGGATCGCCGACATCTTCTTCGCCATCCCGCTGTTGCTCGGCGGCATCCTCATCCTCTACTCGTTCCCGAGCACCTTGGACACGCCGTACCTGGTGGTGGTACTCAAGGTGGTGCTCGCCATCGGCGTGCTGGGCTGGCCGAACATCAACCGGTTGATGCGCTCCAGCGTCTTGCAGGTGAAGCCGAACGACTACGTCCAGGCGGCCCGTGCCCTGGGTGCCAGTCCCTTGCGGATCATCGTCTCCCACGTGCTGCCGAACTCGCTCGCTCCGGTGATTGTCGTCTCGACCATCAACCTCGGCGTGTTCATCGCGACCGAGGCCACGCTGTCCTTCCTCGGCATCGGACTGCAGCCGCCGGCCATCTCCTGGGGCATTGCGATCTCCGAGGCGTCCGGCATCGGCTTCATCCGCTCGACCCCGCATATGTTGCTCTTCCCGAGCGTTTTCCTGTCGCTCACCGTGCTGGCGTTCATCATGCTCGGGGACGCCATCCGCGACGCGCTCGACCCGAAGCTCCGCTGAGAGGACTCGAATGTCACACGCAACACGCACCGGCCGTGGCCGGGTCCTGGGCCGCGGCAAGGACGTCGACGTGATCGCCGGCGGCGGCCGCTGGCAGCCCAAGGACGAGATGCTGCTCCAGGTGGAGGACCTCCAGGTCGAGTTCCGCACCCGCGAGGGGGTGGCCCGGGCCATCAACGGGGTGTCCTTCGACCTCCGCCAGGGGGAGACGCTGGCGATCTTGGGGGAGTCGGGCTCCGGCAAGTCAGTCACCGCCCAGGCGGTGATGGGCATCCTCGACTCACCGCCCGGCTTCATCACCGGCGGCGCGGTCCGCTACTGCGGCACCGATCTGTTGACACTGCCGGAGGAGGACCGTCGCCAAGTGCGCGGCGCCGAGATCGCGATGGTGTTCCAAGACGCGCTGTCCTCGCTGAACCCCGTCTTCCCGGTCGGCTGGCAGATCGCCGAGATGTTCCGCAAGCACCGCGGCATGAACAAGTCCGACGCCATGGCTGAGGCCGTCCGGCTGATGGAGCGGGTAGCCATCCCCGGTGCGGCCGACCGGGTCCGGGCCTACCCGCACCAGTTCTCCGGTGGCATGCGCCAGCGCATCATGATCGCCATGGCGATCGCGCTCGACCCAGCGGTGCTGATCGCCGACGAGCCGACCACCGCCTTGGACGTCACGGTGCAGGCCCAGATCATGAAGCTGCTCGAGGAGCTGCAGGAGGAGCGCAAGATGGGGCTCATCCTGATCACCCACGACCTCGGCGTGGTCGCCGACGTGGCCGACCGCATCGCCGTGATGTACGCCGGTCGCATCGTCGAACACGCCGACGTCTTCGACCTGTATGCCCGCCCGGCGCACCCCTACACCAAGGGCTTGTTGGAGTCGATCCCGCGGCTGGACCAGAAGGGCCAGAACCTGGCCGCCATCGGCGGGCTTCCGCCGAACCTGATGAACATCCCGGCGGGCTGCCCGTTCAACCCGCGCTGCCGCTACGTCCACGACGTCTGCCGACATGACCCGCCGCCGGAGCTGCTGGTCATCGGTCACCACCGTCGCAGTGCCTGCCACTTCGCCCAGGATGTGCTCACCGGCACCGCCGTTGCCACCGTCGACCGTGAGGGACTGCGATGACCGACGTGATCTTGAGGGCCGAGGGACTCACCAAGTACTACCCGATCCGTACCGGTGTGCTGCGCCGCACGGTCGGGCACGTCAAGGCGGTGGATGGCGTCAGCTTCGACCTGCACAAAGGCGAGACGCTCGGCATCGTCGGGGAGTCGGGCTGCGGCAAGTCGACTCTGGGCCGACTGCTGATGCGACTGGAGGAGCCGACCGCCGGCCGGCTGACCTTCGACGGCGTCGACGTGTACTCCCAGCGGGGCGCGGACATGCGCAAGCTGCGGCGCGACATCCAGATCGTCTTTCAGGACCCGTACACCTCGCTCAACCCGCGCAAGACGGTCGGCGACATCGTCGGTGAGCCGTTCGAGATCCACTCCGACGTGGTGCCGCGGGGTGGGCGACGGCGCCGCGTCCAGGAGCTGCTGGACCTGGTGGGTCTCAACCCCGAGCACATCAACCGTTATCCCCACCAGTTCTCCGGTGGCCAGCGGCAGCGGGTGGGGATCGCCCGCGGCCTGGCGCTCAACCCGAAGGTGATCATCTGCGACGAGCCGGTGTCGGCGCTGGACGTGTCGGTGCAGGCGCAGGTGGTCAACCTGCTGGAGAGGCTGCAGGCCGAGCTGGGGTTGGCGTACGTCTTCATCGCCCACGATCTGTCGGTGGTTCGGCACATCTCGCACCGCGTCGGGGTGATGTATCTGGGCAGCCTGGTGGAGATCGGGGACGAGGACCAGATCTACTCCCGACCCACCCACCCGTACACCCAGGCCCTGCTGTCGGCGGTGCCGGTTCCCGACCCGACCCTGCGCAACACCCGGACGCAGATCGTGCTCAGCGGCGACGTACCAAGTCCGGCCAACCCGCCGAGCGGCTGCCGGTTCCACACCCGGTGCTGGAAGGCGCAGGAGGTCTGCACCACCGAGGTGCCGCTGCTGGAGCCGCGCGAGGACGGGCTGTCCAGCCATCCGTCGGCGTGTCATTTCGCCGAAGCCCGGCAGGTCGTCTGATCTCACCACTATCCCTGGGTGGCCGAACATAGTTGGCACGCGTCGTAAGGTGGAGGTCGTGAATTCTGCCGCCCCCCTCCCCACCTCGGCTCAGCGCCTCCTGCTGGTCCACGCGCATCCAGACGACGAGACGATCGGCACCGGCGTCACCATGGCGAAGTATGTGGCCGCCGGTGCGCAGGTGACGTTGGTCACGTGCACCATGGGCGAAGAGGGCGAGGTCCTGGTCGACGAGCTCGTTCACCTGGGAGCTGATCATGACGACACCCTGGGCCCGTACCGGAAGACCGAACTGCAGGCCGCGATGGCCGAGCTCGGCGTCACCGACTTCGTCCGCCTCGGCGGAGACTTCCGCTATCGCGACTCGGGTATGGCCTATGACGACAAAGGGATGGCGATCGCCCGCGACGAGCTGCGCGACGGCATCTTCTGGACCGCCGACCTGCTCGAGGCGGCGTCCGAGCTGGTGCGGGTGATCCGCGACCGCCGCCCGCAGGTGCTGATCACCTACGACCAGTTCGGCGGCTACGGACACCCCGATCACATCCAGGCCCACCGGGTCGCCATGTACGCCTATCTGCTCGCAGCTGTTGCGTCGTTCCGCGACGACCTGGGCGAGCCGTGGCAGATCGACCGGGTGCTGTGGACCACCATGAGCGAGAGCCGGATGCGCAAGAGCATCCAGGCGCTCCGCGACGCCGGCGACACCGAGAGCTGGAAAGGCTTCGACCCGGACGGCGAGATGCCGCCGATGGTGTCGCCCGACTCCGCCATCGACGTGGTCGTGGACGGTACCGCCTACGTGGACAAGAAGATGGCCGCGATGCGGGCCCACGCGACCCAGATCACCCTGGACGGGCCGTTCTTCGCGATGGCCGACAACTTCGGCGACGAGGCGTGGGGGCACGAGTTCTTCCGCCTGGCGGCCGGCCTGCCCTTCCCGGACGAGACGTCGAGCGGACCCGAGCACTGGGCTGACGACATCTTCGCCGGACTGGGCTGAGGGTGCCGTACCTGTCCGACGTGATATCCCCAGACACGACGCCGGCGGGCGTGCCGGCCGACACGCTGCGGCTGGTGATGGCCGAGTTCGCCTCCGGCGTGACCGTGGTGACGACCATGGTGGACGACGTGGCGCACGCGCTGACCGCCACCGCCTTCTGCTCGGTCTCCCTGGACCCGCCGCTGGTCCTGGTGAGCGTGGGTCGCGCCAGCCGGTTCCATGACGCCGTCATCGGCTCCGGCAGCTGGGCGGTCTCCGTGCTGGCCGAGGGCCAGAGCCGGTTGGCTCGTCACTTCAGCCGTCGTGGTCGTGACCTTCTCGCCCAGTTCGACGACATCGACCACCAACCGGCGCCGCACTCCGGAGCGCCGGTCCTGACCGGCGCCCAAGCCTGGCTGGACTGCAGCACCGCGTCGGTCCACGCCGCCGGGGACCACACCCTGGTGGTCGGTCGGGTGCTCGCGGCGGGTCAGAACTCTTCGTCTGGGATCCCTCTGACGTACCATCGGGGGACCTATAGCGATACCCCTGAGACGGGGGACACCCCCGATTCTCCACCTCTTTCCCGATTTTTTCATGACACTGAGACGAAGACAGGTCCGTAGTGAGCCCCTCTGACCGTGACGATCACCTCGACGACACCGTCGTCCGGCCTCGCCCCGACGACGACACGATCGTGCGACCGGCGGTCGAGCCGGAGGCGTTCACCGACCCGCCGTCCAAGCCGCGCCGCGGCCGGACCAAGCGCGTGCTCGGCGCCCTCCTCGGCCTCGTCGTCGTGGCCGGACTCGCACTGTACGCCGTCGGATACTTCATGGCCGGCGACAAGCTGCCGAAGAACGCACAGATCTCCGGCGTGGCCGTCGGCGGGCTGGACCGGGCTGACGCGGTGGACACCTTGAAGGCCGCGCTGGAGCCGCGGGCCAGCCAGGACATCGATGTGAGGATCGGCGGCAAGAAGGACAGCGTCGACCCGGTGGCCGCCGGCTTCGCCCTGGACTATGACGGCGCCGTCGAGCGAGCCGGCGGCGGCCGGAGCCTGGACCCGCGGGACATCTGGCAGGTGCTGACCGGCGGCTCGAGCACCCAGGTGCCTCGGCTGGTGGACCAGACCAAGCTGCGCAGCACGGTGGAAGGGCTGGCCACGAAGCACGACGCGGCGGCCAAGGACGCCACCTTGGCGTTCGCCAAGACCGAGATCAAGAAGACCGACGGCGTACGCGGGGTTGCGCTGAAGGTGCCGGAGGCGACGAAGGCGCTCACCGACGCTTACTTCGTCAGCACCGCTGCGGTGGAGCTGCCGGCCACGCTCACCGATCCTGACGTGACCACCGCGGAGGTGGACACGATCGTCGACGAGTTCGCCGAACCGGCCGTGTCCGCGCCGGTCGTGGTGAAGCTCGGCGGCGGGCAGCGGTTCTCGGTGACGCCGACCATGATCGGCTCGTCGATCACCTTCGCCACCCAGGACGGCACTCTCACGCCGGTGCTGGACGCCAAGAAGCTGCGTCAGGCGGCCGACGGCGCGGTGCGTGCCGTCGCCATCACCAAGCCGAAGGACGCCACCGTCCGACTCCGCAACGGCAAGCCCGAGGTCGTCCCGGCCGTCGACGGCACCGAGGTGAGCGCGGAGAACCTGGCCAAGGCCGTGGAGCCCGCGCTGACCCGGTCCGGTGCCGAGCGCACCGTGACGGCCGAGCTCAGCGGAGCCAAGGCTAAGTTCACCACCCAGGACGCGGAGAAGCTCGGCATCAAGGAGGTGACCGGATCGTTCACCACACGGTTCCCCTACGCGGAGTATCGCAACGTCAACATCGGCCGCGCCGCGGAGCTGATCAACGGCACGGTGCTCAAGCCGGGTGAGACCTTCTCGCTGAACGACATCGTCGGTGAGCGGACCGCCGAGAACGGCTTCACCGAGGGCAACATCATCTCCGGTGGGAAGTTCCGCCTTGAGCTCGGTGGCGGTGTCTCGCAGAGTGCGACCACGACCTACAACGCGATGTTCTTCGCCGGTCTGAAGGACATCCAGCACCAGCCCCACACGCTCTACATCGACCGCTACCCGGCGGGCCGAGAAGCCACCGTGGCCTGGCCGACGCTGGACCTGAAGTTCGGCAACGACACCGACTACGGCGTGCTGGTGCAGGCCGACGTGACGAAGGCTCGCCCGGGCACCCAGGGCTCCATCACCGTCAAGATGTGGTCGACCAAGACCTACGACAAGATCGAGTCGTCACCGCTGCGCAAGTCGAACTTCACCACCGGCCGTGACCTCACGGACGACAGCCCGAAGTGTCAGCCGATGAGCCCGGTGCAGGGCTTCGACGTCAACTACGAGCGACTGTTCTATCGCGACGGCAAGGTCGTCAAGACGGAGAAGTTCTTCTGGCGCTATGCACCGACCGACCGGGTCAGCTGCGTCTGAGACGCCGGCCGTGGGAATGGCGGCCTATCCGGCCGGCGGGGTGAGATAGCGGCCTACCCGGCTGGCGGGGTGAGGTAGCGGCCTATCCGGCCGGCGGGGTGAGATAGCGATACGCGTGGTGCACCCGGAAGCCCGCGCGGGCGTACGCCCGGTGTGCGGCGGCGTTGTCCTGGGCAACCTGCAGGTAGGCGTACCGGGCGCCACGGCGGGCGCCCCAGTGCCCGAGCGCCAGCAGCACGGCGGTGGCCAGCCCTCGCTGTCGGTGGTCGGGCCGGGTCCAGATGGAGGCCAGCCCGAGCCAATCCGCGCTGACGTGCCCGCGGCCGATGCTGACCAACGCAGCAACCGCCGGCGCGCTCGCCGGGGGCGTATCAGCCGCGGATTCTGCCGCCGTCGGCTCGTCGGTTCCGGAGTCGGCGATCCCGGCGAAGGCCCGCGGTGGGCGGCCGTCGAGAATCTGTCGCAGCACGGCCGGGTCTGCGTTGTTCGGCCGGCTGGTGAGGTAGGCATCCTCCCACCCCCGTTCCAGCGTCTGGGTGACCCGCACCCGGGGATCCGGCCGGGTGCCCTCGAGCAGGTCGACCAGGCGAACGGCCATCACGTCGGTGCTCACGTAGGTCTCCACCCAGCCGAGTGCCACCAGCGCGCGCTCCGGTGCGGACCCGACGACCACCTGTGCCCGTGGCTCGATCCGGTGCGCCGCCGCGTGGCGAACGATGAGCCGGGCGGCCTCGACCGTCGGCACGCCGGGGTCGCCGACCGCCAGGCAGGAGTTGGCCCGGCCGGTGAACCCACCGCCGGCGCGCAGCGTCCACTCACCCAGCGGTTCGGCGTCGGCGAGCCAACCCGGTAGCGACAGCTGCTCGACCCGGTCGGCGCTGATCCGTTCCGGTGGAGGTCCGCCGCGGGCCACGGGGACACGCCGGACCGCGACCACCGTCGCGGTGTCGACGCAGGTCTCCTGACCCTCCGCCGTGGTGATGACCAGCCGATCCGCGTCGACGCGGCGGAGCCAGCCGGTCACGTCGGTGGCCGAGCCGTCCGGCAGCAGCTGGCGGCAGACGATCCGGTCACCGACCTGCAGACCGGGAGGCGCACTGTCCACGGGGTCCATGGGATGAGGCCCTTTCACGAAGGAGATGCAGACGCGCGATACTAGGTCCGAACCGTACGGCGCAGCATCATCGAGCGTCAGCTCGTCGCGATGTCACCCGACGTGGCCGTACATGATCTTCGAGGAGTATCGCCGTGACTTACGTCATCGCCCAGCCGTGTGTCGACCTCAAGGACCGGGCCTGTGTCGAGGAGTGTCCGGTCGACTGCATCTACGAGGGTAAGCGGATGCTCTACATCCATCCCGACGAGTGCGTCGACTGTGGCGCGTGCGAGCCGGTCTGCCCGGTGGAGGCCATCTTCTACGAGGACGACACTCCGGAGGAGTGGAAGGACTACTACACCGCCAACGTCGACTTCTTCAACGACCTGGGTTCACCCGGCGGTGCGGCCAAGACCGGTGTGATCGAGAAGGATCACCCGCTGATCGAGGCGCTGCCGCCGCAAGAGCACGAAGAGTGAGTCTCGCCTCGGCGCTGCCGGACTTCCCCTGGGACAGCCTCGCCGACGCCAAGCGCACCGCGTCGGCGCATCCGGACGGCATCGTCGACCTCTCCGTCGGTACGCCGGTCGACCCGGTCCCGGCGCTGGGGATCGCGGCGTTGAGCCGGGCCGCGAACAGCCCCGGCTACCCCGTCACCTCGGGTACGCCGGCGCTGCGCGCGGCCATGGCCGGCTATCTGCAGCGACGCTGGGGCGCTGAGCGGCTGGACCCGGACGCCACCTTGCCGGTGATCGGGACCAAGGAGCTGGTGGCCTGGTTGCCGACCCTGCTGGGGCTCGGCGCGGGCGACACCGTCGTCATCCCGACGATGGCCTACCCGACCTACGCCGTCGGCGCGGCCATCGCCGGCTGCGACGTGGTTGCGGCCGACGACCTGGCTGCTCTGGGAGACATGCGGCCCGGCCTGGTCTGGCTCAACTCCCCGTCCAACCCGACCGGGGAGACGCTGGACGCGGCCACGCTGACCCAGCGGGTCCGCTGGGCCCGTGACCGCGGAGCGGTGGTCGCGTCGGATGAGTGCTACGGCGAGTTCGGCTGGGACGTCGAGCCCACCTCGGTGCTCAGCGAGGCGGTGAGCGAGGGGTCGTACGACTCATTGCTGGCCGTGCACTCGCTGTCGAAGCGGTCGAACCTGGCCGGCTACCGGGCCGGATTCGTCGCCGGCGACCAGCAGATCGTGTCCGACCTGCTGGCGGTCCGCAAACACGCCGGCATGATCGTCCCGCGACCCGTGCAGGAGGCCATGGTGGCCCTGCTCGACGACCAGGAGCACGTGGTTGAGCAGCGGGCCCGCTATCTGGCCCGCCGGGCCCGGCTGCGACCCGCCCTGGAGGCACGCGGTTTCACCGTTGCCCACTCCGAGGGCTCCCTCTATCTGTGGGTGACCCGCCAGGAGAACTGCCGGGCCTCGATCGACTTCCTCGCCGGTCTGGGCATCCTGGCCGCCCCCGGTGACTTCTACGGTGAGGCCGCCGGCGAGTTCGTCCGGGTGGCCCTGACGGCCACCGACGAACGGATCGAGGCTGCGGCCGGGCGACTGCTCGGCTGAGAGGGGAGCCTGCGGCTGACCCCTGGGGCCTCAGCGGACGGTGATGATCACGGTGCGCGACTGTGGTGCCGGCGTCGCCGCCGTCCACTCCGGCAGCGACTCGCCGCTGGTCCGCCACACCTGACCGAGCGCCTGCACCTCGACCACACCGAAGACCGCGGAGCCGGCCACCGCGTGGTGGGCGTAGGCCCAGGCCAGGGCATCGCTGCGGGCCGTGATGGTGAGAACACTGCCGGCCCGGCGCTGCTTCACCTTGCCGAACGTCTTGGTGATCGAGGCCGCCAGCGCCTTGGCGTCCCCGGCGGTCTCCTGGCGGTCCAGGCAGGTGAAGGAGGCGGCTGACTGCCCGGTCAGCGCACTCGCCAGCACCCGCGCGTCGGCCTCGTGATCACGGTAGGCCTCGGGATAGCCCGACACCTGGACCTTCTGGGCCACGTCGTTGATGTCCCCGGTGGCCCATCCGTCGACCTTGACCAGCGCGTCATAGAACTTGCCGGTCGCGTAGTAGGGGTCCTGCAGCTGCTTCGGTGTTCCCCAGCCCTGGGACGGCCGCTGCTGGAACAGGCCGACGCTGTCCCGGTCGCCGTGGTCCAGGTTGCGGATCATCGACTCCTGATAGACGGTGGCCATCGCGATCGACGCGGCTCGGGGGACGAGCCCCCGCTTCACCGACAGCCCGACGACGATCGCGGCGTTGCGCGCCTGCTCCAGGTCGATCGCCACGCTGGCGTCGTCGGCTCGGGCGACACAGCGCTCCTCACCGGGCTTCGGTCCGGAGTCGGTGGTGCGCTGCAGCAACAGATAGCCACCCACGCCCAGCACGCCGAGCACCACCAGGGCCAGTGTCAGACAGCCGATGGTTCGGGCGAGGGCGCCCAGGCGTGTCACCCGTTTGCGTGCAGGGCGGCGTTGAGCTCGACGCCCTTGCCTCGCCGACCGCGCACCTCGACCGTCCCGGTGACCGAGTTGCGGATGAACAACAAGTTGCTGCGGCCCGCCAGCTCGACGGCCTTGACCACCGTGGCGTCTGGCAGGGTCACCTTCGTCGTAGCGGTGACGTAGAGCCCCGCCTCCACCACGCAGTCGTCGCCGAGCGGGATGCCCAGACCCGAGTTCGCCCCCAGCAGGCAGCGCTCGCCGAGTGAGATGAGCTGGGTGCCGCCGCCGGACAGGGTGCCCATGATCGAGGCGCCACCGCCCACGTCGGAGTCGCGGCCGACGACCACTCCGGCCGAGATGCGGCCTTCGACCATGGAGGTGCCCAGCGTCCCCGCGTTGAAGTTGACGAAGCCCTCGTGCATCACCGTGGTGCCGGATGCCAGGTGCGCCCCCAGCCGGACCCGGTCCGCATCGGCGATCCGGACGCCGGCGGGCAGCACGTAGTCGACCATCCGGGGGAACTTGTCCACCCCGAAGACCGTGACGTGCCCCCGCGTGGCCCGCAGTCCGGCACGGACGGACTCGAATCCCTCGACCGCGCACGGACCGGCCGACGTCCACACGACGTTGGGCAGCACGCCGAAGATGCCGTCCAGGCTCTGCCCGTGCGGGGCGACCAGCCGGTGGCTGAGCAGGTGCAGTCGCAGATACGCATCCGTGGTGTCGGCCGGGGCGGCGTCCAGGTCGATCGTCACCGACCGCAACTCGGTGCGGACGCCGCGGACCGGGTCCTGACCCACGGCGGCGGTCAGCGCGTCGGGTGCGGGGGAGCCGTCGGGTTCGCCGAGGGCCGGCGCCGGATACCAGGTGTCGAGCACCTGACCGGAATCGTGCACGGTGGCCAATCCCCAGCCCCAGGCGGTACGGGTCGTCGTGGCGTCAGTCATGGCGACAACCATAGGCGGCTGCCCCAGTCGCACGCTCGCCCATCCCGGGCGGCGGTTAGGGTGCTTGGCATGTCCCTCGATCTTTCCGGCCCCGTCGTCGACCTCCTCCGCCAGCTGATCGACATCGAGTCCGTCAGCGGCGACGAGGCCCGGATCGCCGACGAGGTGGAGGCCGCCCTGCGCCCGTACGAGCACCTGGAGGTGATCCGCGTCGGCAACGTCGTGGTGGCGCGAACCAACCTGGGCCGGGCCGACCGGGTGGTCATCGCCGGCCACCTCGACACCGTGCCGATCGCGGCGAACGTACCGTCCTGGGTCACCGGCGAGGGCGACGAGCAGATCGTCTGGGGCCGTGGCAGCTGCGACATGAAGGGCGGCGTGGCCGTACAGCTGTCGGCTGCCGTGGCGCTGACCGCGCCATCGCGTGACGTCACCTGGATCTTCTATGACAACGAGGAGGTCGACGCCGATCTCAACGGGCTCGGCCACCTCGGGCAGAGCCGACCGGACCTGCTGGCCGGTTCCTTCGCGGTCCTGTGCGAACCGACCAGCGCCGGCATCGAAGGCGGCTGCCAGGGCACCCTCCGGGCCGAGGTCACCCTGACCGGGACGGCGGCTCACTCTGCCCGGTCCTGGCGCGGCCACAACGCCATCCACGACGCGGGCGCGGTGCTGACCCGGCTGGCCGAGCACCAGCCGCGCGAGATCGAGGTGGACGGCCTGCTCTATCGAGAAGGGCTGAACGCGGTGGGCATCTCCGGCGGCATCGCCGGCAACGTCATCCCGGACCGCTGCACCGTGGTCGTCAACTATCGGTTCGCCCCGGACAAGGACGAGGCGGCGGCCGAGGCGTACGTACGCGGCGTGCTCGACGGCTTCGAGGTGAGGATCACCGACGTCGCGCCGGGCGCCCGACCCGGCCTTGACCAGCCCGCCGCCGGCGAGTTCCTGGCCGCGGTCGGCGGCGAGGCCCGCCCCAAGTTCGGCTGGACGGACGTGGCCCGCTTCTCGGCGATGGGCGTACCCGCTGTGAACTTCGGGCCGGGCGACCCCAACAAGGCCCACGCGGACGACGAGTTCTGCCCGGCAGCCGACGTACACACCTGCCGCGACGCGCTGCTGCGCTGGCTAGGCTGACCAGGTGAGCGACTCCCAGTATTCCCACCGCATCTCGACCGGGCCGGTGGTCCGCGGCCGCGGGCAGATCCAGCCCACCACCACTGACCAGCGACTGCTGGACGGTCGGGGTGGCAGTGACTGGGTCCACACCGACCCCTGGCGGGTGCTGCGGATCCAGTCCGAGTTCGTCGAGGGCTTCGGCACCCTGGCCGAGATCGGCCCGGCCGTCAGTGTCTTCGGCTCGGCCCGGACCAGTCCGGACAGCCCGATGTATGCCGCTGCCCAGGAGCTGGCCGCTCGGCTGGCCCAGGCCGGCCTGGCCGTGATCACCGGCGGCGGACCCGGCATCATGGCGGCGGCGAATCGCGGGGCCAGCGAGGCCGGTGGCGTCTCGGTCGGGCTGGGGATCGAGCTGCCCTTCGAGTCCGGTCTCAACGAGTACGTCAACCTCGGCATCAACTTCCGCTACTTCTTCGCCCGCAAGACCATGTTCGTCAAGTATTCCCAGGGCTTCGTCGTGATGCCCGGCGGCTTCGGCACCTTCGATGAGCTGTTCGAGGCGCTCACCTTGGTCCAGACCCGCAAGGTCACCTCGTTCCCGGTCGTCCTCTTCGGCTCTGCGTACTGGAGCGGGCTGGTGGACTGGCTGACGGCGTCGGTACTCGCCGAGGGCTATCTGTCGCCGGCCGATCTGGCCGGGTTCACCGTCACCGACGACATCGACGAGGCGGTCTCGATCATGCTGTCCAACCAGCCGAGCCCTGCCACGCCCTCGGCCGACGATGCGGTGCCGGCGAAGCGACCCGAATAGTACCCCCAGCGCAGCGACCCGAACAGCCCAGCGACGACCTGGGCAGATGAGCCCGATCACGGTCGTCCGTGACACCATCGGGGCATGGAGTGGTTCATCGCCGCTGTGGTGATCGTCGTGCTGGGCGTGGCGGCCGTGGCCGCCGCCGGAGGAATGGGTGAGATGAGCACGGAGCCGGTCAAGGACGTCTACCGCCAGGATCTGCCCCCGGAAGGGACCCGATCGCTCGGGGCATCCGACCTCGAGACGCTGCGCTTCGGCGTCACGGTCCGCGGCTATGCCATGGGTCAGGTCGACGACATCTTGGCGCGGTTGGCTCGTGAGATCGCCGAACGCGACGCCCGGATCGCCGAGCTCACCGCCGGCGATCCGACGACGTCGACCACCGCCGCCGCTGAGCCCTCCGAGCGGGCGAACGGTGCCGACCCCGACGGTGCGCCCGAGACTCGGGACGGATCGCGGGGTTCCGCTCAACGCTGGGACGAGGCCGCGGCCCAGCGCAGCACGAACGCTGAGGTGCCGGACTCCGGCTCTGGCGTCTGAGCTGCGATGGCCGTGCTGTTGCAGGTGCAGGTCGAGCTCGCCGCCACGGTCGAGAAGGTCTGGGCCCGGCTGATCGACTGGCCCGGCCAGGCCGACTGGATCCCGCTCACCACGGTCTCGGCCGTGGGCGAGCGGAGCGAGGGTCTGGGGGTGCAGGTCGAGGCGCTGTCCGGCTTCCGGCTCGGTCGGGTCCCCGTCGGGTTGCTGGACCGGTTCGTGGTGACCGGCTGGACTCCGCCGACCGACGGCGTCGGTGAGCTGGAGGTGCTGCACCTGGGCCCGTACTTTCGCGGCCCCGGGGTCTTCCGAGTGGAGCCGGTCAGCCCGGGCTCGGGCGGGGCGGCGCAGCGCGGTGGCACGATCCTGCGCTGCACCGAGCTCTTCTCGCTGCCGGGTGGGCGTCCGGTGGAGAGCATCGCCCGGCTGGCGCTGCCGCTGATGCGCCGTGGGTTGCGCAGCAGCCTGGCCAGGCTGGGAACCGTCATCGATCGGTCGAGCCGATGAGCGTCCTAGCGGGGACGGACGGAAAACTCCGCTGCCCCTGGGCGCTATCGACCCCCGACTATGTGGCCTATCACGACGACGAGTGGGGTCAGCCGGTCACCAGCGTCGCCGGGCTGTACGAGCGGCTGACCCTTGAGGCGTTCCAGTCAGGGTTGTCGTGGATCACCATCCTGCGCAAGCGGGCGGCCTTCCGCTCCGCCTTCGCCGGGTTCGATCCCGAGCAGGTGGCCGCGTTCGACGACGGCGACGTAGCCCGGCTGATGGCCGACGCCGGGATCGTCCGCAACCGGCTCAAGATCGACGCGGCGATCGCCAACGCCCGGGTCGTCGCCGAGCAGGGACAGCAGTTCGCCGATCTCGTGCTCGGCTTCGCCCAGCCCGGGCGGCCACGTCCCCGGACCCTGGCCGACGTGCCGGCGCGAACGCCGGAGTCGACCGCGCTGGCGACGGCGCTGAAGAAGATCGGCGTCCGCTTCGTCGGTCCCACCACCGCCTACGCCCTGATGCAGGCGGTCGGGCTGGTCGATGATCATCTCCAGGACTGCTGGGTCCCCGCGGTCGGCTAGTCGCGCACCGGTTCCCGGCAGCCACGTATCCCCGGGTCAAGGGTGGTCACCGTCGGTGAGCGCGATCTGCGTCGGTCGCGCTCAACTCGTACGGCACCGCTCGGCGTTGTAGTCCGCGCACTGCTGTCACCACAGGTTCGGGAAAGGCCGGGACCGGACGGATCGGGCGTCTGGGAGGCCGATCTTCGCCCCGGCTGGGGCGAAAAGCCGATCATGCGGAATAATTGTCCCCGCCAGTGCTGGATGACAGAGATGAGGTAGCTCGATGGCTGCAATGAAACCGCGGACCGGTGATGGCCCGATGGAGGTCACCAAGGAGGGCCGAGGGATCGTCATGCGCGTGCCGCTCGAGGGTGGTGGCAGGCTGGTCGTGGAGCTGAACGCCGGCGAAGCGGCTGAGCTGGCTGGAGCACTCAAAGAGGTCGTCGGCTGAGCCACCGACCGTCAAGGCCCCGTTGCGTCAGCAGCGGGGCCTTCGTCGTCCCCGGACGGCGTCCGGGGTTCGTCACCAGGGCGAGGGCCGGTAGTCCTTGAGGAAGCAGCCGTAGACGTCCTCACCGAGCTCACCGCGCACGATCGGGTCGTAGACGCGAGCGGCCCCGTCCACCAGGTCCAGCGGAGCATGGAAGCCCTCCTCGGCCAGGCGCAGCTTGGTCGGCCGCGGACGCTCGTCGGTGATCCAGCCGGTGTCCACCGCGGTCATCAAGATGCCGTCACTGTCCAGCATCTCCTTGGCGCTGGTCCGGGTGAGCATGTTCAGCGCCGCCTTGGCCATGTTGGTGTGCGGATGACCTGCGCCCTTGTAGGCCCGGCCGAACTGGCCTTCCATCGCCGACACGTTCACCACGTACGTCCGCCGCGCCGCAGCCGCGGCCATTGACGGCCGGAGCCGGCTGATCAACACGAACGGGGCTGTGGTGTTGCACAGCTGCACCTCGAGCATCTCCAGCGCGTCCACCTCGTGCACCCGCTGGGTCCAGCTGTTGACGTCGTGATGGTCGGGCAGCAGACCGCCCGCGTCGATCCGGTCCAGGTCCGCCGAGCCGGCGCTGAGCGCCAGGGCGGTCAGCTCGTCGGCGGTGTGGGCGTCGGGCGCCAGCACCGGGTGAGCGGTGACCGAGCCGACCAGCGCCGCGGGGTGGGCGTCACTGGTGTGGCCGAAGGTGATCAGCTCGGGCAGCGGCCCGTCCGGCAGGGGAGCGGACTCCGCCTCGGCCAGGGGCGCGTACGCTCCCGCCGACCGGCGAACGGTCTGGGCGGCGTTGTTGATCAAGATGTCGAGCGGGCCGGCGGCCGCGACGGAGTCGGCCAGGCCGATCACCTGCGCCGGGTCACGCAGGTCGATGCCGACGATCCGCAACCGGTGCAGCCAGTCGGCGCTGTCGGGCATCGCCGTGAAACGACGGACCGCGTCGTGCGGGAACCGGGTGGTGATCGTGGTGTGGGCGCCGTCGCGCAGCAGCCGTAGCGCGATGTACATGCCGATCTTGGCGCGGCCACCGGTGAGCAGCGCGCGCCGCCCGGTGAGGTCGGTCCGTGCCTCGCGGCGGGCGTGGTTGAACGCGGCGCAGTCGGGGCACAGCTGGTGATAGAAGGCGTCCACCCGGGTGTACTTCTGCTTGCAGACATAGCAGGGCCGGGCGACCTGCAGAGTGCCCGCGCTGGCGCCGCGGGCGTTCGAGGTCAGCGGCAGCCCTTCCGTCTCGTCATCGATCCGCTGTGGCGACCCGGTGGCGGTCGCGGCGACCACCGCCTTGTCCGCGGCGGACACCACGGCCCGCTTCTCCAGCCGCCGTTGCTTCTTGAAGCTCTTGTAGAACTTGCCGCAGGCCCGCTGGAGCAGCTGGTAGGTCGGGTCGTCCTCGGCAAGGGTGGTGCCGGCGGTCTCCAGCACCCGCAGGGCAACGGCCAGGTCGGCGGGGTCGATCGTAGCCGCGCCCGGATCCACCACCTCGGTCGACTCGGGTCCGTCTCCCCGGCCAGGGTGCAGGGGCAGGGTGGGGACGTGCGTCATCAGGTTCTCCAGCAGATCAGGTTGAGGGCCACTGCGACTCTAGTCGCGATCCGCGGCGGCCCCTGCATCCAGGCGGCTCAGCCGCGGTCCAAACTCCCAGCCGGCTCAGCCGCTGTCCCAACTCTCAGCCGGCTCAGCCGCTGTCCCAACTCTCAGCCGGCTCAGCCGCGGTCCCAACTCTCAGGCGGCTCAGCCGCCATGCACCTCGAGGGCGCGGTGGTACACCTCAACGGTCTGCGCGGCGATCTTGGCCCAGGAGAACTCATCGATGCAGCGCTGGCGGCCGGCCGCACCGAAGGCTCGGGCCTGCTCCGGGTCGGCGGTCAGCGAATTGATCCGGGTGGCCAGGTCGGACTCGAACGCCGCGACGTAGGCCGGGTCATCGGCCCGGGCGGGGTCGTAGGGCACCAGGTAGCCGGTCTCGCCGTCCACCACCACCTCAGGGATGCCACCGACGGCGCTGGCCACCACCGCCGTCTCGCAGGCCATCGCCTCGAGGTTCACGATCCCCAACGGCTCATACACCGAGGGGCAGGCGAACACCGTCGCGTGCGACAGCACCTGTCGCACCTCCCGGCGGGGGAGCATCTGCTCGATCCAGATGACGTTGCCCCGGGACTGCTGCAGGTGGGCGAACGCGTCACCGATGCTGGCGGCGATCTCCGGGGTATCGGGCGCACCGGCCAGCAGCACCAGCTGGGTCTGAGGGTCGAGCTGCTCGGCGGCGCGGACCAGGTGGATCAACCCTTTCTGCCGGGTGATCCGGCCGACGAAGACCACCGACGGCCGATCGGGGTCGATCCCCAGCCGGGTCAACACATCGGTGTCCGGATCTGGGGCGAACTCGTCGGTGTCGATGCCGTTGCGGACGACGTGCACCCGGTCAGGATCGAGGTTGCTGTAGGACTCGAGCGTGTCGGCGCGCATCCCGGCGCTCACCGCGATCACCGCCGAGGCGGCCTCGAACGCCGTCCGCTCCGCCCACGAGGACAGCTGATAGCCGCCGCCGAGCTGCTCGGCCTTCCACGGCCGATGCGGTTCGAGGGAGTGGGCGCTGACCACGTGCGGGATGTTGTGCAGCAGGCCGGCGAGATGGCCGCCGAGATTGGCGTACCAGGTGTGGGAGTGCACCAGGTCGACCTCGCCGATCGCTGCGGCCATCGAGAGGTCGGCACCGAAGACCCGCAGCGCGGCGTTCGCGGCCGGTGGGTAGTTCTCCGGGTGAGCGGTCGCTCCGGCCCGCGGTTCGCCCATGCACTGGACGTCAACGTCGATCAGCCGACGTAGCTGGGGCACCAGCTGGGCCACGTGCACCCCGGCCCCGCCGTAGATGGTCGGCGGATACTCCCGGGTCATCAACGAGATGCTCAACCGGTCAGTGCTGGCGGTGCTCATCCAGGCATCGTGCCATAGCGCCGCAGGGGTGAGAAGCGGCGCCCGGGACATGGCTACCGCTCGGGGGGAGCGCGCGTTCCACCCTGGCCCCGGTCCCGCGCGCCTCTTGTCGGGGGAAGCGTCGAACCCCTAGGTTTCAGTGCATGGTTGCGCGTCCGAAGGTGTTGGCGATTGTCTTGGCTGGCGGGGAGGGGAAGCGGTTGATGCCGCTGACCATGGATCGCGCGAAGCCGGCGGTGCCCTTCGGCGGGACGTACCGGTTGATCGACTACGTGCTGTCCAACCTGGCCAACGCCGGGCTGCGCCAGATCTGCGTTCTGACCCAATACAAGTCGCACTCCCTGGACCGCCACATCTCCCTTACCTGGCGGATGTCCACCTTGCTCGGCAACTACGTCACGCCGGTGCCCGCGCAGCAGCGGCTCGGTCCGCGGTGGTATCAGGGCAGCGCCGACGCGATCTTCCAGTCGATGAACTTGATCATGGACGAGGACCCCGACTATGTGGTGGTGTTCGGCGCCGACAACATCTATCGGATGGACGTCTCCCAGATGGTCACCGCACACATCGACGGCGGCCTGGGCTGCACGGTCGCGGGCATCCGGGTGCCGCGCAGCGGGGCCAGCGAGTTCGGCGTGATCGACGCGGGGGTCGACAACAAGATCGAGCAGTTCCTGGAGAAGCCGGCGGACCCGCCGGGCCTCGCCGACGACCCCGACTCGTCCTTCGCCTCGATGGGCAACTACATCTTCACCACCGACGCCCTGGTGGAGGCGCTGCGCTCCGACGCCAAGCGGATCGACTCACGTCACGACATGGGCGGCGACATCATCCCCGCGTTCGTCAACGCGGGTCAGGCGCAGGTCTACGACTTCACCGAGAACCAGGTGCCGGGCACCACCGAACGTGATCGCAGCTACTGGCGGGACGTGGGAACCATCGACGCCTACCACGAGGCGCATATGGACCTGGTCTCCGTCGACCCGATCTTCAACCTCTACAACGACGAGTGGCCGATCTGGACCTACCCGGTGCAGATGCCGGGCGCCAAGTTCGTCCTCGAGGGTCGCGCCGAGGACTCGGTGGTGAGCCCTGGCTGCATCATCTCCGGCGGGTCGGTGACGAACTCGGTGCTGTCCCCGATCGTGCGGGTCGGTGAGTTCTCCACCGTCGAGGACTCGGTGCTGCTGAGTGGGGCGCGGGTCGGACCCAAAGCAGCGGTCCGCCGGGCGATCCTGGACAAGAACGTGGTGGTGCCCGACGGCTGCCAGGTGGGCTTCGACCGCGAGGCTGACCTGGCCCGGGGGTTCACCATCTCCGAGGGTGGCATCACCGTGGTCGGCAAGGGCGTCGTCGTCACCCGGGTCTGAGTCACACGCGGTCCGCCCCCCGCATCGGCCCCGCCACGGCGCCAGGGCCGGCGTGGGTGCGGATCAGCGCTTGACGGCGACCAGCAGACCATCGCCGACGGGCAGCAGCGCCGGCACCAGGTCCTCGTTGTCGGTGACCAGGCTGAGCGCGTCCCGGATGGCGTCGGTCTCGTCGTCGGAGTTGTTGGCGTCCGCGGTGCGGTCGTGCCACAGCGAGTTGTCGACAGCCAGCACACCGCCGTGGCGCAGCAGCCGAAGGCCCTGCTCGACGTACTCGGCGTACTCCAGCTTGTCGGCATCGATGAACACCAGGTCGTACGCGCCGTCGCTGAGCCGCGGCAGCACGTTCAGCGCCGCCCCGGCGATGAGCCGGAACCGCTGGCTGGGGATACCCACGCTGGTGAAGGCGCGGCGGGCCACCTGCTGGTGCTCGGCCTCCACGTCGACGCTGGTCAAGATGCCATCGGGCTGCATGCCGGCGAACAACGCCAGGCCCGACACGCCCGAGCCGGTACCGATCTCGACCACGGTGCGCGCCTGGATGGCCTTGGCCACGAAGGTGAGCGCGCTCGCGGTGCCGCGACCGATCGGCGTGATTCCCAGCGGCTCCGCCTGGGCGCGGGCGGCGGCCGCGGCCTCGGACTCGGGGACGAAGTCCTCGGCGAAGGCCCAGGAGGCAGCCTTCGGAGAGGACTTGGACGATGTCTTGGCGGAGGAGGCGTTCACGGTGGTCAGCCTAGCGAAAGAGGCGCGGCTGGGGCGGCGCGGCGGCTATCCCGGCACCTTTGACGTGGGCCCGCCCGTCGCCGACCCATACGATGGGCCCATGAGTCATACGGTCGTCGCCGAGCTGGTCGCTGCTGTCCTCACCGTGGAGGTGGCGGTGGGCGAGCGGGTGGCCGCCAACGACCCGGTGGTGATCTTGGAGTCGATGAAGATGGAGATCCCGGTGCTGGCGGAGGTCGTCGGCACCGTGGCGGAGATCGTGGTCACCCCGGGTGACGTGGTGAACGACGGGGATCCGCTGGTGATGATCACGACAGACGCCCGGTGATGGCGGTTCGCTACGATTCCGGCATGGCTGTGCAACCCCCGTTCGGTCGTCTGGTGACGGCGATGGTGACCCCGTTCGACGCCGAGGGCAACCTCGACCTGGCGGGTGCGGCCGACCTCGCCCGCTACCTGGTCGACGAGCAGGGCAACGACGCGCTCGTGGTCAGCGGGACGACCGGCGAGTCACCGACCACCAGCGGGGCGGAGAAGATCGACCTCCTCCGCAGCGTGATCGCGGCGGTGGGGGACCGGGCCGCGGTGATCGCCGGCGCCGGCTCGTTCGACACCCGGCACACGGTGGCCACGGCGCAGCAGGCGGCCGATGCCGGCGCCGACGGCATCTTGGTGGTGACGCCGTACTATTCCAAGCCGCCGCAGGCGGGCGTGCTGGCCCATTTCACCACGGTCGCCGACAGCGTCGAGCTGCCGGTGATGGTCTACGACATTCCGCACCGTACGGGCATCCCGATCGCCACCGAGACCATGCTGGCGCTGGCCGAGCATCCGCGCATCGTCGCGGTGAAAGACGCCAAGAGCGATCTGGCCGCCTCGGCCCGGGTGATGGCCGAGACGGACCTCGCCTACTACTGCGGCGAGGACGCGCTCACCCTGCCGATGCTGTCGATCGGCGCGGTCGGCGTGGTGGGGACGTCGACCCACTTCAGCGGAGTCGCCACCAAGGCGATGATCGAGGCCTATCTTGCCGGGGATGTGGAGAAGGCACTTGCGCTGCACCGCGCGATGCTGCCGATCTACACCGGGATCTTCGCCACTCAGGGCGTCACCCTGGTCAAGGCCGGGTTGGAGCTGCGCGGGCGTTCTGCCGGCGGTCTGCGGCTGCCGCAGGTGCCGGCGACGCCCGCCCAGCGCACCGCGCTGGCCGAAGCCCTCGCAGCCGCCGGTCTCTGACCTGTCCGCGGCGGCCGTTTGTCGCCGCCGGTGGGAACATCTGGACGACGCTGGGCGTTGTCGGAGGGAGTGGCGCTCCGTCGCCGCTTGCACAGGTTCCTGACAGCGATTACTCAGGTCCCTCGCAGCAGCATCGGGCAGGATGGCGGTACGGCTCCAGCGGGAGCGTCCCGTGAGGGCTGCTCCTCGGAGCGCCGAACACGACCAGGACAGGAGGGCCGGCTGATGACGACATGGCCCGCACCGGACCCCCAGGACTGGCAACCGCCCGCTGAATCCGCCTGGGTACCCCCGACCTGGGAAGAGGTGGTCCGTGACCACAGCGCCCGCGTCTACCGCCTCGCTTATCGGCTGACCGGCAATCCGCATGATGCCGAAGACCTGACCCAGGACGTCTTCGTCCGGGTGTTCCGCTCCTTGCACCGGTTCCAGCCGGGCACCTTCGAGGGCTGGCTGCACCGCATCACCACCAACCTCTTCCTCGACACCGCGCGGCGCAAACAGAAGATCCGTTTCGACGGCTTGGCCGACGGGTCGGCCGACCGGTTGCCGAGCAGCTGGCCGAGTCCGTCGGAGGCGCTGGCCGACGCCGATCTGGACCACGATGTCGCGGCCGCCCTGGCCGCGCTCGCCCCCGACTTCAGGGCTGCGGTCGTGCTGTGCGACATCGAAGGACTCACCTACGAAGAGATCGCCAGCGTCCTCGACGTCAAGATCGGCACGGTTCGCAGCCGGATCCACCGCGGCCGCGCCCAACTGCGGGCCGCCCTCGAGCATCGTCGGCCCACCGGCGACCGTGAGCGCTATCTCGGGGTGGCCGTCGAGGCCGGAGATCCGGCGGAGTCGTCGCACGGTGACCGGACGGACTCCGGCGACACGAGAGGTCTGCTCCCGGCGAGGTCAAGATGAGCAGATCGTGTGACGACCTCGCAGAGCTCCGCTCGGCCTACGTCGACGGGGCACTGAGCGATGCCGACCGCGAGAAGGTGATGACGCACCTCGTCTCCTGCCCGCTCTGTCGGTCCGAGGTGGACGAGCTGCGCTCCCTGCGCCGGCTGCTGAGCACGACCGGCACCGACCCCACCCCGGACCGGGTGGCCGCCGAGCTGTCCGCCCGGCTGGTCTCCATCGCCGGTAAGGACGCCCGAGCGCCGCTGTGGAGCCGGCCGTTCCGCCGGACCAGACCAGGCACGCTGCCCCGCAGCAGGCGCGCCACGCGGATCCGGGCCACCGCTGCCACCTTGGTGGCCGGCTCGGTCGTCGTGGTCGGCGCCGGAGCAGGATACGTAGCCGCGCCTCCGCTGCAGAACAACCAGGTCGGCGATCCCAGTGGGCGTGCCACCGCCGAGTTCGCCGCCGCGGTGTCGCAGTTCCCGCTGGCCAACGACGCCACCATCGCTGTGATGATGACGTCCGCCACCTCGCTGACCGCGCCCGCGACGACCCCGCCCGGTCCCGCGCCCGCCACCGGCCGGCGGCTCGAGTCCGCCCAGGCCGTCAGCCTGCTGGAGCGGGCCGCATCGTCGGCCGACCAGGTCGCCTACCGCGGGGTGCAGCTGGTCACCGCGCCGCGCGACGGTCGCACCGTCGCCGCGGAGGTGGCGGTGACCTTCGAGCCCGGGCAGGGCAGTCAGCTCGCGGTTCAGACGATGACGGGGAGCCGGGTGGCTGACACCTTCTTCCAATCGCCGGTCTCCTCCCGCCTGGCCGACGGTGATCTGATGTCGCTGTTGACCACCGGCTTCGCGTTCGGTGGCGCTGCCGGCGCGAGGGTGGCTGATCGGCCGGCCACCATGGTCGAGGCTGTCCGCAACCCGTTCTCCAGCGACACGGTGGCCGCGCGGTGGTGGTTCGACGACCAGACCGGGCTGCTGCTGTGGCAGGAGACGTACGACGAGTTTGGCTCGCTCGTGCTCTCGGCCGGCTTCTCCTCGCTGTCGGTCGGCGACGGCGATACCTTCCTCGAGCACCTGTCGCCGCGGCTGGCCGCGCCCACCACCACCGCCGCTCTCACCCTGTCCAGTGCCTCGGTACTGAGCAGCCGGGGCTGGTTCTGCTCCGAGCATCTGGGCGACCTGTCGCTGGTGCGGCTGCGCAGCGACGCCGGGGAGAACCCGGGTGCGCTGCACATGGTCTACAGCGACGGCCTCTCCACTGTCAGCGTCTTCGAGCAGCGCGGCGCGCTGACCGAGGCGCCGATCGGTTCCAGCTGGGACCCCGGCGTGGGTGCGTACGTGCGCACCGGGGCGTCGAACCTGGCGACCTGGCAGTCCGGTGGCACCGTGTTCACCGTGATCACCGACGGGTCGCCGGAGCTGCTGCACCGAGCCGTGGCCGACTTGCCCCATACGGCCCCCTTGAGCCGGACTACGATGGAACGCGTCCGCGCGGGTTGGGTCCGCATCCTCGAGCACACAGTCGGGTAGGTCATGGGAGAACAGAGCCGCCCGCCGGAGAGCGGCGACCGGGCCGCTGAGCATCGGTCGGCGCAGCCCGATGACGACTCGCGCTACTTCGGCCCCTTCGGGCGCGACGCACACGCATCCGCGTCCGGTCCCGACGTCGAGCATGACGACACCCAGCCGATCCCCGTCGTGGGACCGTGGCAGCGCGATCCGCGGAGCGAGCCGGGAACCGGCGTCGGCAACGGCCAGCCGTTTCCGAGCGCCGCCGCCTTCAGCAACGGCGACCATGGCGCGTACTCCGGACCGGCGGCCTCACCCCAACCTGGCTACGCGCCGTTACACCAACCCGGGTCCGCGCCCCTACGCCAATCCGGCTACCAGCCACCCAGCACCGCCGGGGCGCAATATCCGCAGCCCGGACCGCAGCCGCTCTACCCAGCCCCACCCGGGGTCCAGCCGCTTCGGCCCCGGCCGCCCTCGGAGGGCGCCACCGCCGTCATGCAGCCGGATCGTGGACAGCGGCCCGCCCGCGGTGCCGCCATGGTGCTGGTGGCCGCGGTCACCGCCGCCGTGATCGGTACAGCCGCCGGCTTCGGCGGTGCCCGCCTGGCCGACCGTGGCGTACCCGAGACCTCGGCCGCGCCCACCGCCGGCTCGAACCCGTCCACCGCCGGCACCGGCCCCACCCGCTCGCCGCTGCCGCCCGCACCGGCCGAGGCCGATCTCGTGGACGTGGCCAAGACTGTGCTGCCCAGCACGGTGATGATCCGCGCCGGCAGCGGCTCGTCCGGCGCCACCGGGTCCGGGTTCGTGCTGGACACCGAGGGCCGGATCATGACCAACAACCATGTGGTGGCCGGCGCAGCCGACGGCGGCCGGATCCAGGTGGTGTTCAACGACGGCAGCCGCCGGACCGCCCGCATCCTCGGCCGCAGCCCCAGCTATGACTTGGCCGTGATCAAGGTGGAGGCATCTGCTGACCTGGTGCCGATGCAGATCGGGGACTCCGAGGCCGCCCGGGTCGGCGAGACCGTGATCGCGGTCGGCGCACCGCTCGCGCTGCCCGGCACGGTCACCCAGGGGATCGTCAGCTCGACCAACCGCCCGGTCGTCGTCAACGGGGCCGACAGCGCCGACTCGCCATCGGCCTACATCAACGCCATCCAGACCGACGCGTCGATCAACCCGGGCAATTCCGGCGGTCCGCTGATCGACGGGGGAGCCCGGGTGATCGGTGTGAACTCCGCCATCCTCACGCTCGGTCAGACCTCGGGCCAGTCGGGAAACATCGGGCTGGGCTTCGCCATTCCGATCAACCAGGCGATGGACATCGGCGCCCTGTTGATCAAGGACGGAAAGGCGACCTACCCGGTGATCGGCGCCAACGTGGCCAGCACCGACAACGACGAGGGCGTCGAGCTGACCACGGTCGAGTCGGACGGCCCGGCCGAGGACGCGGGATTGCGCGAGGGTGACGTGGTCAACCGTATCGACGGAGCCGAGGTGGCGGACGTGGAGAAGCTGATCGTCACCATCCGCAGCCACCGCCCCGGCGACGTCGTGGTCCTCGGCTATCAGCGCGGCGGCTCACAGCGCGAGGCGCGTGTCACGCTCGGCAGCAAGGAAGGCTAACGTGAGCGCATGCTAGACATCGGGGCGCCGGAGTTCATCCTCCTGCTCGTGACTGCCGTGGTCCTGTTCGGTCCGGAGAAGCTGCCGGACTTCGCCCGCAAGGCGGCGCAGGTGGTCCGTTACGTACGCACCATGGCCGGTTCGGCACAGGAGCAGCTGAGCAAGGAGCTCGGACCGGGATTCGAAGACATCGACTTCCGCGACCTGAACCCCAAGGCCTTCATCCAGAAGCACCTGCTCGACGACGTCGATCCGATCGTGGCGGACGTGAAGAAGGACTTCGCCGAGGTGGCGGCGACCGGCAGGGACGCGACCCAGACGGTCACGGACGCGATCAACAGCGCCAAGGACGTCTCACCCGGCGGTCCCGCCGACGTGATGGCCTCCGCCACACCGACGCGGGTGCTCACCCCGTTCGACCCCGACGCCACCTAGCCGACGAGCCGTCCCCGGTTCAGGGCTGCTGCACCCGGCGGAGGCCGTCAGCGACCGACCGGGGCGAGGCCCAGCTGCTTGCCGAGCAGACCGCGGCCCTTGCTGGCCAAGCGCTCCGCCAACGCGTCCAGGGCCTTCGCGGCCGGCTGGTCAGGCGCCCCGACCACGATCGGGCTGCCGTCGTCCCCGCCGGCGCGCAGCTGCGGGTCGAGCGGAACCTGGGCCAGGAGCGGCACGGAATAGCCGAGCCGGGTGCTGAGCGTGCCCGCCGTCTCGGCGCCGCCGCCGGAGCCGAAGACGTCATAGCGGTGCTCCTCACCGCAGTGCGGGCAGGTGACTGCGAGGTAGGACATGTTCTCCACCACACCGATGACCCGCTGGTTCATCATGGAGGCCATCGTGCCGGCTCGCTCGGCCACCTCGGCCGCGGCCTGTTGCGGGGTGGTGACCACGATCACCTCGGCGTTGGGCAGCTTCTGGCCAAGTGAGATGGCCACGTCGCCGGTGCCCGGCGGCAGGTCCAGGAGCAGGAAGTCCAGGTCGCCCCAATAGACGTCGGCGAGCATCTGGGTGATGGCCCGGTCCAGGATCGGCCCACGCCAGGCGACCACCTGGTCCCGCCGTGGCTTGAGCATCCCGATCGAGATGACCTTCAGGCCCATGGTCGGCACCGGCATGATCATGTCCTCGACCGAGGTGGGTCGGGCGTCCGCGACGCCGAGCATGGCCGGCACCGAGTGGCCGTAGATGTCGGCGTCCAGGACTCCGACCGTACGACCGCGGGCGGCCAGCGCCATCGCGAGGTTGACCGTCACCGACGACTTGCCCACCCCGCCCTTGCCGGAGGCGATCGCGATGACCTGGGTCAGTGAGTCGGGGCGCGCGAACGGGATCTCGCGCTCGTCCTGGCCACCCTTCAACAGCTCCCGCAGCTGGCCACGCTGCTCATCGGACATGACACCGAGATCGACCTGGACGCCCGTCACCCCGGCCACCGCAGTCACCGCGGCGGTCACGTCACGACGCAGGGTGTCCTTCATCGGGCAGCCCGCGACGGTCAGCAGCACCTCGACGCGGACCATCCCGTCGTCGGCCACCTCGACGGCGTTCACCATCTTGAGGTCGGTGATCGGGCGCCGGATCTCCGGATCGTTCACCGCGGCGAGTGCCTGGTGGATCCTGGAGGTCAGCGGGTGGACGGGCGAGGTGGAGGGGAGGTCCTGCATGCCTCCCAGCGTACGCAGCGCAGTGACGGCCGCCGAATCCTTACCGCCCACCGAGCGGCCCGGTCGTCAGAGGTTGCCCGGACCTGGCCGGTCGCTGGAGCGCGGCTGGTCCAGCCGACCGTGGTCGACCCGCCCGCCCGGCTCCGACGAGCCGTGCGAGCCGCCCCGCCCGGAGGAGTCCCCACGGCCCCCATGGCCGACGCGGGGCTGACTGTCCCGGCCCCGTTCTTCCAGGTCGTCCTCCAGCTCGGCCAGGATGGACCGCAGCTCGGCTCGCAGCTCGCTGCGGACGTAGTCGCGGGTGGCGAGCTCACCGACCGACATCCGCAGGCTGGCGATCTCGCGGGCCAGGAAGTCCATGTCGGCGCGGCTCTGGGCGGCCTGCTGTCGGTCCCGGTCCAAGGTGACGCGGTCACGCGCCTCCTGCCGGTTCTGCGCCAGCAGGATCAGCGGAGCGGCATAGCTCGCCTGGGTGGAGAAGAAGAGGTTGAGCAGGATGAACGGGTACGGGTCCCAGCGGAGCCCGAACAGCCCGACCACGTTGAAGATCACCCAGAGGATCACGAACAGACTCATGTAGGCCAAGAACCTGGCGGTCCCCATGAATCTGGCGAAGCCCTCGGCGAACTCGCCGAAGGCATCCCGGTTGAACTGGGGCCGCGGGATGAGTGACCGCCGGCGGCGCCCGGGAACGCTCAGCCGCTCCGGCTCGCGCTGCTTAGCCACTGATCGTCCTCGGGGTCGACACGGACGCCGGGCGGACCGGGCGGCGCGTCGGACGGGTCTGGGTCGACATCGCGTCGAGCTGGGTACCGCGCCAGTCCTCGGGCAGCACGTGGTCGAGCACGTCGTCCACCGTGATGGCCCCGATCAGCCGACGCTCGCCGTCCACCACCGGGGCGTTCACCAGGTTGTACGTCGCGAAGTAGCGGCTGACTGCGTGCAGGTTGGCATAGTCGGCCAGCGGCTCCAGATCGGAGTCCACCAGGGCCGAGATCAGAGTGGACGGTGGCTCGCGGAGCAACCGCTGGATGTGCACGGCTCCCAGATACCGACCAGTGGGGGTTTCCAGCGGGCTGCGGCAGACGTAGACCATGCAGGCGAGGGCCGGTGTGAGGTCGGAGTCGCGGACCATGGCCAGGGCGTCGGCGACGGTGGCGTCGGGCGGCAGGATGACTGGCTCCGGGGTCATCAGCCCGCCTGCGGTGAACTCGGCGTAGTTCAGCAGCCGGCGGACGTCCTTGGCGTCGTCCGGCTCCATCCGGTCCAGCAGCTCCTCGGCCATCTCGGGGCTGAGCTCGGCGATCAGGTCGGCAGCGTCGTCGGGGTCCATCTCTTCGAGGATGTCGGCGGCCCGGTCGGTGCTCAGCTCCTGGATGAGCTGGACCTGTTCGTCCTCCGGCAGCTCCTCGATGGCGTTGGCCAGCTTGTGGTCGTCCAGGGCGGAGGCCACCTCGGCCCGCCGTTCCGGGGACATGTCGTGCAGCTCGCGGGCAACGTCGGCGGCCTTCATGTCCTCCATCTTGGCCAGCAGCTGGTCGGTGCCTTGGCTGTTGTCGACCTGCAGCGCACGGATCGTCGACCAGTCAACGATGACGACGTGGCCCCGACGGCCGAACCGGCTCCTCGTCCCCTCCCGCAGGGCCACCTCGGTCAGCTCCCAGTCGTGCGAGCGGATCGGGCGCATCGCGACATCGAAGATGGTGGCCGGCTCCGGGGTGTCGGTGCGGGTGACCTGCAGGTCGAAAAGATCGTCGATGACCAGTGTCTCGGAGTCACGCCGCTCGAACCGGCGGGTGTTGACCACCCCGCTGATGACGACCTGGAAGCTGTCGACGGTCTTGATCCGGACCATGGGAATGAAGATCCGGTGCCGGGCGAACAGCTCAACCACCAGGCCTTTGACCCGGGGGGCGCGACCCGACGTCCGCCGCTGCACGACGACGTCGCGCACCTTGCCCACCTGGTCCCCAGCGCTGTCGAGGACGGGCAGGGTGCGGATCCTGGAGATGAAGACCGAGGTCGCTGCACCACTCACCTATGGAGATTAGCGCAGCCGGCTGAGGTGAAGACGACACGTTCACCGCACAGGGCAGCGACGGCATCGGTCCAGGGTTTGCGGGGGCGACCCGGCCGGCATGAGGTTGGGGGGGTACTCACGCTGGCCGAGCCGCTGACCACGCCGGACGCCCGAGGCCTCACAAGGCGCCGGTACTACTTGAGGCGTGGCCTGCACCAGCGGAAACCGTCGAGACGGTTCAGGCGCCGAGGTGCAGTACCAGTCTAGGCATCCATGGTCGCCAACCGAACCCGTGTGATTTCAAATCTTGAACTCGCGGCCATCACTGGACAGCGTGAGCGACAACCGCTCAGCCGTCCGCCGCAACCGCGCGATCACCGTCGCGAGGTTGTTCCCGGTCGTCTCACCGGCCGGCATGGAGACCGCCAGCGATGCGACCACCCCGGGGGCGCGGACCGGCACAGCGACACAGGAGTAGCCGAGGGCGTACTCCTGATGATCCACGGTGGCAACCCGTTCGGACACCAGCTGGCCCAGCAGGGCTGTTCGGTCGCGGATCGTGTGCGGGGTCAGCTCGGGCAGCCCGTGTCGGCTGAGGTAGTCCAGCCGCTCCGGTGCTCGCAGCTCGGACAGGATCTGCTTGCCCAAGGCGGTGGCGTGTGCGCTGTCGCGCATGCCGACCCACAGCTCGAGCCGCGGGGACGCCGCCGCGTCGACGATGTCCACCAGCTGGATCTCTCCGTCGCGATAGCGCGACAGATAGGCGGTGTAACCGAGCTGCTGCGTGACGTCGCGCAGCGCGCCGCGGGTCTGGGCGACAAAGATCCCTTCCTGGCCGGAGGCGCGGAGGCCAGGGAAGCGCGGCCCCAGCACGAGACCGTCTGCCTCGGCCACCAGATAGCCCTCGTGGACGAGGGTTCGCGTGAGGTTGTACGCCGTTCCCAGGCTGAGCCCGTTGGCCGACGCCAACACCTTCACCGGGACCGGGCGGGTCGAGTTGGCGATGACGTCGACGAGGTGCAGGGCGCGTTGGACTGAGGCGATCAGGGTCTGCGGGCGGTCACCGGCCATGGGAAGCTCCTTCCGTCCACCATAGGTCCAGCCCTAGGCTGCGGCCATGGAATTAGGAGAATCCCCAGCGCGGGCGGGATGGAAGGACGTCTGTATCGACGTTGCTGACCCGGCGACGGCCAGCAGGTTCTGGTCGGCCGCTCTCGGGCTCCAGGTGGACGACCGGGGGGAGGTGGTGCGGCTGTACAGCGAGCGGCCGGAGGAGACGGTGTGGCTGAACGTCGTCCCGGAAGCCATCACGACGAAGAACCGGGTGCATCCGGACCTCAACGTCGCCGCGGTCGATGATCTGGTGGGGCTGGGTGCCCGCGTCAGCGTCGAGCGCGAGCGCTGGACGGTTCTGGTCGACCCGGAGGGTGCCGAGCTGTGCGCCTTCGTCCGCAAGCCCGCCGACCTCGGTCGCTTCCGGTTGTATGAGCTCGTCGTCGACTGTGCTGATCCCTTCCGCATCGCGGGTTGGTGGGCCGACCAGCTGGGCACCACGGTGGAGTCGGACCCAGACGAGATGTTCACCTGGCTGGGGGAGACGCCGGGGATGCCCTACGAGCTCGTCTTCAGCCCTGTGGCGGAGCCCAAGACGACGAAGAACCGCATCCACTGGGATGTCTGGGGTGACGCTGCGGACCTGGTGGCCGCCGGCGCCACGCTGTTGCGAGGGCCCGACGACGGGGAGATCTCCTGGCACGTGCTCGCCGACCCCGAAGGCAACGAGTTCTGCGTCTTCTCTCGCGACGACTGAACCTCAGGTTGAGGGCCGGTGGCGCCAACCGGCCGCGTGCCCTACGCTCAGCCGACGAGCTCGGGGACCAGCACGAGGAGTTCGGAACATGCAGCAGGTCTCTCTGCGGTCCACCATCACGACGCTTACCCGGGTGCTCGCCACCACCACCACGGCCACAGCGGTGCTGGTCGCCGGCGGGCTGGGCTCGGCACCGACCGCCGCCGCGGCGACCAAGGACTCGGCGCTGGCCGCGAAGCTGACGAAGGTGATGAAGGACTCCCGTGTCACCCGGGCGACCTCGGGCGCCGTCGTTCTCGACGCGGCGACGGGCGCCACGCTCTACTCCCGGAGCGCCACCAAGGCGATCACCCCGGCGTCGAACACCAAGATCCTCACCGCGGTGGCAGCGATGGACACGTTGGGCCCGACGTACACGTTCAAGACCGACGTGGTCCGCCGGGGCTCGGTGAAGAAGGGGGTGCTGAACGGCAACCTCTATCTCAAGGGCTACGGCGACCCGACCACCATGGAGAGCGACCTGCGGGCGCTGGCGGCGAAGGTCCGTGCCGCGGGCATCACCCGGGTGACCAAGAAGGTCGTCGCGGACGTCAGCTATTTCGACTCCCAGCGCTACAACAAGGCCTGGTCGACGTCGTATGCGTCCGACTACTACGCGGCCCAGATCTCCGCGCTGACCCTGGCCCCCGACACCGACTACGACTCCGGCACGGTGATCGTCAACTACAAGCCCGGCAAGAAGGGCAAGCGGGCCACGGTCAGCGTCACACCGGCCGCCGCCGCGAAGTACGTCACCATCGTCAACAAGACCACCACCACCGCGCGGGGAACCTCCGCCAGCTTCGGGATCAGCCGGAAGCTCGGCACCAACACCATCACTGTCACCGGCCGGGTGCCGGTCGGCCGCGCCACCGCGAAGGAATGGGTCACCGTCGACAAGCCTGAGCTGCTGGCCGCCTCGGTGTTTCGGACCGCGTTGGGCAAGGCTGGGGTGAAGGTGGTTGGCGGCACCAAGATCATGACGATGCCCAAGGGATCACAGACCGTGGTCGCCCGGGACTATTCGATGAACCTGTCCAAGCTGCTGGTCCCGTTCATGAAGCTGTCGAACAACATGCACGCCGAGGCCCTGACCAAGGCGATGGGCACCAAGAAGGGCCGACCCGGCAACTGGGCCGATGGTCTGTCGTACACCAAGGCGACGATGAAGAAGCTGGGCGCGCCGATGGCCGGCATCTCGTTGTCGGACGGCTCCGGCCTCACCCGCAAGAACAAGATCACCCCGAAGGCGCTCAGCACTGTGCTCTATCGGGTCCAGCAGCGGAAGTGGTTCCCGGCGTTCTACGCCTCGCTGCCGGTGGCCGGCCACAGCGATCGGATGAAGGGCGGCACGCTTCGCAGTCGGATGAAGAACACGCCGGCGGCCAACAATGCCCACGCCAAGACCGGCTCGCTCACCGGTGTCACCGCCTTGAGCGGCTATGTGAACGGCGCAGACGGGCGGCGCTATGTCTTCTCGATGCTCAGCCAGTACACCGGCAGCACCCCCCGACCGGTCGAAGACAAGCTGGTCGTGACGATCGCTGGGCACCGCCGCTGATCCGGCATGGGTGGGTCTGGTTCGGAGTGAGGGGAGTAGATTGAAGCGACCACCCCAGGAGGATCACGCATGAGCATTCCGCAGAATCGGCCGAGTTCGCTGTTCGACCTGCAGTTCCCGCAGTCGATCGGTACCTACTCCACCTACGCCGACGCGCAGAAGGCCGTCGACTTCCTCGCCGACGAGAAGTTCGCCGTCCAGAACCTGGCCATCGTCGGCACGGACCTGCGGAGCGTTGAGCGGGTGCTCGGCCGTAAGAGCTGGGGGACGGCGGTCGCCCAGGGGGCGCAGTCCGGAGTCTCCACCGGCCTTCTCGTCGGCCTAGTGATGTTGATCTTCGGCGATCCCGGCAGCGTGCTCCTGCTGCTGATCGTGGCGCTGGCCATCGGCATTCTGATCGGCATCGTGTTCAGCGTCATCGCCTACGCCCTGACTCAGGGCAAGCGCGACTTCACCTCGGTGACCCAGACGGTCGCCACCCGCTATGAGGTGCTGTGCGAGCACAAGGTGGCTGCCGAGGCGCGGGAGAAGCTGCAGCAGCTCCCCGGGTCTCGCGCTGCGGCCTTCGAATAGGCGACGACAGGCTCAGCGCTGGAGGATGCCGGCCATCCAGGCCTCGACCTCGGTGCTCGTCCGGGGCAACCCGGACGACAGGTTCTCGTTGCCGTCCTCGGTGATGACGATGTCATCCTCGATCCGGACGCCGATGCCGCGCAGGTGCTCCGGGACCAACAAGTCGTCGGCCTTGAAGTAGATCCCCGGCTCGACGGTGATCACCATGCCGGGTTCCAGGGTGCCCAGCCGATAGTTCTCCAGCCTGGCCTGCGCGCAGTCGTGCACGTCGATGCCGAGGTGGTGCGACGTGCCGTGCACCATCCAGCGACGGTGCAGGCCACCGTCGGGTGAGAGCGACTCCTCGGCCGAGATCGGCAGGATGCCCCACTCGTCCAGATAGCGGGCCACGACAGCGATGGCGGCGGCGTGCACGTCGGCGAACTTCGCCCCCGGGCGAGCGGCGGCGATCCCCGCTTCCTGGGCCTCCAGCACAGCCTCGTAGACCTGACGTTGGGCGTCGCTGAACCGGCCACTGACCGGCAGGGTACGGGTGATGTCGGCGGTGTAGAGCGAGTCGAGCTCGACCCCGGCATCCAACAGCAGCAGGTCCTCCTCGCGAACATCGCCGTCGTTGCGGATCCAGTGCAGGGTGCAGGCGTGGTCGCCGGAGGCGGCGATGGTGTCGTAGCCCACGGCGTTGCCGGCATGGCGGGCGTGCAGTCCGAAGACGCCCTCCACCCAGCGCTCGCCCCGGCCGCGACGAACGGCATCGGGCAGCGCCGCCACCACCGCCTCGAAGCCGGCGGCCGTCGCTGCGCAGGCCTGCCGCATCTGCTCGATCTCGAACTCGTCCTTGATCAGCCGGAGCTCGCTCAGCAACACCGCGAGGGTGGCGTCGGACTCGGACTCGATCTCGGTGAGGTCCTCGTCGGTGTCCTGCGCCGCCGCCCGGACCGAGTCGACCAGCGCGTCGATCGTCTCGTCGGCCCCCCGGAGCACCCGGATGACTGTCGTGGCGGCGTCCTTGGCCAGGTCGTCGGGCAGCTGGTCGATCGCGGCGCAGTGGATGCCGCACAGGCTCGTCATCTCAGCCAGCGACGGTCGCTGGCCCACCCACATCTCGCCATAGCGGGCGTTGGCGTAGAACTCCTCGGAGTCCCGCGACGCCCGCGGCTTGAAGTAGAGCGTGGCCTCGTGACCGGTGTCGGTGGGTTCGAGCACCAGCACCGCGCCCGGCTCGCGGTCGGTGCCCAGCCCGGTCAGATGGGCGAAGGCGGAGTGCGGGCGGTAGCGGTAGTCGGTGTCGTTGGACCGGATCTTCAGATCGCCGGCGGGAATCACCACGCGTTGGCCCGGGCAGGCGCTGCTCACCTTCGCGCGCCGCTCGGGTGCCACGGCCGAGGCCGGCGCGAGTGACGGCAGCTCCGCGGCGTAGGGCGCCCAGTTCTCACCGATGAAGGCCCGGAAGGCGTCGGAGAACGGGGTCTGGCGGTTGGGCAGTGCCGGCTGCTTGTCGTTCATATTTCCATTCTCGCACCGGCAGCCTCGGCGGCGTCTCGCTGCCTGCTCCGGGCGTCGCCGGCCGGTGCGGGCTGGTTAGGCTGACCGCCATGAACGATGCGGTCGACCGAGTTGCTGCCGGCGAGCTGGACGAGGTGGTGACCCGGCTCGGGTTCCGCGACGACGACCTGGCCGAGGTCCGGGCCGCACTCCAGGCGGTCGCCGACGATCCGGCCCTGCTGGACCGGCTCCGGCCGCTGGTCACTGGGCTGAGGGCCTCGATCGGCGACTTCGTCCGAGACGGCGCGGGACCGTTCGAGTCCTACGCCTTGGACGACGCGCACCCTGACCCGCTGGGAGTGGGGGTGCTGCCGCTGGTCGCACTCGTCGCGACGGCGCCCGACGTGCACGAGTTCCACCGGTCCCGGGGCATCTCGGCGGAGGTGTCGTGGCGGTCGCTGTCGGATCTGGGGCAGCAGGCCTGGGTGCACCGGGAGACGTTCGGCGTCTTCGGGCTGCACACCTTCGGCTGGCTGAGCGTGGCGTGGTCGGGCGCGTTGTACTGGCTCGGCCGGTTGCAGTTCAACCTGCAGCCGGACGAGCGGCAGCCGGCCGGCTGGGTGATCTCCTGCCACATTCCCAGAACCGGGCCGTTGACCCCCGCGGCCGTCGATGACGCCTTCGCCCAGGCGGTGGACTTCTTCGCCGAGCACTTCAGGGACTTCTCGACCACCGACCTGTATTGCTCGAGCTGGCTGCTGGACCCCGAGCTGGCCGCGGCGCTGGCGCCGGAATCCAATATGGCTCGCTTCCAGCGCCGGTGGCAGCTGGAGGGGGAGCCGACGCCGGCCGACGGCGACGCAGTGTTCTTCACCTTCGCCCGACGCGGCGACGTCGATCTGGGTACGTTGCCGCAGGAGACCACCCTGCAGCGGGCCATCGTGGCCCGCATCGCCGCCGGCCAGCACTGGCACGTCTGCCAGGGCCGGATCTGCCAGGACGACGTGAGGAGAAGGCCATGACCAGGCTGTTCATCGTGCGCCACGGGGAGACGGAGTGGAGCAGGTCAGGCCGGCACACGTCGGTCACTGATCTGGCGTTGACCGCGAAGGGAGAACGGGAGGCCAGCAGCCTGCGGGAGGTCCTGGATCCACCCGACTTCGGGCTGGTGCTCTCCAGCCCGCGGCGTCGGGCCCGGCACACCGCCGAGCTCGCCGGCTTCACCGGTGATCATGAGCCGGAGGTGACCGAGGACCTCGCCGAGTGGGCCTACGGGGACTACGAGGGCCAGACCAGCGACCAGATCCAGGAGGCCGTGCCGGGCTGGACGATCTGGACCCACCCCTCACCCGGTGGTGAGACGCCGGAGCAGGTCGCCACCCGGCTCGACCGGGTGATCGCCCGGGTCCGTGAGTCGGGCGTGGACCAGGCGATCGCCTTCGCCCATGGGCACATCCTGCGGGCCCTCAGCGTCCGCTGGCTTCGCTTCGACCTGGCCGACGGCGCGCGGTTCCCGCTGGATACCGGAACGGTGTCGGTGCTCGGTGAGGCCAAGAGCATCCCAGCCCTGGAACGTTGGAACGCCCGCTGAGCGGAGCTCAGCGGGCGTCGTCAACGGCGGGCGCGAGCGCCCACCCCCAGGCGGTGGGACTCAGTCGAAGCTGACGGTGGAGAGTCCGCGACGCGCCACCAGGACCAGCACGGTGGCGATCGCTGTCGTGCCGACGACCACCGCTGCCATCGGCACCGCGGTGCCGTTGTCCAGAGCGCCGACGACTGGAGCTGCCATGCCGCCGATGAGGAACTGGGCCGAGCCGAGCAGCGCAGCAGCCGTGCCGGCGGCCTCACCGTGCCGGTTCAAGGCGATGGCGGGAGCGTTCGGGAACGACAGGCCGACAGCGGTGATCATGAACCACAGCGGGATCATCAGACCGGCCAGGCCGCCCACGTCGAGCAGGGTCACGGTCAGCAGTGCCAGAGCTCCGGCCAGGGCGGCGAACACGGCCGCGGTCAACACCTTCACCGGCCCGAAACGCTTGACCAGCACCGGGTTGACCTGACTCATCAGGATGAGACCGAGGGCGTTCGCACCGAACGCGAGACCGTACTGCGACGGGGTGAGGTGATAGAGATCCTGGAAGAGGAAGGGTGACCCGGCGATGTAGGCGAACATGGTGGCGAACATGAAGGCAGCCACGAGCACCATGAGCACGAACAGCTTGTCGCGAAACAGCACTTTGTAGGCACGCAGAGACTGACTGGGTCGGGCCGGGAGCCGCCTGGCCGGTGGCAGCGTCTCGGGCAGAGCGACCAGGGCGATAACGAAGAGCAGCACGGCAGCCAGCGCGAGAACCACGAAGATTCCCTGCCAGGACGTGAACTTGAGCAGTCCGCTGCCCAGGGACGGGGCCAGGATCGGGGCTAGCCCCATGACCAGCACCAGCCGCGACAGCAGTTGCGCCGCCCGCAGGCCCTTGAACAGGTCGCGGACCATGGCCATCGACACCACGGCCACCGCGGCACCGGCGACGCCCTGGAGGGTGCGGGTGAGGGCCAGCAGCGTGATGGACGGCGCGAGGACGCAGAGCACCGACATCGCGGCGTGAGCGACGAGGCCGATCAGCAGCGGCCGGCGACGGCCGACCGCATCGGACAGCGGGCCGATCACCAGCTGGCCGAGCCCCAGGCCGACGAGCAGCCCGGTGATGGTCATCTGAGCCTGCGAGGCGGTGGCGCCCATCTCGGCGGTCAGCTGGGGCAGGGCCGGCAGGTACATGTCCACGGTCAGCGCTCCGATGGCACTGAGTGAACCAAGCATCAGAACGAGCTGGACATACTTTCGTCCGACGAAACGGTCGCCCGGCATGGGCAAGTGCTGCGGCGTACCGGCGGCGACCGGGCTGACGGGCCGGGCACCGCTCAGGTCCGTAGGGGTGGGCTGTGGGAGCCGTTCCAGGTCGACCTGGTCGGGTTTGGACGCGGTGTTCATGGCAGGTCCTCGGGAAGGCACAGTGGGGTGTTGCCGGACCGCTGCATTGAGGACCGACTGGCAAAGGGCTGAACCCTCGCCGGCGATAACCTCCATTCTCGACTATGTATTCCCGCCGCGGCAATGCGACGCGCCCCGCATCTCACGGCGACCGACTCAGACCTGCCGCGCGTGTCTGGGTGGGCCGGTGGCTGCGACCGGCCACCGCACGGAAGTAGGGTGGTCCGCGTCGCAGTAGCGGCACGCAGATGTCGGCGTCGCGGCACCCCGCGGCGCCGGGAGTCAAGAAGGAGCAAGACATCAGAGCCGAGACGAGTGCGCAGCTGCGCCTGTTGGACCTGCAGACCGTGGACTCGGCTCTGGCCCAGCTCCAGCACCGCCGACGGACGCTGCCCGAGCACGCGGAGATCGCGGCCCGGCACGCGGAACGGACCAAGCTGGCGGCCGACCTGGTCGAGGCTGACACCCAGGTGTCGGACCTTGAGCTGGACCTGGCCAAGTCGGAGGCGGACCTGCAGCCGGTCAAAGACCGGCTCGCCCGCAACCAGAAGCGGATCGCGGACGGGACGGTGCCCGACCCCAAGGCGCTCAACTCCTTGGTGGAGGAGGTGGCGCACCTGCAGAAGCGGATCGGCGACCTGGAGGACGCCGAGCTCGAGATCATGGAGTGGCTGGAGGCGGCCACCGCCCGCCGTACCCAGCTCCAGTCGGAGATGGCCCAGCTGGACGCGGCTCTTTCGACGCTGGTGGCGAGCCGGGACGAGAAGCTGGCGGTGATCGCCGCGGAGGCCGCCGAGCACGGCGCCGAGCGCACTGACTTGGCCCCGCGGGTGCCGGCCGATCTGCTCGCGCTGTACGAGAAGCTGCGCGCCAACCACGGCGGCGTGGGGGCGGCCGAGCTCCGGCAGCGCCGCTGCACCGGCTGTCGGCTGGAGATCAACGCCGCGGAGCTGCGGGTGTTCGCCGCGGCTCCTGCCGACGAGGTACTGCGCTGCGAGGAATGCGGGCGGATCCTGATCCGGACCGCGGAGTCCGGCCTGTGAGCGGTCGACGGCCCGTGGACGTGCAGGACGGCCCCGGCTTCTTCGACGACGAGGATCAGGTCACGCCGACGCCCGCACCGTCTGGCCGCCGGCTCGTGGTCGAGGCGGACGGCGGCTCCCGCGGCAACCCCGGTCCGGCGGCGTACGGTGCGCTGGTGCGCGACGCCGCCACCGGCGAGGTGCTGGCGCAGGAAGGGCTGGCCATCGGGGTGGCCACCAACAACGTCGCCGAATACTCGGGCCTGATCGCCGGGCTGGAGATGGCCCGTGCCCTCGACCCCAGCGCACCGGTGGAGGTACGGATGGACTCCAAGCTGGTGGTCGAGCAGATGGCCGGGCGCTGGAAGATCAAGCACCCCGCGATGAAGCCGCTGGCAGTCCGGGCCAACGAGGTCCGGCCGGCTCAGGTGAGCTGGGTCTGGGTGCCGCGGGCCGAGAACAAGGCTGCCGATGCCCTGGTCAACGCCGCCCTCGACGGCGCTCCGGTGACGCGCTGCGTCTGACGGCGCCGGCCAGGGGCCCCACAATGGGCCTGCCCGAGCACGGGACTCCTGGGGTCCGGCGCGATACCATGATCTAACGAATCAGCCGTCGCAACACAGCTTGCGGGCGTCGCGGTATGCGGGTCTCATCGCCCGGCGCCTGGGCCGCAAGCACCTGGGAGCACGCATGAACTCGTCAGCACTCGATCTGGACCACGATGGTCCGATCCCTCGCGCCCGACTCGAGAGCGGCCGCCCTGCGCTGCGGCCACTCGCTGCCGATCGCCGACGCGACCGCCCAGCCAGGCAGCGGTGACCGCGATGGCTCTGCAACCACCTACTCCTGAGGACGACCGCCGCGGACTGGTCGCCGCCTTCCGTGGCTGTGAGCTGGGGAGCAACGAGCTGTGGCTGCGCTACTTCGCGCTCGGCGGCGAGGCGGGCCGGGGCGACGTCGAGCTCTACCTCAACGAGATGACGATGCTGCCCGCATACCAGCACAACATCTTGGCGCAGGCGCTCAACGAGCACATCGCCGAGCTGCCACCGCCACCCGAGGCCCCGTATCGGATGACTGAGGTCGACGATGATCAGATCTCCCAGATCGGCGGGGTGTGAGCGGCCGGCACGGGTTTGACCTGAGTCGAGGCGGGCGGGCGGACGCCGTGTCCTAGGCCGGTGCCGCGGGCTCGGTGGCCCTTGTAGGCTGCGGGGCATGCCAGCCCGCAAGGTCGACATCCGCGCCAACGTGCCCGAGGCTCTGACGAAGGGTCTGGCCGAGATCCGCACCGAGCTGCAGCTGCCGAACGGCTTCGACGACGAGGTGCTCAGCGTCGCCGCGCAGGCGGCGCAGAACCCCCGCTGGCCCGAGCTGGACCGTACCGACCTCGAGCTGATCACCATCGACCCCCCGGGTGCTCGCGACCTGGACCAGGCAGTCTGCATCGTCGAAGATGGCGACGGCTTCGTCGTCTCGTACGCCATCGCCGACGTGGCCGCCTTCGTCACCCCCGGCGACGCGGTGGACCGGGAGGCGCACCGCCGAGGGCAGACACTGTATGCACCGGACCGGCGGATCCCGCTGCATCCGCCGGCGATCAGCGAGGAGGCGGCGAGTCTGCTGGCGGGGGAGACCCGGCCCGCTCTGCTGTGGACCATGCGCCTCACCGCGGGCGGCCGCTTGGTCGACGCCGCGGTGGTGCGGGCGAAGGTCCGCAGCCGCGAGCAGCTGACCTACGAACAGGCCCAGGCCGAGATCGACGCCGGCTCGCCGCGGCAGACGTTGGCCCTGCTCCGCCAGGTGGGGCAGTGGCGCGAGCAACGAGAACGCGAGCGTGGCGGTGTCAGCCTGCAGATCCCCGAGCAGGAGATCGATACCACCGATGGCAGCTGGCGGCTCGGGTTCCGGTCGCCACTGCCGGTGGAGGGCTGGAACGCCCAGATCTCGCTGCTGACCGGGATGGCGGCTGCCCACATCATGCTCTACGGCCAGGTGGGCGTCCTTCGGACGTTGCCGCCCGCCGACAACGCATCGCTGCGGCGGTTGCGCCAGACGGCCAAGGCGCTGCGGATCCCCTGGCCGGCCGAGCTCGACTACCCCGAGTTCGTCCGCAGTCTCGATCCTGCCGTGCCGCTGCACGCTGCCATGCTGAACGCCTGCACCAGCCTGTTCCGCGGCGCCGGCTATCGGGCGTTCTCCGGCGGGATCCCCGACGACGCGGAGCACGCCGCCCTGGCCATCGAGTACGCCCATGCCACCGCACCGCTGCGCCGGCTGGTGGACCGCTACGTGGGAGAGATCTGCCTCGCGTTGTGCGCCGACCAGCCGGTGCCGCACTGGGTGCTGACCGCCCTTGATGCGATCCCCGAGGAGATGGCGCGCTCGGAGAAGGCTGCGAAGGCGTACGAGCGGGCGGTGATCGACCTGGTCGAGGTGTTCCTGCTCGCCGACCGGGTCGGTGACACGTTCACCGCCACCGTGATCGAGGTGGACGAGAAGCGGGCGCGGGGCTCAGTCGTGATCGCTGACCCTGCCGTCGAGGCCCGGGTGCGCGGCGAGCACCTGCCGCTCGGCCATGAGGCGCAGGTTCGGCTGGAGTCGGCCGACCCGGCCAAGGGACGGGTCGAGTTCGTCCTCGTCTGAGCCGCACCGCGGTCGAGGTCACCGGGTGACGATGTCGCGCAGCACCTTCTCTGCGGCGGCCGTGGTGATCGCGTGACCGGGGTCGCTCAAGATCACCAGAGTCAGCCGGTTGTCCTTGCGGGCGACCATCTCGGTCCACTCGCCGTCGGGGTAGCTGCGCCGGTCGATCAGGCCGGCCGCAGAATCGACCACCTGGGCGGTGACCACATCCGGATCGTCGCAGGCCGCGACCTGCTCCCGATAGCGGGTGAAGTAGGCCTCCGCGTCCTGGGCGTCGGTGAACTGCAGCACCAGCCCGATCCCCGGTTCGCCGTCGGGGTCCTGGTAAGACCCCTCCAGTGCCGCCACCGGGTCCGGGTAGTCGTCGCGGGTCACCTCGGTGCAGCCGATGGTGATCGCGTCCTGGGCGGCGTAGCGGGGGTCGCGGGCGTGCACCCAGGTGCCGTTGCCTTCATAGCCCTCCTCCTCACCGCCCTCGCTGACCACCGTCTTCCAGCCCGCGGGTATCGGCAGTGCCTTCTCGGTCAGCTGACCCGCCGTGCTCGGCGCCGGCGCACTCGGCCGCGGTGGCGGGGGCAGCGTATTGGTGGTGGTCGGCTCGGTGACCGGCGAGGGACTCAGCGATCCTGTCGCAGGGCTGGACGGTCCCGAGCCTGACGGTGCGGCGCCCGAAGGCGACCCGACGGAAGGTCCCGGGGCGTTGCTGGCCGGCGGTGACGGTGTCGGGCCCTCGGTGCCGGAGCAGGCGGCGAACGTGGTCCACGACAGCATCAGGCCGGCGCACAGCAGCAGGCGTCGCGGTGCGCTTCTCGGTGTCGACATCAGTACTCGAAGTGCTGGTAGTCGCGACCCGGGTTCCAGAACCCGCCCCAGAAGAATCCGTCTTTGCGGAGCTGCTTGGTGATGTAGGAGTTCTTGGTCAGCATCCCGAACCGCCGCGGGCTGCGGTCGATGTAGGACTTGCCGTTCTTCGGCCACCATTTGCCCCGGGCGTCGCGGTACGGGTTCTGCACCGGGGTGATGTCGATCGCGGTGCCGTAGGAGTGCGGGGACTGCGCGTACGGGTTGCCGACCACTTTGCGGCAGTTGAAGCCGCTGGTGTTGTTGGCCTCCATCTGCCGGGGATCATTGCCACCGTAGGCGTTGGGGTTGTTCATCTTGGCGATCGGGAAGCGGTGCTCGAGCGCCTCGTCGAAGGCGCGGGTGATCTTGGTGACCATGGTGGAGCGGACGATCATCACGCCGCGGTGCATCTTACGGTCGCGGCCGTAGTAGTTCATGGTGATCGTTCGCAGCTTGGACGGCCCCACCGGGCAGCCCTTGCGATAGGTCTTGGCTACCTCGGCGGCGGTGGTCTTGGTCACCACCGCGTTCAGGACCGCTTTGCGGGTGAACTTCTGGGTGCCGCTGACCTCGCTCCGCTTCCGGTTGGCGGCCGGGTAGCTGCTGCGGACGGTGTAGCTGGCGAGGTTGCCCTTGCCGTAGGACAGTGACGCGCTGAACGCGCCCTTGCTGTTGGTGCTGGCGGTGGCGCCCTTGACGTACCGGCTGCCCTTCTTCACCTCGATGGTGATCTTCACCCCGGACCGAGCGGGATACACCGTGCCGGTGATCTTGGCGTTCTTGAGCGAGTCGATCGAGCCGGCCGGCTTGGCCGTCCGCACCCCTGCGTCGGCGACGGTGACCGAGATCTGGTTGCTGGTCACCACCCCGGCGGCCCCCGGCGCGCCACCGCGGGTGGCGGCGAACCGCAGTCCGGTCTCCGCGTGCCCGACCGGTTGGTTGTGGGCGTACGCGCCGCCGGCCGTGGTGGTGATGGCCGCCGAGCGCTGCCACTTCTTGCCGGTGCGGTTGTACCAGTAGATCTCCACCCGCTGGCCGGCCTGCCCGGTGCCGATGGTGCCGCGGATCGCGAAGTGCCCGATGTCTTCGAAGAACTTGCCGGCCTGCGGCGTGCCGCCGGCGGTGATGGACAACTGGAAGGGCGCAGGAGCCGCAGCTCGGGCGCTGGGCCGGGTGGTGCTGGGTTTCGCGGTGCTGGGCTCGGCGGTGCTGGGCTCGGGGGCGCTGGGCCGGCTGCTGTCGGGCGTCCTCGTGGTGGTCGGGTCAGGGCTGCTCGGATCAGGGCTGCTCGGGTCAGTGCTGGTGGGTTTCGGAGTGGTCGGTTCCGGGGCGGGCGCTGGCGGGTTGGCCGAGGGAGTCGCGTTGCCCGAGGACGTGGCGGTCGGCGTCGGGCTCGGCGTGTCCTCGGCGACGGCGACCAGGCCGGTCGAGACCAGGGCGCCGGCCAACCCGGTGATCGCAACGGTGCGGAGCCAACCGGCGGCCGGACGGGGACCAGACGAGGGACGGGGGGAAGGACGTACGGGCATTGCAGTCAACCTCTTCAAAACGGTCCCGAGCAATGTACGTGCCGACCACGTCAGCGGTATGCACCCGCCGGGGGAGCGGCGTGGCAGTCACGGTAGTGCAGCCGCGGCGCCCTGGCCAACGCGGGGCGCCGTGTCGCGTCGCGACGTCGAAGTGGTGGGGACGAGTCGGTCGTAAGCCGGATTCTGTGCCTGTCACGAGGACAGGCGGCGATCATCCATCTGCGACCGCTGTTGCCAGCGGCCTGGTGCGATCTACCCGGAGACTCGGGCGAGCAGCCCTCAGGCGTCTCCGCAGGTGCCGTGCCCGCCTGCGCGTGCCGTGCACCCTCTTGATCTTGCTCCGGGTGGGGTTTACCGAGCCACCTCAGTCACCTGAGGTGCTGGTGGTCTCTTACACCACCGTTTCACCCTTACCCCTGACCGAGGTCAGGGGCGGTCTGTTCTCTGTGGCACTGTCCCGCGGGTCACCCCGGGTGGGCGTTACCCACCACCGTGCTCTGTGGAGTCCGGACTTTCCTCGACAGCCCAAGAGCTGCCGCGACCGCCTGACCGACTCGTCCGGCGTCAAGGCTAGCCGCCGAAGGACCCGTTGTCAGATCGCGCCGTCAGCTGCACCGCTCACGGCAGGGTGAGGATCTCGGCTCCCGTATCGGTCACCACGAGGGTGTGCTCGAACTGGGCAGTCCTGGCGCCGTCGGCCGTCAGCACCGTCCAGTCGTCGTCCCATCTCACCCACTCGTGCGTGCCGAGCGTGATCATCGGTTCGATGGTGAAGGTCATGCCCGGCTCGATCACGGTGTCGTAGGCCGGCTCGTCGTAGTGCGGGATGACCAGACCGGAGTGGAAGGCCGTATGCACGCCGTGCCCGGTGTAGTCACGCACCACCCCGTAGCCGAAGCGCCTGGCATAGCTCTCGATCACCCGACCGATCACGTTGACCTGGCGGCCGGGCTTGACCGCCTTGATGGCGCGGTTCAGAGCCTCGGCGGTGCGCTCGACCAGCAGCCGGGACTCCTCGTCGACGTCCCCACACAGATAGGTCGCACAGTTGTCACCGTGCACCCCGTCGACGTACGCGGTCAGGTCGATGTTGACGATGTCGCCGTCCTCCAGCGGCCGGGCGTCCGGGATGCCGTGGCAGATGACCTCGTTCACCGAGGTGCAGATGGACTTCGGGAATCCGCGGTAGCCCAGGGTCGACGGGTACGCATGGTGGTCCAGCAGGAACTCGTGCGCGATCCGGTCGAGCTCGTCGGTCGTCGTCCCCGGCGCGATCGCGTCCGCTGCGGCGCGCATCGCCTGCGCGGCGATCCGTCCTGCCACCCGCATCTTCTCGATCGTCTCGGCACTTTGGACGTGACCGCCGCGGTACGGCGTGGGTGCGGGACGACCGACGTACTCGGGGCGGCGGATGGAGGACGGGACCGGGCGGACGGGGGAGACGGCGGCGGGTCGGAGCGCACTCATGCGGCGATCCTACGGTCCGCCCGACACACCTCGGCCGGGCGCGGACAGCGCAGGATAGCCTCGGAGTCCCCGAGGGAGGAGACGTCATGGCTGACGGTCAATGGTGGTACTGCATCTCGCACAAGACGGTGGAGCCCGACAGCGCGACCTGCAAGGCGGTCGACCGGCTCGGCCCGTACGGCAGCCGCGCGGAGGCGGAGCAGGCCCTGGCCAAGGTGGCGGAACGCAACGAGGCGTGGGAGGACGATCCGCGCTGGAACGACGACTGAGGGGGCCGTGCACAGCCTCCTGCAGTTTTCTTGGATGATTCCAAAGTCAGTGGTTGACTGCAGACATGGGTACCCCGGCATCACCCGGCGTCGCGCCGACGTCGTGGGAAGAGCGTCTACGCTCGGCCGGCCTGCGGGTGACCCAACCGCGGCTCGCCGTGCTCCGGGTGCTCCAAGCCGCCCCCCATATCGCCGCTGACCAGGTCACGACCCGGGTCCGTGACGTGATCGGGTCGGTGTCGACCCAGGCCGTCTATGACGCTTTGAACACCCTCACCGAACACGCCATCCTGCGCCGGTTCGAGCCGGCCGGCTCGGCCATGCGGTTCGAGATCGCCTCCGCCGACAACCATCACCATCTGGTCTGCCGAGGGTGCGGGTTGGTCGCCGACGTGCCGTGCTCCGTCGGCAGCGCGCCGTGCGCCGTCCCGTCCGACACCCGCGGTTTCGTCGTGGACGAGGCTGAGGTGACGTATTGGGGACTGTGTGCCGTCTGCGCCGATGCGGCGCCGCTCGTCCGCCCCTGACCCCGACCACGCTGAGTCCGGGGGGTGCTCGACGGACCCTAATGCCGGCTCAGCTCAGCGACAGAGCGGCCAACGTGTCCGCCGCGATCGTGCCGCGTGCCTTGTCGCCGATCGGGGTGAAGGCGGCATACCCGCTGAGCACCTGGTCACGGCCGTCGTCGACGAACACGAAGGTCACGACGTCACCATCCACGCTGAGATTGGGGTTGTCGACGTGGATCTCGGCCGATAGGACCCAGCCGGGGCGCCCGTCGATGGTGATGGCCTCGTTGCGGAGGTCGGTCCGGTGGCTGAAGCGGGAGAACAGCCCTTCGTTGACCGCGCACTGCATCGAGGCGGCTGCTGCGGCCCGAGCCGTCTCGAACTGACCGGTGGCGTCGACCTCGCCGACCGCGAACCATGACTCCCAGCCCGGCTCGGTGGTCTGGCTCTGCGACCCGACGTCGCGGAACCAGCTCAGCGCGGACTTCGGCGCCGGTTCCTCGTAGCCCGCGATCCGGGGGAACGAGAGGCGCCCGCCGTGCACCCGTCCGTCCGCGGGGTGGCTGCCGACGGCGTACGGGTCGCCGGACGGGCAGGGCTGTGTGGACGGCAAGGGATCGGTCTCGGGGGTGGTGTCCGGGGTCGGGCTGGTCGACGCACTCGGGCTGGGTGACGGCGTGGGCGTGGGGATCGGCGAGGAGTCGTCCCAGCCGCTGACCGTCGAGGTCGGCGCGGACCCTACCGCCTCGTCGCCTCGGTTGCGGATGACCACCGCGGCAACCAAGATCGCGAGCACGGCGAGCGCCACCACCAGCAGCAGGGGCAGGGCGGACCTGCGCCGCGGCGAACCCGGCCCCGGGGGAGAACTCCCGGGAGGGTATCCGCCGGGCGGTGACTGCCGCGGGTCGGAGGTCGTCGCGGCCGACCAGGTAGCGCCGTCGAAGTATCGGAACTGCCCGGGAGCCCCACTCGGATCGGGATACCACCCAGGAGTCGCCATGGGCGGGATCGTACCGGCGGCCCGTGTCAGCGTGACGTCGGTCGCAGACTCTGGACGTTCGCGCCCGCGGGCGAAGCCGGCGGCTTGCGACGAAGGCTGGGCCGGGTGGCTCAGCCGTCGACGCGCAGGCTGTTTCTGGCGGCGTCGGCGAACGCGATCCGCTCGCGGTCACCGATCGGCACCATGGCGCAGAACATCGACAGGCGGTCGCTGCGGCCGTCGTCGACGGCGACGAAGGTCAGCAGGTCGCCGGGCACGCTGAGACCCGGCTTGTTGACCCGGATCTCCGCGGTGATGACCCAGCCCCGATGTCCGGAGATGGTGATCGACTCGGACCTGACGTCGGTACGGCCGGTGAAGTCGCGATACCAGCCGTTGGTGATCCCGCACTGCATCGAGGCCTCGGCCGCCTCGCGGGGAGTCTGGGTGCCTGCGCCGCGGACCATCTCTCCGACGGCGAAGACGGACACCCAGCCGGGCTCGGTCAGCTGCTCCTGGCCGGAGACGTCGAACCACCAGCTCAGCATGGCGATCGACGCCGACTCGGTGTAGGGCACCGGCGCGTAGGACAGTCGGCCGCCATGCACCCTGCCGTCGGCCGGATGGTCGCCGAGCTCCGATGGCGCGCCGACCGGGCATTCCACCTCGACGGGATCGCTGGGAACCGTGTCCGGGGTGGGGGAGGTGCTCACGGACGGGGTCGGGCTCGGCGTCGGCAGTGGGCTGGAGTCGTCCCAGCCGCTGCGCGACGGCAACGACCGGGTCTCCTCGGTGGCGGTCTCATCGCCCGCTCGAAGCAGCCAGGCGGTGGCCAGAACGACAGCGAGCAGGACCGCCAGCGAAACGACGAGCATCCGGTGCCGGCCACGGCGTGGAGCCTCGGGCGCGGGAACGGTCGGTGACGGCGGCGGTGCCGAACGGGGATCGGTGGTGGTCGTGGCTGACCAGCGCTGACCGTCCCAGTAGCGGTAGCGGTGCGGAGTCTGGTCCGGGTCGGGATACCAACCGGCAACGGCCACGGTTCAACCTTCGTTGGAGGGAACGAGAAGGGCGCGGAGAAAGCGCATGGTCGTCAGTCCGCCCGCAGACCGACGATCGTCTGGTCCAGGATCTTCAGCCGAGCGGTGTCTCCGATCGGCACCGCGCCGATGAACATCGCGAACGACTCGGGTTGGTCGAGCTCGACCACGATGACCTCGACGACGTCGCCGTCGACGGTGCGACCCGGGTCATCGTCGACCCGGATCTCGGACCGGATCGACCAGCCGGAGTGACCGTCGACCGTGACGGCCTTGGAACTCAGGTCGGACCGGCCGGTGAACCCCAGGTAGTACGACGACGACGCGACGCACTGCATCACCGCCTCGGCTGACTGCTGCGGTGCCTCGAAGCCGTCGGCGGTACGTAGCGCGGCCACGGCGACGAGCGCGATCCAGCCGGGCTCCACCAGGTCGTCCTGGCCGTTGGCGTCATAGGTCCAGCTGAGCCCGCCGGTCGAGGCGCTGTCCCGCCAGCCACTGACCGGGGCGAAGGACAGTCCACCACCGTGGATCCGGCCGTCGGCGGGGTGGTCGGCCACCGTCCCCGGCTCACCTTCTGGGCAGGACGCCATCGCCGACGACGGCGACGCGCTGGGAGTGGGCGTTGGACTGGGGGTTGGAGTGGGGCTCGGGGTGTCGGTCGGGCTGCTGTCGTCCCAGCCGGACACCGTGGAGCTGGGTAGCGGTCCGATCACGTCACCGTCGTCGCGGAGTGCGGAGACGGTGAACCAGCCCAGCAGAGCGAGCACGAGAACGAGAGCCAGCGCAGCGACCAGCCAGCCTCGGCGTGGCTTCTGGCCGGGACCGGGCAGCGGTCCGGCACCGCCCATCGGCGGTGGCGACTGTGGGTCGGCCGTGGTGTGCTCGGACCAGGCCGTGCCGTTCCAGTAACGGAAGCGGCGGGGCGTCCCCGCAGGGTCGGGATACCAGCCGGGCATGGACACCGGGTCAGGTTAGTCCAGAACTGGGTCGGTACCGCTGGAACGACGCTCGATCAGCTCCTCGATACGCTCGACCTTCGCCACCAGCTGACCGGTGTGCCCGGGACGGATGTCGGCTTTGAGCACCAGGCTGACCCGGTCGGAGCGGGCGAGCAGGGCGTCGACGCAGGACTTGACCACGGACATCACCTCGTCCCACTCGCCCTCGAGGTTGGTGAACATGGCGTTGGTCTCGTGCGGCAGACCAGACGCACGGACGATGCGGATGGCCTCGGCCACCGCCTCGCTGACCGAGCCGTCGGCGTCGGAGGTGGTGGGGGCGATGCTGAAGGCGACGAGCATGTCCCCATTTTGCAGCTAGGAGACGGTGAGGTCGGCCACCACCGCATTCAGGGTGGAGGTCAGGTCTGCGTTCTGGATCGGCACGGCGCCGAAGAACAGACTCCAGTCCGCTCCGTGCGGGACGACCACGAAAACGCAGTGGTCGCCCGGGAACGGCAGTCCGGGGGTGTTCACGGCGATATCGGTCTCGATCAACCAGCCCTGCACACCGGAGATGGTGATCGCCTCGCTGCGCAGGTCGGTCCGCGTCGGGCCGTACGGCAGGTACATCTCGGTGGTGACCGCGCACTGCACCACGCTCTCGGCGGCGTTTCTCGCCGTGGTGGTGAAGCCGTCGGCTGCCAGCAGCTGGCCCACAGCGAGCTGTGCGATCCAGCCCGGGCTGTCGTTGACGCCCAGATACTGCTGGGTGACGTCGTGGGCGAAGCTCAGTCGTGGTTCCGGAGCGGCGGGCCGAAACGAGCTCACCGCTGTGAAGCTGAGATTGCCGCTGCGGATCCGGCCGTCCGCCGGGTAGTCGCGGCGGGCCCCCGGCTCGCCCTCCGGGCAGGGCACCAGCGGGGCGCTCGCCCCGGCCGACGGCGTCCGGGAGGGCGGCGGGGTGGGTGTCGGCGACCTGTCGTCCCAGCCACTGCTGGGTGCCCGCGGCGCCGGCAGATCATCCGCCAGGTCGTCGCGGCCCGCGCGTACCAGCGCGACCACGGTGAGTCCGACCACCAGCAGCAGCACCAGCAGGACCACCAGCGGCGTACGCCCGCTCGGCCGAGCCGGGCCGGCTGATCCCCCGGCCACGGCGGGGCCGGCCGTCGTGGGGTTGGGGGCGGGCGAACGGGGGTCGGTGGTGGTGGCCGCGGACCAGCGCTGCCCGTCCCAGTAGCGGTACCGGTTCGGGGTCTGGTCCGGGTCGGGATACCAGCCGGGGATGCTCATGGTCAGCGCACCTCCAGCGACCGGGTGGCGGCGTCCAGCTGGTCGATCAGGTCTTTGCGCTCCATCGGAACGGCCGAGAAATAATAGCTGACCGGATCGGACTCCACCACGATGATGCGCAGCCGCGAGCCGTTGGTCTCCAGGTCCGGATGATCGAAGGTGAGCAGCGCGTCCACCCGTGCGGACCGGTGGCCGGAGACGGCGGTGCTGCTGGTCTTGTTCTCACTCAGGGTCACCGCGACCGAGGTGTAGAAGTCGCTGGTGAGCACGCATTGCAGCAGGACCTGGGCGGCCCGAGCAGCTCCCGGATAGTCGTCGAAGGCGACCAGCCCCACCTGGGCCGAGGCCTGCCAGGGGAGCCGTTCCGGCAGTGACTGGGTCTGGACGTAGGAGTCGCTGCTGTACGGGAACCGCGCGGTGGACACCGGCTCGCCCCAGGGCTCGGGTAGTCGGCGGAACGACAGCGGCCCACCCTGCACCCGGTCGGTTTCGGGCGGGGCGTCCAGCTGGTCCGGCTGGGCCAGGTCACAGTCGACCGGTCGGGAGGGTGGCTGCGCCGAGGGCTGGTCGAGGGATGGCGACACCCGAGGCGACGGCGACGGCGACTGGGACGGGGTGGGGGTGGGGGAGCTGTCGTCGCCGCCGACCACGGTGGAGCTGGGCAGCGGTTCGGCGCGGTCGTCACCCCGGTTGCGCAGCAGGACGCCCGTTGCCAGCACGCCGACGAGCAGGACAGCGAGCAACACCACCAGCAGCCCGCGGCCGCCCCGTCCACCGCGGGTGGCGGCGGGCGCACCGGCCGACTGGGTCTGCCCGGTCCAATGCTGCCCGTCCCAATACCTCAGCCCTGGGCCTCCCGCGGGGTCTGGATACCAGCCCGGCGGCGGAGGCGGGGTAGCCGGCGTCGTCATCGAGGCCTCAGCGGCCCTCGCGCCAGCCGTTGACGATGGGCAGCCGCCGGTCCCGGCCGAACGCCTTGAACGAGATCTTGGTCCCCGGCGGATACTGGCGGCGCTTGTATTCGGCCCGGTCCACCAGTCGCATCACCTGATCGACGAGCTCGGCGTCGTAGCCCATCGCCATGATCTCCTCGCGGCCCTTGTCGCCCTCGACGTAGTCGCTGAGGATCTTGTCCAGCACGTCGTAGGGCGGCAGCGAGTCGGTGTCTTTCTGTCCCGGACGGAGCTCCGCGCTGGGCTCCTTGGTGATGGTGCCGGGTGGGATCGGCGGTTGCTCACCGCGAGCAGCGGCGACTTCGTTGCGCCACCGGGCGAGCTCCCAGACCCACGTCTTGGGTACGTCCTTGATCGGAGCGAAGCCGCCGACGGCATCGCCGTAGATGGTGCTGTAGCCGACGGCGAGCTCGCTCTTGTTGCCGCAGGCCAGCACGATCGACGGTCCGTGCTGGTTGGACTCCGCCATCCAGATGACGCCACGGACCCGAGCCTGCAGGTTCTCGGCCGCGATCCCGTCGAGCTCGACCGCCGACTCGAACGCGTCGACGATCGGGGCGATCGGCACCGTGCTGAAGTGCAGACCGGTGCGCTGCGCCAGATCGAGAGCATCGCTCTTGGAGTGTTCGGACGAGAACGAGCTGGGGTTGGAGATCCCGTACACGTTGGTCGCCCCGATCGCGTCGCAGGCCAGGGCCGCCACCAGGGTGGAGTCGATCCCCCCGGACAGGCCGAGGTAGACCCGCTGGATGCCGTTCTTGACGCAGTAGTCACGCAGCCCCATCACCAGGGCGGAGTAGACCTCCTCCAGTCCGCTGAGCCGATCGCTGATCGCCGGGGTGATCCAGTCCGACCGTGCTGGACCGGCCTCGCTGACCAGGTGCCGGGAGATGGTCATGCCACTGAGGCCGGGTGCCTCAGGATCGGCACTGAGACCGGGTGACTGACGGGTGCCGGCCGGCAGGTCGAGGTCGGCCAGCACCAGCTCTTCGACGAACTGGTGGCCGCGGACGACGATCTGGCCCGCGGCGTCACTGATCATCGAGTCACCGTCGAAGACGAGCTCGTCCTGACCGCCGACCAGGTTGACATAGGCCAGTGCGCAGCCGGCCTCGCCGGCGCGGCGGGCCACCAGGGCGCCGCGGGTGTCGTCCTTGTCCCGCTCGTACGGGCTGGCATTGATCACCGCGAGCAGACCGGCCCCGGCCTCGGCCGCGGCGGCCACCGGGCCACCGTCTTGCCACAGGTCCTCGCAGATGGCCACGGCGACGTCGACGCCGCGGATCCGCACCACCTGCAGCTCGTGGCCCGGCTGAAAATAGCGGAACTCGTCGAACACCCCGTAGTTGGGCAGGTGGTGCTTCGCGTAGGAGGTGACCACCCGGCCGCCGGTGATCACCGCGGCGCGGTTCTGCGGATGGCCGCCTTTGGGATGGCCGGGCTTCTCGGTGCGGTCCAGATAGCCGACCACCACCACGAGCTCGGCCAGCCCGGCCTCCGACAGCCGGGTCGCGAGCCGGGTGACCGACGTGCGGGAGGCCTCGACGAAGCTCTGCCGCAGGGCCAGGTCCTCGACCGGGTAGCCGGTGAGCACCATCTCGGGAAACAACACCAGGTCCGCTCCGGCCTCCGCCGCCTGGCGCGACCAGTCCATCACCAGGTCGGCGTTGGCCGAGATATCACCGACCGTCGCGTTGACCTGGGCCAGGGCGAGTCGCATGTGGGGCACGGGGAGAGGGTACTGCCCGAGGTGTTGCGGGGAGATCCGCAGATGTAACGCCGTCGTTACACGTCGACAGGCAGACTGAGCCCGTGGACAAACAGACAGAGTTCGTGTTGCGTGCCATCGAAGAACGCGACGTCCGTTTTGTCCGGATGTGGTTCACCGATGTCCTTGGTTTTCTCAAGTCGGTGGCCATAGCCCCGGCGGAGCTCGAGGGTGCCTTCGCCGAGGGGATCGGCTTCGACGGCTCCGCGATCGAGGGCTTCGCTCGGGTGTATGAGTCCGACATGGTGGCCCGCCCCGACCCGTCGACCTTCCAGGTGCTGCCGTGGCGCGACACCAAGCCCGCCACCGCGCGGATGTTCTGCGACATCAAGATGCCCGACGGTTCGCCGTCCTACGCCGACCCCCGGTATGTGCTGAAGCGGGCGCTGAAGAAGGCAGCCGACCTCGGCTTCACCTTCTACACCCACCCCGAGGTCGAGTTCTTCTTGTTCAAGGACCCGATCGTCCCCGGCCAGCCGCCGGTCCCGGTCGACCAGTCGGGCTACTTCGACCACACGCCGCAAAGTGTCGGCAGTGACTTCCGCCGCAAGGCGATCACCATGCTGGAGCAGATGGGCATCTCGGTGGAGTTCTCCCACCACGAGGGTGCTCCCGGCCAGCAGGAAATCGACCTCCGCTATGCCGACGCGCTGTCCACCGCCGACAACCTGATGACCTTCCGGGTGGTGGTGAAGGAAGTCGCGCTGTCCCAGGGCATCCTTGCCTCCTTCATGCCCAAGCCGTTCACCGAGCACCCCGGCTCCGGCATGCACACCCACATGTCCTTGTTCGAGGGCGACAACAACGCCTTCTACGACGCCAGCGCCGAGCACCACCTGTCCAAGATCGCCCGGCACTTCATCGCCGGCCTGCTCCGCCACGCGGGGGAGATCACCGCGGTCACCAACCAGTGGGTCAACTCCTACAAGCGGCTGGCCGGCGGCGGCGAGGCCCCGAAGTACATCTGCTGGGGCCGCAACAACCGGTCGGCCCTGGTCCGGGTCCCGATGTACAAGCCCAACAAGGGTGCCTCAGCCCGGGTCGAGCTGCGCTCGATCGACACCGCCTGCAACCCCTATCTGGCCTTCGCCCTGATGCTGAACGCCGGTCTGGCCGGCATCGAGGGCGAGTACCAGCTGCCGGAGGAGGCCGAGGATGACGTCTGGTCACTGACCGAGCGGGAGCGTCAGGCGCTGGGGATCTCTCCGTTGCCGCGCAACCTGGACGAGGCGATCCGGGTGATGGAGTCCTCCGACCTGGTCGCCGAGACCCTCGGCGAGCACGTCTTCGACTTCTTCCTGCGCAACAAGCGGGCCGAGTTCGACGAGTATCGCCGCCAGGTGACGCCGATGGAGCTCAACCGGCTGCTGCCGGTCCTCTGACCCACTCACCTGGCTGCTGTTGGTTCGCTGAGCCGCTCAACCGGCTGCTGCTGGTTCCACAGAGCCGCCGGGCTCAGAGCAACGGCAGCACCGGCTCCAGGTCAGCCCGGAGCCCGCTGGCCGAGACCGCACCGGACATCCGGGCCTGCTCCCAGCTGATCCGGCCGGCAGCCAGCCGCAGGAACGTCAGCGGGTCGGTCTCCACCACGTTCGGCGGCGTGCCGCGGGTGTGCGTGGGGCCGGGATCGCCGATGCCGCACTGGACGGCGGCGTACGGCGGCACCCGTACCTCGACCGAGCGGCCGGGATGCTGCGCGGCGAGGATCGCCGCCAGCGTCCGGCAGGCCGACGCCATCGCCGGACGGACCAGCACCACCGGTTCGCGATCTTCGGGCACCGATCGGGAGAAGTCGTCGGCATGCACCACGAGATCCAGCAGCCGGGTCAGGAGGAAGTCCTGCACCGTCACCGGACCGCGGGGCGCACTCACCACCCGGGTCACGTCGGTCTCCTGGCCGAGACGCTCCTCGGTGGCGTCGGTCGCAGCCGCAAGCAGGGACGCCAGCTCTGGACCGGTGTGCCCGGCGGCGGCCTCGGTGGTCAGATCGGAGATCTCTGCTGCGGCGGGTCGGTAGCGCCGAACGTAGTCGGCCATGGCCAGCGGCCGCTCCCGGCTCGGCTGGTCCAGGACGCGGAGCAGACCGCGGTGGACCAGCAGCAGGTGGCCGGTCAGCAGCCGGAGATCCCACCCGGGCAGCACCGAGGCCACCTCGAAAGTCTCCGACGGCAGTGCCGAGAGCCAGCTGAGCAGGGATCGGGACTGCGCAACCAGCGCCTCGGACGGGTTCGCCTTCGCTCTGGCCACGGTCGGCAACGCTATCAGCCCAGGCGTCGCCGCTCGCCCGTGAGACGTCGTCGCGGAGGTCTTCTCGAAGCCGAGTCGGCGTCACTAGAGTGACGGCCGGACCGCTGGCCGAACGGCAGGAGTCGCTCGGATCGAGATCGCCTGATCTCTCAAACGTCAGCGGCATGAGGAGCGTGTGCTCGGTGATTCTTACCGTGCTCGGTGGCGGTGCGGCCTGGCCGACCGCCGACTACGCCTGCGGCGGCTACCTGGTGGAGCAGGACGGGTTCCGGCTGCTGATCGATCCGGGGTATGCGGTGCTGCCGCAGCTGCTCCAGGTGTGCGGACCCGACGAGGTCGACGCGGTCCTGATCAGTCACGGTCATCTGGACCACTGCGCCGACCTGAATCCGCTGCTGCGGGCCAGGGTGCTGGCCGGGGGCGCTCAGGCCGGCCACAGCTCGACGCCGGCGTTGCCGGTCTACGCCCCTCGCGGAGCCTTGGACGCCGTCCTCAGCCTGGACCAGCTCCGGCACGTGAACCGGGCCGCGGAGGTCGCCCGACTCGACGACGGCGGGTCGGTACGCCTGGGGCCGTTCGTGGTCGACACGGTGGTGCTGCCGCACCACGTCGTCACCGTCGGGATGCGGATCAGCGCCGGCGGCGAGGTGCTGGCCTACACCGGCGACAGCGGCGCGTCCTCGGACCGGGTCGCGCTGGCCAAGAACGCCGACCTGTTGCTCGGTGAAGCAACCTTCGCCGACGAGGTGCCACCGGACGAGCGGGCGTACCTCTCCAGCGCCGGACAGGTTGCTGCCCTAGCGCTGGAGGCTGACGTCGCGGTGACGGTGCTGACCCACCTGTGGCCGGGCACGGACGCCGCCCGGGCGCTGCGGCATGCCGCCGAGGTCGGGCTCCACGATGCGCAGGTCGCTCGCCGCGGGCTCCGGGTCGACCTCGCCGGCGGGCCGCTCGCACCTTCCCCGCGCCGGGCGGCGCAGCTGGCGGTCTCGCACCGGGCGCCGGACCTGGCTGGGTCGAGCTCCGGGGCGACGCCCCGGCGCGCCGTCGGCTGAGTCGCGTCGGCTGGGAGTCACGTCGGCGAGCGCCTGGGTCGGTGCGTAGCACCTGGGGGTGACCCGGTGCGTAGCACCCGGTGGCGACCCGGTGCGTACGCATCCGGTGGCGACCCGGTCCGCCGCCGTGGGCGGCCCTTGCAAGGATGGCGCCATGGAGATCTGCGTGTTCACCGAGCCCCAGCAGGGCGCGACCTACGACGAGCTGCTCAGCTACGCTCAGGCGGCGGAGCGCCTCGGCTTCCACGGCTTCTTCCGGTCCGACCACTATCTGAAGATGGGCGACCGGGTCGATGGCCTGCCGGGGTCGAGCGACGCCTGGACCACGCTGGCCGGGTTGGCCCGCGAGACGAGCCGGATTCGGCTCGGCACGTTGGTCTCGTCGGTCACCTACCGACATCCCGGCGTGCTCGCGATCCAGGTCGCGGGCGTTGACCAGATGTCCGGCGGTCGCGCCGAGCTCGGGCTCGGCACCGGTTGGTATCGCGAGGAGCACCTCGCCTACGGCATCCCGTTTCCGGAGAAGCGCTTCGGGCTGCTGGAGGAGCACCTGGCCATCGTCACCGGCCTGTGGTCCACTCCGATCGGCGAGACTTTCTCCTACGCCGGCGAGACGTACACCTTGACCGACTCTCCGGCGCTGCCCAAGCCGGTGCAGCAGCCGTTGCCGGTCATCGTCGGCGGCGGCGGTCCGCGGCGGACGCCGCGACTGGCCGCCCAGTACGCCACCGAGTTCAACATCGGCTTCGTCGACGAGGCGACCATCACCCAGAAGTTCGCCGGGGTACGCGCCGCCGCGCAGGATCTTGGCCGCGACCCGGACAGCATCAAATACTCCGTGGCCCTGCCGACCGCCGTCGGCGCCGACGACGCCGAGTTCCAGCGCCGGCTGCGTAACGGCGGCAACGACCCCGACGGCTTCGCGGAGGTGTCGGTCAGTGGCTCACCGGCGCAGGCCGTCGACAAGCTCGGTCGGCTACGAGAGCTGGGTGCCAGCCGGGTCTACCTGCAGACAGTGGACACCACAGACGTCGACCACCTCGAGCTGATCGCTGCGGAGGTGCTGTCTCAGCTCTGAGCCGGGCGGAGCGCGAGGGCCGTCGCCGCGCAGGTGCGAACAGGCACCGGTAGGGTCAGCCTCGGACGACCCGGGCGATGCAGCGCGACCGCCCGGCTCCGCGTGTCCGGCGATCCGTCCAGCACGGACGGATCCGAGCCCCCGAGGTGTCATGAAGATCCGCGACCTGATCATCACCGGGTTGGCCTTCGCCGACCCGCCACTGCTCAACTCCTGGGGGGTGCACGAGCCGCTCGCGCTGCGCTGTGTGGTCGAGGTCGTGCTCGACGACGGCACAGTCGGGCTGGGCGAGTGCGCCGGCGGAGCGACCCGGGTGGCCCAGCTGGAAGCAGTCCGCGACGCGGTGATCGGTCTCGACGTGTTCGCCACCCAGCTGATCGAGCAGCGCATCGCCGAACGGCTGGGCGGCGCCACCCTGACCGGCGGGGGCGCGGTCGGCCGACCGACCAAGGCCAGTCGCGGCGTCTTCGCCCCGATCGAGGTGGCCTGCCTGGACGCACAGGGCAAGCTGCTCGGCGTGCGGGTCTGTGACCTGCTCGGTGGGCCGGTGCGCGATGCCGTGCCCTACAGCGCCTACCTCTTCTACAAGTGGGCCGAGCACCCTGCCACCGCCGACCGGGACGCCGTCGGCGACACCTGGGGCGCGGCGCTCGACCCAGCCGGGGTGGTCGCCCAGGCGCAGGCCATGATCGACAGCTACGGGTTCAAGTCGATCAAGCTCAAGGCGGGCGTCTTCCCGCCCGATGAGGAGATCGCTGCCATCTCGGCGCTGGCGGAGGCGTTCCCCGGGATGCCGCTGCGGATCGACCCGAACGGCGGCTGGACCAAAGAGACAGCGATCCGGGTGGGCAGCGAGCTGGTCGACGAGCTGGAGTATCTCGAGGACCCGGTGCTGGGCCGTGACCTGATGGCCGAGGTGGCGCGGGAGGTCAGGATGCCGCTGGCCACCAATATGTGCGTGATCGGCTTCGACGACGTCGCCGACGCCGTGGCGAAGGGCTCGGTCGGGGTGATCTTGTCAGACCACCACGTGTGGGGTGGGCTGCGGCACAGCATGGAGCTGTCGGCCATCTGCTCCACCTTCGGTCTTGGCCTGTCGATGCACTCCAACTCGCACCTGGGCATCTCGTTGGCCGCCATGACGCACCTCGGTGCGGCAACGGCTGACCTCAGCTATGCCTGCGACACCCACTACCCGTGGAACCGGGACTCCGACATCGTCGTAGCCGGAGACCTCGAGTTCGTCGACGGCAGCCTGGCCGTACCGAGCGGTCCGGGGCTCGGCGTCGAGCTGGACCGAGATGCCCTGGCCCGCCAGCACGAGCTGTACGTCGCCTCTGGACGGCAGGAGCGCGACGACACCAGCTACATGCGTACGGTGGACCCGATCTACGATCCGACCCTGCCGCGCTATTGAACGGACGAGCTGCTAGCCGGTGGTGTCGGGGATCTCCTTGAAATAGCGAGCGACGGGCCATCGCTCGAAGCCGACAGCTTCGTACGCCCGGCGCGCCGGTTCGTGGCCGGGGTCGTCACCGGTCTCGACCATGATCATCCGCATGCCGGCGCGTCGACACCGCTCCTGCGCCTGCTCCATCAGAGCACGACCGACCCCGTGCCGTTGATGCGCCGGGTCGACCGCGAGGACGTAGATCTCGCCCATGCTGTCCTTGGGGTGCAACCGGGTGCACACCCACCCCACCGCCAAGTCATCGATCATCGCCACATCGACGTTGTCGGGCTCGGCGTCCAGCACGGTGGCCACGTCGTCGTACTGCCGTTTGCGCCAGCCCTTTGGATAGAACGACTCGTAGACGAAGGGCGAGACCGCTTCCTTGAGCAGTGGAAACACTGGCCCCCACGCTCGCAGGGACAGCGCCAACAGTGGCTCGCGATGGTGCTGTGTGAACGGGATGATCTTCACGTCGGGGGGCGTAGCGTCCGCCATGGGGCACTCCTTCACGGGCCAGAGATCGGGGGGCGGGTGGTTCCGCGGACGACGAGGTGGGTGTCGAGGCGGGGGACCGGGCTGACGGCGGTTCCGTTGGTCAGGGCGAGGAGAGCCTGGGCGGCGTACTGCCCTTTCAGTCTGCTGGGTTGGTGCACGGTGGTGAGCGCGAGATTGTGTGCCAGGTTGGGCGCGTCGTCGAATCCGACCAGCGACAGGTCCTCGGGCACCCGGAGACCGAGCCTGGTGGCCGCGACGAGGGCACCTTCGGCGAGTCGGTCACTGAGGCAGAGAAGTGCCGTCGGGCGGGGAGTGGTGCTCAGCACAGCGAGCGCACCCTTCTCGCCTTCGGCGGGCGTGCTGTCGACACCCTGCGAGATGGGGACCTGCGTCCAGTCGACGTCATATCGCTCGGCTGCGGCGCGGTATCCGGCGAGTCGATTCCTGGTGACGGACAACGTGGCCGTGTCCTGGTCGGCGACGGTGGCGAAGCCGGTCGGAGTGGTCCGCCGCAGGGCGAACGACACGACGCCGAGGTGACGGTGGCCCAGGAGGAGCAGATGTTCGGCGATCTCGAAGGCCGCCGCCCGGTCGTCGATGCCGATCCACGGTATGGGGTCAGGCCTGAGGCGGGCCAGGACGGAGGGATCGGGTTGGTCGACGACGACCAGCGGCAGTCGCCGGTCGACGCAGGTCTGCAGCAGCGGGTCGTCCTCGGCCAGGGAGGAGGCGATGATGCCGTCGACGACGGCGTCAGAGACGGCGGCCGTTCGACGTGTCGGGTCGGCCGATCCTGGCAGCAGCAACAACCCGACGGCCGCCTCTCCCGCGGCCACGGTCACGCCGGCGAGCAGCGCGTTGGTGTTGGGGTCGTCGAAGGCGTAGGACAACTGGTTGGCGTAGAGCACCCCGATGGCCCCGACCCGGCCCCGTCGCAAGCCGGAGGCGATGGGGTCCGGCCCTGCGTATCCCAGCCGGCTCGCGGCCTCGAGAATCCGCTGTCGCAATTCGGGAGTGAGCTGGCCGGGGGCCCGGTAGGCGTTCGAGACGGTCTTCGCCGAGACGCCCACCTCGTCGGCAACATCGCGGAGTCGCATCCTGCGGCGAGGCCGAGATGCATCCGTCATGACGCTAGCCTTGCACTTCATCGTTGAAGTAGCCTGATCGGGTGATCCCCGGAAACGGTAGAAGAGCGACGGCGGGTGCGGTGGCGCTCTGCCTGGTGCAGTTCGTCGACGTCCTCGGGGTGACCAGCGCCACCACAGCCATCCCCGCCATGACCGCTGACCTCGCCGCCCCCCGATGGTCGACCGGTGTCCTGGCCACGGTGTACGCGATGTTCTTCGGCGCGTTCTTGATCGTGGGGGCGCGGCTGGGCGACCGCTACGGCCACCGGCGTGTCCTCGTGGTCGGCGTCGCGTCGTTCACCGTGGTGGCCGTGCTCGGCTTCAGCGCTCAGGAGATCGTGCAGCTGGTGATCGCGCGGGCACTGCAGGGCCTTGCCGCCGCCGTCAGTGTTCCCAGCGCCCTGCGGCTCCTGCTGCACCTCAGCCCAGACCCGAGGAGGCGAAGCGCCGCAGTCGCCGCCTGGGGTGCCAGTGGAGCCGCCGCCGGCGCCCTCGGTTTCCTCGCCGGAGGATTCCTGACTGATCTGTGGAGCTGGCGCTCCATCTTTTGGATCAACCTGCCGATCGGGCTCACCCTGCTGGTCGCGATCGCCATCACCGTGCCACCGGCGCCGCGCGATGAAAACCGCCGCAGTCTCGACCTGGCCGGGGCGTCGTTGTTGGTCGTCCTCATCATGGCCGTGGTCGTCGGCACCTCCATGGTGGAGCGAGATGAGTTGCGGAGCTGGGGCATCGGTGCCATCGCCGCGGGGGTGCTGGTGGCTGCCGTGTTCGTTCGTCAGCAGCGACGAGCCGCCGATCCTCTGGTGCCCCGGCAGGCGGTGGCGAGTGCCAACCTGCGGACCGGGACTGCCGTCTCGTTCGTCAACACCGCCACCACGAGCTCAGCCGGGGTGCTGGTCGCGCTGCATCTGCAACAACAACGCGGAGCCAGCCCGGTCGAGGCCGGATTGTCCCTGCTGCCGTTCAGCCTGGCGGTGATCGTCGGCTCGGTCCTGGCCGGACCGCTCGCGCGTCGGCTGACGCCCCACCGTCTGGCCGGCTGGGGACTCGCCGCCGTGGCCGCCGGAACCGCCGTGCTCAGCGCCACCCAGGGAAGCCGGCCCGGCATCCTCTGCGGTGTCGTGGTCGCCGGAGCCGGCCTGGGGATGGCCGCTGTCGCAGCCACCAGTATCGGCACCGCGGTCCCCGACAGCCTCACCGGAAGCGCCGCCGGCATCCTCAACACCGGCGCTCAGCTCGGCACCGCCGTCGGTGTCGCGGCTCTCGTCACGCTCGCCGCCACGGTGCGCCCACCGACCATGGGTATCCCCGTCGCCTGGGCCCTTGCCTGCGCACTCGCGGCCATCACCGCAGCCACGCTGACCGGCCGTCGCCGCGCCTGATCGGCGACAACGCCCGTGCCGGAGCGTTGCGCGCCGCAGCAGGTCCGAGCCCTCCGGCTAGCATGCCTGCGTGAGCAGGCTGCAGACCACCCAGGGCACCTTGGCTCGTCGCGGCTTCAGTGACTCCGCCACCGCGGCCCGGATCGTGCAGCAATGGGACCAGGTGCATGAGCCGCTGTTGGACGTGGTCGCCGCCGCGCCCGACCCGGACCTGGCGTTGGCCGGGTTGGACCGCCTCGCCGACGTGCTGCCGGGAGTGTGCACCCGGTTGCTGGCTGATGACGTCCTCGCCACGCAGCTCATCCAGGTGTTCGGTGTCAGCGCGGCGCTGCAGCAGCACGTCATCACCCACCCCGAGCAGCTGGACCTGCTGCAGGTGCCGGTGGAGCGCCATGGCGCAGCGGAGCTGCGTACCGAGATGCTGCGAGCCGCCGGCGCGGATCCGGACGCAGCCGTCCCGGTCGCCACCGAGCTGACCGGTGATGCGCTGCGGATCGCGTACCGCGGCGCGCTGCTGCGGATCGCTGCCCGCGACCTCTGCGCCCCCGAGCCGATCGAGATCCTCGACGACATCGCCGCCGAGCTCTCTGACCTCGCCGACGCCACCTTGGAGGCCGCGCTGGCCATCGCCCGCGGCAGCCTCGGCGAGCGGGCCCTGACCTGCCGACTGGCGGTGGTCGGCCTGGGCAAGTGCGGCGCCCAGGAGCTCAACTACGTCAGCGACGTCGACGTGATCTTCGTCGCGGAGCCCGCGCTCGACGAGGCGGGCGAGCCGGTGGTGTCCACCGACGAGGCCATCACCGTGGCCACCCGGCTGGCCGGCGAGCTGAGCCGGATCTGCTCCGCCCACACCGGCGCGGGCACGATCTGGGAGGTCGACGCCGCCCTGCGGCCGGAGGGCCGCGCCGGTCAGCTGGTCCGTACCCTGGCCAGCCACGAGGCCTACTACACGACGTGGGCGAAGACCTGGGAGTTCCAGGCCATGCTCAAGGCTCGTCCCAGCGCAGGGGACCTCGAGCTGGGCCAGCAGTTCGTCGACATGGTCAGCCCTCGTGTCTGGACCGCCGCCGAGCGGGAGCACTTCGTCGCCGACAGCCAGGCGATGCGCAAACGGGTGATCGCGCACATCCCGGCCCGCGACGCAGGCCGGGAGCTGAAGCTCGGCCGCGGCGGGCTGCGCGACGTCGAGTTCTCCGTGCAGCTGCTGCAGCTGGTGCACGGCCGGGTCGACACCCGGCTGCGCTCGCGCGGCACGCTGGAGAGCCTGAAGCGGCTGATCGATGCCGGCTACGTCGGGCGCGAGGACGGCAAGGGCTTCGGGCTGGCGTACCGGTTCCTGCGGACGCTGGAGCACCGGATCCAGCTGTTCCGGCTGCGGCGTACCCACGTTCTGCCCGACAGCGACGAGGACCTCCGCCGGATCGGCCGTTCCTTGGGCTACGGCGACCCGGCGAAGGAGCTGCTGAGCACCTGGCGTTCCTGCACCCACCGGGTGCTGCGGCTGCACGAGCGACTGTTCTACTCCCCGCTGCTCGACGCTGTGGCACGGATACCGTCCTCGGAGCTCCGGCTGACCCCGGAGTCGGCGACCGATCGGCTGAAGGCCCTCGGCTACGCCGACCCCACAGCGGCGCTGCGGCACATCGGCGCGCTCAGCCAGGGCGTCACCCGACAGGCCGAGATCCAACGCCAGCTGCTGCCGGCCATGCTCGGCTGGTTCGCCGGCGCACCCAACCCCGACCACGGGCTGCTGGCGTTCCGGCAGGTGTCGGAGGCGTTGGGGACCACCCACTGGTATCTCCGCGCACTGCGCGACGAGGGCATGATGGCCGAGCGACTGGCCCGCATCCTGGCGTCCAGCCGCTATGCCGTCCAGCTGCTGACCCGGGCGCCGCAGACGGTGCAGATGCTCGCCAACGACGAGGAGCTGGTGCCCCGGTCCTTGGTGGACCTGCGCAAGGAGATGAACATCGCGGCGCGCCGGCACGACGACCCGGTGGCGGCGGTGGAGACGATCCGCGCGATCCGCCGCCGCGAGCTCTTCCGGGTCGCGGTGGGCGACCTGCTCGGCCTCAACGATGTGCTCGTCGTCGGCGACGCTCTCGCCGACCTCGCCTCGGCCACCGTGGACGCCGCGCTCACCGTTGCGCGTGACCACGCCGAGATCACCCCGGTGCCGCGGATCGCGGTCATCGCGATGGGCCGGTGGGGCGGCCGGGAGATGTCGTACTCCTCCGACGCCGATGCCATGTTCGTGATGGCCGACAGCGACCAGAACGAGACCCGCTCGGCCGCGGCCGTGATCACCGCGATGCGCAAGCTGCTGGCCCGTCCGGGTGCCGACCCGGTCCTCAGCATCGACGCCGATCTCCGGCCGGAAGGCAAGGGCGGCGCGCTGATCCGCTCGCTGTCCGCCTACCGCAACTACTACAGCCGATGGTCCTCGACCTGGGAGCTGCAGGCGCTGATCCGGGCCGAGGCGCTGGCCGGGGACGAGGAGCTGGGGGCCGCGCTGGTGGCGGAGATCGACACCCGTCGCTGGCCGGAGGGCGGGCTCACTCCCTCCCAGCTGACCGAGATCCGCAAGCTCAAGGCGCGGGTCGAGGCCGAGCGGCTGCCCCGGGGGGCCAACCCGGCCAAGCACACCAAGCTCGGCCCCGGTGGCTTGGCCGATGTCGAGTGGACTGTGCAGCTGCTCCAGCTCCAGCACGCCTGGGAGGTGCCGGCGCTGCGATCCACCCGCACCATCGTGGCGCTGCGGGCCGCCCGCGATGCCGGCTATCTCGATCCGGTCGACTGCGGTCACCTGGAGGCCGCGTGGCTGATGGCGAGCCGGATCCGCAACCAGATCATGCTGGTCCGCGGCCGGGGTTCGGACTCGCTGCCCAGCGACAGCCGGGACCTGGAGGCGGTGGCCGAGCTGATGGGCTATGGACCGCGGGAGTCGTCACACCTGCTCGCCGACTACCAACGGGTCACCCGACGGGCCCGCCACGTGGTGGACCGGATCTTCTGGGGGCAGGACGACTGAGCCTGACCCGGCCAAGCGAGCTGGGCGAGACCGAGGAGACGACATGGTCGCGATGTCCGTACGCGGCGACCGCGCCGCCGCCGAGCGACGGCTGGCCCGGGCCCGCAGCCAGCAGCCCACCTCCAGCGCCGACCCGGCTGCCGACCTGGCCACGATGATGCGGATCGAGCAGCGGCGTGAGCTCGGCCACGGCCACGAGCTGTTGCTGGCCGCCGGCGAGTACGTCCGGGCCTGGGGCATGCAGACCGGTGCTGGACTGCAGGTGGTCGCCAGCACCCCAGCGGCGGAGCTGGGGACCACCGTGGTGCTGGCCATCGGGATCGGGCCGGTGGACGTGCTCGCCCCTTGTCGGGTGACGGCGGTCTACGACACCGACCACCGCCGCGGCTTCCGCTATGCGACTCTTCCGGGGCACCCGGTGACCGGTGTGGAGGAGTTCCTCATCGAGCGCGACACCGCCGACCGGGTGACGGTGGTGGTTCGCGCGGTCAGCCGGGCGGGGTCGCCTCTGGTCCGGCTGGGTTCACCGGTGGCGCGCCGGCTGCAGGCCCGCACCACGCGGCGCTATCTGCAGGCGGTCGTCGACGCGATCGCCCGATGACCCGGCGGTGGCCCAGGCGCGGCGTCAGCACGGCGGCATAGGGTGCACGTCATGGCCGTGACCGTGGAGATCGAGGTGCTCGCGGCGCCGTCGGTGAACTACGCCATGGCGCACAACGAGCTGTCCTTCTTGCACCGTCTCGTGGTCGACGTCACGACCCGGCAGCCGCTGTCCGACGTCTGCCTCTCGCTCCGGCTGGTGGACGCGCAGGGGACGGTGGTCAGCCGGCCCTGGAGTCGGCGGTGGGAGTCGCTGGATTCGGGCACCGTGGTCTTGGACAACCCCGATGTCCGCCTTGACGCGCAGCGGATGTCGGAGCTGGAAGAGGAGACCTCGGCCGAGGTCCTGGTCGAGCTGCAGGCGGGCAATGAGCTGCTCGCCCGGTCGCACACGCCGATCCGGCTGTTGGCGGCGCGGCAGTGGGTGCTGGACCCGGCGGCCCCGGTGCTGTCGCTGGAGCTGCTCGCCTCCTTCATCCAGCCGAACCACCCCGCGGTGGCCGGACTCGTCGCGGCGACCGCCGGCGAGCTGACCCGGCGTACCGGCAACGGGGCTCTGGTGGTCGCCGACCAACCACCGGAGCGCCTGGACGCCATCGTTGAGGCGCTGTTCACCGCGATGTCTGCGGTTGGCATCCACTACGCCCAGGAGCCGGCCAGCTGGGGCTACGGACAGAAGGTGCGTACGCCCGGCGACGTGCTGGACGGGCGGCTGGGCACCTGCTTGGACACCACCGTGGTGATGGCCGCCGCCCTGGAGCAGATCGGCATCGCCCCGGTGCTCTGGGTGGCCCGCGGCCACGCCTTCCTCGGCTATTGGCGCGCGCCCAACTCCGGCCTGCCCGAGGCGGCCAGCCTGCAGCCCGCCGGCGCGGCCAACGCCGTCGACCTGCAGCTGATGGGCGTGGTCGAGACCACCCTGGTCACCACCGACCGCCGGCCGCCGCCCGCCGAGGGGTTCCGACGCGCTCGCCAGGCACCGCTGGACAGCTATTTCCACGGCAACACCGCCGACCTGGTCGGGGTGGTCGACGTGGCCATGGCGCGCTGGATGCGGGTGCTGCCCGTCCCTGCCCGCCGGGTCCGCGATGACGGTGTGGTGGAGATCGTCGACTACACCCCGCCCGAGATCGGCATCCCGGCCGCAGCCGAGCCGAGCACACCCTCGCGGGCCGTCGAACCGGCTGCCGATCCGGCCCCGGCCCGGATTCGGCAGTGGAAGAACGCGCTGCTGGACCTGACGCTGCGCAACCGGCTGCTGAACATGACCAGCCAGATGACGCAGGTGCCGCTGGTGGTCGCCGGCGAGCAGCTCGGCACGCTGGCCGGCTTGCTGCAGGATGGCCGGACCGTGACGGTGCGGGCCCTCGACGACCTCTCGGGCGCCGTCGCCAAGGAAGGCGCCCGGGATGCGTTCGCATTGCCGGGCGATGTGCAGCGGGCGATGCTGACCAATCGCTCCACCGTCTACTCAGCGCTGGCCACCGGACACCATGAGGCGGCGATCAACCGGCTGCGCTACCGGGCCCGGACCACCATCGAGGAGACCGGCGCCAACCCGCTGTACGTCACCCTGGCCCGGCTGGACTGGCGGCTCGGCGACCGGGAGCTGTCCGCCCCGCTGCTGCTCGCGCCGGTCGACGTCAAAGGGGTGGTGATGCCGTTCCGGATCGCGTTCGACGAGACCGGCGCCGTGACGGTCAACCTGTCACTGCTGGAGAAGCTACGGCAGGAGTTCGGCCTGGTCATCCCCGAGCTGGAGGAGCTGCCGCTGCGCACCGACGGTGACGGCGTCGACGTGGACGCGGTGGTCCGCATCGTCCGCGAGGCCATCGACGCCGCCGAGCTGCGCTTCCGGGTGGAGACCGAGGCCCGGCTGGCCATCGTCGCGTTCACCGGCTATCTCCTCTGGCGCGACCTGGACGAGCATTGGCAGGAGTTCATGACCAGGCCTCTCATCCGGCACCTGGTGGAGTCACCGCACGAGTCCTTCCCCGGCACCGGTAACGGAGCCGAGCCGCCGCCGCTGGACGAGGTGGTGGCGGCTTCGCCGATCCCGGCTGATGGAGCCCAGGCGGAGGCCATCGCCGCGGCACGGGCCGGCCGCAGCTTCGTCCTGGAGGGCCCACCCGGCACCGGCAAGTCCCAGACCATCACCAACATCCTCACCGACCAGCTCGCGCAGGGCCGTACCGTCTTGTTCGTGGCTGAGAAGGGGGCTGCGCTCGACGTCGTCCGAACCCGGCTCGGTGAGGTCGGGCTGGCGCCGTTCACCTTGGACCTGCACGACCGCAACGCCCGCCCGGCGGAGGTGCGCGCCCGGCTGCGGGCCGCGTTGGCCCAGGCCCCGCAGGTCGACCCGGAGGGCTACCGGATCGCCGCCCAGGATGTCCGCAGCAGCTCGGAGACGCTTGCCGACTATGTCTCCCGCGTGCACAGTCCCAACCACCTCGGGCTGTCGCTCTATCAGGCGCGGACCCGGCTGCTCGCCCGTGGCGTCGGCCCGGTGCTGACCGTGACCGACGACGACCTCGGCGGTGCGCAGGGCGGACGGCCGGCAGCGGAGCCGGGCGGGGGAGCGGCAGACCCCGCGGCCGTCGAGGCGGCCCGGGCGGCCGTGGACCGGGCCGTCCCCGCGCTCCGGCACGCGCGGTTGCGGCCGGAGCACCCGTGGGCGTTCGCCCGGCAGCTGCCCGACGTCGACCTGACCGGCCCCGTCGAGGAGTCGGCGGCCGCGGTGGCGGCGGCACTGGCGCTGATCGACTCCACCGGCCTGGCCGTCGGGCGAGCCCTTGAGGCGTGCCGAACCGCCGCCGAGCTGGCGGCGGTGTCCTGGCTGCTGTCGGTCCGTGCTGCGCCGCCGGCCCTGTTGGCGGAGTCGTCGACCGGCCGCTGGCAGCAGGCCCGGGCCGAGCTGGACGCCCGGACCGAGACGCTGCGCGGCCAGGCGCGCACCCTGCTGGCGGACTTCGCCCCGGCGGTCGTCGAGCTGCCACTGGAGCCGGTACGCCAGGCCGTCCGTGAGGCGGCCGCCTCATTCTTCCTCGGCCGAAAGTCACGGCTGGTGTCCGCGGGTGCACCACTGCTGGCCCTGCTGCTCCCCGGTCGCACCGTCGAGCCCAAACAGCTGCCGCAGGTGGTGGAGCAGGTGGCCGCCCTGCAGCGCGACCACACCGCCGTCGTCTCCGGGTGGCGGGCGCTGCCCGGTCTCGCTGTCCTGCCGGAGCGCACCAACCTGCTGTCCGACGCCGGCGTGGGCGAGCTCGAGGAGACGCTGACCGCCCTGACCCGCGATGCCGCAGCGCTCGCCGGGCTGCCGGCCGCGCTGCGCGACGAGGTGTCCCGGGCCCGGGCGGTGGAGGCGCCACTGGCCGACGCCGGCCGCTCCACCATCACTGCGGCCGTTGCCGCGCTGCGGACGGTGCTGGGGCCGACCGGGTCCACCGACGAGGATCAGCGCGCCTTCGCCGGTGGCCGCGGTCTGCTGCGCCGCTGGGCGGACAGCCAGCCCGAGCGTGCGGCGGACCTGCCGCGCTGCGTCGACCTCCGGGCCTGGACCGAGTGCGTCTGCGCCCTCCAGCCGCTGGAGCGGGTATTGCCGACGGCACGCCTGGAGCTGCTGACCGGCGTGGTCGACCCGGACGACGCCGTCGCCGCCCTCGACCGCGGACTGGCCGGCGCCAGCGTGGCCGAGCGGTTGGCGGCGGGGCGGCTGCGGCATTTCGACGGCGCGCACCACGACCGCACCGTTGACCGCTTCGTCGTCGGGTCGGAGCAGCTGCGCGACCAGCTGCGGAGTGTCGTGCCCGCCGCAGTGGTGGGCCGCAGACCCTTTCGGGCCGGGGCGACCTTCGGACAGGTGGGCGCGCTGGAGCGCGAGATCGGTCGCAGTCGGGGCGGGCTGAGCGTACGGCGGCTGGTGCAGCGGTTCGGCGGTGTGATCGCGGAGATCACTCCGTGCGTCCTGGTCAGCCCCGACTCGCTGGCCCGGTTCGTGCCGCCGGGCAGCATCTCGTTCGACCTGGTCGTCTTCGACGAGGCGTCCCAGATCCGAGTCGCCGACGCGGTCGGTGCGCTCGGCCGCGCGGACACGGTGGTGGTGGCTGGTGACTCCAAGCAGCTGCCCCCGACCGCCTTCGGCGCAGCCGGTCCGGAGGAGAACGACGACGAGTCGGACTTCGCCGTGGTGACCGACGAGGAGTCGATCCTCTCCGAGTGCGTCCAGGCCAGAGTCCCGCGGCTGTGGCTGTCGTGGCACTACCGCAGCCAGGACGAGGCGCTGATCGCGTTCAGCAACTCCGCCTACTACGAGGGCCGGCTGTCGTCCTTCCCGACGGCCCCGGGACGACACAGCGACTCCGGGGTCTCCTTCGTCCGGGTCGACGGCCGCTTCAACCGCGGTCGCGGCGACGGTCCGCTGCGGACCAACCCGGTCGAGGCGGCGGCGGTGGTGGCGGAGGTGCTGCGTCGCTGGCACGCCCGCGAGCGTTCCATCGGCGTGGTGACCTTCAACCTCCAGCAGCGGACCCTGATCGAGCAGATGCTGTGGGACTGCGGGGTCGAAGGGGTGATCGAGTCGCTCGCCGCCCGCCAGGACGGCCTCTTCGTCAAGAACCTGGAGAACGTCCAGGGCGACGAGCGCGACGTGATCATCTTCTCCACCGGGTTCTCCGCCGATGCCGACGGGCAGCTGCCGCTGAACTTCGGACCCCTGAACCGCAGTGGCGGTGAGCGGCGCCTCAACGTGGCCATCACCCGCGCCCGCCGCCGGGTGATGGTGTTCTCCTCCTTCGAACCCGAGGACCTGCGGGCCGACCAGACGTCGTCGGTCGGGATCAAGCATCTCCGCGGCTATCTCGAGCTGGCCAAGTACGGCGTGGCGGCGGCAGAGCTGGACGGCGCGGCGGCGCCGTCGCTGGCCCTGCCGCGCGCGGTGGACCGTCACCGCGACGACCTGGCCGCGGCGTTGCGGGCGCGTGGGCTCGTGGTCCGCACCGGCGTCGGGCTGTCGGACTTCCAGGTCGACCTGGCGTTGTCGTGGCCCGAGCGCGGCGAGCAGGCCGCGGTCGCGGTGCTGCTGGACTCACCGGCGTGGGCGGCGCGACGGACCACCGGTGACCGCGATGGTCTGCCGACCGTGGTGCTGCACGAGATCATGGGCTGGCCGGACGTGGTCCGGGTGTGGCTCCCGGCCTGGCTGCAGCAGCCCGAGGCTGTGCTCGACGAGCTGGTGGAACGCACCAGGGCGGTGGCGGCGCGTCCGACGGCGGGGGGCGAGACCCGGGCCGATGATGATGATGATCTTGATCAGCCAGCCGATCCCGGGCCTGACCTTCGCCGGCTTGACGGCGACCATGATCACCGAAGAGATGATCATGAACGGATTCCTGATCCACAACGGCTTGCCCTGGCGTCGGCGCCGCTCGGAGCGCATGCGGACCTGCCGGTGACCGTCCCGGTGAGCGCTGTGGCGGAGCTGGAGGAGTTCGTCGCATACCGGCCCGGCGCGGTGCAGCCACGCCATGGGTTGGAGTCGCTGGCGAGGGGTCGGAGCAGCTCGCAGCTGGACGGTCTCGTCCGTCAGATCGTCGATGCAGAAGGGCCGATCTCGGTCGAGCGGCTGGCTCGGTGCGTCGTGCTCGCGCACGGGGTGAGTCGGTTGCAGGCCACCCGGGTGGCCGAGGTGGACCGGGTCGTGCCGGCCGACCTGCGCCGCGACTCTGAAGGCTTCGTCTGGCCGCCGACACGGGATCCGCTGCGCTGGGAGGGATTCCGGCCCTGGTCGGGCCCGAGCAAGGAGCGGCCATTGGATGACGTGGCAGTACGCGAGATCGCCAACGCCATGGTGCAGCTGGCGAGGAGCTCGATGGGCATCGGCGAGGCCGAGCTGTTCAAGCAGACCTGCCGACTGTTCGGTGGCTCGCGGGTCACCGACGGGATCGCCGCCCGACTGGAGCTGGCGCTCCGGTCGGCCTGCGCCGAGGAGCGGCTGACCCGCCGGGGTGGCGTGGTCGCACCGGTGGTCTGACGCAGCGGCCCAGCGCTCAGGGCCCCGTCGCCATCGGCCCGGTCCGACTCAGCGGCGCAGGGCTACGTGGTAGGCGTCCAGCGTGGCGGCGGCCGAGTTGTCCCAGCTGAACCGGGCCGCATGCGCCGCGGCGTTCGCGCCCAGGCGTACCGACTCCTCCCGGTCGTCGAGGACGGCCGCCAGCGCGTCGGCCCAGCGGATCGGGTCGTGGCCGTCGACCAGCACGCCGGTGTGCTGGTCCTCCACCGCATGCCGCAGTCCGCCGACGTCGGTGGCCACCACCGGTCGGCCGCAGGCCTGGGCCTCGAGGGCGACCAGCCCGAAGGACTCGTTGTAGGACGGGACACCGACGACATCTGACACGCAGTACCACCGGAACAGCTCCGAACGGGGGGAGTGCGGCCGGAACTCGACCAGGTCAGCGACGCCGAGCGAGCTGGCGAGCGCGGGCAGGGTCTCGGCCCAGTGGGCCTCGGGTCCGCTGGGGCTGCCGATGATGATCACCTCTAGGGTGGAGCGGCGGTCGGGCCGGCGGCGGATCAGCTCGGCGGTGGCCCGGATCAGCACATCGGGAGCCTTGAGTGGCTGGATCCGACCGACGAACAAGATCACCTGGGCGTCGTCGCGCACCCCCAGCTGGGCCCGCGACTTCGGCTGGTCACAGGGATGGAAGGTGTGCAGGTCGACACCCGGTGGGACGATGACGATCTGCTCGTCGCGGGCTGCGTAATGCAGGCGCAGGTCGTGCGCCTCGTCGGGGGTGTTGGCGGTCAGCACCGCGCTCGAGGCGACGATCGCGGACTCGCCCAGCTCGCGTACGTCCGGCTCGGCCAGCTGCCCCGACCCGCGAGCGGCGTTCTTCACCTTGGCCATCGTGTGCATGGTGTGCACCACCGGGACGTCGTGCCGCCTCGCCAGCTCCAAGCCGACCATGCCGGAGAGCCAGTAGTGGGTGTGCAGCAGGTCGTAGCCGGCGATGCCGGCTTCCATCGCGTCGGCGAAGGAGTCGACCAGCCCCGGCAGCTGTTCCTTCGGTACTGGCTCGGTCGGCCCGGCGGTGAGGTGGATGACACGGGTGCGCTCACCCAGGTCGACGATGTCGGGGGTGTCGGGGTCGGTGCGTCGGGTGAAGACGTCGACGTGGAGCCCTCGTTCGGCCAGCCGGGTCGCGACCTCGGCGACATAGACGTTGAGGCCGCCGGCGTCGCCCAACCCGGGCGTCTCCAGCGGCGACGTGTGCATGCTGACCATGGCGATCCGCTGCGGATATTCCGATCTCACCTGCACATGCAACCACGCGCCGAGCACTCGCGCGTGGGTCAGGTCAGGTCGCGGCGGCGGAACCCGACAACGGCGACGGCCAGCAACGCTGCGGCGATGGCTCCGAGCGCCAGCAGTGGGGCCGCGTCGACCGGGCCACCGGGCACCACCTTGACGTGGTTGAACGGTGAGAGGTCAACCAGCCATCGCGGCAGCTCGAGCAACGGGCCGAACTCGCCGACGACCAGGAAGGCGATCAGCAGCAGCCAGGCCAGCGAGGTCCGACGGGGGAGCACCCCGGTGAGCGCCAGGGTCAGACCGACGCAGACCCACACCGGCGCGACCGGTGCCAGCACCATCGGCACCAGGTGCGGCACCATCTCGCCGGGTGTCCCGATCGCGGCCCCGAAGCTGAGCGACAGCGTCAGCCCGAAGATGACCAGCAACGCGGCACTGCCCACCAGGGCGACCACAGCGTGGCTGGCGAGCAGCGCAGGACGCGACACCCCGCCGGCCAGCAGCGTCTCGGCATGGAGGCTGGTCTCCTCACCGTGCAGCCGAAGGGCGGCGCCGATTCCGTACGCCGCGGCGGCGAGGGCGGCGAAGTGCGACTCGGTGGCCAGGAACAGGTCGGTCATGCTGCTGCTGGTGCCGCCGAGTGCGCGCAGCATCTGTTGCACCTGGGGGGTGTCGGTCATGGCGTCGACGTTCACGGCGACGCTGCCGAGAAGCAGGCCCAATAAGGCGAATCCCACCGTCCAGCCCAGCAGCGACGCGCGCTGCAGCCGCCAGGCGAGCGCGGCCGGGGACCGTAGCCAGCGGCCGGCGACCGCCCGACCCGACCGGGCTGCCACCAACCCGGCTCCCAGGTCGCGGCGTTCCAGCAGGGCGTACGCGAGGCCGACGCTGCCCGCGAAGAAGCAGACAGGGATCAGCGCCAGCGAGTAGCGGTCGGCGCCGAACGGCTGCAGCTTCTGCGCCCAGCCCAGGGGCGACAGCCAGCTCAGCGCGGCCACTGCGCCGGTGCTCGTGTCGGCTGTCGCCCGGAGCGCGTACGCGAGTCCCAGCGCCCCGACCGACCAGGCGGCCGCGCCACGCGACGACTCGGTCAGCTGGGCGGCGACCGCGGCGATGCCGATGAAGCTGAGCCCGGCTCCGGCCCAGCTGAGGCCGAAGGTCACCGATCCGGCCACCCCGAGACCGACGGCGATCAGGCTCGCTGACGCCAGCGCCGCCGTCAGCACGACAGCAGCCGCGGCAACCAGCACTGCTGCCGTCAGCGGCGCGCGACGGCCCACCACCGCTGCCCCGACGAGCTCGATCCGACCAGCCTCCTCTTCGGCCCGGGTATGGCGCCGTACGATCGCCGACGCGAGCAGCGCCAGCAGAGCCGCGCCGAGCAGGGTGGTCTTGAACACGGCGATGGCGTCGGGGTTGTCGGCGTCGCCCAGCGGGCCGTAGAGGGCGAGCAGTGCCGGCTGGCCGCGATGCTGCGCCCGGCTGCCACCGCGGCGGCCGGCTCGGCGTAGAGGCGGACGGAGGCGGCGGCGGAGACCCACGCCAGCAGCACCAGCCCGGCGATTGCTCCGATGGCGAGCAGGCGGTCACGGTGCACGGCCAGCCGGACCAGCGTGCCGGTGCCGGCGAGGCCCCAGCGCTCGGCGCTCATGCTGCGCTCGTGCCCGCTGATGCGCTGGCGCGGTCCTGGGCGGGATCGCGCTGGTAGGAGCTGAGGAACAGGTCCTCCAGCGAGGGAGGCTGACAGGTCAGGGCAGTGAGGTGATAGCCGGACAGTCGGGCGATGGCGTCACCGAGGTGCAGCGTCTCGATCGAGCAGCGGACCCGGTTGTCGTGGACCTGGACCGCATGCACGCCGGGGAGGGTCCCGAAGAGCTCCGGGGTCACGGGTTCGGCCACCCGGGCGTCGACGGTGGTGCGGGTCAGCCGCCGCAGCTCGAGCAGAGTGCCGGATACGACGGTGCGACCGGCGCGGACGATGGTGACCCGGTCACACAGGGCCTCGACCTCGCTCAGGATATGGCTGGACAACAGCACCGTCCGTCCCTGCCTGCGGACCTCCTCGACGCACTGGCGGAACACCGCCTCCATCAGCGGGTCGAGCCCGGAGGTCGGCTCGTCGAGGATGAGCAGCTCGACGTCGGAAGCCAGCGCGGCGACCAGGGCCACCTTCTGCCGGTTGCCCTTGGAGTACGTCCGACTCTTCTTGGTCGGGTCCAGGTCGAAACGTTCGAGCAGATCGGCCCGGCGGCCTGCAGCCAGGCCGCCGCGGAGCCGGCCGAGCAGGTCGATCACCTCACCGCCGGTCAGCGTCGGCCACAGGGTCACATCGCCAGGCACGTACGCCAGCCGCCGGTGCAGCCGCTCGACGTCGCGCCAGGGGTCCCCGCCGAGCAGGGTGGCGGAGCCGGAGTCGGCGCGGAGCAGACCGAGCAGGATGCGGATGGTGGTCGACTTGCCGGCACCGTTGGGACCGAGGAAGCCGTGTACCTCACCGGCTGCCACCTCGAGATCAAGCCCGTCGAGGGCCGGGGATCGGCCGAACGACTTGTGCAGGTCCTGCACGGAGATGATCGCCATACCCGTCACGTTACACAGATTTCAGAGAAATATGAATGAAGTAAAGTAGCCGCCATGACCTCGTCCCCCGAGTCTCCGACCACCGACCCGTCCCTCACGGAGCGCCCGGTAGCGGCCGGGGCATTCGCCTCCGCCGCGACCTTCGTCGAGCGCTTCGGCTCGGCGCTGACCGATGCCGGGATGCCGCGGCTGCCGGCCCGGGTGTTCGCCGCATTGCTCGCCGACGAGGACGGGCGGATGACTGCGGCCGAGCTGGCGGAGACGCTGCAGGTGAGCCCGGCCGCGGTGTCGGGTGCGGTGCGCTATCTGGCGCAGATCCAGCTGATCCATCGGGAGCGCGAGCGGGGGACCCGGCGTGACGTCTACGTCGTGAGGGAGGACGCCTGGCACGACGCGATCATCAACAGCGGCCGGACGTACGCGCCGTTGCTGGATGTCCTCACCCAGGGCGTCGACGCCGTCGGCGGATCCTCGACGGCGCCGGGGGCGCGGCTGAGTTTGTCGGTGGAGTTTCTCCGGTTTCTCAGCCGGGAGATGGAGCAGATCGCCGCTCGCTGGGACGAGCACCGTCGCCGGGTCCAGTCAGCTGGCCTGCCCTGAGGTGCTTTGTCGTCAGGTGAAATCCGACCTGGTGTCGGTCGCGCCGCGGGCGACATCTGGACAGCAAGAAGTCCGCGGTCGCCTGCTCGGGGGTTCAGGTAACCGCGGACTCATTTGAACCATATCGCCGAATCGGCTGCCGCGCCAGCGATGGGCGGCACCGAATTTTCTACCATCGTTGCAAATTTCGCCGACGCGGGCTGGACGGCTTCTCTGTGCCGGTTGATCAGTGCGGCCACGACCATCACTCCGGCGCGAGAGCTATCACCGGCCAAGGTGGAACGGTGAGATCCGGTGATCATCTGCACAGGGCGAGCAGCGTTGCGGCCGGGGCCAGCCAAGCGGTGGGGTTCGGGTCCACGCGTCGTGCGACCGGCTGGCGCGTCCGGTCGGACTGGGCCGAAACGCCGTGATGTCACGCTTATAGGGTAAGAACACAGGATGAACATCATCACCGCGCTGGAGACTGCGGAGTGCTACGAGTTGCTGGCCACCACCACGGTGGGCCGGATCGCCTTTGACGGGCCGCACGGCCTGGGACTGCTGCCGGTCAACTTCGGCTTGGTCGGGACCGACATCTTGTTCAGCACCGGGGCCGATGGGGACATGGCCCATTCGGTCGGCCACGGCGACGCGGTGTTCGAGATCGACCACCACGCCGCGCTGGTCGCCACCGGCTGGAGCGTCGTGGTCCGTGGTCCGCTCACGGTGGTGACGGACACCGACGTGGAGCGGATTCTGAACCCACGTTCCCTGCCATGGGGCATTGAAGGCCCCGTGATCTACCTGCGGATGCAGCCGCGCGTGGTAACCGGGCGCCGGGTCACCCGACGCGACTGAGAACTCAGGCCGAGGTGTCGATCACGCAGAACAGATTGCCGTCCGGGTCGGCGAGCACCACGAAGTCCGCGTCCGGCGGATAGTCCCACTCGACTCGGCGGGCGCCGAGCGACACCAGACGGTCGACCTCGGCCTGTTGGTCGGCCGCATCGGCGGCCCACAGGTCAAGATGCGTCCGGTCGTCCTCATCGAGATGCAACCGCACCCCTTCACCGGACCGAGGCCCCAAGAAGGAGGGGTTGGCTGAGCCGGCTTCGTATCCGAGCGCTTGTGACCAGAACGCTCCTGCACGGTCGCCGTCCGCGACCTTCAACACCACCGCACCGATTGTGAGCATGCCCAGATCGTGGCACAGTCCGACAGCGGCTGCACCGCTCACGCATCATCGATCCGTGAGCGGCACGCAGCTCGCCCGCCCCGGATGCTGGGAAAGATCGGTTCCGGCGGTCAGTCTGCTCAGGCGTTGAAACCGGTCATGCGGATGAGCTTCGCGGGCACACCGGCGACGATGGCGTTGGCGGGTACGTCCTTGGTCACGACGGCCCCGGCGCCGACGATCGCTCCGTCGCCGATGGTGACGCCGGGGACGACGGTGACGGCCGCACCGAGCCAGACCTTGCGACCGATGTGAATCGGAGCGGGCACGATATCGCCACGTCGATCCGGGTCGATGTGGTGGTTGAGTGTGGTCAGCGTGCTGCCGTGGCCGATGAGGGTGTCGTCGCCGATGGTGATGCCGCCGGTGTCCTGGAAGCGGCAGCCGAGGTTGATGAAGACGCGCCGGCCGAGGGTCAGGTTCTTGCCGAACTCGCTGTGGAACGGCGGGAAGACATTAACGGAGTCGTCGATCGGCTTGCCGGTGAGCTCAGCGACCAGGGCACGGATCTGTTCAGGCGTGCGGTAGCCGTTGTTGATCTCAGCAGTGACCCGAAACGCGTCCAGGGAGGCTTGATACATGAACTGGTGCTGCTCGGAGCCACCCTCGATCGGCGTCCCGCTGTTCACGTGGTTGAGGAAGTCCTGCAGGTCCATGGGAGCCTCCGTGCTCGGGTAGCGCCATCAGCCCGGGCGTGGGCACGGGGCTGTGGTCAGGATTGTTCGGACGAGATTATGGCTCAGACGCTCAGCAGGACTTTGGTCGCGGTGCGCTGGTCCATCGCCTGGTAGCCCTCGGCGGCACGCTCAAGCGGGAGAGTGAGGTCGAAGACCTTGCCCGGGTCGATCGTGCGGTCCCAGATGAGCTGGATCAGGTCGGGGAGGAACCGACGTACGGGCGCCGGGCCACCGTGGAGGTGGACGCCGGCCATGAACAGCTCATCGCCGGGGATGGCGACGTCGTGCGAGACGCCGACGAACCCGACGTGCCCACCGGCCCGGGCGGAGTGGATGGCCTGCATCATCGCCTCCTGGGTGCCGACGGCCTCGATCACCGAGTGTGCGCCGAGGCCGTCGGTGAGCTCCTTGACCCGAGCCGCTCCCGCCACGCCGCGCTCCGCGATGAAATCGGTCGCGCCGAACTCGCGCGCCAGCGCCTGTCGGTCCGCGTGCCGGCTGAAGGCGATGATGCGCTCCGCGCCGAGCTGCCGGGCGGCCAGGATGGCGAGCAGGCCGACCGCACCGTCGCCGACGACGGCCACAGTCCTGCCGGGGCCGGCCTCGGCGGCGACCGCGGCGAACCATCCGGTGCCGAGCACGTCGGAGGCGGCCATCAGCGAGGGGATGAGGTCGGGGTCGGGCATCGCCGGGGTCGCGACCAGGGTGCCGTCGGCGAGAGGGATGCGCGCCAGCTCGGACTGCGTCCCAAGGGTGCCCATCAGCACCCGGTGCACGCAATAGGCCTGATAGCCGGCCCGGCAGATCTCACAGGTGTTGTCGGAAGCCCAGAAGGAGCCGACGACGAAGTCGCCGACCCGAATGGTGCGCACCTGCGAGCCGAGCTCCGTCACGACGCCGACGTACTCGTGGCCCATCACCTGGTGATCGACCGGCTCAGCACCGCGGTAGGGCCACAGGTCGCTGCCGCAGATGCACGTCGCCGCAAGGCGGATGATGGCGTCGGTGGGCTCGATGATCTTCGGGTCCTCGCGGTCCTCGACCCGCACGTCCCCGGGTCCGTACATGACAACCTGGCGCATCGCGTTTCTCCTCCTCGGCTCGTGCACGCATGGTGGCGGCTGCCGCCATGTCATCGAGTCAAGCGCTCCTGGCCTTGGAGAGGAAGTCCCTGGCGGTCGGTGCACTGACAGGGAACCCTTGGAGCGCTCCGAGACGTCTAGTCGGGCCCTACGCTCAAGGCGTGGACAACAGCCATGACGTGGGTCGAGAAGTACCCGAGTTTCTTCCCACCCGACATTGACCGAAGGAAGACCATGCAGATCACCCGCAGCTCGATCGACACCGCCAAGGGCCCCGCCGACTGGTTCACCGGCGACGTCTTCATCGACGCCGTCGCCGCCGCCCCGCCGCCGTCGCGGGTCGCCGCCAACCTGGTGCACTTCATGCCCGGGGCTCGTACCCACTGGCACCGCCACCCGCTGAGCCAGACTGTCTTCGTCACCGAGGGCGTCGGCCTGTGCCAGCGCCGCGGCGGGCCGGTCGAGGTGATCCGCCCGGGCGACCGCGTCCTCTTCGAGGCCGACGAGGAGCACTGGCACGGAGCCGCGCCCACGCGGCTGATGGTGCACCTCGCCATCAACGAGGGCGACGACGAGCACGAGGTCGTCCACTGGCTCGAGCCGGTCACCGCAGAGGAGTACGCCGCCGCGCCGCCGCTCGACTACTGAGGCTCGTCCAGGCTCTGGGCGGCGGTAGCGTGCTGCGATGCCGCTGAGTGATCTGACCCCTAGCGAAGTGACCAGGATCTATGGGCCCTGGCTCCCGCGGACGCCCCGCGATGCTGCGGTTCTGTTCGACGGCTACCCCGGACGATGGTGGATCGCTGGCGGGTGGGCCCTGGAGGCCTTCACCGGCGTACGCCGTCCGCACGGCGATCTGGACCCCAGCATCCCTCGTCACGAGCTGCCGCTGCTCCGGCGGCATCTGGCCGGCAAGATCGACTTGTGGTCGGCGGACCAAGAGACCCTGCGAGTGCTGCTCCCCGGCGATCTGGAGCGGGACTCGCTGGCGGACAGCTGCGAGAACGTCTGGGCGCGGAGCAGCGGGGGCGAGCCTTGGCAGTTCGACATCATCTTGATGGGTGTGACGGGGGACAGGTGGGTGTTCAAGCGGGACTCTCGGATCAGTCTCCCGATCGACGAGATCGTGTGGACCGTCGACGGGATTGCGTACCTGCGTCCACAGGTGCAGCTGCTGCACAAGGCGGCCGGGCTCAGGCCGAAGGATCAAGCTGATTTCGCCGCGACCTGGCCGCGACTGGATCCGGCCGCTCGACGCTGGCTGCGCGAAGCCATCGAGCTGGTCCACCCCGGGCACTCCTGGCTTGAGGTGATGTGACCGGACGCCGTGGCCCTCCCACAAGGAGAACATTCACCGCGCGTTCTCAGTGATCATCACCAGTCGCCAGCATCACACGAAGGGAAACTTCTCTTGTCCACATCAGCACCGCGGACGTTCGATCAACTCGTCGAGGAAGCGACGTCGACCCGCCTTGAGGGCTGGGACTTCTCCTTCCTTGCGGGACGGGTCGAAACGGAGCCACTTCCGTGGAGCTATGAACGTCGGGCTGCCGACCTCGTCCCGAACGCTCGCCGAATCCTCGACGTCGATACCGGCGGCGGTGAGATTTTCAGCTCATTGCGACCACCACCGGGAAGCGTCGCGGTGGAGCCGTATCCGCCGAATGTGACAGTCGCTGCGCGACGACTCGAGCCGCTCGGGATTCACGTGGTGGCCCGCACCGCCGACGCGCTGCCGGTCGATGACGCGCTGTTTGACCTTGTACTGAACCGCCACGCGTGGCTGAACCTGCGGGAGACCTACCGGGTGCTGGAACCTGGTGGTCGGCTGCTGAGCCAGCAGGTCGGCGCACACAACGACCTCGAGTTCAACGAAGCTTTGGCCATCCCGGTGTCGGTCAGTTCGACAGCACCGGCTGGACTCGAAGGGCTCGCCGATCAATTGCAGCGCGCCGGGTTCATCCCTCGTACGGTGCGGGAGTCGATCGTTGTCACGCGCTACCTCGACGTCGGCGCCGTGGTGTTCCAGTTGCGGGCGATCCCATGGCAGGCGCCCAGCTTTGACGTCGTACGTCATCGCGAGCAGCTTCGCCGCATCCACGACCAGATCGTGCACACTGGCGGGTTCGTGGTGCGGAGTCAGCGTTTTCTTCTCGAGGCGCACAAAAGGGCTTGATTCGGCGGAAGCTCGCGCGCAGCGTGTCAACGGCACGCGTGCGCAGCTGGTGCCCTACTGAAGGTTCGCAGTCTTTCCTTCAGGGCCGCCTGCTGAGTTAAAGGTTGAATACTTATCCTTTCATAGACTAATGCGCCATGAAAGGAAACGCGTGATGGCGACGTGGGAAGACGCGCGCTAGGAGGCGTCGATCGACTCCGGTGCGGCGAAGGCGGAACAACGAGCGGGCCGGTACCAACGTTACGTGCCCGACCACCTCGACGGCATCGGCCTGGCTGTCAACGGGGACATCTCCCGGCACGTGTCGATCGTCGAGCGCAGCATCCGCGCCCTCAATGGCTCGGGCGCCGAGGGGCTCGCCGGGATCGCTCGATTCCTTCTTCGTTCATAGGCCAGCGCCAGCTCGAGGATCAAGGGAATCGCGCCGTCAGCGCAACAGGTTGCCTTCGCCGAACTCGGACAATCAGAGACGGTCAGAGGGATCAGCGAACAGGCGAAGCTTGTCGCCAACAATATGACGATCGTCCGCGGTGCAACCACCGACTTGGTCGACGCCGACTTGCTGACGGTAGATCACAATGTCCAGCTTCACCGCTCGCTGCTTCCCGACGAGCCGGGTCACCACGGCCTCCGCACTGTTCAGAACTGGGTCGGCACATGGAGCTGGACCCCGATCGGCGCGTCCTTCGTGTCGCCAGCTCCTGAGCGGGTCGCCGACTACATGGCAGACCTTGTCGACTATCTGAACGGCTCCGCCCATGCGCCACTGATCCAAGCTGCGATGGTGCATGCGCAGTTCGAGACCATCCACCCGTTCACAGATGGCGATGGCCGGGTCGGTCGTGCGCTCATCCATACAGTGCTCGCGCGACGCGGGCTCACCGAGCGCGCGGTCCTCCCGATCAGCTTGGTACGGGCGACTCTGCGTGATCGATACGTCGACGGACTCACTGACTATCGGCACTCAGCGTCTCCTGCCAGCGTCGATGCAAGCGTCTCGACCAATGCTTGGCTTGCCACCTTCGTCGATGCAGCTGGAATCGCCGTTGAGCAGCCGGCGGCGCTGATGACGAAGATCAACGATCTCCGTCAGGCCTGGATGCATCGGCTCGCGTCGCATCGTGTGGCGACGGGCTTGTGGGCGACGCCGCGCGCCGACTCAGCTGTGGCCCGTCTGCTTGCTCAGCTGCCCGAGGCTCCGGTTGTGACGGCGACGACGCTGACCAAGATCCTTGGTGTGTCGTTCCCGGCTGCGAGCGCGGCCCTAGAGGAACTCCGCCACGCGGGGATCCTGTCGATCAAGTCGATCGAGCGTGGCGCCACGGCCTACATCGCGCGAGAGGTGCTGGACCTCATCACGTTGTCCGAGCGGGCACTCGCGAGCACCCAGTTCGACACCAGGAGTGCGCCACCCAACCGAAACGTGTCCGCACTGCCGCAGCGCTGAGTTGGTTAACGGGCGATGGGCGAGGGCGGTTGTTGAGGGCCCTGGCTCCCGTGGACGCCGGGCACACCGTCCTTGGCCCGCAAGCGCCAGGGGTCCTGCCGTGCGAACCAGGACGTCTGTGCCGCAACCGCCGCCGCGTTCTTCCGTATCCCGGACAGTGGTCGCAGAGGGCTAGCTTCGCACGGGTCAGCGGCTGCTTGTCGCGGTCATCCGTGCTGCTGAAGGACCGCGGATCGTGGCCAGCCCGCGCAGATGGTGGCTAGACTTTCCTCGAGGAGGAGCGATGAACAAGAAGACTGTCTCGGCTAAGGCCCGTCGCCAATTCGTCGCGCGCTCCACCAAGGCGTCGGCACGATTGGAACGACGCGTCGTGCCTGACGGTCACGTTCGCTCGACGAAGGTTGAGAAGTTCGTGGAGTCGCTGCGCGCGAAGGCCTGATGGCCCTCGAACCTGACTATGGCGAGACCGTCGTCAGCGACGAGGAAGCCGAGGCGCTCACGCCTGCGGCTCGGGAGATTCTGGGTGATCCGGTCCGCAAGGCGGATCTGTATGACCTCGAACAGCAGATCCAGGACGAGGCGGCTGATGAGTGGTGGGAGACCCTGCTGAACTGGAACATTCCGGTTCGTGATCTTCTTACCGACCACTTCGTCAGAGAACTTCACCGTCGTCTCTATGCGCCAGTTTGGGAGTGGGGTGGTCGCCAGCGCTCGGTGGAGACCAACATCGGCATCGCTCCGGAGCACATCGCCGTAGAACTACGGAATGCGCTGGACAACCTCAGCTATCAGTGGGACCGCCAAACGGGCATCACTGGTCGCACACTCGGAATCGCAGCACACGCCGCAGTGGTGCGCATCCATCCGTTCGTGGATGGCAACGGCAGAGTGACGAGACTGCTCGCCGACCTGGTGTTCCTCGCCGCGCAGACTGGTTGGGAGCCGTTGCTGGGCTACGACTGGGACGTCGATCGACAGACCTATATCCGGCTACTCGGCGAGTACGACATGACTCGGGACCCGACGGCCTTAGCCGAGTTCATTCCGGTGGTCTCACTTGAGGACGGGACGACCGAGTAGATCCAGCGATCGACCAACAGCGGTTCCGCCGGCCTGCGGCACTCGTCAGCGAAGACCACCCTCGACACCTACGGTCACCTGTGGCAGAACTCCGATGACAGCACAAGGGCCGCCATCAACACTGTGATGACGGCCCGTCGTGCAGTTCTTGCAGTTACCGATCAGACGTCGTAGTACAGCTCGAACTCGTGCGGCGTCGGACGCAGCCGGATGGCGTCGATCTCGGCGCGCTTGAGCTCGACCCAAGACTCGATCAGGTCGGCGGTGAACACGTCACCGGCGAGCAGGAACTCGTGGTCGGCCTCGAGGGAGTCGAGGACGGCGCTGAGGTCGGCCGGCACGGTGGGCACGGAAGCGTGCTCCTCGGGCGGCAGCTCGTAGAGGTCCTTGTCGACCGGAGCCATCGGCTCGATCTTGTTCTGGATGCCGTCCAGGCCGGCCAGCAGGATCGCCGAGAACGCCAGATACGGGTTCGACGACGGGTCGGGGCAGCGGAACTCGACGCGCTTCGCCTTGGGGTTGGAGCCCGTGATCGGGATCCGGATGCAGGCGGAGCGGTTGCGCGAGCTGTAGACCAGGTTGACCGGAGCCTCGAAGCCCGGCACCAGGCGGTGATAGGAGTTGACGCTCGGGTTGGTGAACGCCAGCAGCGACGGCGCGTGCTTCAGGATGCCGCCGATGTACCACCGGGCGATGTCGGACAGGCCGCCGTAGCCGGCCTCGTCGTAGAACAGCGGGATGCCGTCGTTCCAGATCGAGCTGTGGACGTGCATGCCCGAGCCGTTGTCGCCGAAGATCGGCTTCGGCATGAAGGTGGCCGTCTTGCCGGCCGCCCAGGCGGTGTTCTTGATGATGTACTTGAACTTCATCACGTCGTCGCCGGCCTGCAGCAGCGTGTTGAAGCGGTAGTTGATCTCTGCCTGACCGGCGGTGCCGACCTCGTGGTGAGCACGCTCGACGACGAGACCGGAGTTCTCCAGGTTCAGCGTCATCTGGTCGCGCAGCTCGCCGAAGTGGTCGGTCGGTGCGACGGGGAAGTAGCCACCCTTGTAGCGGACCTTGTAGCCGCGGTTGCCACCGTCCTCGACCCGGCCGGTGTTCCAGGCGCCGGCGACGGAGTCGATCGCGTAGTAGCCGGTGTTGGCCTTGGTCTCGAACCGCACGTCGTCGAAGACGTAGAACTCGGCCTCGGGGGCGAAGAACGCGGTGTCACCGATGCCGGTGGAGGCGAGGTAGGCCTCGGCCTTGCGCGCGATGTTGCGCGGGTCGCGGCTGTAGGCCTCCTTGGTCAGCGGGTCGTGGACGAAGAAGTTGACGCACAGCGTCTTGACGCTGCGGAAGGGATCGAGGTATGCCGTCGTCGGGTCAGGCAGCAGGGCCATGTCCGACTCGTGGATCTTCTGGAAGCCGCGAACCGAGGAGCCGTCGAACGCCAGACCTTCCTCGAAGACCTCGGGCCCGAAGGACCCGGCCGGGACGGTGAAGTGCTGCATGATGCCTGGCAGATCGCAGAAGCGGATGTCGATGATCTCGACACCCTCGTCCTTGATGTATGCCAACAGGTCGTCGGCTCCTTGGAACATCTGTCCTCCGGTGAAGTCGTGAATCGCTCACAGTGAGCATTACTGGCTGGACGAGCGCCGTGCTAGGACTCGGTACTCGGTGGCTGGAGCCTAGGGAGGTGGCATTTCCGTCCAGTTCCACAATTGTTTCGTACGTGTAACACGGCAGCTGGCGACGTGGGCTGGGCACCGACCGTGCCCGGGTAGCCTCGGGGGGTGGCCACGAACTCCGTCCCCTCCCGCACCGAGGACAGCTCCTATCCGGGGCAGAGCCTCGGACTCCCCGCGACCGGCCGTGGGTCACTCGCCCCGTGGCGGTCACGCATCACCGCCCTGGTCTTGGACTGGGCCGCCAGCATGATCGTCGCCGTGGCTCTGTTCGGCATCGGAGTGCTGACCGAGGACGGGTGGCGTGCCGGGATGGTGCTGGCTGTCTTCTTCGTGGAGAGCTCGGTGCTGTCCGCGCTCACCGGCGGCACCTTCGGCCAGCTGCTCTGCCGGATCGCGATCTTCCGGTTGGACGCCAAGCCGCTCGGCTTCGTCCGCGCCATCGGACGCAGCGCTCTGGTGTGCCTGGCCCTGCCGGCGCTGGTGATCGGCGTCGACCGCCGCGGGCTGCACGACCTCGCCGCCGGCACGGTGGTCATCAACCGCCGCTGACCGCAGCCTCTCGACTCCACGACCCCCAAGACCTGCCAGGGATCAGACTCGGGTGAGGGCGTCTCGGAGCGCGGCCAGCATCAGCAAGGCGGCATCGGGCCGGGCGTTGTGGCCCATCAGGCCGATCCGCCACACCGTGGCGGCGTACGCACCGGCGCCGCCCCCGATCTCCAGGTTGTGCCGTTCCAGCAGCACCCGGCGTACCGCGGCCGAGTCCACCCCGTCGGGCACCTTCACCGTGGTCAGCTCCGGCAGCCGGAAGCGCTCGGCCGCGAACAGCTCCAGCCCCATCTCCTGCAGGCCGTCCTGGAGGATCTGCCCGGCCTCCGCGTGCCGAGCCCAGACGTTCTCCAGGCCCTCCGCCAGCACCCGGGCCAGGCCCGCGTGCAGGCTCGCCACCATGGCGACCGGGGCGGTGTGGTGGTACGTACGCCCGCCGCTGCTGCCGTCGACGTAGCCACCGAGCAGCCCGAGGTCGAGGTACCACGACTGCGGTCGCTCGATCCGGCGTTCGAAGGCTCGGTCGGTGATGGTGAACGGGGCCAGTCCCGGCGCCACGCCCAGGCACTTCTGGGTGCCGGCATAGCCCACGTCGATGCCCCAGGCGTCGGCCCGTAGCTCGATCCCGCCGATGGAGGTGACCGCGTCGGCGATCAGCAGCGCGTCTCCCTTCAGCTCGCCCAGGGCGGCGATGTCGGAGCGTACGCCGGTCGACGTCTCCGCGTGCACCGCCGCGATGACCTTGGGCTGCGGATGGGCGTCGGCCACCCGCTCCGGGTCGATCGGCTCACCCCAGGGGTGGTCCACCCGGACCACCTCGGCGCCGCAGCGTGCGGCCACCTCGCACATGCGCTCGCCGAACAGCCCGTTGACGGCGATGACGGCGACGTCGCCGGGGCCGACGGTGTTGACGAAGGCGGCTTCCATCCCGGCCGACCCGGTGGCACTGAGCGGCAGCGTACGGCTATTGGCCGTGCCCCAGGCGGTACGCAGCGAGGCGCAGGTCTCGTCCATGATCTGCAAGAAGGCGGGGTCGAGGTGACCGAGCAGCGGCAATGCCAGCGCGGCGGTGGCCTCCGGATATGGGTTGGACGGGCCGGGGCCGAACAGTCGGCGTTCCACGATGGGAGGGTGCGCGGCGCCGTTCAGTGCGAGGGAGACCATGAGCCGAACCTATCGCTCAGAGCATGGCGCCGGGGTTGAGGATCCCCGCCGGGTCGAAGGCATCCTTGATCCGCCGGGTCAGCGCCATCACGTCGGGTCCGAGCTGGTCCGGCAGCGCCGCCTTCTTCATCCGGCCCACGCCGTGCTCACCGGTGATGGTGCCGCCGAGCTGGATGGCGAGCGCCATGATCTCGTCGAACGCGGTGCGCGCGCGGGCGAGCGAGTCCGGGTCGGTGGGGTCGTAGATCACGTTCGGATGGGTGTTGCCGTCACCGGCGTGCGCCACCATCGCCACCACCACGGCGTGCCGGATGCCGATCTCGGTGACCCCGGCCAGCAGCGCCGGCAGCACCGGCACCGGGACGCCGACGTCTTCCAGCAGGAGCGCCCCCTGGGCCTCGAGGGCGGGGAAGGCGGCCCGCCGGGCGGCGATGAAGAGCTCGCCCTCGTCCGGGTCATCGGTGACGAACACCTCCTTGGCACCCGAGGTCACGAAGGCGGCTTCCATGATCGACAGCTCGGCGCCGCCGGCTGCACCGGGCGCATCGGTCTGGGCGATCAGCATCGCGCCCGCAGCACGGTCCAGCCCCATCGGCCGATGATCTTCGATGGCGTTGATCGAGACCTGGTCCATCAGCTCCATCATCGACGGCCGCATGGTCCGCGCCACTGCCGCGACGGCGGTCGCTGCAGCGGCGACCGTCGGGAAGGTCGCCACCACGGTCGAGCGGGGCGGCTGGGCGGGAACCAGTCGCAGCACCGCCCGGGTGATCACTCCGAGCGTGCCTTCGCTGCCCACAAACAGCTTCAGCAGTGACAAGCCGGCGACGTCCTTGATCCGCGGACCACCGAGAACGATCTTGGTGCCGTCAGCCAGCACCACATCGAGGCCGAGCACGTAGTCGGTGGTCACCCCGTATTTCACGCAGCACAACCCGCCCGCGTTGGTGGCGATGTTGCCGCCGATCGAGCAGATCTCGTAGGAGGAGGGGTCGGGCGGATACCACAGACCGTACTCGGCGGCCGCCCGCTTGACCTCGATGTTGAGTGCGCCTGGCTCGACCACCGCGACGTTGCAGGCGGGGTCGATCTCCACCGACCGCATCCGGTCCAGACTCAGCACCACGCCACCGTCCACGGCGGACGACCCGCCGGACAGCCCCGTACCGGCGCCCCGGGGGACCACCGCGACCCGGTGCTTGGCCGCCCAGCGCAATGCGGTCTGCACCTGGTCGGCGTCGACCGGTCGGATCACGGCGAACGGCGTGCCGGCGTCCGGGTCGCGGGACCAGTCCCGACGGTAGCTCTCGATAGTGGCGGGCTCGGTGATCACCGTGTCCGCCGGCAGCACCGCCCGCAGTGCCTCCAGTGGCAACTCGCTCATGGCGACCAACCTAGCCGCCCCCGATCTCGCTCCGATCGCGGCCACGGCTCGCTGGCCCCTCAGCCGAACTCGACCAGCAGCTCGGCGTCGCCGGGACCGCTGACCACGACCAGCCCGGCCACCGTCCGGACCTCGGCAGCACGCACCGGGCGCGAGGTCCGCAGCCAGACCTCGGTGCGGTCCTGCAGGCCGGGGGAGAAGCGGACGCGATCCGCGCTCACCCCCGCCAGCTCGGCATTGCTGGCCACCACCGTGGCCAGGCCGGCGAGATCAAGTCCGAGCGCCAGCATCCGGCCGCTACGCGGCGGCAGCACCATCGGCTGGTCCAGCAGGCCGGCCGGGGCGTCAACGTCGATCTGCACAGTGGCCGAATGTCCGGTGGGGTTGAGCAGCTGCAGCAGCCGGCCGCCGGAGGGGGAGATCCCGGTGCTGACGAGCACCCCGGGCACGGTGGTGCGCAGCCGCAGCCCTGCCGCCGAACCCAGCCAGTCCAGCAGCGTGCTGAACAGCCTCGGCAGGGCAGGCAGCTCCGCGCTGATGACCACGGCCCGACCCCGTCCCGGCGTCACTGTCGCCGCACACACCCGGCCCGCGACGTCGGTCAGCAGCGGTGCCCCGTCCGGGGCCAGCACCTCCTCCAGCCAGCCGACGCGGGTCTCCGGCAGGCCGGCGGCGGGTCCGTGGCCGAGCACCGACGGGTAGTAGTCGGAGGTGGCCTCGACCCGGGCGCCGGGCGCGACGCCGAGGGCGTCGGCCAGCACCGTGCACGGCCGGTCCTCCTGGTCACGCTGCGGCACCCGGCCGAACAGCAACAGCGACCCACCGCCGAGCACATGGTCGGCGACGCGACGCTGGACGTCGGCGTCGAGCACCCGGCCGCAGGGCAGGGCGATGGTCCGCGGTAGCGACCGGGTCGGGTCCTGCAGGTCGGTGGCGCCGAAGCGGAACCCGGCGTACAGCAGAGCGCGCCACAAAGCCTTGCCCGGCCCCGGCCCACGATGCGCGGTGAGGTCGTCGACCACCGCTGTCATCACCGCGCTGTCGGGGTAGTGATACTCGGTCAGGAAGGCGTCCGGCCAGAACCCCACCGTGAGGTCGTCGTGCTCCTCGTCCAGGTCGGCCAGCCAGTCTGCGTGGAGCCGGGCGACCTGGGCCACGGCCGCGGTCGCGGCGAAGGCGAGTCCGCGCTCACCGCGCGGCCCGATGGGGGCGGCGGTCCCGTGCCGCTCGCCGGTGAAGCTCAGCCGGTCGTTCCCGTCGCCGACCGGCACGTCCAACGGCGGGTTCACTCCGCCGGCGAGGAGATAGAAGTTCAGCAGTCGATGGCCCTGGGCCAGGCTCAGCCGGGTCTTCAGGTCGACGGTGGCGGGGTCGTACAGCTCGTCGTGGCCACCGCCGTAGTCGCCGGTCCCGGCCTCGAACTCCAGCGACGTCAGCGGCTGGTCATCGCCGTGCACCGCGGCCATGGTGGCGCCCAGGAAGTGCAGGTCGGCGAGCACCCCGGGCGAGAGGTCACCGAGGTAGTGATCGGAGCCGGCGGCGAAGCCGGCGCGCCCGGCGTAAGAGCGGTAGAGCTGGCTGACGCCGATCGCGAACGGAACACCGTTGCCGCCTTCGGTGCCATGGATGTTGATCAGGAATGGCACCCCGCGCACTCCGTGGCGCCGAGCGAGCGACGCCAGCAGGTCGACGTAGCGGGCGAAGCGGTCCCGCATGAACCAGCCCAGGTCCACCCGAAGTGCCGCCGCCCAGCTCTCCTGGGGCGAGCGGACGGCGCGCGCCCAGTCCGCCTCGTCCTCGGTGTCGGGGTAGCGCTGCGCCAGCTGCGTCCCGTAGCGCTCGACGCACCAGCGCCGCAGATCGGCCAGCAGCTGGTCGGTCAGGTCGGGAGAGTTGCTGACCCAGGCGAGCATGCCGATCTCGTTGTCCAGCTGGACGGCGAGCACCGGCCCACCACCGGGCTGCAACCGGGCGGCCAGCACCGGCATCACGGCGGCGTACCAGCGCTCCACCTCGGTCACAAAGGCCGGCGCGAGATAGTCGACGGTGCGGGTCGGGGCGGCGACACCGTCCCAGCCGACCGGCACGATCTCGGGATGCTCGCGATAGAGACGGTACGGCAGTCCCTCGTTCTTCAGCTCCGCCATCACGAACGGGCCCGGCCGGGCCAAGAAGGTGAGGCCGTGGGCGGCGCACAGATCCAGAAACGCGCCGAGGTCGCGTTCGGGCCGGGTACGTCCAGTGAGGTCGAAACTGCCGTCGGGCAGCTCGTGGAAGATCCAGGGGATGTACGACGCGACGCAGCTGCAACCGGTCTCCGCGAGCAGCTCGAGCCGCTGCGCCCACTCGTCCCGGGGCACCCGGAAGTAGTGCACTTCGCCCGCCAGCACGATCACGGGCCGGCCATCGACCACGATCCGGTGGTTGCGCAGCTCGATCATGTGATCATGACCCGGGCCGAGCTGCCGCGGGCGGCGTTGGGACCGATCACCAGCTCGACCTCGCCCGGGTCGACGCGGCGGCGCAGCTTCCGGTCCCAGTAGGCGAACTGGTCGGCCGTGACCCGGAAGACCACCTTCGCGGACTGCCCGGGATCGAGCTCGATACTCTGCCAGTCGGCGAGCTCCAGCAGCGGCCGCACCACGTCGGCCACCAGGTCCCGCAGATACAGCTGGACGACCTCCCGGCCGGCGCGCGTGCCGGTGTTGGCGACCTCGACGCTGGCCCGCAGTACGCCGCCCTTCAGCGGCAGGACGTCTCTGCTCAGCTCCAGGTCGGAGTAGGCGAAAGTCGTGTAGGTCAGCCCGAAGCCGAGCGAGAGCTCGGGCGAGCCGAGCGCACTGAGGTAGTGACCGAACTTGGCGTCGCGGGACCGCCCGAGCCGGCGACCCGAGGTTCGCTCGAAGGTGCCGGTGGCTCCCTGCGGCTCCATCCGGGGAAGGTTCATCGGCAGCCGGCCCCCGGGCGCGGTGGTGCCGAACAGCACGTCGGCGAGCGCTGGACCGGCCTGCCCACCGGGATGCCAGACGAGCAGCACCGCGTCGGCCAGCCGCAGCACCGGGCGCAGCTCCAGCGGTCGCGCCGTCGCCACGACGACCACCAGTGGTTTGCCGACATCGGCGAGTGCCTGGAGCAGCTCGAGCTGGCCGGCCGGCAGGTCCGCCGCGGGCAGGCACCGATCCTCACCGCTGCGGCTGGGGTGCTCGCCCACCATGGCCACGGTGAGATCGGCAGTCTCGGCGCGGCGGACGGCGAGGTCGCTGAACCGGGCGTCGGAGACCACCAGGTTGCCACCCGCCAGCTCCGCGGCGATGGCCGCGGCCGGGGTGGGGGCCGAGGCAGACTGCCCGGGCTGCTGCACCCAGGCTCCGAGCAGCGCCTGGACATCCTCGACGAACGGCCCACACAGGTGCACGGTGCCGACGTTGCGATGCAACGGCAGGATGCCGCTGTTCTTCAGCAGCACCATGGATGAGGCCGCGGCCCGGCGGGCGAGCACCGCGGACCCCGTCGCGTCGGCGGGAGAGCGCCCGGCAGCGTGGCTGGGGGGTGCGTCGCCGTCCAGCAACCCGAGCGCCAGCTTCAGTCGGAGGACTCGGCGGACGGCGTCGTCGACGAGGGCGAGATCGAGGTCGCCACGGACGACCAGGTCGGGGAGGTGATCACGGTAGGCGCCGGAGGCCATGTCGAGGTCGACGCCGGCCAGCATCGCCTGTCGTGCTGCGTCGCGGCGGTCTGCGGCCACGCCTTGGTGCACGAGCTGGCCGATGCCGTCCCAGTCGCTGGTGACCACGCCGGGGAAACCCCACTCCTGTTTGAGCAGCCCGCGGACCAGATCCCGGTGCCCGTGCATGGGTACGCCGTCCACGTCGTGGAAGCCGACCATCACGGCGGCGACACCGGCATCCACCGCGGCGCGGAACGGTCGCAGATGGAGGTTGTGCAGCGTGGTGAGACCCATCGACAACGTCTGGTGATCCCGCTCCGCCTGGACCGGCCCGTAACCGCAGAAGTGCTTGGCGGTGGCGGCGAAGCGGCCGCTGCGCTGGAACCCGGTGACCGCAGCCGCGCCCATCCGGCTGGCCAGCAGCGGCTCGTCGCCGGAGGTCTCACCGATCCGCCCCCAGCGGTGCTCGGACGCCAGGTCCACCATCGGCGCAAAGGTCAGGTGCAGGCCGTCGGCGTTCGCCTCGCCCGCCGCCGCCTCGGCGCAGGCGGTCACCAGCGCAGGATCCCAGGCTGCCGCCAGACCCAGCGGGATGGGAAAGGTGGTGCGCAGCCCGTGCACCACGTCGCTGCCGAGCAGCAGCGGGACACCCAGCCGCGAATCCTCGCGCGCCACCTGCTGACACCTGGCGATCGAGGCGGCCAGCGAGGCGGGCCCGACCCGGTCCGGGTGCGCGCCGCCGGACAAGATGGCGGCCCCGACCAGTCCGGCGGCGATCTCGGCCCGTGACCCGTCAGGGTCCAGTCCGCCGGCGAGATGCAGCTGACCTGCCTTCTCCGCCAACGTCAGTGCCGCCAGCAGCAGCTCGACTCGTTCCTCGGCGGGGATCGACTGGTCCAGCCACCGGCGCACCGGCGCCGTCGTGGTGCTCATCGGTTCTCCTGGTTCCGCCGACCGCATGCACGATTGTCCGGCTAATGAGATGGAATGGTTCGCAGGGCGCCGGCGCGTTCACCGAGCCGCTCGGCCGAAGGGACTTCTGCTCAGACCATAACTGCTGATCAGAGCGGACGATGTGCCGGTAGCCGACCACGACAGCACCCTGTCCGCCAGCGGACGGTTCCCCGCAGCTTTGCCAAGTGATCTCACACTCCAAGACACCAGCACGGGTCCGGGCTAGACAAGTGGGCGCCGGAGGGCTTGAGTGTCGGTGGACGCCGACGTCCGACACCGACCGCAAAGGAGCGGAGATGGTCACGCGCAAAGCGCTCGCCGCCGCCGCTGTCGCGGTGCTCCTGCTGATCCCAGGGTGTGCCGGCAGCCGGCTGGCCAACGAGCGCAAGCTGCAACGGACCGACGCCGTGGCGGCCGGCGGTGACGTGGCGCAGCTGACCTTCCCGGCCGAGACCGACGCCTCCATCGGCGGCCTGGTCAACTACAACCCGTACGCCCCCAAGCAGCTGACGAAGACCTGGCTCTACGAGCCGTTGATGATCCAGAACAGTCTCGACTGCACAGTCACCCCGTGGCTGGCGACGGCCTATCGCTGGCAAGGTGCCGACCGGCTGACCTTCGATATCCGCGAGGGCGTGACCTGGAGCGACGGCTCGCCGTTCACCGCGGCCGATGTGGCGTTCACCTTCAACCTGGCCAAGAAATATCCGGCGATGGACACCAGCGGCGTCTGGAACGACATCTTCGGTGCCAAAGCGGTCTCGGTCACCGCGACCGGCAGCCAGGTGGTCCTGGAGTTCAGCGGTGACGCCGCGTCGAAGTTCCCCTCGATCATCAACCAGCTGATCGTGTCGGAGAAGCAGTACGGGTCGGTCGGCGACCCGACCAAGTATGTCGATGAGAAGCCGGTCGCGACCGGCCCGTTCGCTGTCGACAGCTACAACGGTCGGCGGCTGGAGCTGGTGCGTCGGCCGGACTATTGGCAGGCGGACAAGATCAAGGTCCAGCGGCTGGTGCTGGAGGGCAACTACGACGCCAACCAGGCCGCCCTCAAGCTCCGCAGCGGCGGCCTCGACTTCTATTCCGGTGAGCTGCCCAACCCGCAGAAGACCTTCGTCGAGGCCGATCCGGCGACCAACCACATCTGGTATCCCGCGAACGGCCTGACCGTGCTGGCTCCGAACCTGAAGCTCAAGCCGTTCAGCGACGTCAAGTTTCGCGAGGCGTTGGCCTACGGGGTGGACAAGCGCAGCGCCTCGCTCAAGGCGACCTACGGATTGATGGAGCCGGCAAGCCAGTCCGGCCTGACGCTGCCCGCCAAGGAGGACCTGCTGCCACCGGGCTACCCCGCCGAGACGACGGTGATCGGGTTCGACCGTGCCCGGGCCAACCAGCTGCTGGACGCCGCCGGCTATGCCACGGGCGCGGACGGCTTCCGCACCAACCCGGACGGGTCGCCGATCGACATCGTCATGTCGGTGCAGGCGGGTTACATCGACTATGAGGCGACGGCGGACCAGGTGGTCGCCGACCTGCGTGGCCTCGGCCTGCGGATCAAAGCCAACAAGGCGGCTCCGGAGTCGGTCGACCAACAGAAGAAGAGCGGCGAGTTCCAGCTCATGATCAACTTCATGGCGGCCGGCTGCGATCACGCGAACGGGATGGGCGCGACCCTGAGCACCCGGACGTTCCCGACGAAGACCGAGATCAAGAACAACATCGGCCGCTACTCCAGCCCCGCGGTGGACGCTGCGGTGGACCAGCTGACGGGTGCCACCGACCCGGCACAGACCAGGGATCTGGTCGGCGTCCTCGTCACGACGATGATGACCCAATATCCGGTGGTGCCGCTGTTCTACGCCCCGGCGCGGGGGATCTACCGCACCGACCGCGCCGTGGGCTGGCCGAGCGCGGAGGACCCGTACGCCAACCCGCAGGACAATGCCCGGCTGTGGATGACCCGACTGAGCGCGCCGAAGTGAACGGGACCGGACGCCGATGACGTACTACCTGCGCAAGCTGGGGTTCTTCCTGTTGACCCTGTGGGCCGTGGTCACGCTCAACTTCTTGATCCCGCGGCTGCAGCCCGGCGACCCGGCCGAGATCATGGTCCAGCGGCTGGCGGGCAAGAACGCCCAGCTGGACCAAGCACAGGTGCAGGCGATGCGGGACCTGCTCGGCACCCCGACCGGTTCGTTGGCCACCCAGTACGTGCAGTATCTGGGTCAGCTGCTCCGCGGCGACCTCGGACTGTCGTACAACTACTACCCGTTCAAGGTCACCGAGGTGATCGCGCAGGCGTTCTGGTGGACCGTCGTGCTGGTGACCGTTGTGCAGGTGCTGTCCTTCGCCGTCGGCATCCTGCTGGGCGCCTTCGCTGCCTGGCGTCGCAACGGTCGCTTCGACACCACCGTCACGCTGGTCTCGACGTTCCTCGGCACACTGCAGCCGTTCTGGATCGCGCTGCTGTTGATCTTCGGCCTGGGTTACGGCTTGGGCTGGTTCGCCACCTCGGGCGGCTATGAGCAGTCAACGCCGGGCTTCAACTGGGCCTTCCTCTACGACGCCGTGAGCCATGCTTTCCTGCCGGCACTGACCCTGATGATCGTGACGCCGATCGGTTGGATCCTCGGCATGCGCAACACGATGATCATGAACCTGGGTGAGGACTACATCAAGCTGGCCAAGGCCAAGGGTCTTCCCGACCGGGTGGTGGCCCTGCGCTACGCGGCCCGCAACGCCCTGCTGCCGAGTGTGACCGGGTTCGCCCTGGCGCTCGGCGGCGTGCTGGGCGGCACCATCCTGGTCGAGACCGTCTTCGACTATCCCGGTCTGGGCCGGCTGATGGGGGAGGCCGTCGGCCTCAAGGACTACCCGCTGTTGCAGGCGCTGATGCTGCTCACGGCAGTGGCGACGCTGGTGGCCAACCTGGTGGCCGACCTGCTCTACGGCGTGCTGGACCCGCGGGTCCGCCGGAGCCAAGCATGAGGAGAGGAGCCGTATGACCCTCGTCGGGGCCGACCCCATGGCCGAGGGCGCCCCCGAGCAGGGCGGGGAACCCCTCGGCGCCGCCGAGCGGCCCGAAGCCTGGTGGAGCGTCGTCTGGAGCAGCAAGAAGGCCCGGGTGGGCATCGCGGTGGTGGCCGTCTACGCGCTGATCGCGTTGCTGGCGCCGGTGATCGCGCCGCACGCACCGACCGACGGTTCCTTCGTGCCGCTGGAGCCGCCGTCGGCCACGCACCTGTTGGGCACCAATGTCGGGGGTCAGGACGTGTTCTCCCAGCTGGTCTACGGCAGCCGGGTGTCGCTGCTGGTGGGCCTCCTCGGCGGCACGCTGGCCACGGTGATCGCGCTGCTGGTCGGCATGGTCTCGGGTTACGCCGAGGGCACCGTGGTCGACGACGGCCTGTCCTTCGTCACCAACGTGGCGCTGGTGATCCCGGTGCTGCCGCTGGTGATCACCCTGGTGGCCTATTCCGAGGTTCGCGGGATCGGCCTGATCGTCGGCGTCATCGCGATCACCTCCTGGGCCGGCGCGGCGCGTGGAAAACGGGCCCAGATCATCACCTTGCGCAACCGGGACTTCGTCACCGCTGCCAAGTTCTCCGGCGAAGGGCCGCTGCGGATCGTGTTCTTCGAGATCATGCCGAACATGACCTCGCTGGTCGCCGCGGCGTTCGTCGGCGCGGCCACCGGTGCGATCGGGGCCGAGGCGGGCCTGGCGGTGCTGGGGCTCGGCAGCAGCGACTCGGTCTCCTGGGGAACGATCCTGTACCAGGCCGATGCCGCGGGGGCCGTCTCCCAAGGGCTGTTCGCCTGGGTCTTCGTGCCGGGACTGGTCCTGGCCGTGTTGATCACCGCGATGTCGTTCATCAACTTCGGCGTCGATCTGCTGAGCAACCCACATCTGAGGGAGGGCTGACGTGGCGCTGCTTGAGGTCACCGACCTGCACATCCGCTACGAGCCGAAGCGGAGTGCCGCGGTCGACGCCGTCACCGACATCTCGTTCGCGATCGAGCCCGGTGAGTTCGTCGGCCTGATCGGCGAGTCCGGCTCGGGCAAGACGACCCTGGGCACCGCGCTGCTGCGTCTGCTCGAGCGGCCGGGCCGGATCGCCGGTGGCTCGATCGTCTTCGACGGCACCGACATCACCACCCTGAGCCAGGACGAGCTGCGCTCACTGCGGTGGACCGGCATCGCCACCGTGTTCCAGAGCAGCATGAACGCCCTGAACCCGGTCGTCCGGATCGAGGGCCAGTTCCGCGACGTGATCGAGCACCACACGGCGCTGCGCGGCAGCCAGGTACGCGAGCGGATCCGCACCCTGTTCGACATGGTTCTGATCGACCACCAGTTCATCGACGCCTTCCCGCACGAGCTGTCCGGCGGGATGAAGCAGCGGGTCAACCTGGCCCTGGCCCTGGCAGTGGAGCCGCGGCTGGTGCTGCTGGACGAACCGACGACCGGTCTCGACGTCGTGGTCCAGCGCAGCATCTTGGACAACGTCCGCCGGCTGCAGAGCGAGCTGGGCTTCGCGGTGCTGTTCATCAGCCACGACATCGGCACCGTGCTGGAGCTGTCCGACCGGATCCTCGTCATGTACGCCGGCACCATCGTGGAGGAGCAGCCGGCGGACCGACTGCTGCGTGACCCGATGCACCCGTACACGAAGGGCCTCCTCGGCTCGTACGCCGACCCGCGCGGCGAGACCGTCCGGATCACCTACATCCCGGGCCGGCCACCGGACCTCTCGGCCAAGCCGGTCGGCTGCTCCTTCGCGGCGCGCTGTCCGGAGCGGATCGGCCGCTGTGTCGTGGACGACCCGCCGCTGGTGCCGCTGGACGGTGGCCGGGTCGCCTGCCACGTGGCCGAGCTGCAGCGCCGCCCCGGCGCAGCCGACGGCACGGGCGCCGAGGTCGGCCCCATCACCCGGGTGTTCGTGGGTCCGCAGTTCGTGAAGTCGGCGGACGAATCGGTGGCGGCTCTCGAGCGAGCGCCGCTGCTCACGGTGACCGGGGTGTCGAAGACCTTCGTCCAGCGGCGGGGCACCACCGTCACCCGGACCGAGGCGGTGCGCGACGCGAGCTTCGTGCTGCGCCGCGGAGGTGTCACGGCGCTGGTCGGCCAGAGCGGCAGCGGCAAGACGACGCTGGCCCGGATGATCACCGGGGTGGAGGCCCCCACCGCGGGGTCGCTGACGTTCCACGGCCGCGACGGCGATCTCACCGTCGGTGGGATGAAAGGTCGGCGGCTCCGCGACTATCGCAGCCACGTGCAGATGGTGTTCCAGGACCCGTACTCATCGCTCAACCCGGCCAAGACGTTGGGCTACATCCTCAGCCGGCCCCTGATGAACTACCGCGGTCTCCGCGGTGATGCTGTGCGGCAGCGCGTTCTCGAGCTGCTGGAGACGGTGGCGCTCACGCCGGCGAGCCGGTTCGTCAACCGGTTCGCCTACGAGCTCTCCGGCGGCCAGCGGCAGCGGGTCGTGATCGCGCGGGCCCTGGCGGTGGAGCCGGAGCTCATCGTCGCCGACGAGCCGATCTCCAGCCTGGACGTCTCCATCCGGGCCGAGGTGCTGCAGCTGCTGAACCGGCTGGTCCAGGACGGCGATGTCGGCATCCTCTACATCACCCACGACCTGCTGAGTGCGCGGATGCTGGCCGACGAGGTGGTGGTGCTCAACGAGGGCCGGGTGGTGGAGCAGGGTCTGGCACTGGGCGTCATCCGGCAGCCGCAGGATGCGTACACCCAGCTGCTGCTGGACGCGATCCCCAACCCGTTCGACGCGGTGGAACCGACGCTCGGCTGAGCGGCTCAGGAGACCTTCTCCGCCGCCTCCAGCCAGGCCAGCTCCAGCTCGTCCTTCTCCGCGCCGAGCCGGGTCAGGTCGGCCTGCAGCTCGGCGAGTCGACCGTAGTCGCTGGCCGCGGCAGCCATCTCCGTGTGCACCCGGGCGATCCGGGTGTCCACCCGGCTCAGCTGCTGCTCGACCCGGGCCAGCTCCTTCTTGGCCTGCCGAGACTCGGCGGGGGAGAGCCCGCCGCCCGACGGTGCTCCGGTGGCGGAGCCCGAGCCGGTGCCGGCGGTGGCTGAGCGTGGTCGCTGCCGGCGGTGCTCCAGATATTGCTCCACCCCGCCGGGCAGCAGCACGCAGCTGCCGTCACCCATCAGGGCATAGGTCACGTCGCAGACCCGCTCCAAGAAGTATCGGTCGTGCGAGACGACGATCAGCGTGCCCGGCCAGGAGTCGAGGTAGTCCTCGATCACGGTCAGGGTGTCGATGTCCAGGTCATTGGTCGGCTCGTCCAGCAGCAGCACGTTGGGCTCGGTCAGCAGCAGCCGGAGGAACTGCAGCCGTCGCCGCTCGCCGCCGGACAGGTCGCCGAGCCGTGCCGTCAGCTTGTCGCCGGTGAAGCCGAAGTCCTCCAGCAGCGAGGAGGTGCTGATCTCGCGCCCCGAGGCCAGCTGGGTGGCCTGGCGGATCCGGTTGACCGCGTCCAGCACCCGGTCGTTGCCGTCCAGCTCGGCCACGGCCTGGGACAGATGACCCAGGCTGAGTGTCTTGCCCTGCTTGACCTTGCCGGCGTCCGGGGTGAGGTCACCGGTCAGCAGCCGCAGCAGCGACGTCTTGCCGGCCCCGTTGACCCCGACCAGCCCGATCCGGTCGCCGGGCCCGATCGACCAGCTCAGGTCGTCCAGCAGCACCCGGCGCGACTCACCTTCGCCGACCGACAGGTCCACGTGCACCAGGTCGAACACGTCCTTGCCCAGCCGGCTGACCGCGAACCGCTCGAGCTCGATCGAGTCCCGCGGCGGGGGCTCGTCGGCGATCAGGGTGTTGGCCGCGTCGATGCGGAACTTGGGCTTCGAGGTACGGGCCGGCGCGCCGCGCCGCAGCCAGGCCAGCTCCTTGCGCAGCAGGTTCTTGCGCCGCGACGCCATCCCGGCCGCCTGCCGGGCCCGCTCCGCCCGGGCCAGCACGTAGGCCGCGTACCCTCCGTCGTAGGAGTCGACGACGGCGTCGTGCACCTCCCAGATCCGGGTGCAGATGGCATCGAGGAACCAGCGGTCGTGGCTGACCACGAGCATCGCGATGTCCCGGTTCTGCAGGGCGCGCAGGTGCTCGGCGAGCCAGCTGACCGCCTCCACGTCCAGGTGGTTGGTGGGTTCGTCCAGGACCAGCAGGTCGTGGTCGCCCAGCATCAGCGCGACCAGGGCTGTCCGCCGCCGTTCGCCACCGCTGAGCGAACCGACCACCGCGTCGAGGTCCACGTCGGCCAGCAGGTGCTCGACCACACCGCGGGTGGCGGCATCGCGGGCCCAGACGTGGTCCGGCTGGCCGCCCACGATGACGTCCCGCACGGTGGCGTCGGCGGAGAAGTCATCGGCCTGGTGCAGATAGCCGACCGACACCCGGCCCGTGTGCGTGACCCGGCCCGAGTCGGGCTCGAGGGCGCCGGTGAGGATGCGCAGCAGCGTGGTCTTGCCGTCGCCGTTGCGACCGACCACGCCGATCACGTCGCCGCGGCTGAGCCCGACGCTGACCTCGTCCAGTAGCGTACGGGTGCCGTACGTCATGGAGATGCGTTCGGCGTTGATCAGATTGGACATGGCACCTGCAGGGAATCAGTCATGACCGGGAGATCCTCTCACGGCGGGGTTGTTGCTTCCGGTGGCGCGGCTCCGAGCGGGTACCCGGCGCCGCGATGGCCCGGCCCAGACGAGCAGGAGGAAGCCGATGACCGCGGACCAGAGAAGCACCCCGCCATTACCGCCCGGAGCTCGGCTGCTGCACATCGGCATTCCGAAGACCGGTACCACCGCCATCCAGCATGCCGCGGCCACCAACCGGGCCACGTTGCTGCGCCACGGTGTGTGCTATCCGGGCACCGGCATCAACCACCGGGAGGCGGTATGCGCAGTGATGGGCCGTCGGCTGGGCTGGGCCGGTGCAGGCGACTACGTTCCCGACCGTCGGCTGTGGGACCGGCTGGTGGCCGAGATCGACAGGCATCCCGATGCCCGCGCCCTGATCAGCCATGAGTTCGCCTCCGAGAGCGATGAGGAGCGGATCGGCCGCTTCGTCGACTCCCTCGGGCCGTCGTTGCACGTGGTGGTCACGCTGCGCTCATTTCCGGCCCTGCTCACCTCGAGCTGGCAGCAGTACGTCAAGGCGGGGCGGCGACAGTCCTTCGGCCGCTGGCTCGAGGAGATCCTGCCCGCCGAGCCGGACCCGTCCACGGCGGTTCAGTTCTATCGCCGTAACGACCAGGCGGCGATCGTCCGCCGCTGGGCCGACGCTGTGGGCGCCGACAAGGTCACCGTGGTGGTGGCGGATAAGGACCGTCCCACCCAGCTCACCGACGCGTTCGAGGATCTGCTGGATCTGCCGCGCGGGATGCTGCGCCAAGAGGGCAGCGGCCTGGCCGCGAACCGCAGCATGTCGCTGGCCGAGGCCGAGCTGCTGCGCCGGGTCAACCGGGTGATCCGGGCGGGTGACCTCAGCTGGCAGCAGTATTCGACGCTGATCCGTGGTGGTGCGGTGGCCAGGCTGCTGGAGAACCGGCGCCCCGGCCCGGACGAGCAGAAGGTGGTGCTGCCGACCTGGGCGGTGGACCGTGCCGCGGCCCGCGGTGCCGAGTTCGCCCGGGGCATCGCCGAGGTCGACTGCCAGGTCATCGGTGACCTGGCAGCGCTTGCCGCACCGGTGCGCGGTATCGACTCCAAGCTGCCGGTCGCCACCGAGGTGCCGATGGAGGTGGCGGTGGAGATGGTGGCCGGGCTGGTGTCGGCGGCGACCGGGCAGGGCGCCTTCTTCGACCCGCAGGCGGGGCTGAGCGCGGGCAAGAGCCGGCTGGCGAAGTCAGGACGTGGCGCGCGTTGGCTCCGGACCTATTCGGCCACCCCCGACGCCACCGCCTCGGACCTGCTCGCGGCGGCCGCGATGCGGGCCGCCAGATCGGTACGCAGCCGGATCCGGCGCTGACGGATCGCACCGGTTCTGACGGATCGCACTGGTTCTCGGGCCGATCGCCGGCATCAGGTACGACCATGGTCTCGGTCCCGGGCAAGGAGATCGGCGTACGGTCTGCGATCTGGCCCAGCGCCCCGGCGGACCGGCGCGCGGCGACCAGACTGACAGCTATGGAGCAGATCAGACCGCTGGACGGGCGCAGCGCCTTCGACCCCCACCTCGGCAGCGTCGCGGCCGCACCGCCGCTGGACCGGCGCGCGCCCTGGCAGCAACGGGTCGGCGACCTCGAACGCAACCAGGTCTGCGACGAGCTCGCGGCCCATTACGCCGCGGGCCGGCTGGACCCGGTCGAGCTGGACCAGCGGTTGGCGGCGGCGATGGCCGCGCAGAGCATCCGGGACCTGCAGCTGATGGTGTCCGACTTGCCACCGCTCGCGGCACCTGCGCGGCCGGCGGCCGCTCCGGCCGGGCAGCCGGCGGTGCTCGACCTGGTGGTCCTGCTCTGCGTCATCGGTGCCGCGCTCACCGCGTTCGGGATGCTGTTCCTGCTGGGCCTGGTCGAGCCGTGGCTGTTCGTCGGCGCGACCTTCGGCGGGGTTGCGGCCGCCTCGGCCGGAGCAGGGACGGCGTTCCTGATCACTCGCTGGGCCCAGCGGACCCGGAACGCGGATCCGCGACGTTGACACCGACGGCGCCGCCAGCGTGGCTGCGGCGCCGGGGTCGGTCGCTCAGCGGCCGCGCATCGCCTGACGTGAGCCCTTCGCCTGGCGAGGGCTGGTCGGCATCGGGCCCTTGGGGACCGGCATCTGGGGCCGGACGGCGTCGAGGGCGCGGAGCCGCTGCTTGATGTCAGTGATCTGAGCGGGCTGCAGCACCTTCGGCAGCTTCTTGATGTGCTCGGCCAACCGGTTCAGCGGCACCTGGCCGGGCTTGTCTCCCATCACGATGGTGATGACCTTGACGCCGTACGCCACCCGCTCGTGCTTGCGGACCTCACCGGCGAGCATCGGCTTGAGCCGGCCGGGCTCGCCCTCACCGATCAGCACCAGACCACCCGGGCCGAGCGTGCGGTGGACCGCGTCCATCTGTCGGTTGACGGCCACCACCGGGGTGGAGATCCACTGCTTGGGCAGCATCTGCAGAGCCACCTCGGCCGAACCGGCCTGTCCGGCGTACCGCTTGAACGTCGCCTTCTTGGCTCGGCGGACGAGCACGATCATGGCCAGCAGGAAGCCGACCATCACCCCGAGCAGGGTGAGGTAGATCGGGTGATCCCAGACGTAGTGCAGTGCCCAGAACGCCACGATGGGCAGCACGAACGCGGCCAGCAGCAGATACGGCAGCTGCTTGTCGTGCTCGTGGGTCAGCTTGTACGCCTGACCGATCTGCCGCATCCGACCCATGTCGGCCGGGTCGGTGCTGGCCTTCTTGCGGGCCTTCTCCGACTTCTTCAGGGCACGCGCCGCGACTTTGGCCGCTCGCTTGTCCGAGCTGGTCGAGCTGGGGTCCGATTTAGCCATGCTGGGTCTGTCCTGCCACTAACGGTTGGAAGTTCATCCGGGATTCAACGGCCTGACGATACAGCCTGCCTGCGCGGTACGACGACCGGACGAGCGGACCGCTCATCACGCCGGCGAAGCCGATCTCCAGCGCCTCGGCCTCGAGCTCGACGAACTCCTCCGGCTTGACCCACCGCTCGATCGGGTGGTGGCGCGGCGAGGGCCGCAGATACTGGGTGATGGTGATCAGCTCGGTGCCCGCGCCGTGCAGGTCGCGGAGCGCCTCTGACACCTCCTCGCGGGTCTCGCCCATGCCGAGGATGAGGTTGGACTTCGTCACCAGGTCGGCGTCGCGGGAGGCGCGGAGCACGTCGAGCGAACGCTGGTAGCGGAAACCGGGGCGGATCCGCTTGAAGATCCGGGGCACGGTCTCGACGTTGTGGGCGAACACCTCAGGCCTGGTGTCGAACAGCTGGCTGAGGTAGTCCAGGTTGCCGGAGAAGTCCGGCGCCAGCATCTCCACCCCGACACCGGGGTTGAGCTCATGGATCTTGCGGATCGTCTCGGCGTAGAGCCAGGCGCCCTCGTCGGGCAGGTCGTCGCGGCAGACGCCGGTGACCGTGGCGTAGCGCAGGCCCATCTTCTGCACCGACTCGGCCACCCGGAGCGGTTCGGTGGCGTCGAAGTCGGCCGGCTTGCCGGTGTCGATCTGGCAGAAGTCACAGCGGCGGGTGCACTGGTCACCGCCGATGAGGAAGGTGGCTTCGCGGTCTTCCCAGCACTCGAAGATGTTGGGGCAGCCGGCTTCCTGGCAGACCGTGTGCAGATCCTCGTTCTTGACCAGTTCACGCAGCTCGCGATATTCCGGCCCCATCCGCGCCGTGGTCTTGATCCACGAGGGCTTCTTCTCGATCGGGGTGGCGGCGTTGCGGACTTCGAGCCGCAGCATCTTGCGTCCTTCAGGTGCGATGGTCACCGGACCAGACTACTCGCCCGCCTGCCACCGGCTGTGGTGCCCGGCCCGGCCCGGACGGCGACCGTACGACCCCCTCAGGCGTGCAGGGCGGGGTCCGGTTCGGTGCTCGGCGAACCGACGACCAGCCACAGCCCGGCGGCGACCGGAGCCAGCAGACCGACGCCGGCCCGCACGTCGATCTCGTCGTCGGGCAGCCAGCCGGCACCCACCGCCACCAGCAGGACCGCTGCGATCAGCAGCAGCCCGACCAGCCGCGCCAACACCCGGACCCTCCGGCTCACCGGCGGGTCCAGCAGAGCGGGGCAGAAGGCCAGAGCGGCGATGGTGGCGAGGAGGACAAGAACGAGTCCGACGCGCAGCAGCGTCAGTCCACCGGCGATCGCGAACGGGTGCGCCTTCTCGGAGCCGAAGTCAGCTGCGTCCGCGGTGAAGGCAGCCGCCAGCGACGACAACAACGGAAACGGGGCACCGGGATCGTCGGAGTCCTCGCTGACGACGAGCAGGCGGCCGAGCACCGTCGCGGCGCCCAGCAGCACCAGCACCAGCACCTGCAGCCGGGAGACCAGGGCCCGCAGCTCGCTGTGGGCCACCAGCAAGGTGTTGTGCGACGTGCGCAGCCGCTCGTACTCGGCACGGGGAAGGGGTCGGTCCACGCGGACAGACTAGGGGAGCCGCGCTAGTTGACATCCCGGCGCCGGAACACCAGCAGGGATCCGGCCACGAGCACGGTCAGCACGACGCCCCAGTAGATGAAGCCGTGGGTGTGGCTGATGGTGCGCTCGATGTAGTTGAGCACCATCCCGTCCTCGGTGAGCTGCTCGACGGGGACGACGTAGACGTAGTTGTCCAACACGATCGCGCCGATGTTGCCCTCCGGGCTCCACTTGGTCAGTCCGGAGGCCCAACCGAAGCTGCCGAGGACGGTCACCCGGACGAAGAAGACGAAGAGATAGCCGAGCAGGACGCCGATGGCCGCGGCGGTGTGCCGTCCGAGCAGACCCAGACAGAAGCCGACGACGGCCAACGCGAGCGCCACCAGCGTGCCACGGCCCGCCTGGGCCAGATAGGGCTGCCAGCTGGTGACGTCCCCGCCGTGCAGCGCCACCAGCGCTGCGGTGCTGGACAGACTCAGGATCGAGGCCAGGAACGACACCGCCGCCGCAGTGACCGCGAGCACCCCCACCTTGGAGATGAACACCTTCCAGCGGCTGGGGACGAAGCTCAACCAGTTCGCCAGTGAACCGCTGCTGTACTCGGCGCCGACGAACGACCCGCCGATCATGAACATCACCAGCGCCGTCAGATAGACCGCCACCGAGGTCGACAGTGATGCCACGTCCGCGAAGGGGGTCGGTTGCAGCCCCCAGTCCTCTTCTAGCGGCGGGTCGGACGCACAATCCTCGGGGGTGCCGCCGCTGTCGACACACTCCTGCTCGAACTGGGCGTGGTTCTGCTCCCAGTCCTGCTGGTATCGCTCGAAGTCGGCCCGGTTGGCGGCGACGGCCTCGGCCGAGGGCGGGGTGACCTGGAAGTTGACGATGACCTGGAAGCCGCCGAGGGCGAGCACCGTGATCAGCAGCGCGATCCAGACGAACCGTCGACTGCGGAGCCGGTTCAGCTCTGCCTGCGCGAGCCGGATCATCGTCGTCCGCCGGGGGTCGCCATCTCGGCGGGCATCGGTGCGGCTGCGGACCCGGCTCGACTGACGCCGTCGGCTGGCTGGTGCTGGGCGGCGCCGAGATGATCCGCCGCGGTGAGCTCGAGGAACACCGACTCGAGGTCGGCGCGGACCGCGACCAGCTCATCGACGTAGAGGCCGGCCTCGGCCAGCGCCCTGGTGATCACCGCAGGGTCGTCTCCGGCGCGGCCGTCGGGATCACTGACGCTGAGGAACCGCTCCGGCCCGCCCACCACCGTGAAGCCGCGGCTCTGCAGCACCTGGGTCGCTCGCTCGGGATCGGCGATCCCGACCCGGACGACCCCCTTCTCGCCGGCGGCGAGGATGTCGTCGACCTCACCCTGGGCGAGCAGCCGACCACGCCCGATGATCGAGACCGTGTCGGCCACCTGCTGGACTTCGCTCAGGATGTGGCTGGAGACCAGCACCGTCTTGCCCCGGTCGGCCAGGTCACGCATGGTGGCGCGGATCTCGTGGATGCCGGCGGGGTCGAGCCCGTTGGTCGGCTCGTCGAAGATCAGCAGCTCCGGATCCTTCAACAGGGTCGCGCCAATGGCCAGCCGCTGTTTCATGCCGAGGGAGTAGGTGTGGAACTTGTCCCGGCTGCGCTCGGACAGCCCGACCTCCTCGAGCACCTGCGACACCCGGTCGGTCCGACCGATGGCCTGGGCCAGGATGGTCAGGTTCTTGCGGCCGCTGAACCCGGGGAAGAACTTGGGTTGTTCCACGATGGCGCCGATCCGGTCGATCACCGACGGCAGCTCGGCCGGCAGCTCGGCGCCGAACACCCGCATCGACCCGCTGTCGGCGGTGATCAGCCCGAGCAGCATCCGGATGGTGGTCGTCTTCCCGGACCCGTTGGGACCCAGGAAGCCATGGACGCCGCCCTCGGGCACCCGCAGGTCGAGCCCGGCGACGGCGACGTGCACTCCCTTGCGGGTGCGGTACGTCTTGCGCAAGCCTGAGGTCTCAATGGCATAGCTGATCTCGCGGGGCATGGCGCGCCGGGGCCCGACGGCGCGGGTCCCGAGCACTGAGTGCGCGTTCGCGGTCAACGAATGCCGGCCGTGAGGCCATAGCTGATGGAGCCCGTGACGGGGGTGGCACGCTCCCGGGACGGCAGATCCGGTGTGCGGTCGTACGGCTCGAAGGCGAGCAGCCGTTCCAGCTGCGGGGTGAGCACCGGCACCACCGACATCAGGTCCACCGCATGGTCGAGCTCGGCGGCCATCGAGGTCACGCCCGCGTCGGTGATGCCGCAGGGCACGATCTGGTCGAACCAGGTCATATCGGGATCCACGTTGATCGCGAAGCCGTGCATCGTGGTCTGGGCAGCGACGCGGACGCCGATGGCCGCGATCTTCCGTTCGGGCCGCCGCTCGTCGGCCGGCAGCCACACCCCCGAACGTCCGGTCACCCGACCGGTGGCCAAGCCGAACTCCGCCATGGTGGCGATCAGCGCTTCCTCCAGGCGGCGGACGTAGTCCACCACTTTCACAGCTTCCGGCAGCCGGACGATCGGATAGCCGACGAGCTGGCCGGGCCCGTGCCAGGTGATGTTGCCGCCCCGGTCGACGTCGACCACCGGGGTTCCGTCCAGGGGCCGCTCGTGCGGCTGGGTCCGTTTGCCCGCGGTGTACACGGGCTGGTGTTCGAGCAGGATGACCGTGTTCGGTTCCTCGCCGGTGGAGACCGCGGCATGGATCTTGCGCTGCAGGTCCCAGGCCGACACGTAGTCGACCTGCTCGCTTCCGAGTCCAGGATGGAGGAATTCGAGGGTCATGACGGGGGAGTCTACGCCGACGCGACTCGCCCGGGGGTCATCGGCGCAGTGCCGAACGCAGGGTGGACTCGACGTCGGGTGCGAGGAATTCGAATCCCCCTTGCTCGAGCCGACGGGGCACCGCGTAGATGTCACCCAGCAGCTGTTCGGCGAGCTCCCCGAGCGCTGCGCGGAACACGAACCCGGGTGCTCGGAGCACAGTCGGCCGGTTCAACACCGCAGCCAAGGTGGTGGTGAACTCGGCGTTCGTGGCCGGCTGCGGGAGGGTCAGGTTGTAGGCCCCCGCCGCGGTCGGGATCTCGACGGTCCACAGCAGCGCCCGGAGATAGTCCTCCAGAGCGATCATCGGCATCCGCTGGCGGCCGTCGCCAAGCTGGGCGCCGAGCCCCAGCGACCACGGGATGCGCATCAGCTGCAGCGGTCCACCGCGGCGGTCCATCACCGGCGCGGTACGCAGGAACACCACCCGGGCTCCGGCCTGCGAGGCCGGCGCGGCCGCGGCCTCCCAGGCCACCACGACCGAGGAGAGGAAGTCGGTACCGGGTGGGGAGTCCTCGGTGAACGGGGCGTCGCCGGCGACCGTGCCGTAGCGGGAGATCCCGCTGGCCTGGATCAGCACCGGCGGCGATCCGTCCACGGCCGCCGCGGCGACAGCCTGGGCCAGGGTGCGGGTGGTGTTCACCCGTGAGGACAAGATCAGCTCCCGGCGGGCCGGGGTCCAGGGCCGGTCGGCCACCCCGGCCCCGGCCAGGTTGACCACCACGTCAACACCGGCCAGCACCGTGGGCTCCAGCCGGCCGGCGTCGGGATCCCACCGGTGTTCCAGTGCGCTGGCGGGCTCGCGGCGGACCAGCCGGGCCACCTCGTGCCCGAGCTCGGCGAGCCGTACCCGCAACGCCGTGCCGAGGAAGCCGGAGCTGCCGGCGATGAGCACCTTCATGATGATCCAGCCTCTGCGTCGGGGTCAGAACGTGCGACAGCCCGCCGTCTCGCTGCGGTGTCGCAAGGATAGGCGGGCTGTCGCGGGGCGTCCGTGGTGGTCGGGGACCGACCGGCTCAGAACTCCGAGCCGAAGTCTCCACCCTCGAGGCGCTCCTTGATGGTGCCCAGGAAGCGTGCCGCGTCGGCGCCGTCCACGACCCGGTGGTCGTAGGACAGAGCCAGATACATCATGTCGCGGACCACGATCGCCTCACCGAGGTTCGGATCGGTCATCACCACCGGACGCTTGACCAGCGCGCCGGTGCCGAGAATGGCCACCTGCGGCTGGTTGATGATCGGGGTGTCGAACAGCGCGCCACGGCTGCCGGTGTTGGTGATGGTGAAGGTGCCGCCCACGAGGTCGTCCGGCGACAGCTTGTTGGACCGGGTCCGCGCAGCGAGGTCGGCGATCTTCTTGGCGATCCCGGCGATGCTCAGGTCACCCGCGTCGCGGATGACCGGGACGATGAGGCCCTTCTCGGTGTCGACGGCGATAGCCACGTTCTCCGTCGCCGGGTAGGTGATCTCCCCGGCCTCGGTGTCCACGGTGGAGTTCACCTTCGGGTGCACCTTCAGCGCCTCGACCGAGGCCTTCACGATGAACGGCAGATAGGAGAGCTTGACCCCCTCGCGAGCGAGGAAGTCGTCCTTGACCCGGGCGCGCAGCCGCGAGACCAGGGTGAGGTCCACCTCGACCACCGTGGTGAGCTGCGCGGAGGTCTGCAGCGACTCCACCATCCGCTTCGCGATGGTCTTGCGCAGCCGGGACATCTTCTCGGTCGTCCCGCGCAGCGAGCTCGGTTCGACCGTCGGGGCGCCGGCCGCGGCCGGGGCCGCAGCGGCGGCGGGCGCTGCGGCCGGGGTGGGCTCCGGCTGGGGAGCTGCCTTGGCCGCCTCGGCGGCGGCCAGCACGTCCTGCTTGCGGATCCGGCCACCGACGCCGGTGCCCTTCAGCGAGGACAGGTCGATGCCGTGCTCGTTGGCCAGCTTGCGGACCAACGGGGTGACATAGGTCGCGTCGGAGTCGGTCGCGACCGGGGTCGGCGCCGGAGCCGAGCTGGACGGCGCCGCGGGGGCGCGCCCGCTCGTGGTGGGGGCCGACTCGGCCGCCGGAGCCGCCTGCGGGTCCTCCTTGGCCTGGTGGACGATCTCGGGCTCCGGGTCGGGCTCAGCCTCGGGCTCAGCTGCGGGTTCGGGTTCGGGCTCCGGCTCCGGCTCGGGCTGGCTGTCGCTCTCGGAGCCACCGGTGTCGCCACCGGCCGGGGCCGCGGACTCGTCGCCGACGATGGCGAGCACGGCACCGACCTCGACGGTCTCGTCCTCTTGGACCCGGATCTCCAGCAGGGTGCCGGCGATGGGGGAGGGGATCTCGGTGTCGACCTTGTCGGTGGACACCTCCAGCAGTGCCTCGTCCACCTCGATGGAGTCGCCGACGCTCTTCAGCCAGCGGCTCACGGTCCCCTCGGTGACGCTCTCACCGAGTGCCGGCAGGGTGATCTCGGTCCCGCCTGCGGACGAACCGGAGGTCTCGGCCTTGGGTGCCGGGGCCTCGGGGTCGGGTCCCTGCGCGGTGCCCTCGGGCTCCTGCGACTCCTCGGCCGGTGCGGTGGCCTGGGTCGGCTCCTCGGCGGCTGCCGGCGCCTCCTCGGCGGCCGGCTCGCTGTCGGAACCCGAGTCGCTCGACGGCGCCTCGTCGGCGTCGCCGATGACGGCCAGCACGGCGCCGACCTCGACCGTGTCGTCCTCCTGCGCGGTGATCTCCAGCAGCACACCGGCCGCGGGGGACGGGATCTCGGTATCCACCTTGTCAGTCGAGACCTCCAGCAGCGGCTCGTCGGCCTCGACGGTGTCGCCGACCTGCTTCAGCCAGCGGGTGACGGTGCCTTCGGTGACGCTTTCACCCAGTGCGGGGAGTGTTACAGAAGTCGGCATGGTGGTTTTCGGACTCCTTCATCGTGCTGCCAGTGCGTGAGATTTGCCCTCACTCTAGCCTCCGCCCACCGGGGCTGTTCCGAGGCCGAGTGAAATCAGGTCTACACCGTACGGTGTCGCTCGGTCGGGTCTCACCCGTGGGTGTGGAGCGGCTTCCCGGCCAGGGCTAGGTGTGCCTCGCCGAGGGCCTCGCTCTGGGTCGGGTGGGGGTGCAGCAGTCCGGCGACGTCCTCGGGATGCGCCTCCCAGCCGGTGATCAGTCCCGCCTCGGCGATCAGCTCGCCGACCCGGGCACCGATCAGGTGGACGCCGACCACCGGGCCGTCGGTCTGGCGAACCAGCTTGACGAAGCCGGCGGTCTTCAGGATCTGTGACCTGCCGTTGCCGGCCAGGTCGTAGGTCAGCGTGGTGATGTCGCCGTACGCCGCCCGGGCGGCCTGTTCGCCCAGACCGACGGAGGCAATCTCGGGGTCGCTGTAGGTGACTTTCGCGATGTTGACGTCGCTGACCGGGGCGGGCGCGGTGTCCAGCCGTCCGGTTCGGGCGGCGACCTCCTCGGCCACGAAGATGCCGTGGGCGAAGCCGCGGTGCGCCAGCTGCAGCCCGGCGACGAGGTCACCGACCGCCCAGACCCCGGGCACTGCAGTGGCCAGCCGGTCGTCGACCCGGACGAAGCCGCGCTCGAGCTCGATGCCCGCCTCGACGTAGCCCAGCCCGTCGCTGCGCGGACCGCGCCCGACGGCCACCAGCGCCACGTCGGCGTCCACCGTGGCACCGCCCTCGACGGTGAGGCGTACGCCCTCGGGCGTGTGGGTCAGCGAGGTCATCGGCTGGCCCAGCGCCATCGTGATCCCGCGCTTGCGGAAGGCTCGCTGCAGCGCCGCGGAGATCTCGGGCTCCTCCAGCGGGACCAGCCGGTCCAGCGCCTCGACCACGGTGACCTCCACGCCGAAGGAGCGCCAGGCGGAGGCGAACTCGACCCCGATCACGCCGCCCCCCAGCACGACCGCGGACCGGGGCAGGGTGTCCAGCCGCAGGGCGTGGTCGCTGGTCAGGATCCGCTGCCCGTCGACCTCGACGCCGGGCGGCGTCCGGGCGTACGACCCGGTCGCCAGCACGACGTGGTCGGCCCGGTAGGTCTGTTCGCCGACCACCACGCCGGTGCCCTCGGCGTCGCGGACCAGCCGGCCCGAGCCGCGGACGACGGTGATGCCACGGGAGTCGATCAGCCCGGTCAGCCCCTTGTGCAGCCGCCGGACCACCCCGTCGGCATAGTCACGGACTTCGCGGAGCTCGATCCGCTCGACGGTGGAGTGCACGCCGAACTGGCTGCCGTGTCGGGCCGCGTCGGCCACCTCGGCCGCGTGCAGCAGGGCCTTGGTCGGGATGCAGCCGCGGTGCAGGCAGGTGCCACCGAGCTCCGCCTCCTCCACCAGGGCCACCGACAGCCCCAGCTGGGCCGCGCGCAGGGCACAGGCATACCCGCCGCTGCCGGCACCGAGGACGACGAGGTCGAAGCGTGAGGTCATGGCGGTCATCCTCTCAGGTGCGCCGGGATCGTCTCCGCTGCTCCGCGGCGCTCAGCGCGGCTCGGGCGGCGACGAAGCCCGCGTGCCGCCCGCGGATGTTGGCCGGTGCCGCCATACTCGGGTCATGGGTTGGTTCAGGCGGAGCGCGGCGCGGGTCAAGCAGGGGGCGAAGGTCGGTCGTGACGGACGCGGTGTCGACGACGCGGTGGTGGCGCATCTGACCGAGTTCGCCCGCACCCGCCGCGGCGTGGAGGCCTTCGTCGAGCCCAAGACCTCAGTCACCCAGACCACGCTGCTGCTGGTGGCGTTCGACGGCGAGTGGACCCGGCGAGTGGTGCCGTCGCCCGAGTGGGCGCACGCCTTCGCCGAGCACCTGCAGATCCCCGGCTACGACGCCGCCGTGGTCGGCTACCCGCAGCGGATGCGCGACTACAACAGCCGCAACAAGAAGCACCCCGACCTGCGCTGACCGACCTCGCTCAGGCCTGCAGCGAGGCGGCCAGGGCGACCAGCGTGCGTACGCCCACGCCGGTCCCGCCCGGGGTGACGTAGCCGTACGGCTCACCGCCGTGGAAGGCCGGACCCGCGATGTCGAGATGGGCCCAGGCGGTGTCCTCGGCGACGAACTCCCGGAGGAAGGCGGCGGCCACCGAGGCGCCGGCGTACCGGTCGCCGCTGGTGGAGCGCAGATCGGCCACCTTCGACTCCAGCCGGGAGCGGATCTCGCGCGGGATGGGCAGCTGCCACAGGTCCTCCCCGGCCGTCTCCGCAGCGTCCAGGATCCGGTCGGCCGACTCCTCGTCGTTGCTCATCAGACCGGCGACCCGGTCGCCGAGGGCGACCACGCAGGCACCGGTCAGGGTCGCCACGTCGATCACCAGGTCGGGCTTGTCCTCGCCGGCCCGGGCCAGGGCGTCGGCCATCACCAGCCGTCCCTCGGCGTCGCAGTTGCCGTTCTCCACCGTCTTGCCGCCATACATCGTGAGCACATCGGACGGTCGGTACGCGGTGTCACTGGGCAGGTTCTCGGCCAGCGCACCGTACGCGGTGACCTTGATCTTGAGTCCGAGCCGGGCGATGGCGTGGGTGGCGGCCAGCACGGCCGCAGCGCCCGCCATGTCGCACTTCATCGTGTACATCCCGTCGCCGGACTTGAGGTTGAGCCCGCCGGCGTCGAAGGTGATCCCCTTGCCCACCAGGGCGAGGTGGAACTGGGCCCCGCGCGGGGCGTAGCTGTACCGGACCAGGCGGGGGAGCCGGGACGAGCCGCCACCGACGGCCAGGATGCCGCCGTAGCCGGCCCGGGCAAGTGCCTTCTCGTCGAGCACCTCGACAGCGATCTTGGCGTCCTTGGCCAGGGCCCGGGCCTGGTCGGCGAAGGACTCCGGGTAGAGCAGGTTCGGCGGGATGTTCACCCATTCGCGCGCGGTGGCGACCGCGCCGGCCACCACCCGCGCAGTCTCCAGCGCGGCGGCGACGTCGGCCTTGCGGCCGGACGCCTCCGAGATGACGGTGACCGCCTCCACCGTGACTCCGCCGGGCGTGCCGCTGATCGGCGCGTACCGGTAGCTGCCCAGCAGGGCACCCTCGGCGACGGCCTGCAGCTCCTCCGGCTCCGTGATGCCGAACGAGACCGCGACCGACACGGTGCCGTCCTCGACCAGTGACATCGCCTGCCGGACGCCGACGCCAGCCGCCCGGCGCAGATCCTCCGGCGTCACCGCGTTGGCACCGACCCCGACCACGACCAGCCGCGGGCCGTCACCGGCCGCGGGCAGGGTCTGTCGGGAGCCGGCAGTCGGCTTGGCGCCGAGGGCAGCCGCCATCGCGGCCACGCCGACGCCGAAGCGCTTGGCGTACGCCGCGTCGACCGTGTCGGGGACACCGATCGGTCCGTCGGCACCGAGGCCGACCACCAAGATGTGGGCACTGCGCGGCGGCGTACGACCGAGGTCGAGGTCGGGCAAGGTGGGGACGGGCACGAGGGCCTCCTTCGGGTTTCCGAACGGTGGGCGGTGCACACGACCGCGACACCTTGGTGGACAGGATCAGGCTATCCGTCGCTGCCCGTCCCGCGCCTCCCCGGGGCATCGCGGCGAGGTTGGGCTGAGGTTCGTCACGGTGAGAGGATCGCACTCGTGACCGAGACCGTGAAGACCCTGAAGACCTCACCGCTGCACAGCCGCCATGTCGCGGCCGGCGCCAAGTTCGCCGAGTTCAGTGGCTGGTCGATGCCACTCGAATACGCCGGTGCCGGCGTGCTGGCCGAACACACCGCGGTCCGCACCGCGGTGGGCATCTTCGACGTCAGCCACCTCGGCAAGGCGACGGTGGCCGGCCCGGGCGCCGCCGCGTTCGTCAACCGTTGTCTTACGGCCGATCTCGGACGGATCGCGCCGGGCCAGGCGCAGTACACGATGCTCTGTGCGCCCGACGGCGGTGTGATTGACGACCTGATCGCCTATCTGCGCAGCCCCGATGAGGTGTTCTTGATCCCCAACGCCGCCAACTGCGCCGAGGTGGTGGCCCGGCTCGCCGCGGCGGCACCGCCCGACATCGCGATCACCGACCAGCACGACGACTATGTCGTGCTGGCCGTCCAGGGGACGCACTCCGACGAGGTGCTCGGCGCAGCGGGGTTCCCGACCGGGCATGACTACATGAGCTTCGCGGTGACCGACGTGGCGCAGACCCCGGTCACCGTCTGCCGGACCGGATACACCGGTGAGCGCGGTTACGAGCTGGTGGCCCCGGTGGCCGCGGCGCTGGACATCTGGGATGCCGTGACCGCCGCCGGCGAGCCGTACGGGCTGCAGCCGGCCGGGCTGGGAGCGCGGGACACGTTGCGGACCGAGATGGGCTATGCGCTGCACGGGCACGAGATCTCACCCGAGATCACGCCCGTCCAGGCCCGACTCGGCTGGGCCGTGGGCTGGAAGAAGCCGGACTTCTTCGGCGCCGAGGCGCTCCGCGCCGAGAAGCAGGCAGGTCCGAAGCGGCTGCTGCGCGGGCTGAAGGCCGCCGGGCGCGGCATTCCCCGACCGGGCATGCGCGTGCTCGACGACGCCGGCACCGAGATCGGCGCCATCACCTCCGGCACCTTCTCCCCGACGCTCAAGACCGGGGTGGCGCTGGCACTGGTCGACGCCGACCATGTCGACGGCGACCTGGTGCTGGTCGACATCCGGGGTCGGGCCGAGCAGTTCATCGTGACCAAGCCCCCGTTCGTCACCCCCGGCGTCCGGGAGCTCTGATGCGCGCCCTGATCGCGCACGCCGTGGTGGTGCTGGTCGGGTTGCTCGTGATGGCCTATCCGCTGACCGTCGGCGCGCACCCTGCGGTGACCTGTCGGGGAGCGGTGATGCAGCCCGGCGATGTGTGTGCCAAGGCTGACGGCGACGGCACCCAGACCTACCAGCAGCGGGCCGACGACGTCGCCGATGCCCGTCCGGTCGTCGCCGTCGTCGGGGCCCTCGTCGCCGGCTTCGGGGCGGTGCTGTTCGCGGGCGAGCTCCGCAGCCGCAAGGGAGCTGCCGCCGCGCAGCTCGGGACGGGCACCACCGGATGAGCCGGTGTTCAGCGGGGCTGAGCCGGTGTTCAGCGGGGCAGGACCTCGAGCAGCGAGGTCAGGCTGGCGGCAGCCTTCGGGTTGGAATGCTGCAGCTGCCAGTGCACCGTGCTCGCGGTCCGGGCCACGGTGCACCGAGAGACCAGGAGCGGGTCGACCCCCGCGGCCTCGCCGAACAGCCGGACCCGCCGCTCCACCAGTCTGGCGAAGTCTGGACGCCGGACGATCTGCTCCAGCCGCTCCCAGATCAGGGTGGCGGCATCGAACGCGGCGGTGCCCGCCCAGCCCTTCGGGTCGATCGCCAACCAGCCGCGATCGCTGCTCAGCACGTTCCCGACGTGCAGGTCGCCGTGCAGCATGGTGGTGGTCGGATCCGCGGCGAGCTCGGCGATGGCGTCCACCGCCTCGGCCATCAGCCGGCGCGGCAAGGGCTGGCCCAGATCCGCATCCTGAGCCCGGAGCAGCGCCGCCCACGGTCCGCAGCGGTCGGTGAGCCGGGGCGTCGATTCCGGCGCCGGCACCGCCAGTCGCGCGGCGAGCTGGCCGGACACGGTCAGCGCCTCGTCGAAGTCGACCCTGGACAGCGATGATGGCCCGGCTCGCTCGAGAAGCATGGCGAAGCTGTCGTCGTTGCGGGCCAGCAGGCGGACGGCGCCCTCACCGGCCCAGAGCTGCAGCGCATCGGGCTCGTGCTGGTTCTCCGGGTGGGGGAAGGACACCTTGAGCACCGCTGGGGTGTGGTGCCGGTCGCGGACCGGAAGCACCAGCCCGACGCCGCCGTGCCCGGGTTCGCCATCGACGGTGCACTGCCAGCTCTCCAGCAGCTCGGCGACCAGCTCGGGCAGGCAGTCGAGCCACTGCCGACCGAGGTCGCCCTCGCGGGAGCCGAGCTGCCGGACGAAGGTCGCCGGCAGCGTCACCGTGGACTGGCTGCATCGGCTCACGTGGTCACCAGTCGCGGTGGGTCGGCATGACCCGACCCTAACCCCGCCGGTCCGGATAGTGGAGGCCCTGCGTCAGTCCCGGGAGGGATCGAGCCGGCGGCAGAGGTGTTCGAAGTAGGGCTCGTGGTCGTCCACTGCGCGGTGCAGATGGCCGAAGAGCTCCAGCGACACGGCGCCGAGCACTCCGCTCCAGGCCGTCATGGCGCGCAGCACCAGGTCATCGCCGACCTCAGGCCCGATGAACTCCCTCAAGCCGGGGATCGCGGCCCGCACCGGCCGCGGCACCGGTCTCGGCGGCGGGGCCGCGTCGGCAGCGGCGATGTCGCGCAGCAGCCCGGCAAGGACGCTCATGACCCGGGTGGCCGGCCCTACGGTGTCGGTCGGCGCGGCGTAGCCGGGCACCGGCGAGCCGTACAGGAGCGCGTAGTCGTGCGGATGCGCCACCGCCCACTCCCGGACGGCGGTGGCCACGGCCAGCCAGCGGCGGGAGTAGTCGGTCCGTCGCCGGACGGCTGCGTCGGCTGACTCCGCTGCGTGGCCGAGGTCGTTGTACGCCTGGATCAGCAGCGCGGTCAGCAGTTCGTCGCGGCTGGGGAAGTAGCGATAGACGGCGGACGACGCCATCTGCAGGTCTCGGGCCACCGCGCGCACCGACAGCGACGCCGGGCCGACCTCAGCGAGCTGGGCCGAGGCGCTGGCCAAGATGGCGCGGGTGAGCTCGGCCCGGGCCAGGCTGCGGGCGGTCCGCGGAGCCGAAGGGGTGTCGTCGGTCATGGTCGCCATTCTGCCAGCAGGTGAGAACACCGGCAACATGTGAGAGCGGTGCTCTTGATTTGTCCCCACGGCATGCCCATACTGGAGAAACGAGAGCGGTGCTCTCGAAAATAGGAGGAAACATGAAGACCACATCGGTGATCGTCGGAGCCGGACCGGTCGGCCGCCAGACGGCCCTGCTGCTGGCGGCGCAGGGAGAACAGGTGGTGGTGGTGACGCGCTCCGGCGGCGGACCCGACCAACCCGGGATACGCCTGGTGGCCGCCGACGCGGCCGACCCGACCGCGCTGACCGGACTCGCGTCCGGGGCCACGACGCTGTACAACTGCGCCAACCCGGCGAACTACACCCAGTGGACCCGCGTCTGGCCGCCGCTGGCCGACAGCCTGCTGACCACCGCCGAACGGACCGGGGCCACGCTGGTGACCGCGTCGTCGCTCTACGGCTACGGCCCGGTGGACGGCGTGATGGTGGAGGGACAGCCGGACCTCGCTACCGACACGAAAGGCCGGATCCGGGCCCAGATGTGGGCAGCGGCGCGCTCCAGGCACCAGCAGGACCGGCTCCGTGCGGTGGAGGTACGCGCGTCGGACTACCTCGGTGCGGGGGTGGGGCCGAACGGTCATATCACCCGTCAGCTGCCCGCCGCCCGTCGCGGCCGGACCGCCTGGGTGATGGGATCGCCGCATCAGCCGCATACCTGGACCGATGTCCTTGACGTGGCGCGGACGCTGGTGACGGTGGCCGGCCGCCCGGACAGCTGGGGACAGGTGTGGCATACCCCCAGCAACGCGCCGCGGACCCAGACCGAGGCGCTGACCGCCGTGCTGGCGGCCGGTGGGCTTCCGCCGGTGCGGCTGCGGGCGTACCCCTCGGTGGTGACCCGGGTCGGGGCTCGGTTCTCCCCGATGGTGCGCGAGCTGGAGGACATGGCGTACATGTTCCGACGCCGCTACGAGATGAGCTCGGCGCACACCAGTGCGGTCCTCGGTCTGACGGCCACCCCGTGGGACGAGGTCTGCCGCCGGACCGTGACCGGCAACTAGCCCAGCCGGCTAGCTCGGTGGCTCGAGGCTCATCGGGCCGTAGACAGTACGGTCCTCCTCCAGCAGGGTGACGGCGCGGACACCGGCCTCGAGCAGCTCGGGATAGAACTCCCCGAGCCAGCTCTCGGCCTCACCCTGGGTGGCAAACGTCTTGTCCAAGCCGACCGGATACGCCGGCGCGGCGTCCGGGCGCCACAGCCAGGGCATCAGGTGAGCCGGGATGCGGGCGACATGGAGCCCTCCGGCACCCGCCGGACCGCGTCGCCGAGGGCCTCGTCGATCCCCGCCAGCGTCTCAGACGACAGCTTCTTGCCGGCCGCGGCCACGTTGTCACGGACCTGCTCCGGCCGCGAGCCACCGGTGATGGCCGAGGCGACGTTGTCGTTCTGCAGCACCCAGGCGATGGCCAGCTGAGCCATCGACAGACCCTCGGCCTCAGCCAGCGGGCCGAGCTTCTGCACCCGGGTGAGGGTCTCGTCGGTCAGCAGGTCCTTGATGAAGTTCGCCCCGCCGCCGGCTTCATCGGTGGCCCGCGACCCCTGGGGGTGGGGCTGACCCGGCTTGTACTTGCCGGTCAGCACGCCCTGCTCGATCGGGGAGAAGACCACCTGGCTGATGCCGAGCTCGCGGCAGGTCGGCACGACCTCCTGCTCGATGACGCGGAACAAGGCGTTGTACTTCGGCTGGTTGGAGACCAGCGGCACCTTGAGCTCCTGAGCCAGCGCGGCACCCGCCCGCAGCTGCTCGGGGGTCCACTCGCTCACCCCGATGTAGAGCGCCTTGCCGGCGCGGACCACGTCGGCGAAGGCCTGCATGGTCTCTTCCAGCGGGGTCTCGTAGTCGAACCGGTGGGCCTGGTAGAGGTCGACGTAGTCAGTCCGCAGCCGGGTCAGTGAGCCGTTGATCGACTCGAGGATGTGCTTGCGGGACAGACCGGTGTCGTTGGGGCCCTTGGGCCCGGTCGGGAAGTAGACCTTGGTGAAGATCTCCAGGCTCTCGCGGCGCTGGCCGGCGAGGGCGTCACCCAAGATGACCTCCGCCAAGGTGTTGGCGTAGGTGTCGGCGGTGTCGAAGGTGGTGATGCCCGCGTCCAGCGCGGCCTGCACGCACGCCGTCGCCTGCTCGGCCTCGACCTGCGACCCGTGCGTCACCCAGTTGCCATAGCTGATCTCGGAGACCTTCAGGCCGCTGTTGCCCAGATATCTGTATTCCATGGGTATGACCCTAGAACGACTCGCCGCGCTTCACCCGGGGAGGGGGGATCCGGAACTTGCGGATCTGGATGCTGCGGTTGACCCCGTACATCAACAGCCCGCGGGGCGACGCCTTCGGCAACCGCCGGGCCAGCTCCTTCTTGAACCCGCGCCACATCAGCGCACAGTCCACCAGCACCAAGAAGATGAACAGATACATCACCACGGTCGCGATCAGCGTGAGCGACGGCAGCACGCTGCTGAGGAAGGTCACCGCCAGGATCACGATCAGGCTGGGCAGCAGGAACTCGCCGATGTTGCGGCGTGAGTCGACGTAGTCACGCAGCAGGACCTTCTCCGGCACCGACTCGCGCACGCTCATGGTGCGCAGCCGCTGCTCCCGGGCCAGCCGCCGCTCCTCGAGCCGTGCCTCTTTCGTCGTCATGGTCCGGGTGACCCGCTGGCGGCGCATCGCCTCGGCCTCCTTTCGGGTCGGCGTCGGCCGGTCCTTCTTGGCCGGACCTGTCCGCGCCGGGGTCGCCGGCTGGACCGGCTCCGGCTGCGGCTCCGGCTCGACGGGAGTCTTGCGACGAAGTAGTGCCACGGGTACCTCTCGGGAATGTGCGTCCGGCCGGCGCCGCGGGGAGCCCGTCGGACGGTGGCCAGGCGGTCCAGTGATGGTGCTGGTCTGAGGGATTCTTTCAGGGCTTCAACCCAAATACGAAACTACTCCACTCCACAGCGGTGCGTCGTTGGGTCAGCGGGCATAGGGTGGAGGCCACTACCGCGGCTTTGCGCACCCCATGAAAACTGGAAGGACCTGCTGACATCTCATGAGCGGCATTTTTCAGCGTATGTCGTTGATCTTCCGAGCCAAGACCGACAAGGCCTTGGACAAGATGGAAGATCCACGCCAGACCCTCGACTACTCCTACCAGCGCCAGCTGGAGCTGCTGCAGAAGGTGCGCCGCGGCGTCGCCGATGTGGCTACCAGCCGCAAGCGGGTGGAGCTGCAGGCCAACCAGATCAGCACCCAGGCCGACAAGCTGACCCAGCAGGCGCAGAAGGCGCTCGAGGTCGGGCGCGAGGACCTGGCGCGTGAGGCCCTGACCCGCCGCTCGGCGCTGCAGCAGCAGCTGACCGACCTCCAGGCCCAGCATGCGCAGCTGCAGGGTGAAGAGGAGAAGCTGACCCGGGCCAGCCATCGGCTGCAGGCCAAGGTCGACTCCTTCCGCACCCGCAAGGAGACCATCAAGGCGACGTACTCGGCTGCCGAGGCGCAGACCCGGATCAACGAGGCCTTCTCCGGCATCAGCGAGGAGATGGGCGACGTCGGGATGGCCATCCAGCGGGCCGAGGACAAGACCGCGCAGATGCAGGCCCGCGCCGGAGCGATCGATGAGCTGCTGGCGAGCGGCGCGCTCGACGACCCGACCGGCACCACCAAGGACGACATCACCTTGGAGCTGGAGCAGCTGGCGTCGACCTCCGACGTCGAGTCGGAGCTGGCGCAGATGAAGGCCTCGATCACCAGCGGACCGAATGCTGCACCGCCGGCGATCGAGGGTCAGGCATCCGACACGCAGGCGCCGCCCGTCCAGGGGTACACCGCTCCGCAACAGGCGCAGACCAACTCGGAGGACCTGCGATGATCGTCCGCATCCTCAACGAGGGTCAGTGGCAGCTGTCAGTCGAGGCGGTGGCCGAGCTGAACCCGATCGACGACGCGATCGAGAAGGCCGTGTCGGCCCAGGACCAGGACCAGCTGACCGAGGCCTTGGGTGTGCTGCATGACAAGGTCCGCGCCAGCGGTACGCCGGTGCCCGACGACGCACTCGAGGACTCCGACCTCATCCTGCCGTCGGCGGACTCGACCCTGGAGGACGTGCAGCGTCTGCTCAGCGGCTCGATCGAAGGCCTGATCCCCAACTGAGGTCGACGGCTCGCTTCTGAGCCGAGTGCACCCGGCGTCATCCTGTGGGTGGACGCCTCCACCTCGAGCATCTCGACCATCCACCCGTAGGTGGGGCCGGATCTCCTCTCCCGGCACGATGCGGCTAGGGGAGCGAGCGCGGATCGTGGAGCACATGCTTCTCGACCCCGTCTCGGTCCCGATCGACTCCCCGCCCGGTGACGACCGACGTCTGGCCGCGCGTCACCGGTGGATGTGCCGGCTGGCGCTGGCGGTCAAGCTGGCCGCGCTGATGCTGCTCCTGCTGGCGGTGGTCCAGCCGGATCTGACCGGGCTGAAGAGCAAGGGTCTGTCGGCGCGGCTGGTGGCGTACCCGCTGGGTCTGGGCGCGCTGCCCCTGGGGTGGTGGCTGCTGCGCCGGCATCGGCCACGGGCCTTCTCCTGGACGGCTGACGTGCTCTGCTCCACCCCCATCCTGGTGGACCTGGTCGGCAACCGGGCGCACCTGTTCGACCGGGTGTGGTGGTGGGACGACGTGATGCACTTCAGCATGCACGCGCTGTTCACCGCCGGTGTCTTGGCGCAGCTGCTGCCTCGTCACGCCGGTCGGCTCACCACCATGACGGCCGCTGCCGCCTTCGCCGGGATCACCGGGCTCGGCTGGGAGCTGGCCGAGTACGCCGCCTTCATGCGGCACGGGGTCGAGCTGTCCGGGGCCTATCTGGACACCCTCGGCGACCTCGCCGGGGGAACCGCCGGCTCGCTGCTGGCCGGAGCGGTGCTGCCCCGGCACCGGCGGAGCCCGGGGGAGGATCAGTCCCTGGCGGTGGGGCCGGGCAGCTCGAGCATCCGCTCCAGGGCGAGCTTGGCGTAGCGCTCGGTCTCAGCGTCGACGGTGATCTGGTTGACGACCTGACCCTGGACCAGGCTCTCCAGCGCCCAGACCAGGTGCGGCAGGTCGATCCGGTTCATCGTCGCGCAGTAGCAGACGTGCTTCTCCAAGAAGGCGATCTCTTGCTCCGGGTGCGCCTTGGCGAGCCGCTGCACCAGGTTGAGCTCGGTGCCGACGGCCCACTTCGAACCCGCGAGGGCCTTCTCGATGGTGTTGATGATGAACTCGGTCGACCCGATCAGGTCGGCCTTCAAGACGACCTCGTGCTGGCACTCGGGGTGTACCAGCACCTGGACGCCCGGGATGCGGCTGCGGACGTCGTCCACCGCCTCGGCGGAGAACCGGCCGTGCACCGAGCAGTGGCCCTTCCACAAGATCATCGTCGCCGCCTGCAGCTGCTCCGCGGTGAGCCCGCCGTTGGGCTGGTGCGGGTCATAGACCACACAGGAGCCCAGCGCGATGCCGAGTTCGAGCACGGCGGTGTTGCGGCCAAGGTGCTGGTCGGGGAAGAAGAGCACCTTCTCGCCCCGTTCGAAGGCCCACTCGAGCACCGTCTTGGCGTTGGAGGAGGTGCAGACCACGCCACCGTGCCGGCCGCAGAAGGCCTTGATGTCGGCGGAGGAGTTCATGTAGGTGACCGGGACGGTGACGTCGGCGATCCCGGCGTCGGCCAGCACGTCCCAGCAGTCCTCCACCTGGGACAGCCGGGCCATGTCGGCCATCGAGCAGCCGGCGGCGAGGTCGGGCAGGATCACCTTCTGCGCCTCGTGGGTGAGGATGTCGGCCGACTCGGCCATGAAGTGCACGCCGCAGAACACGATGAACTCGGCGTCCGGCCGGGCCGCTGCCTCGCGAGCGAGCTTGAACGAGTCGCCGGTGACGTCGGCGAACTGGATCACCTCGTCGCGCTGGTAGTGATGGCCGAGCACGAACAACCGATCCCCGAGTGCCTCCTTGGCTCGGCGCGCTCGCTCCACCAGTGACGGGTCAGAGGCGGGCGGCAGGTCGCCCGGGCACTCGACGCCGCGTTCGGAGAGCGGATCCGCTCCGGTACCGAGCACGAAGAGCGACAGCGGGGTCCGCGCCGGAGGCAGAGGTGTCGTGGTCACGCTCCAAGCGTACGGGCCAGGCTCTCGGCCGCGATGCACCCGTTCATTCGCGGTGCCCCCAGAGGTCGCGCAGCAGCGCGATCTCGGCGCTGTGGTGGATCATCTCCTTGTTGATGTGGAGCACCAACGCGGCCATCGACTCGGTGTCGAACCCCGGCTCGCGGCAACGTTTCGACAGCGCCGCGTCGTCCAGCGACCTGACCCCGGCGTCCCACCGGGCGTAGGCCTCGTCCAGCCGGGCCAGGGCGTCGTCGGCCGATCCGGGGTAGCCGTAGTCGTGATAGCCCACCGGCGGGCCGCCGAAATAGGTGGCGTTACGTTCGCCGAGCACGCCGACGAGGAGGTGGCTGAGCCGCCACGCGATGGTGGTGACCGGGGCGGGCTCCGGCTCAGGATCGACGAAGTCGATGACGAAGTCGCCGCTGCCGATGGCCTGGCCGCGGGCTGCGGCGCGGGGACGTACGTTCCAGCAGCCGGGCACCGGCTCCCAGAAGTATTCGGCGTCGGTGAGGCCGTCGAACCGCGGGCGGGTCTGGTTCTGCCACAGCCAGTCGAGCTGCTCGGCCAGCTCGGCGCTGAGAGGCTTGGAGGATGTCATGCGCCTACGGTGGCACCCCGCACTGACAGTCTGCTGCGGCCGGCTTATGCGGCCGGCAAGAAAACGGCGCTACTCCGCCGGCTCTGCCTTGGTGATCAGCACCGGACAGGCGGCGTACCGGGCGCACTGGTCGCTGACCGAGCCGAGCACCATCTCGGCGAAGCCGCCCAGGCCGCGGGAACCGACGACGAGCATCCGCGCTCCCCGGGACGCTTCGATCAGCGCCTTGGCCGGGCTGGTGCAGAAGACCTGATAGCTGACGTCCACGTCGGGAAAGCGGGCGACGACGTGCTTCGTCCGGGCCACCAGGTCGTCACGGACCGCCTCGGCCAGCTCGTCGTAGGAAGAGACATAGCCGAACTTCCAGTTCGCCGGCCGCGGTGCCGTGGCGATCGACCAGGCGCGGACCACGGTGACCGGCGCGCCAAGCTGCTGAGCCAGGTCCAAGGCGGTGATCAAGGCCTCGTCCGCGCCGACCGACCCGTCGTGTCCGACCACGATGTTCGCGGCCTCGACTGCCTCGACCTGCTCGTCCGATGTGACGTCTGCGGACATCTGCGTTCCTCTTCTGCTCGCCTGCGGGGAATCTCACTCTAGCCGTCCGGACGCCGACCGGTCTCCGCGACGAGGGTGCTGGGAGGATGGCCCCATGCGAGTGCTGGTGGCGACTGACGCGATCGGGGCGCTGTCCTCGTCCCGGGCCGGCGCGGTGCTCGCCCGGGGCTGGCCGAACGCCGAGGTCAGCGTGGCGCCGGTCGGTGAGTCCGGTCGCGGCCTGCCGCAGGCGGTGGCTGACATCTGGGGCGTTGAGCTGCGGACCGGCGTCCTGGGGCACCGGGTGGTGAGCCTGGCTGACACCGAGGACGAGCTGCTGGTGGCGATCGAGCCAGCGGTCGGCTCAGCCACGCCGGGCATCCCGTACGACGCATCCTCCGCCGATCTTGGTCGCGCCCTGCGGGCGGGACTCGAGGCTCGCACCGCACCACCGCGACGGGTGGTGCTTGACTGTGCCGGCCTGCACGCCCATGACGGGGGAGCGGGGCTGCTCGCTGCCCTGGGCGCCACCGCCGACCGGCCCCTGGACCTCGGGGTGCGTGGTCTGCACGGCCTCACCGAGGTCGACCTGACCGAACCGCGGCGGCTGCTGTCGGGCGCCGAGCTGGTGGCCGTGGTGCCCACCGACGAGCTCCACCAGCCGCTGCTCGGGCTGCGCGGGATCACCTCGCTGCGCGGGCGACTGCCGGGGGCCGACCCCGGCCTGTTGCTGTCCACCGACGCCGACCTCGAGCAGTGGGCCCGGCTGCTCGGTCCGGACCTCGCCGGCCACGACGGGTCGGGCGCGCTGGGCGGGATCGGGGTGGCGGTGGCGGCCCTGGGCGGGCAGCTGGTCAGCGGTCCGCAATGGGCTCTGCGCCGGCCGGCGGTGACGACGGCGTTGTCTCGCGCTGACGTGGTGGTGACCGGCTGCAGCGTCTTCGACTTCGCCGGCCGCGGCGGCCCGGTGGTGGCCGAGGCGTCCCGACTGGCCGCTGCGGCGTTGCGGCCGTGCATCGCCGTGGCCGGGGAGGTGCTGATCGGCGGTCGGGAGATGCGCACCATGGGGGTGGAGGCGGCCTACGCCGTGCGTGAGTCGACGCTGGACGTGCCCACCGGTGGCGATGTGTCCGAGACCGAGCTCGCCGCCCTCGCCCAGCGGGTCGGGCGTTCCTGGCAGTGGTGAATCTCACCCGGACGAGGGATTTCACCGCCGGGCAGGTGGTTGGCCTATCGGCCCGGCCGTTCTAGACTGAGCGGGCAGGAACAGCCGACCGAGCGTCGGCGTTGCACCTGTGAGCAGACGAACCGCACCCAACTGGGAGACCTATATGACTGCAACCGACCAGACCACCGTCGACGCCCCGGCTGCTGACGGCATCGTGCTCAGCGAGGGAGCAGCCTCCAAGGTGAAGGCCCTGCTCGACGGCGAAGGCCGCGATGACCTGGCGCTGCGGGTGGCCGTCCAACCGGGCGGATGCTCCGGGCTGCGCTATCAGCTCTTCTTCGACGAGCGCAACCTCGACGGCGACGTCGTCAAGGAGTTCGGCGGCGTGCATGTGGTCACCGACCGGATGAGCGCCCCGTATCTGATGGGCGCGACCATCGACTTCGTCGACACTATCGAGAAGCAGGGCTTCACCATCGACAACCCGAACGCGACCGGCTCCTGCGCCTGCGGCGACAGCTTCCACTGATCGCGGCGTTCGACCTCAGGGCTCAGCCCTGACCTGCAGACGAAAGCTCTCTGCCCCCACCGAGTCCGGGGGCAGGGAGCTTTTTTTCTGTGCTCGCTGCCGCTAGGCGTCGCTACGGCGGATCCGGAATCGAGGCGGGTCGGAGTCGAGCAGCTGCTGGCCTCGCATCCGGGCCCAGGCAGCCACATCGGGTATCGCCGCAGGGTCGTCGGCCAACAGCACGATGTCGGCCCCGACCGCCACGTCGCCGAGGTGTCTGGCCAGCTCGATGATGGGGCGTGGGCACTTCATCCCGCGGCAGTCCAGCACCAGTGCCGGCTCGTCGTGACCCGGCTGCGGGGACCCGGTGGTGCTCATGGTGCTCCCAGCCGGCTGCGGATCCCGCTGACCACGCCCGGCAGCGCGTCCAGGAACGCGGCCACCTGGGCCGGGGTGGTGCTCCGGGTCAGTCCCAGGCGCACATTGCCGTGGGTGAGCGCGCCCATCGCGGCCAGCACGTGGGAGGGATGCTCACTGCGGGCGCTGCAGGCCGATCCGCTGCCCACGGCGAACCCGGCGCGGTCGAGCTCCACGGTGAGCGTCTCGCCGTCCACATACAGGGCGGAGAAGGTGAGCAGGTGGGGGAGCCTGGCATCCGGGTCCCCGGCCACGTCGACGTCAGCCACGGTGGCCGCGATCCCGTCCCGCAGGGTCGCGACCAGGGCCCGCTGCCGGGCGGCCACCGCCGCCTGCTCGTCGAGCCAGGTCTCCAGCGCGACAGCGGCGGCGAAGATCGCCGCCACGTCGGGTGCTCCCGGCCAGCGACCGTCTTGATAGTCGTCGACCGGGTACGGCGCCCGCCATCGGACTCCCCGGCGCAGCACCAGCAGACCGACCGAGGTCGGCCCGCCGAAGGCCGCCGCCGATCCGGTCAGCACCGACCACCCGGCCAGGTCCTCCAACGGCACCCGCCCCAGGGCGCTGGTGGCGTCCACCACCAGCGGTACGTCGGCCGCCCGACAGGCCGCGGCGGCGTCGGCCACCGGCTGAAGTGTCCCCACCTCGTGGTTGCCCACCTGCAGGCACGCCGCCGCCACGCCGGGCTCGGCGGTTGCGGCGGCCCAGGCGGCGAGGTCGAGGCGGCCGAGCCGGTCCACCGCCACCGTCTTCGGCTCCCCGTACGCAGCGGCCGCAGCCAGCACCGCGGAGTGGTCCACGGCACTGGTGACCACGGTGGACCCGGTCCGCCGTCGACCACGGGCCAGCCCTGCCACCGCCGCGTGGGCGGAGTGCGGACCGGAGGCGGTGAAGACGACCTCGTCGGGGCGGGCACCGATCGCGGCGGCAACCAGCTCACGCGCCTTGTCCAGAGCCTGCGCGGCCCGCCGTCCGGCCCGGTGCAGGGCCAGCGGGTCCGCCCAACCGGCGTCCTGAGCCGCCAGCCACGCCTCCCGGGCCTCTGGCAGCAACGGCTCGCCTGCGGAAGAGTCCAGGAAGACCGGTGTCGTCGACTGCGTCACAGCGAGCAACTTACGCCCCAACCGGTCGCGGCCGATCGGCCGTCCTGGGTTAGGGTGAAGACTTAGTGACCGACCCCCACCGGCTCCGGCCCACGGGTGTCGTGTCCGTTCTTCTGGACCGACTTGAAAGGCACGACGTGGGTGGCACCGAGATCATCCCCACCCCCGCTGGGAACGCTTCAGCGAGGGACGGGCAGCGCGCTGCGCGAGACGGGCAGCGTGTCCGCTCCGGCCGACGGCGTTCGCTGGCCGGGCTCGTCACGCTGGGCGCGCTCGCCCTGGCTGGCTGCAGCTCGGGCGACGTCGCTTCGCTGAAGCGGCTCGGCATGCCCGAGTCCGCCAGCGACCGGGCGCCGGCCATCCATGACCTGTGGATCGGGACCTGGATCGCCGCCGGTGCCATCGGTGTGCTGGTGTGGGGGCTGATCCTGTGGGCGGTGATCCGTTACCGGCGCCGCAACGACGAGCTGCCGCGGCAGAACCGCTACAACCTCCCGATGGAGGTCTTCTACACGCTGGCGCCCTTCATCATCATCGGCGTGCTCTTCTACTACACGATCCTGACCCAGGACAAGGTTCTGGCCAAGGTCCCCGACCCTGACCACACGATCGTGGTGAACGGGCAGAAGTGGTCATGGGTGTTCAACTACCGCGAGGCGGACAACCCGGCGGTCGGCAACGACGTCTGGGAGGCCGGCACGATCTCCAAGACGCCTGATCTGTATCTGCCGGTGAACCAGTCGGTTCGCTTCGAGCTCTCGTCGTCCGACGTCATCCACTCCTTCTGGGTGCCCGCGTTCGCGTTCAAGATGGACGTGGTCCCCGGCCGCCTCAACTCCTTCGACATGACCCCCACCCGGGAAGGTGTCTTCGCCGGTAAGTGCGCCGAGCTGTGCGGCACCTACCACTCGGCGATGCTCTTCAACGTGCATGTGGTCAGTGAAGAGGAGTACAACACGTATTTGAAGTCTCTGGCCCAGAGTGGTCAGATCGGCCAGGCCATCGGTGGCGGTCAGGCCGATTCCGGAGGAGGAAGCGTTCGATGACGACCCTGGACCGTACGGTCACTGCGCCTGAGCTCGTGACGCCGAAGCGAAAGCTCGGCACGATCTCCTGGAAATGGTTGGTCACCACCGACCACAAGGTGATCGGCAACCTGTACTTCATCACGTCGATGATCTTCTTCGCCTTCGGTGGTCTGCTGGCGCTGGCGATCCGGGCCGAGCTGGCGTTCCCCGGTCTGCAGTACCTGTCGTATGAGACCTACAACCAGTTCTTCACCATGCACGGCACGATCATGCTGCTGCTGTTCGCGACCCCGCTGTTCGCGGGCTTCGCGAACGCGATCATGCCGCTGCAGATCGGCGCCCCCGATGTCGCGTTCCCGCGCCTCAACATGTTCAGCTACTGGCTCTACCTGTTCGGCGCCCTGATCACCGTCTCCAGCTTCTTGTCGCCACAGGGTGCCGCCAGCTTCGGCTGGTTCGCGTACGCCCCACTGAGCGACGCGGTGAACTCGCCGGGCGTCGGTGGCGACCTGTGGATCATGGGTCTCTACATGGCTGGTCTGGGCACCATCCTCGGCTCGGTGAACTTCATCACCACGATCATGTGCATGCGCGCCCCGGGCATGACGATGTTCCGGATGCCGATCTTCACCTGGAACATCCTGGTCACCTCGATCCTGGTGCTGATCGCCTTCCCGATCCTGGCCGCGGCGCTGCTGGTGCTGGAAGCTGACCGGACCCTTGGGGCTCATGTGTTCGATGCCTCGACCGGTGGCCCGATCCTGTGGCAGCACCTGTTCTGGTTCTTCGGCCACCCCGAGGTCTACATCATCGCGCTGCCGTTCTTCGGCATCGTGACCGAGATCCTGCCGGTCTTCAGCCGCAAGCCGATCTTCGGCTACGTCGGACTGGTGGGCGCCACGTTGGCGATCGCCGCGCTGTCGGTCGCGGTCTGGGCCCACCACATGTATGTCACCGGTGCGGTGAACCTGCCGTTCTTCTCCTTCATGACGTTCCTGATCGCGGTGCCGACGGGGGTCAAGTTCTTCAACTGGATCGGCACCATGTGGGGCGGAAACCTGTCCTTCGACACCCCCATGCTCTGGGCCGTCGGGTTCTTGACCACCTTCTTGTTCGGTGGTCTGACCGGCGTCGTGCTGGCCAGCCCGCCACTGGACTTCCAGCTGTCGGACTCCTACTTCGTGGTGGCGCACTTCCACTACGTGGTGTTCGGCACGGTGGTGTTCGCGATGTTCGCCGGGTTCTACTTCTGGTGGCCGAAGTTCACCGGCCGGATGCTGGACGAGACGCTGGGCAAGATCCACTTCTGGATCCTGTTCATCGGCTTCCACACCACCTTCTTGGTGCAGCACTGGCTCGGGGTGGAGGGGATGCCGCGTCGTTATGCGGACTACCTGCCGAACGAGGGCTTCACCCTGTTGAACCAGATCTCTTCGGTGGGGGCGTTCCTCCTCGGTGCCTCGATGCTGCCGTTCCTGTGGAACGTGTGGAAGTCGCGGAACGCGCCGTTGGTCCACTCCGACGACCCGTGGGGCTGGGGTCGGTCGCTGGAGTGGGCGACGTCCTCGCCGCCGCCTCGGCACAACTTCACCTCGCTGCCGCGGATCCGTTCGGAGTCGCCGGCCTTCGACCTGCACCACCCGGAGGTGGCGCTGGCGGAGTACGACGACATGGGTGCCGATCGGGACGGCCTGATCGACGCCGGCGAGGACGAGGGCAGGGTCGAAGAGCTGCAGTCGCGGGTCGACGGCCGCTCCGAGGACCGCGTCGGCGAGTCCGAGACGCAGACCAAGTCGCCGAACGTGGCGACCGACGAGGAGAAGGAGGCCGGCCGATGAAGGCTGAGGCATGGGTCTTCGGTGCGCTGGCCATCTTCTTGGTGCCGGTCACCCCGATCTACTGGTTCATGAGCAAGGACCCGACCGGCACCGCCGCCCTGGTGCTGACCTTCTTCCTGGCTTTGATGATCACCGGCTATCTGGCCCTGATCGCGAAGCGGCTGGACCCACGTCCGGAGGACCGCAAGGGCGGCGAGATCGCCGAAGGAGCCGGCGAGCTCGGCTTCTTCCCGCCGCAGAGCATCTGGCCACTGGCCTGCGCGGCGGCCTTCGGCCTGATCGTGCTCGGCCCGGTCTACGGCTGGTGGCTGACCATCCTCGGGTTCGGGGCGGGCATCATGACCTGCACCGGCTGGATCTACGAGTTCTACCGCGGCGAGCACGCGCACTGAGCTACGCCGCAAGCGTTCACAGCCACCCCGTGGGTCTTCCCGCGGGGTGGCTGTTGCGTTTGCTGGGCACCCCGGGGCGCGACGGCCATGTGACCTCTGGTCTGATCCCGGCGGCGGCGTTATCGTCGACGCATGTGCCGAAACATCCGTCCGCTCAACAACTTCGAGCCACCGGCCACCGGCTCGGAGGTGCATGACGCCGCCCTGCAGTATGTGCGCAAGATCGCCGGGACGACGAAGCCCTCCAAGGCCAACCAGGAGGCGTTCGACCGGGCGGTCCATGACATCGCCCACGCCACCGAGCACCTGTTGGCGGAGCTGGTCACGGTCGGACCGCCGAAGAACCGCGACGAGGAGGCCGCCAAGGCGCGCGCCCGCAGCGCCAAGCGGTTCGCCAGCGCCTGATTCAGGCGGTAGTACCCGGCTCCAGCCGGGCACCCGCGGGCACCCGTACGCCCTCGCCGACCGTGGAGTCCCGCCCGATCATCACGATCTGGTCCGTGGCGGGCTGGTCGCCGGCCGCCGCCGCACCGACGGTGGCCCGGGCCGCGATCTGCGTGCCCCGGTCGACGATGGCCCAGTCGACGGTGGCGTCGGCCTCGACAGTGACGTGCTCGAACACCACGCTGTCGCGGACAGTGGCGCCCGCAGCGACGACCACGCCAGGGCTCAGCACGCTGTTCACCACAGTGCCCCCGATGTCACAGCCCGGGCTGACCAGACTGTCCGAGACCATCCCGCCGGCGTGGATGCGGGCCGGCGGACGCGGCACTCCGTTGGTGATGATCGGCCAGGACGGGTCGAACAGTCCGAGGTCGGAGAACAGCAGCTCACGGTGCGCGGCCAGGTAGGTCTCCGGCCGGCCCAGGTCGCGCCAGTAGCCCTGCAGCGGATGGGCGTACGTCAGGCCGCGCTCCACCAGCCGGGGCAGCAGATGCTCGCCGAAGTCGCCGAGCCCTGACTGCTCCGGGTCGGCGCGTCCGGCCTGCTCCCGGTGGATCTCCTCCAGCACCTCGATCAGCGGGCCGGGGGAATAGACGAACACCTCGGTCGCCACCACCTCGGTGTCGGGCCGGTCGGGCTTGTAGGCGAAGCCGGTGACCAGGTGGTCGGCGTCGAAGGTCACCGTGGCGTGGTTGCCGGCCTCCTCCCGGGGCACCTGTGTGGTCACGATCGTGCATTCCGCACCCCGTTCCAGGTGGCGCTGCACAACGTCGGTGTAGTCGAGCCGATAGACGTGGTCGGAGCTCATCACCACGACCACGTCGGGGTCGTGGGTGCGGATCATGTCGCGGTTCTGGAGCAGTTCCTCGGCGTTGCCGCTGACGAAGCCCGAGTCCACCTCCGACCCACTTCCCTCCTGCGGCATCACCAGCTTGAAGCCGCCGTGGTGGCGGTCCAGGTCCCACGGCTTGCCGTTGGCCACGGCGTCCGACAGGTCCTGAGCCAGGTACTGCACCGACAGCCAGACGTCGTCGACACCTGAGTTGCGCAGGTTGGACAGCGGGAAGTCGATCAGCCGGTAGGACCCGGCGAACGGCAGCACCGGTTTGGGGCTTTCGCGGGTCAGCACATCCAACCGGCTGCCGCGACCGCCTGCCTGGATGATGGCGAGGATCCGGGGGAGACGCATCGGGGGTGTTCCTCTCCTCAGGCGCGCTCGGCGAGCCCGCGTACGTAGGCTGCCTGCCCGACATGCTGCAGACAGTCGCTGATCACGCTGACCAGCCGGACCGCCACGGTGACCGGCGGGTCCCAGCTGTCGTCGACCACTCGGGCGAGCTCGTCGGCGTTCAGCCGGTCGAGATAGCGGGCGGTCGCGGCGTTCACCGCTTCGTGGTAACCCGCCAGCAGCTCTCCGCTCACCCGGACCTGTGCAACGTCACCGGGGGACTGGCCGTAGCCGGTCGCGTCGGGGTCGAACGGCAGCGCGAACCGGTCGCGCCACTGCGGCCAGACCTGCTCGGTGCCGGCCGCGTCGGCGACATGGTCGTCCTGGACCCGGCTGAGGTGCCAGATCAGCCAGCCGATGGTGTTGGCCTCCGCGTCGGGCCGGAAGGTGGCCAGCTGCTCGGTCAGGCCGGTCGTGACGGCACCGACCTCCTCGTGCACACGGCCGAAGGCGTCCTTCAGCACGGCGATGTCACTCATGGGTCCTCCTGCGGGTTGCCCGGCACAGCGGTGCCGGAGATCAGGGTCGCTCCCAACGTACGCCTGGCGCGCGTCCCGGCCGGGATCGGGACCGGGCCGGGAACGGGGTGCGGCTCACCAGCTGGCGTGCAGCGGACGTCCCTCGTCATAGCCGGAGCTCGCCTGGACCCCGACGACGGCGTAGGAGTGGAACTCCTCCAGCGTCGCCGCGCCGGCGTAGGTGCAGCTGCTTCGGACGCCGGCCACGATGGAGTCGATCAGGTCCTCCACGCTCGGGCGCTCCGGGTCCAGATACATCCGCGAGGAAGAGATGCCTTCTTCGAACAGCCCGGCCCGGGCCCGTTCGAAGCCCGACGAGCTCTTGGTCCGCAGCTTGACCGCCCGCGCGGAGGCCATGCCGAAGGACTCCTTGTACAACCGGCCCTGAGCGTCGGTCATCAGGTTGCCGGTGCTCTCGTACGTCCCGGCGAACCAGGAGCCGATCATCACGCTGCCGGCGCCGGCGGCCAGGGCGAGCGCGACATCGCGGGGGTAGCGGACACCGCCGTCGGCCCAGATGGACTTTCCCGCCGCGCGGGCCGCCGCCGCACATTCCAGCACGGCACTGAACTGCGGACGCCCGACCCCGGTCATCATCCGGGTGGTGCACATGGCGCCCGGGCCCACGCCGACCTTGACCACGTCGGCGCCGGCGTCGATCAGGTCGTTCACGCCGTCGGTGGCGACCACGTTGCCCGCCACCAGCGGGATTCGCCGACCGCCCGCCTCGGCCTGCCGGTCCCGAACCTCGCGAACCGCCTTCAGCGACTGCAGCATCTTCTCCTGGTGGCCGTGGGCGGTGTCGACGACCAGCACGTCGATGCCGGCACTCAGCAGCGCCTCGGCGCGACCGGCGACGTCACCGTTGATGCCGACCGCGGCGCCGATGATCAGCCGACCGTCGGGGTCCAGGGCAGGGGTGTAGAGGGTTGAGCGGAGGGCGTGCTTGCGGGTCATCACGCCGAGCAGCTGGTCACCGTCGACCACCAGCGCCACCTCCAGGTGCCGCGTCGCCAACGCGTCGAACACCTCGGTCGGCGCCATCCCCGCCGAGACGGTGAGGAGATCGTCCGACATCACCTCGTGCACCTGGGCGAACCGGTCGACCCCGACGCCGTCAGCCTCGCTGACCGTACCGAGCGGTCGGCCCCCCTCCACGACGACAACCACCCCGTGCGCCCGCTTCGGCAGCAGCGACAGCGCCTCACCGACCGTGGTGTGCGGATCGACCGAGACCGGGGTGTCATAGACCGGGTGTGAGCCCTTCACCTTGGCGATCACCTGGGCCACCACATCGGTCGGGATGTCCTGCGGGATGATGGCGACCCCACCACGCCGCGCGACGGTCTCGGCCATCCGTCGGCCGGAGATGGCCGTCATGTTGGCCACCACCAGCGGCAACGTGGTGCCGATCCCGTCCGTGCTGGTGAGGTCGACCTCGAGCCGTGAGGTGAGAGCCGAGCGGCGGGGGACCATGAACACGTCGGCGTAGGTCAGATCGTGGGCAGGTGGACTCGTCAGGAAGCGCACGCCAGCCATTATGACCCGCCCGCGGCGAGACGACGCCCGGACCGCTATAGCGTGATCCCGCCGCAATGCTGATGAGAAGGAGCGCCATGACGAGAACTGACGGGCCCGGCGGACTAAACCGGCCGCTGGCGCTGCTCGTCGCCGGCACCCTCTTCATGGAGAACCTCGACGGCACCATCATCGCGACCGCGGCGCCGTCGATCGCCGCCGACCTCGGGGTGGAGGCGGTGGCCATCAACGCCGCCATGACCAGCTATCTGCTGGCGCTGGCGGTGGGGATCCAGGCCAGCGGCTGGCTCGCTGACCGGTTCGGCGCCCGGCGCATCTTCCTGTCTGCCATCGTCGTGTTCACCCTCGCCTCCGGCCTGTGCGCCCTCAGCCCCGACCTGCTCACGCTGTGCCTGACCCGGGTGCTGCAGGGTCTCGGCGGCGCGATGATGGTGCCGGTCGGGCGGCTGGTCGTCTTGAAGGCCACCCGCAAGAGTGAGCTGCTGGAGGCCATCGCCTATCTCACCTGGCCCAGCCTGGTGGCGCCGGTGATCGCGCCGACGCTCGGCGGGCTGATCAGCGCCTACGCGCCCTGGGAGTGGATCTTCCTGGTCAACCTGCCGCTCGGGGTGCTGGCGTTCGTGGTGGCGCTGCGGGTGGTCCCGGATCTCGCGCCGCAGCGAGTGGCCGGACTCGACTGGGTCGGCTTCGCCCTGTTCGCCGCCGCCACCTGCGCGCTGGTGCTCGGCCTCGAGCAGGTGGGCGTCGAGGCGCGGTGGCCGTTGGCCGTCGGCGGGGTCCTGGTCGCCGTCGTGCTGGGCGCCGTGGCCGTGCGCTGGATGCGTCGGCGCGAGCATCCCCTGGTCGACCTGTCGATCCTGCGGGTGACGACCTACCGGCAGTCCAACACCGGTGGCGCGGTCTATCGGCTGGTGATCTGCGCCGTCCCGTTCCTGCTGCCGCTGATGTTCCAGGAGGCGTTCGGCTGGTCGCCGGTGCGCTCCGGCCTGCTGGTGATGGCGGTGTTCATCGGCAATCTCGGCATCAAGCCCACCACGACGCCGCTGATCCGCCGGTTCGGGTTCCGTACCGTCCTGCTGGCCGGGATCGTCGGCTCAGCCCTCACCTTCGTGGCCTGCGCGCTGATCACCCCACAGACCCCGTGGCCGGTGATCGCCGCGGTGCTGGTGGTCAGCGGTGCCTTCCGGTCGATCGGCTTCACCGCGTACAACTCGATCCAGTTCGCCGACATCGCGGCGGAGGACCTGAGCGGGGCCAACACGTTCTCGTCCACGGTCGGCCAGCTGGCCGCCGGCCTCGGGGTGGCGTTCGGTGCCCTGGCCCTGCGGGCGGCCGACGCCCTCGGTGAGGCGGCTTCGGTCGCCGACGACCGGCTGTTCGACTACCAGGCCGCGTTCGTGGCGCTCGCCGTGGTGATGGTGTTCCCCTTGGTGGAGACGCTGACCATGTCCGCCCACGCGGGCGCCGAAGTGGCGGGCCGGCGGGCGCCCGTACGCTCCTGAGCTGCGTCGCTGCCGGCTCAGACCGGACCGGTGCCCAGCGCCAGCCCGAGCAGGTACGTCATCGCGGCCGCGCCGTAGCCGATCAGCAGCTGGCGGACGCCACGCCGCAGCGGTGACGCGCCGGACAGCAGGCCGACCACCGCACCGGTGGCCAGCAGCGTCAGACCGACCAGCACGGCGGCCACCACCACGGCAGTCAGCCCGGACAGGCCGAACAGATACGGCAGCACCGGGATGACCGCCCCCGAGGCGAAGAAGCAGAAGCTGGACACCGCAGCGCCCAGTCCGGTGCCGATGGCCTCGTGCTCGTCGACGTCGACCTCCACTGCCGGCGCGGCCAGGTCCTGGCGCAGCTCGCGGAGCATCTCCACGGCGTGCGTCTCAGCCTCGTCCGGCGCCATCCCGCGGGCCCGGTAGACCAGCGCCAGCTCGTTGGCGTCGACGTCGAGAGCCGGCAGCACGGTGTGGGTGTCGGTGGCGGGGGAGGATGCCTCGAGCAGCTCCCGCTGGGACCGGACCGATACATATTCGCCGGCTCCCATCGACAACGCGCCGGCCAGCAACCCGGCCAGCCCGGTCAGCAACACGATGTTGGTGGAGACCCCGCTGGCGCTGACGCCCATGATCAGCGACAGGTTGCTGACCAGGCCGTCGTTCGCCCCGAAGACGGCGGCTCGGAAGGAGCCGGACAACCGGCTCCGACCCCGGGCGGCGAGGCCGCGGACGACCTCCTCGTGGATCCGCTCGTCGGCGGCCATCCGGGGGGTGGCGTCGGAGTCCTGCTCGTACGGGGAGCGGGCCTCGGCCCGCTGAGCCAGCGCCAGCACGAAGACCGAGCCGAACCGGCGGGCCAACCAGCCGAGCAGCCGGGTCCGGAGGTCGCCCCGCAGCGGGTGCCCGACATCGTTGCCGAGCAGCTGCAGCCAGTGCGCCTCGTGGCGCGACTCGGCGTCGGCCAGCGCCAGCAGGATGTCGCGTTCCTCGCCCTGGCGGCGACCGGCGAGATCGCGGTAGACGGCGGCCTCGGCCCGCTCGTCGGCCAGGTACTGGCGCCACCGGCGGATATCGCTCCGGCTCCGGCCCGCGCGTTCGTTCATGGTGCTGCCTTCGGTCAGTCGGGTCCGTGCTTGAGGACCCAAGTTAGCGGCGTGCTGGCCTGCTGTCGCATCGACGGCACCCGCCCGTCGGAGCAGCAGGTGCCCAGCCACTAGGTTATGGACATGGGACGCTCTCATATCGCCGCCGTCGCGGAAGACCGGTTCAGTGCCGTGCTCGGTCGGGTGCTGCGGCGCCGCGGCTGGTTCGAGCGGCTGATCAGCTACATCAGCTATGGCAACGAGCAGATGGTACGGGTTCTCGGTCGGGTGGTGCTGACCCGCGCGCTGCCCGGCGACAGCCCGGGCGAGGAACGGGTCTGGCACGCCGACGACCCGGACCGGCACCGCGGCTGGCGGGTGTTCTTCGCCGCTCCGGCCCCGGCCGTCGAGGTGACCGTCCTGCTGCCGACCGGTGAGCGGACGGTCACCACCGACCGCGGCGGCTATCTGGACGTACGGCTGGAGGACCATGGCCTGGCCCCCGGGTGGAACGAGGTCGGGCTCCGGCTCGGAGATGGCAAGCTGGTCGAGCTGCGGGTGCTGATCATCGCCGCCGACGTGCAGCACGGGCTGCTCAGCGACATCGACGACACCATCGTGGTGACCGCCCTGCCGCGACCGTTGATCGCGGCCTGGAACACCTTCGTCCGCCATGAGAGCGCCCGCAAGGTGGTGCCCGGGATGCCCGAGCTCTATCGCCAGCTGCTGGCCGACCGGCCCGGCGCGCCGACGTTCTATCTCTCCACCGGGGCGTGGAACACCGCCCCCAACCTGATGAACTTCATGCGGCGCCACGACTATCCGACCGGCCCGATGCTGATGACCGACTGGGGTCCGACCAACACCGGCTGGTTCCGCAGCGGCCAGGAGCACAAGCGCAACAACCTGCGTCAGCTGGCCGAGGACTTCCCGCAGATCAAGTGGGCGCTGGTGGGCGACGACGGCCAGCACGACCCGGATCTTTACACCCAGTTCGCCATCGAGCAGCCCGAGCGCGTCGAGGTCATTGCGATCCGGCAGCTGACTCCGACCGAGCAGGTGCTGTCGCACGGTTCGCCGCTGCCCAACTCTGAGCGCACCAGCAGCCCCAAGGCACCGCAGTATCGCGCTCCGGACGGGTTCGGCCTGGCCAAGGCGATGACCGACCCCACCACGGAGCCGGTGGCCTAGTGCAGGCTCCCGCTCGACACCCAGCTCAGGCCGACACCCAGCTCAGGTAGAAGATCCCCACCCCGGCGACCATGCATATCCCGGCCAGGATCCAGAACCGCACGGTGATCAGCACCTCCGGCCAGCCCTTGAGCTCGAAGTGGTGGTGCAGGGGGCTCATCAGGATGATCCGCTTGCCGTGGGTGACCTTGAAGTAGGCCCGTTGCAGGATCACCGAGCCGGTGACGATGCAGAACAGGCCGCCGATGACGATCAGCAGCAGCTCGGTACGGGTGAGGATGGCCAGGGCCGCCAGGGCACCACCCAGGCCGAGAGAGCCGGTGTCGCCCATGAAGATCGACGCCGGCGGCCCGCTCCACCACAGGTAGCCGACCAGGCTGGCCGCGAGCGCAGCGGCCACGATCCCGAGGTCCAGCGGGTCACGGACCGCGAAGCACTTCTCGGCGAACTCGTCGCCGGGGCGCAGGTTCTGGCAGGCCTGGCGGGACTGGAACAAGGCGATGAACATATACGCGCTGAGCGCGATGATGGTCGCGCCCGCGGCCAGTCCGTCCAAACCGTCGGTCACGTTGACCGCGTTGGACGTGGCCACCGACAACATGTTGATCCAGGCCAGATACAGCACCAGCCCGACCACCGGGCCGAGCGCGGACAGATCCAGCCAGGCCAGGTCCCGGACGAACGAGATGGCGGTGGAGGCGGGGGACAGACCGGTGACGGGGTCGGCGAACCGGAGCGCCAAGATGGCGAAGACTGTCGTCACCAGCACCTGGCCGCCGATCTTCTGCCAGCCGGTCAGGCCGAGGCTGCGCTGTCGGCGGGTCTTGGTGAAGTCATCCAAGAAGCCGACCACGCCGAGGCCGACCATCAAGAACAGCGCCAGCAGGCCACTGGCGGTGATCGGGGTGCCGGGAGCAAGCCCATGGCCGACCAGATAGCCGACCACGGCACCGCTGAGGAAGACGATGCCGCCCTTGGTCGGTGTGCCGCGCTTCACGTGGTGGGTGGTCGGGCCGTCGACGCGGATCAGCTGGGTCCAGCCGATCCGGCCGAAGAGCCGTCCGAACCAGGGGGTCAACAGCAGTGAGTACAGCAATGAGGTCACCGCAGCGATCAGCAGCGCGATCACGAGCGGTCACCGCCCGCGGCGGTGGTGCGGTTCGGTCGCGCGGGTACGGCGGGGATCACCGGCTCAACATTAGACTGCCGGTCGCATTCAGCCTTGTAGGCTGGCGATGTGAGCGACGACACCACGACGGACCCACGGACCAGTGACGAGTTCTCCACCCGAGGGGCGTACGTCGTCACCGGCAGCGACTTCAACCGCGACACCAACTACATCCCCACCCGGATCACCGCAGACGGCCGGGACGGCTACCCGGTCGAGGCCGGACGCTACCGGCTGATCGTGGCGCGGGCCTGCCCATGGGCCAACCGTGCGGTGATCGTGCGCCGACTGCTCGGGCTGGAGAGCGCCATCTCGATGGGCATCTGCGGACCGACCCATGACAAGCGGAGCTGGACCTTCGACCTGGACCCCGGTGGGGTCGATCCCGTCCTGGGCTATGAGCGCCTTCAGGACGCCTTCTTCGCCCGGGCGCCCGACTACGACCGCGGCATCACCGTCCCGGCGATGGTGGACATCCCGACCAAGGCCGTGGTGACCAACGACTATCCGCAGATGACGCTCGACTTCTCCACCGAGTGGACCCAGTTCCACCGAGACGGCGCCCCTGATCTGTATCCCGAGCGGCTCCGCGACGAGATCGACGAGGTGTCGCAGCTGGTGTTCCGCGACGTCAACAACGGGGTCTACAAGTGCGGCTTCGCCGGCTCCCAGGCCGCGTACGAGAAGGCGTACGACCGCCTGTTCGAACGCCTGGACTGGCTCTCGGAGCGGCTGGCCGGTCAGCGGTTCCTGGTCGGCGACACGATCACCGAGGCCGATGTTCGGCTGTTCACCACCCTGGCACGCTTCGACCCCGTCTATCACGGTCACTTCAAGTGCAACCGCAGCAAGCTGAGCGAGATGCCGGTGCTCTGGGCGTACGCCCGCGACCTGTTCCAGACGCCCGGTTTCGGTGACACCACCGACTTCGTGCAGATCAAGCAGCACTACTACATCGTCCACACCGACATCAACCCCACCCGGATCGTGCCGAAGGGCCCGGACCTGGCGAACTGGCTGACACCGCATCACCGCGAGGAGCTGGGTGGCCGGCCGTTCGGGGACGGCACCCCGCCGCCGCCCCCGCCGCCGTCGGAGGCCGTGCCGGCGGATCACTGGGTGCCGCTCACCGCCTGAACGGGCGCGCTCAGCCGGTCGGCGCGTCCGTGGCGTCGCCGCCGTCTGAGCCGCTGCCTTCACTGTCCGAGCCGCTGGTGGCACCGTCACCCGAGTCGCGGGTGGTGTCGGTCGGCTCCGAGCTGGCCGGCGCACTCGGCCCGTCGGTCGGCTCGGCCGCCGGTGCGCTCGGCTCGGTGGTGTTCTCCGTAGACGGCTCCGACGTCGGGGCTGTCGTCTCAGCCGCCGGAGCGCTCGGCTCGGCGCTGGTCTCGGCGTCGTCCGAGCGGTCACCGGGCGCTGTGCTGGGATCGACCCCCTGGTCGTTGTCCTGGTCCTGCTGAACGTCGCCGGATTCCTGATCGCTGTCCTCGCCGACCTGGCTGATGGTGGTGCCCTCGCCGCCGGACAACGGGGAGCCTGAGATCAGCTCGAGACCGGTGATGGTGGCGAGCGCGAGCGCGAACACTGCCACCGCGCCCACCACGACGGTCCGCCAGCGCAGCACGCTGCGTCGGGGGAGCGAGGGCTCGTCCGGCTCCGGCAGCAGCGGGAGCTGGCCGCCCGCCGGGGCGTCCGCCGGCCTGGCGGCGTCGCGGGTGGGTTGCAGCGTTGCGCCCGTCGACACCCGGCCGGTCCACACCGTACGGACCTTCTGGGAGGTGCGCTTCAGCGACGCGGTGTAAAGGGCGCTGGCCACGGCGGCCACCACGCTGGCCACAGCCGCGCCCAGGATGGTGCCGCCCACCCCGAGCTGGGATCCCAGCGCCGCGGCGGTCATGGCTGCCAGGGCGCCGCCCGCCACCTGCACGATCGACAGGTCGAACAGGCGCTTGGGTTCCGCGTCGGGCTCTTTCTCGTCGGTGCTGGTCGTCGGTCGGTCGGGGCGGGAAGTGCGGAAGTCGGTGCTCATGTCCTCGTCGTCGCTCGCGTCGGTTTCGTCTGTCTGGTCATCTCCAGTCCACCGGTGTCAACGTCGGTGGTGCGGCGATCGTTTGCAGCGGAGAGCAGAAGTGACCAAGGCCACAGCGCAGAACGACCCGCCGCCTCCGGCCGAAGCAGGAGGGGGCGGGTCGTCGGTGATCCGAGCTGTGGCGCTAGCGGTCGTCGGATCCCAGCGCTGAGCTGCCGGAGGAGGTGATCTCGTGGTGGCCGTGTCCATGGCCATTACCGTTGCCATTCCCATGGCCGTCACCGTCGTCCTCGCCATCGTGGCGACCGGCCTCGATGGCGTGATGGTGAGCGGCTTCCTCCAGCTCTGCGCGGGTGGGCTTGCGCAGATCGTCCTTGAAGTAGAACCGGGTGGCGCGGCGGCGCAGCCGCTCCCGGCGAGCCTCCTTCGACGTCATCTGGGCCAGCTCTTCGTCGCTCAGCTCGCCCAGCGCACGCGGCTCGTCGTGCTGGGTCAGGGTGAAGGCCAGCTCCTGGCTCACCGGCACGTGCTCCTCCGAGTACGACCCGGACGGGTCGCGGACGATGATGCCGGTCTCCGAGCCGTGCAGCACCTTCTCGGCGTCGGCCCGCTGGAGGCCGATGCAGATGCGCTTGGTCACCAGGAAGGCGATCACCGGGGCGACGAAGACAGCGACCCGCAGGAAGTACGTCACCGCATTCAGCGACAGGTCGAACTGGGTGGCGATGATGTCGTTGCCGCCGCCGATCCACAACATGCCGTAACCGGTCATGGCAGCCACACCGAAGGCGGTCCGGGTCGGTGCGTTGCGCGGCCGGTCGAGCAGGTGGTGCTCCCGGTCGTCGCCGGTCACCCACCGCTCGACGAACGGGTAGATCGCCATCAGACCGAAGAGCAGGCCCATCCCGCCGACGCCGGGAATGAACACGTTCCACGACCAGGTGGTGTTGCCGATGGCCCATTCCCAGTTCGGCATGATCCGGATGGCGCCTTCGACGAAGCCCATGTACCAGTCCGGCTGCGAACCGGCGGTCACCTCGGCCGGGTTGTACGGACCGTACGTCCAGACCGGGTTGATCTGCATCAGGGCGCCCATCAAGATGATGACGCCGAAGACGATGAAGAAGAAGCCACCGGCCTTGGCCATGTAGACGGGGAACAGCGGGTAGCCGACCACGTTCTGCTCGGTCCGGCCCGGGCCGGGGAACTGGGTGTGCTTGTGGTAGAAGACCAGCGCCAGGTGCGCTGCGATCAGGCCGAGGATGAGGGCCGGAACCAGCAGGATGTGCACCATGTAGAGCCGCGGGATGATCAGGTCACCGGGGAACTCGCCGTCGAAGACGAAGAACTCGACCCAGGTGCCGATGATCGGGACGGAGCGGACCAGGCCGTCCACGAACCGCAGACCGGTGCCGGAGAGCAGGTCGTCGGGCAGCGAGTAGCCCGCGAAGCCCTCGATCGTTCCCATGGAGAACAGGCCGACACCGAGCAGCCAGTTGATCTCGCGCGGTTTGCGGAACGCGCCGGTGAAGAACACTCGCAGGCTGTGCGCGATCATCGCGGCGATGAACAGCATCGCCGCCCAGTGGTGCATCTGCCGCATCAGCAGGCCGCCACGGATGTCGAACGACAGGTCGAGCGTGGAGGCGTACGCCTCCGACATGTGCAGGCCCTTGAGGAGCTGGTAGGAGCCGTCGTACTCGATCTCACCCATCGACGGCTTGAACCAGATGGTCAAGAACACACCGGTCAGCAAGCAGATGATGAAGGAGTAGAGCGCGATCTCACCGAGCAAGAAGGACCAGTGGTCGGGGAAGACCTTGCGGAGGTTCTTGCGACCGAGGGCGGCGAGCCCGAGACGGTCGTCAGCCCACTTCGCCGGTCCTGCTGCCGCCTTGAACACCGGACCGAGCTGGGGCTCAGGGGTACGAGGCTCGAGACTGGGCTCGGTGGTCACGGTCGCTGCTGGCTTGGCCATCAGTTCTGACCTTCCTTGAAATCACCGCGCGAGTCGCGCTCGAAGTAGCTGGGACCCACGGGCACCGTGAACGGTCCCCGGGCGATGAGGTAGCCCTCGTCGTCGACAGTGATCGGGAGCTGGGGCAGTGCACGTGCGGCCGGTCCGAAGACGACGACGCCGGAGTCACCGAGGTCGAAGGTGGACTGGTGGCACGGGCAGAGCAGGTGGTGGGTCTGTCGCTCCCACAGGCTGATCGGGCAGCCGACGTGGGTGCAGATCTTGGAGTAACAGAGGATGCCGCCGACGGCCCAGTCCTTGCGGGAGTCGGGGATCTTGATCGCTTCCGGGTTCATCCGGACGATGATGATGGCTGCCTTCGCCTTCTCGACGAGGAACTCGGTGCCCTCGAAATCCTGGAGGTTCTCCGGCTCCGCGTTGACGAGCTGCCCAAGAACCAGGGAGGAGGCCTTGATCGGCTGGTACGTGATGTCGTTGACCAACCGGACGCCCTCGGCCCAGATGGTGCGCGCGATGGTGGCGTCGATCACCTTCCTGGTCGGGTGCGGTCCGAGGTCGGCCAAGGACACGATGGCCGGCAGGCCGACCAGGGCGAGAGCGCCGCCCAGGCTGCGTCCGAGCACCTTGCGGCGGGTGATCTGGGACTCGGAGATACCCGCGTTGAGGTCGGCCAGAATCGCCTTGCGATCCTCCTCGGAGGAGGCGACCGGGTGGCGCTCGTCGGTCATCTCCTCGTCGCCCATGATCTGCCGGGCCCACTGGATGGCCCCGATGCCGATCAGCAGCACCGCCAGACCGAAGGTCAGACCGAGCCCGACGTGCTGGGCGTTGGCGTGCAGCGGGCCGAAGTCGATGAATGCCGTCCGCGGCACCGCGAAGTAGATGACGACGAACAAGATGGCCAGCACCGGCACCAGGCCGAACATGGTGGCCACCTGCCGGGTGGCCCGGTCGGCCGCCGCCTCGTCGACGTCGGTCAGCCGGGGGACGTGCTCTTCGATGCCGGGGTCGGGCACCGGGTGGCGCTGGTCGTCGGGGTCGACGACATTCGGCTCGTGCTTGAGGATGTCGGTCATCGTGCCTTGGCTCCCTTGGCTGCGATCCAGACGGAGAAGCCGATCAGGGATCCGATGCCGATGATCCAGGCCCAGAGGCCTTCGCTCACCGGACCGAGCCCGCCGAGGGTCAGACCGCCCTGGTTGGGCTGCTCGTGCAGCGTGTTCAGGTAGGCGATGATCGCCTTCTTGTCGTCCGGGGTGACGACCTGGTCGGAGAAGACGGGCATCTGCTGCGGGCCGGTGATCATGGCCTCATAGATGTGCTCGTTGCTGGCGCCGTAGAGCGCGGGGGCGTACCCGCCGTTGGGCAGTGCGCCGCCGGCGCCGGCGAAGTTGTGGCAGGCCGAGCAGTTGGTGCGGAAGAGCTCGCCACCACGGGCGATGTCCTCCTCGGAGACACCCTCGCCGCTGTACTGCGAGGGATCGGGGACGTCGGGACCGGGGCCGAGCGACGCGACGAACGCGGCCAGGGCGGCGATCTGCTCCTCGGTGTAGACGTTGGGCTTCTCCGGTGCCTGCGCGGCGGGTCGTGCCATCGGCATCCGTCCCGTCTCGACCTGGAAGTCGACGGAGGCTGCGCCGACGCCGACCAGCGACGGGCCGAGCACGGTGCCCGACTGGTTGCCCTCGCCGTTCAGCCCGTGGCAGGAGGCGCAGCCGACGGCGAAGAGGGTGCGGCCCTCAGCCACCTGCTGGCTGGTTCCGGTGTCTGCGGCCACCTGTGGGGCCGGGGCGACGACCGAGTAGAGGCCACCCATGACGAACAGCGCGAAGACGAGCATCAGCGCCTTCGTTGCGGGGTGCCGTCGTCTCGAACTCAGAAATCGCACTGGGGGTCCCTCTCGGTTATGCAGTCAACAGGTATTCGGTTCGGGGAGAGCTCCTGGATGCGGAGCCTCGGTCACGCTGGGCGTGTCGCTATGGTCAGCGCAGGAGATAGATGACCCCGAAGAGGGCGATCCACACGACATCGACGAAGTGCCAGTAGTAGGACACTACAACGGCGCTGACGGCTTGCTCATGGGTGAAGGTGCGGGCCAGGAACGTACGCCCCAGCAGCAGCAAGAAGGCGATCAGACCTCCCGCCACGTGCAGGCCGTGGAAACCGGTGGCCAGGAAGAACACCGAGCCGTACACGTTGGAGGAGATGGTCAGGCCCTCGTGGATCAGCTCGGCGTACTCGAACACCTGGCCGCCGATGAAGAACGCACCCATGATGAAGGTGAGGACGTACCACTCGCGCAGGCCCCAGCCCTTGATCTGCAGCAACGAGCCGGTCCGGCCGACCTGGCCGCGCTCGGCGGCGAAGACGCCCATCTGACAGGTGAATGAGCTGGCGACCAGCACCGTGGTGTTGGCGATGGCGAACGGGATGTTCAGCAGCGCCGTCTCGGTGTCCCACAAAGTGCCAGTGCCCGCGGCTGCGCCCTGGGCGTTGGTGACGTTGCGGATGGTGAAGTACGCGGCGAACAGGGCCGCGAAGAACATCAGCTCCGAGGCCAGCCACACGATGGTGCCGACGGCAACCATGTCGGGTCTGCCTGGAGTCCCTCGCAGGCGCGACTGCGCGATGGGGTGCAGGGCACCGTGGGGCACGACGGGCGCGCCGTGGGCGTCGGAGGTGTGAATGGCCACACGGTCATTATTGCCCGACAAACGCCTGAGGTCACCTTGGGGCTCGCCCGGGCACACCCTCTCGGCGTCGCTGCCCGCCCGCGATACGATCGGGCCGTCCCGTCCGCCGTCCCGGTGAGGTATCCCATGAGCAGTGCGCACGACAGCCAGTCCGCTCCGGAAGCCCTGACCGTGCTGCTGTACGCCTCCGACCGCACGGTGCGCGAGAACGTGCGGCTGACGCTGGGCCGGAAGGTGGCTCGTGACCTGCCGCCGGTGACGGTGGTGGAGGTCGCCACCCAGCCGGCCGTGATCAGCGCTATGGATGCCGGTGGCATCGACCTGGCCATCCTCGACGGCGAGGCCGTGCCCGGTGGCATGGGTCTGTGCCGCCAGCTCAAGGACGAGGTGTTCGGCTGCCCGCCGATCGTGGTGCTGACCGGGCGTGCTGACGACGCCTGGCTGGCGACCTGGTCGCGCGCCGACGGCGTCGTCGGGCATCCGGTGGATCCGGTCCGGTTGCCGGCGACCGTGGCCTCGCTGCTGCGGGAACGGCTGGCCGGCACCATTCAGTCAGCCTGACGACCGCGATGACGATTCTGCGATGACCAGTCAGGGCAACCGCTGGCCAGAGGTGCTGTCCGCCCTGGTCCGTGGCGAGGACCAGCACGCCGACGCCACGGCGTGGGCGATGGGCACGATCCTTTCCGGTGAGGCGACACCCGCCCAGATGGCGGCGTTCGTCGTCGCCCTGCGGGCCAAGGGCGAGACTGTGGCCGAGATCACCGGCATGGCCGACACGATGATCGAGTTCGCCACCCCGATCGAGGTGCCGGGCCCGGCGGTCGATGTCGTGGGTTCGGGCGGAGATCGGGCCAACACGGTCAACGTCTCGACCATGGCCGCCATCGTGGCTGCCGGAGCCGGCGCTCGCGTGGTCAAGCACGGCGCGCGCTCAGCATCGTCGGCCTGCGGGGCAGCAGATGTCCTGGAGGAGCTCGGCGTGGCGCTCGATCTCACGCCGGAGCAGCAGGCCCGCGTGGTTGAGCAGGTCGGTGTCGGCTTCCTGTTCGCTCCGCGCTATCACCCCGCCCTGCGGCACGCGGCGGCCGCGCGGCGTGAGCTCGGGATCGCGACCACGTTCAACTTCCTCGGCCCGTTGACCAACCCGGCGCAGCCGGTCGCCTCGGCGGTCGGCGTGGCCGACGCCCGGATGGCCGACCTGATGGCCGGCGTCTTCGCCGCGCGTGGCGGCCAGGGACTTGTCTTCCACGGCGACGACGGGCTGGACGAGCTGACCACGACCACGACCTCCACGGTGTGGTCGTACGCCGGCCGTGAGGTGCACCGTAGCGAGCTGGACCCGACCGAGCTCGGCATCGCGCGCGCCGACGTCGCCGACCTGGTGGGCGGGGATGCATCGGTCAACGCCGCGGTCGTCCGTGACGTGCTCGACGGCCGGCAGGGGCCCGTCCGCGACATCGTGGTCCTCAACGCTGCGGCGGCTCTGACCGCCTACGCGGGTCCGCTGGCCGGCGACGGGTTGGTGGAGCAGCTGCGGGAGAACGTCGGGGTCGCCCAGCGGGCGATCGACTCCGGCGCCGCCCGGGACAAGCTGGCTGCCTGGGTCGAGGCCAGTCGCTCCGTACGCTGAGGCGTACCCGTCAGGAGACGGTGAGGGACTCCAGTGAGGCCTGCGCCAGCGAGCGCGTCGTGGCGTCGGCGTCGTTGGGCACCGAGCTCAGGGCGGCGATGAGCGAGCCGTCGTCGAGGCGTACCAGGAGGACGGTCACCTCGTCGTAGCGGCTCGGCAGCTTATCGATCGTGTAGTGCACCGTGGCGGTGAACATCACGCCGGGGTGACCGTCGACCGACCAGTCAGAGGTGGTCGGGTCACTGACCGAGTCGGCCTGACCTCCGAAGAAGCGCTGGACGACGGCGTTCATGGCGGCTCCGGCGGCCTGGTCGAGGTCGCCGGACTCGGTCAGTGTCGGGGTGAGGTGGGCCAGCCCGACCGAGGCCGACCAGTCGTGGCGCCGGTCGTACCGATCGTGGATCACGGCGTTGGCAGTGAAATAGATGTCGAAGACGCCGGGCACGGTCATCGGGTCGCTGTAGGTCTCGTACGGCTCCGGCGGGAGTTGAATCGAGGCCCGCCCGATCGAGGCCACACCGGTGGACTCGTCCAGCTGTCCGGTCGGGCGGGTCGAGGTGGAGGCGGTCGCGACCGGGGAGTGGCCGGGCGGTGGAACGTCACGCTCGGCGGAGCGGGGCTGAGAGGCGTCACGCCAGATGACCAGGCCCGCACCCAGCCCGGCGGTGGCGAACAGAGCAAGACAGACGGTGACGACCACCACAGAGCGCAGCACCGACCGGCGGCGGGGGAGAGGCTCGTCGGCGGGGTCCACGTCAAGCTCGGGCGGCCATGTCTGGTCCGGCATGGGTCCGCCGGGAGCCGGTGCGTGTGCCGACTCGCTGATCGCCTGCGTCCAGTCCTCGCCGTCCCACCAGCGATACAGCTCGGCGGTGCCTGCTGGATCTGGATACCAGCCCGGCCTGGGGGCGGTCATGATCAGAAGCCTAACTGTGGTCGCCAAGCCTGGGACCGGCAGCGCAGGGGCCAATCCCAGCGGTTGGTGGTGCCGGGTTGGCGGTGCCGGGCAATACTGCTGACATGATCTCGCGCGAACTCGCCACCCGTCTCGCTCCGCACCTCGACTGGACGCCGCAGAACTCCGATCAGTTCTTCATCCCGCAACCAGAGATCTCCGAGTCGGTGTTCACCGTCAGCGACATGGTCGTCGAGCTGGTCACGCGTGACGGGGAGTCACGCTTCCACTTCAACGGCACTGTCGAGTGGGCGCTGGACTCGGTCGAGTCCACCGACGTGGTGTGGCTGCCGCGTGAGGAGCAGCTCCGCGAGCTGCTGGGCGAGCACTTCCTCTCCCTCGACCTCGCCGGTGAGGCGTACGTCGTCACGGTGAGCGGGCCGGACAAGGCCTTCCACACCGAACCGCAGTCCACCGCGGCCGACGCCTATGGTCGGGCGCTGCTGTATGTCTTCGGTGAGCGCTGAGTCGCGGTAGTCCCGAGCGGAGGCGTCGCCGTCAGGCGGCGTTGGCCGCCGGCGCGGCCCGGGCTGGTCGGCGTTGCATGGCGGTGGCGGTGTGCCAGATGCGGTCGGTGAAAGCGTTGTTGCCGAGGGCGTGGGTGCCTTGGTTGGTGACCAGGTAGACCCAGCCGTGCGGTGATCGCCACAGGTACTCACCGGGTACGGGTTGTCGGAGTCGCCAACGGCCGTGGGTCTTCAGTCGGTGATGTCGTCGGTCCAGCGGGCCGAGGTTGGTCAGGCTGGTCTGTTCGGGTGGGCCTGGGTTGGCGTAGGGGATGGTGTGGTCGAGGTCCATGGTGCGGCTGAGGCTGGTGCTGTAGGGGAAGACGTCGGCCGGGTTGCGGAGTCGGAGGGCTTCGCGGTGGCGGTGGGGGACTTCGTACGCATCTACCGGTGCCGGGTTCGGGTCGAGGACGGGGCGGATGGTGATGGTGTTGGGGGTGTTGGCGAGGAATCGGCGGATCTGGTCGATGGTGACAGGGCCGTCGCCTTCGATCCGGCCCACGTAGCCACCGATGGTGCGCCGGTCGCCACCTTCGGCCCCACCCCCGGTTCTGCCGACGACGGATGGATTCGCGGGGTCATGAGGGCCGGCGCCGCCGGTGTCGGGGGCGCTCTCGTGGGTTGCGGCCATCAGGGCTTCGTGGCTGAGGTGAATGTAGAGCGTGGTCTGCGGCCGCGCCTTCACCGGATCCACCACCGGCCCGTCGAACCGCACCGACTGATGCGTGTCGGTGTTGCCGGGGTCGTCGGTACTGGGTTCGACCTGATCGCATGGGTCGCCCTGATGGGCTTGCAGCATCGCCAGCGCCGTCGCCGGCTGACCGAGAATCCCGATCGCCCTCGACCGGCGCACACCGACGGGACCGGTATCGCCTTCCAGCTGAAGGATCTCCGCGATGCGGTTGACCATCGCGACGAACCAAACCACATCACCAGCATTGGCCCGGGCCACCAACACCTTCAACCCACCCACCTCGGTCCGACCGACGCGGACGAACCGCTCCGCCTCCCACAACCTTGCCCGTGCCTCCGCACCCACCGGATCCGCGCTCATCACGGTCGCCTGCAGCAGGTTCTCAAACCGTGCCCAGGAGATCGCCCCGATCGGACCGCACACCATCGCATCCACCATCGCGGCTGCGTCGAATGTCAGGTGGCGGGTGTGCTGGGCGACCTTACGGGCCTTCCACCCCCGCACCTCGCCAGCCAGCACCCGTGCCCACAAGCGCGGGAAGCGGTGCCGCAGATCCAACGCATCGGCCATCTGCGCCGACGCGGCACCGGTGGTGGTCTCCTGCAACGTCCCGAGCTCCCCGGCGGCGTACTCCGACACCAGCGGTGTCCGTCGCCACCGAGCTGGCGAAAGTGTTCCGTGTTCGGTCCGGAATCAACCACAGCATCAGGTCCTGGTCCGTGCAGGTCAGCCCAGTGCGCGGCGAACACCAGCAACCGGGTCTCAGTCCCCACTAGCAGCCGGGTGCAGCTCGGCGACGCGCGCCGCAGCAACGGCAGTGTCTGCCGGCAACTCCATCCTCGAATCGAACATACGTACAATTTACGACCCACTACTGACAATTTCGGCGCTCATCCACAGGGCTGCCTGCGGACTCAGGCTCCGGTCAGAGCAAGCAGCACCGCGCCCAGATAGACACCCGCCAGCATGGAGCTCGCGTACGGAAACGGACCCCGGCGACCCCGCAGCAGACGTACCACCCCGTACACCGCCCCGACCATCGTGCCCAGGGTCAGTCCCCACAGCAGCAGAGTCCACGAGCAGCTGGCTGCCGCAGCCCCGAGCAGTGGTGCGAAGCGGACATCGCCGAAGCCGAAGCCGCCCCGGGTGGCCGCCCAGACGCCCAGATAGAGCAAACCGGCGGCTCCGGCGCCGACGACCAGCCGCAGCAGGTCAGCACGTGTGGCGCCCAGCAGCACGAACCCGGCCGCCGCCAGCAGCATCGCCAGCCATCCCACCCGGGTCAGTCCCAACGGCAACCAGGTGGTGACCTGGTCGATCGCGGCGAGCAGGACGCCGACGGTCGCCAGCACGGCCCACAGCGGCTGGACCGCGCCCGGGAGACACCACCACGACACCAGGGACGCCACGGCACTGGCCGCGGCGCAGCCGAGGACGAACCGGTTGGTCGCTAAAGCGGCGTAGGGGATCTTGGTCTCGTCGCCGTGCTCCGGTTCCGGGAGGCGACGGAGCACCGGGGCTGATCCCAGCGCCATCGCCGCGGCCGTGGCCAGGGCGGCGACCGCGCCCGGCCACACGTCGACCGTCACGCCGCCACCGTCGGCTCCGCCATGGGCGCGATCCTAGGCGGCCCGGGCGGCGATGGTGTGCTCCGCGCGACGTATCCGCGTCCGTTCACTCCGCTCGACCGCCGCCCGAGCGCGGAGCACCACCAACTGCGGGCAGACCCGCAGCTGCCCCGCCAGGAGGGCCTGCACCGCCGGACCACTCAGCTGCACCGCGGCGGCGAGCTCGGGGAGTTCCCAGCCGCGCTGCACCAAGACGGCGAGCTGGTCGCGGGCGACCGTCGCCGGGACCGTCCGTCGGATGGCGTCGCGCACACTCGGCCAGCTGAGCGCATAGAGCTGCCGGGCGCATTCGGGGCGCAGCCGACGGACCGGTCGACCCCGATGACCGACCAGCAGCCGCTCGACCAGCCGAGGGGAGACGCCGGCGAGCAAGGCAATCACCTCCGGCTCGAGCCGGCCGGCTCTCATCAGGAAGAGAACGTGGGCCCGGAACGGTGTCGCGTCGACCCAGCCGTGCGGGTGCGGGTCGTCTGGATGCGGCGGGAGGTCGGGCGGTCGCGCGGTCATCGAGGGCATCGGAGTCCTTCCACAGTGGTCTTAGTGGAAGAAGGCCTCTGAGGTGGACGATTTGTGAGCGCGACCTACCGAATTTCTTTGGCCAATCCGGGCGGGGCTCGCGGCCGACCGGCGAAACGACGCTGCCCCCGCCCTCAGCGGAGAGGACGGGGGCAGCGGCATGAGCGAGCCGGACCCGACCGGGCGGGGCCAGATCGGGCGAGGCCAGTTCGAGCGGGGTCAGCGCTGGGCGCGGACGAACCCGGCTTCCTTGGCGGCCGCTTCGGTCCGGAACCAGACCTCGGCGATCGTCCGGACGTAACCGGCGGAGTCGGGCAGGTGGTACTTCATCGACCGCTCGTTGCCCTTGATCAGGAAGTCGGCCGGCGGCTCCTTGCCGACGTACACGTCGTCGCCGACGTAGCGAGAACGGTCAGCTCCGGGTGAGATCCCGTCGACCTGAGTGTCGTTCAGGTCCGCGGCGACCGAATGCTCGGTCGCATCGGTCGACACCGGCTCGGCCGTGACCGGCGCTGTCTCGACCGGCGTCTCGACCGGTGCTGTCTGAACCGTGTCGTCGGCAGCGGTCTCGGCCGGGCTGGTCGCGCCCGGGTCGCTCACCGGCACGGTCGGCTCGGCCGCCGTGGTCGAGCTCGACGTGCTTGACGTGGTGGACGAGCCGGTGCTGCTCGGCGCGTACGGAGTGGTCGGCCGGGCTGACTGCCAGCCCGAGTCCTTCTCGCCCAGCAGCTTCTTGGTAGCTACCGCCACGACAGCGCCGACGGCGGTGATGAGAGCCAGCTTCTTCAGCCAGCCACTCTTCTTCTTCTCCGGCTCCGGCAGCACCAGCTCGCCGCGGGCGGCGGCCATCGCCGCCTTGCCCCGCTTGCCGGCCTCGACCACGGCAGGAGCGGCGGCAGCGGCGCTGATCGCACCGGTGAGTCGGGGGAGCAGGTCGTCCTGCACGTGGTCACGCGCCGACTCGAAGGCGGGTGTGACCCGGTCGAGTGCGTCGTCGAGCCGCGGGCTGAGTGCGTCCACGGCGTCATGGGCGGCGCGGGCTCCGCGCTTGCGGGCGGTGTTCGCCAGCGGAACGACGTGGTCGGTGTAGTACGGCGTCACGAAAGATGTGGCCTTCTCGGCGTAGGGGGTGACCGCTTCTGCAGCCTGCTGCGCCAAGGGCGACACCAGATTGACGGCTGACTGCGCCAGCGGCCCGACTCGGTCTGCAGCGGTGTGGACCAGAGGTCCGATCCGATCGGCGGCCGTGTGGAGAATCTCCTCGGCGGCTTCGGTGGCTGGGCTGACCAAGTCCTTGGCGGCTTCGACGCGGGAACTCTTGCGCTTCACGGTTTCCTCCGTAGTGAGACCTGATGCTCCGGTTCGGAACGACCACCACCGTACCGGTAGGGCCGCTCGCCTGGGAGGAGCCCATGTTCGGGCCTGGCCGATGCGTTGTGCGGGCGTGACAGGATGGCACCCGGACAATTCAGCCCGTACGTACTTCTCGTGACCAAGAAAGGTGCACCCATCGTGGCGCAGACTGCAACCCTTCACACCAACCATGGCGACATCGTGATCAACCTCTTCGAGACGCACGCCCCCAAGACGGTCGAGAACTTCGTCGGCCTGGCCAACGGCACCAAGGAATACGTCGACCCGAAGACCGGTCAGAAGACCACGGGCAAGTTCTACGACGGACTCGTCTTCCACCGCGTCATCGCCGGCTTCATGATCCAAGGCGGCGACCCGCTGGGCACCGGCACCGGCGGCCCGGGCTACCAGTTCGGTGACGAGTTCCACCCCGAGCTGGTCTTCAACAAGCCGTACCTGCTGGCCATGGCCAACGCCGGCCCCGGCACCAACGGCTCGCAGTTCTTCATCACCGTCGGCCCGACCCCGCACCTGAACCGCCGTCACACCATCTTCGGTGAGGTCGCCGACCAGGCCAGCCGCGACGTGGTCGACGCCATCGCCCGGGTGAAGGTCGGTCGTAACGACCGCCCTGTCGACGCCGTGGTGATCGAGTCGGTCGACATCTCGGAGTGACCGAGTCGCCGACCGGGCCGGACTTCGCCGCGCCCTCGCAGCCGGTCTGCTACCGGCATCCGGACCGGCCCACCGGCATCTCCTGCCAGCGGTGCCGCCGTCCGATCTGCGGGGAGTGCATGAACCCCGCCTCCGTCGGCTTCCAGTGCCCGTCGTGCGTGTCGTCGGGGCGGGCCGGCGTGCGCGCCCCGAAGACACGCTTCGGCGGGGCACTGACCTCCGGCGCCGGTGGCACCGCCACGAAGGTGCTGATGGGCGTGCTCGCCGCCGTCTACGTGCTGAACTTCGTCTCCGGGAACCTGCTGCTCAGCCTGATGGCGCTGTCCAACGGAGCCATCTATGCCGGGGAGTACTGGCGGCTGCTGACCTTCGGGTTCACCTCGGTGGGGCTGTTCGGCGTGCTGATGAACCTGCTGGTGCTGTGGATGGCCGGCCGGGCGCTGGAAGCGGCGCTGGGCGTGTGGCGGTTCGTCGCGCTCTACGTCCTGGCCGGTCTCGGCGGCGCGACAGTGTTCTTCCTGCTCGGTCCGATCGGCGTCGGGACGACAGGCGCCTCGGCGGCCGTGATCGGGCTGCTGGGCGCCAACGCTGTGGTCAAGCGCCGCGGCGGCGAGGACATCCGTCCCGATCTGAGCCTGCTGGCCCTGATCGTGCTCTACGGCCTCGTGATCGGATTCTCCAGCTTCGGCTGGCTCGGCCTGGTCGGCGGCATCCTGGTCGGCCTGCTGGTCGGCTGGGTCCTCGCGTACGCGCCGCGCGGCCAGCGGGTGCTGATGCAGGGAGTTGGGCTGGCCGGGGTGGCCGTGCTCTGTGTCGTGGCGGTCGCGGCGAAGCTCGCGCTGAGTTGATCGCGGCGAAGCTCGCGCTGAACTGATCGCGCTCAGATCGCCGGCACGCTCGGCACCGGTACGGGCTCGAGTGGTGCGGTGTACCAGACCACCGCACACACCACGATGGTGACGAACAAGATGGCGGCCAGCACCAGCGCCGTCACGATCAGCGCCTTGGACGATAGCCAGGATGCCGGGTCATCATCGGACTCCGGTTCGACATGGCTGTCGTCGTCCACCAGCTCGTCTTCGGGGTGCCAACCGGCCGTCGGGTGCGACCCCGTCGTCGGAGCAGGTGGCTGTGAGGTGCTCACCGCGGTCTACTCGGCACCGATGGCGAAGGCCGCGTCCAGGTCCAGCGAGGAGTACGCCCGGAACGCGATATGGGTCTCGGTGCTCAGCACTCCGGGTACCTTGTTCAGCCGGTCAGCCACCACCTCGGCGATCTGGTCGTTGCCGGACACCCGCACCAGCACGATCAGGTCGATCGCACCGGTGACGGAGTAGACCTCGCTGACTCCGGCCAGGGCGGCGATCTCCTCCGCCACCTGCGGAATCTGGGCCACCTCTGCCTTGACGAACACGATCGCAGTCACCATGGCGTAAGGGTAACGGCCGCGGGGCGCGACTCGTCATGGATTCGGCCGGTCCGGCCGCACGTCCGGATCGAGCTCGTCGCCCAGGGCATAGCGCACCAGGGCGGCGTGACTGAGCACTGCGTGCAGCGGCCACATCCAGTCACCGGTGATGTCGATCAGGCGGACCCCCGGCTGCTCCAGCCAGTCCGCGATCCGTTCCGCCTCCTCGAATCCGCCGGCCGGCTGTGGTCCCACCGGCGGGGCCACCGTCTCCGCGGTGGCGCAGACCGCTCGAGCGACCGCCTGCGGGACATCGTGCGGGGTCGCCACCGCCGCGCCCGCGAGCCGGCCATAGCGGATCACATGGATGTGCCAGTCGTTCTCCTCCCGGCGCGCGGCCACGATCTCGGGGCAGGCCGCCAAGCTGCGGACCCGGTGGAACCGGCGCCCGGTGCTGGTCAAGGTCTCCAGCCGCCGGCGGATCAGGTCCGCCTCCTCATAGCGCTGCTGGTCCACCAGGCGACGCAGCCGCGACCGGAGCGCGCGCACGGCTGGACGTACGTCGGTGGAGAGGGCGGTGCGGACCTCCTCGACCAGCGCCCCGTACGCATCGACGGTGATCGAGCCGTCGCACGGCGCGCTGCAGCGACCCATGCCGGCCAGGGCACAGGCGACGGTGCGGGCCGTACGGCTCAACCGCGGCGTGCACTGGCGGATCGGGAACCCGTCGTAGAGCGCCAACACCACGTCCTCGGCCGCCTGCCGACGCCGGAACGGGCCGAAGTACGTCGCCGCGTCGTCGCGCACCTGCCGCACCACCGACAGCCGGGGGAACGGCTCTTCGGTGATCTTGATCCACTGCTGGCGCTCCGGAAACTTGGAACGACGGTTGTAGCGCGGGCGGTGGGCGGCGATCAGCCGCAGCTCGCACACCTCGGCCTGTAGCGGGGTCTCGCAGGTGATCGCCTCCACCCCGGTGGCCAGCCGCACCATCTCGTCCATCCGCGGTCTGGTCTCCGAGGCGGTGAAGTAGGTGCGGACCCGCTTGCGTACGTTCTTGGAGGTGCCGACATAGAGGATGTGGCGCTCCGCACCCTGGTCGGCGACGAAGAAATAGACGCCGGGCCGCTCCGGCAGGTCGCTGGCCCAGGTCCGCTTGGCCCGCCGCTGCGGCGACACCCGGCGGGTGAACTCGTGCAGGTCCTCGATGGTGTGCACGCCGAGGTTGCCGACCCGCTCGATCAGACCGTGCAGCACATCGACGGTGGCGCGGGCGTCCTGCAGCGCGCGGTGGTTGGGCGTGCTGGTGGCGCCGAAGTGGCGGGCCAGGGTGGCGAGCTTGTGGTTGGGCACCTCGTCGCGCAGCATGATCTGCCGCGCCAGGCTGACCGTGTCGAGCACCGGCCACTTCGGCCACGGATACCCGTGCTCCGCACACGCCCGGCGCAGGAAACCGACGTCGAAGGAGGCGTTGTGCGCCACCAGCACCGTCTGGTCGGCGAAGGCCAGATACGCCGGCAGCACCTGACCCAGGGTGGGGGAGTCGGCGACCATCTGGTTGGTGATCCCGGTCAGCACGGCGATCAGGGGCGGAATGTGCGAGCGCGGGTTGACCAGGGTCTGGAACTCGCCGAGCACGACCCCGCCGCGCACCTTCACCGCGCCGATCTCGGTGATGGCGTCGGTCTCGGCTCCGCCGGTGGTCTCCAGGTCCACGACGCAGAAGGTGACGTCGGCCAGGTGGGTGCCGAGATCCTCGAAGGACGCCTGCAGACTCGGGGCCGGTGCGGTGCTCATGTCGAGGAACGTTAGGTCGGCCTACTGACAGTTGCGTCACTCCTGTCACAGGCGATCGCTGCAGAACTGTCAGAGGCGCCGTGCACCGTGGTCTCGACGGACCGGATCGGTCCCGATGAGGAGGACGCGATGAACACCCTGCACGTCGACTGCGACAGCTGCGCTGCCCGTGGCCCCGCCTGTGGCGACTGCGTGATCACCGTCCTGCTGGGCGCGCCCCCGCAGGGCGTGGACCTGGACAGCGATGAGCGAGCCGCGCTCGCGGCGCTGGCGGAGTCCGGACTGGTGCCGCCGCTGCGGTTGGTCCCCGGAGCCCGCCGCGGCACGTCTGTGCAGTCCCCGTTCGACTGGCAGGAGCACGGCTGAGCCCGGCGTCGGCAGCGCAGGAATGGCCCTGCGGCGGCCGGGACGCTGTCGGCGTCGTCCAACCGTGATACTCGCGGTTTGCCAGTGACCATTTCGTGACCTAATGTGTCCTCAGCATCGTGGTGCACCAGATGACACAAGTTGTCGGCCAGGATGCACGCTGAGTCTCGAGGCCCTTCACCACGGTGAGCGGCCCCCGGGAGCCGGGGAACCAATATTGTTGGGGTGAATCGGCAGCTCGCACTGGGTGCGAGATGTCGTAGGACTACCTTCCCAGTCCGAATCCGTCAGCTCACCTGGTAGGCGTCAATGTGAAGGGGAATGTCTGCGTGACCTCACGCTCTCGCGAGGCCAACGGTCGTCTGGTGCAACTGCGCACCGCCTGTCGTTCGGGGATCCTGGGTCTTGCGGTGCTGGCGCTCGCCGCCACGCTGGCCGGTGGACCCGGTAGCAGCCCCGCCGCCGCCGATCCGGCCCTGACCATCGCCGACGCGAAGGCGCAGATCGAGAAGCTGGAGACCGAGGCCGCAGCGCTCGACCAGGACTACGCGGGTGTCAAGGAGAAGATCGACACCGGCAAGCGGAAGCTCCAGACCAAGCAGGCCGACGTCAAGGCTCAGACCGCCAAGGTCGCCGCGATGCGCCGCCAGGTCGGGCAGGTCGCCCTGGCCCAGTTCCAGAACCGCAGCATCGACACCACCGCCCAGCTCTTCTTCACCTCCGACACCGACGGCTTCTTGAGCCAGGTCTCCACTGTCGAGAAGGTCAGCGAGAACCAGAACACCGTCCTCCAGGACTTCCAGACTCAGCGGGCATCGCTGGCCGACCTCGAGCGGTCAGCCGCCAGCGACCTGACCACCCTGCAGCAGCAGGAGAAGGATCTGGCCGCGCTGCGGAAGCAGTCGGACGCCAAGATCGCCGAGTCCAAGGCTGTCCTGGCCAAGCTCACCGCCGAGGAGCGTGCCCGCCTCGCCGCCGAGGAGAAGCGCAAGCAGGAAGAGGCGGCCGCCGCCGCCGAGTCGGCCCAACCGGCCGCCACCGACACCTCGCGGACCACCGACCCGACCCGGACGACCGACACCACGCGGTCGACCGACACCACGGACAGCACCTCGCGGACCACCAACCGCAAGGACGCGGCCGACGACACCAGCACCGACGGCGCCGCGCTCACCGGTTCCAGCCGCGGCCAGAAGGCACTCGCCTTCGCCCGCCAGCAGATCGGCAAGCCGTACCGCTACGGCGCGACCGGGCCGAGCGCGTACGACTGCTCGGGTCTGACCGGGGCAGCGTGGCGCGCGGCCGGGGTCACCCTGTCCCGCACCTCCCAGGCCCAGTTCAGCAACGGGACCGCAGTCTCCCGGGAGAACCTGCAGCCGGGCGACCTGGTCTTCTTCTACAGCGGGATCAGCCACGTCGGCCTCTACGCCGGCAACGGCACGGTGCTGCACGCTTCGCGTCCGGGCAAGCCCGTTGGCTACGCGAGCCTGTCTGACATGCCCTACGCCGGTGCGCGCCGTCCGGGCTGATCGGTTCCCCCCTTCGACGTCACGGCTCCTCCCTTCCCGGGGGGAGCCGTCGTCGTCTGCCCAGCTGCCGCGCCGCAGGCTGCTCGCCGGTCTGCTCGCGCTGCCGTGGCTGGCGAGCTGCCACGGCCAGCCCGCCAGTCCCGCCAGGCCCGCCGGCCCGGCAACCCACGCTCCCGTCCCACCGGACGACAGCGCGGAGCGCACGACTGCTCTGCTCCAAGCGTTGGCCACAGCGGTCATGGCCGGCGACACCGCGGCGTACGCGGACTGCTTCGCGCTGCTCGACTCCGCCTTCACCCCCGTGGTGCAGCGCTGGCGAGACAACCTCGACGCGTTGCCGCTGACAACGTTCGAGCTGTCTGCCGATGGCCGCGCGGCCGCGCTGGCGCCCGAACGGCTCGCCCGGCTGGGCGCCGGGGCGCAGGCGAGGGGCGTGGTGGTGCGCTGGCAGCTGCGCGGCGAGACGGCCCCGGCCGAGCACCGCGTCTGGCTCACGATCGCCGACCGCGACCGGCGGCTACGGATCGTCGGGGCCACCGACACCGACGGGTCCGTCAGCCCGCAGCCGTCCTGGTGGCTGGAGCCGGTCCGGGTGGCCAGCACAGCCACCTCGACAGCGGTGGTGGCCACCGGCGACCCAGCCGCCTGGGCCGACCGGGCGGCCCGCGCCGCCGCTGCCGTTCGGGCCGGCGTTCCCCCCGCGCTGTGGCACGGCTGGACCGGCGCGACGGTGATCGCGGTGCCGTCCAGTCAGGTCGGGTTCGAACGCGTGCTCGGCGTGCAGACCGGTTCCTACGCCGGGATCGCTGCGGTGGCCTGGCCGGAAGGTGAGAACCCGGCCACGGCCCCGGTCCGGGTCGTCATCAACCCGGCGCGGGTCCGCGGCTTGTCGGAGGAAGGGCTGGACATCTTGTTGACCCATGAGACCACCCACGTGGCTACCCGCTCTGCCGCCTCACCGGCCCCCACCTGGCTGGTAGAGGGGTACGCCGACTACGTCGCCTACCGGGCGCATCCGGCGGCCCGGTCGGCCGTGGCCGCGCCGCTGCTCGAGGCCGTACGGCGCGACGGCCCACCGCAGAGCCTGCCCGCCGATGCCTCGTTCGGTCCCGGCGCCGACCAGCTCGAACTGCGCTACGCCGAGGCCTGGCTGGCCTGCCGGTTCCTGGCCGAGCGGTGGTCACCCGCCGCCCTGGCCGACCTCTACGCCCGGGTCGACGGCGGGATGGCGGTCGATGCCGCCCTGCGTGCGGTGACCGGCACTGATCAGGCGGCCTTCACCCGCGCGTGGAGCCGAGATCTGGCTGACCGGGCGCGGCGGAGCTGATGGCGACCACGCTGGTCATCAGCAACGACTTCCCACCCCGGATCGGGGGGATCGAGTCCTTCGTTGCCGACGTCTGCGATCTGCTCGACCATGACGTGGTCGTCCTCACCTCCACCGAGCCCGGAGCGGCCGAGCACGACGCCGCCTTGGCCTTCCCGGTCGTCCGCCGCGGCCGGGTGCTGCTGCCCACCGCCGCGACGACGGCGACCGCGGTGGACCTGCTCCGCGCGCACCGGGCGACCCGGGTCGTCTTCGGGGCGGCCGCACCGCTGGCGGCCATGGCGGGACCGCTGCGGCGCGCCGGGGCGACGCGACTGCTGGGCCTCAGCCACGGGCACGAGACCTGGTGGTCGACGGTGCCGGGTGCCCGGACGGCGTGGCGACGGATGGCCGAAGGGCTGGACCATGTGTCGACCATCTCCGACTACACCGCCGGCCGGATCGCCCCTGCGCTCGGTCCCGGTGCCCGCGCCGGCCTGATCCGGATCCCCCCGCCGGTCGACGTCGACCGGTTCCGGCCCGGCCACCGCGTCGATGCCCGGCCGCGCTGTATCGCGGTGGCACGGTTCGTCCGGCAGAAGGGGTTCGCCACGCTGCTCCGGGCGTGGCGGCGGGTCCTCGACGGCTGGCCGGGCGACCAGCCGACGCCGGAGCTGGTGCTGGTCGGCGACGGTCCGCAGCGAGGCAGGATCGAGCGGCAGGCGCGCAGGCTCGACCTGACCGCGTCGCTCCGCCTGACCGGGGCCGTGCCGCGGTCGGCGGTGCTCCGCGAGCTGCAGAACGCCGACGTGTTCGCGCTGCCGGTCCGGACTCGGCTCGCGGGTCTGAACCCGGAAGGTCTCGGCCTGGGCTTCCTTGAGGCAGCCGCCTGCGGGCTGCCGGTGCTGGTCGGCGATTCCGGCGGGGCTCCCGAGACCGTGCAACCGGGCCGGACGGGCCTGGTGCTGGCCTCCGACGACGAGGTCGGATTCGCCGCCGCGCTGAGCGAGTTGTTACAGGATCGAGACCGGTGCCGGGCGATGGGGGAGGCCGGGCGGGCGTACGTGACCGGGTGGTTCGGCTCCGCGGCGGTCCGGGCGACGCTGCGGGCGGCCCTCGACCTGGGATGACCCAGACGATGCGGGAGTGACACGGGGTGAGCAGTTATTGTTCTGGGAGGTGCGGTGGCGCACCACCCACCACGTACGGCGAGGAGCACACATGGCAAGTCAGACGAGCGCCAGCATCGATATCGCGGCCTCGCCCGCGGAGGTGATGACGGTGATCGCCGACTTCGCGTCCTACCCGGCGTGGGTGGACTCGATGAAGTCTGCCGAGGTGCAGACGACTGGCGCCGACGGCAAGCCGGAGACCGTACGGATGGTTCTCGACCATGCCTTGGTCAAGGACGACTACGTGCTGCGTTACGAGTGGACCGACGACAACGTCAGCTGGCACCTGGTCCAGGGCACGCTCCTGAAGAAGATGGACGGGTCCTATCGGGTCCAGCCGTCGCCGACGGGCACGACGGTGACGTACACCCTCGCTGTCGACGTCAACATGCCGATGATCGGCATGATCAAGCGCAAGGCCGAGAAGACGATCATCGATGGCGCTCTGACGGGGCTGAAGAAGCGCGTGGAGGGCTGAGCATGACGGTCCCCGCCCCCCAGACCGGCCCCGCCGGGCTGCCCCGGACCTCCCCGCAGCGCAGTCTGGCGTTGCCCCAGCCGTTGAGCATCGGCATCGACATCGGCGGCACCAAGGTCGCCGCGGGTGTGGTCGACGACAGCGGCGTGATCCTGGAGCGGCTGCTCGAGCCGACGCCGTCGCACAGCCCCAAAGCCGTCGAGGACGCCATCGTCCGCGTCGTCGACCGGCTGCGCTCGTCCCACACGGTCGAGTCCGTCGGCATCGGGGCGGCCGGTTGGGTCGACAACGCCCAGGCGGTGGTGGCGTTCTCGCCGCACCTGGCCTGGCGGGCCGAGCCGCTGAAGGAGCAGCTGTCGAAGCGGATCGACCTGCCCCTGATCGTCGACAACGACGCCAACGCCGCCGCCTGGGCGGAATACCGCTTCGGCGCGGGACAGGGCGCGTCGGTGATGGTCTGCATCACCCTCGGTACCGGGATCGGCGGCGGTCTGGTGATCAACGGCCAGCTGTTCCGGGGGACGTACGGGATGGCCGGCGAATGGGGCCACATGATCAGCGTGCCGGGCGGCCAGCGCTGCGAGTGCGGCAACCGCGGCTGCTGGGAGCAGTACGCCTCCGGCAATGCCCTGGTCCGCGAGGCCCGCGAGCTGGCGCGTAGCGGTTCGCCACTGGCGTACCGCCTGCTGAAGCTGGTCGGCGGCGATCCGGACAAGATCACCGGCCCGCTCGTCACCGAGGCGGCGCTGCAGGGCGAGCAGGTGGCGATCGAGCTGCTGGCCGATGTCGGTCACTGGCTGGGTCAGGGGATCGCCAACCTCACCGCCGCCTTGGACCCGGATCTGTTCGTCATCGGCGGCGGCGTGAGCGCAGCCGGGGAGCTGCTGCGCGCGCCGGCCCAGGCGACTTTCGCCCGCACGCTCACCGGCCGCGGCTATCGGCCCGAGGCCAAGCTGGTGTTGGCGCACTTCCGCAACGACGCCGGCCTGATCGGGGCGGCGGACCTGGCCCGGCACGCCATGATCGAACCGCCGCAGTCGGGTCAGTTCGGGTTCTGGCCGCGACGCCGCAAGAGCGGCGCCCGCAAGCGTCTGCGGGAGCGGCGCGACGGCGTGCTCAGCACCCGCGGCGCCGCCGGCCGCCGGTCCCCCCGGGTCTAGTCGGCGGGCGTTCGGCTCACAGGACGGCGCCGTCGCCCGAACCGGGCGGCCGTGATCGGGGCAGCCGGCTGAACAACAGCCCCATGCCGGCGACGAAGCCGACCAGGGCCAGCCAGCCGGCCCAGTCGGGCAGCGAGGTGCCGACCACGGCCGCGAGCATGACCAGGATCGAATAGCCCAGACCCAGCCAGGCGATGAGCACGGGCCAGGCCGGCCGGGGCAGCGGCGCGGGATCCTCGGGGACGAACGGGTCGTCCACCTCGGCGCCCGGATCGTCGGCGACCGGGTCGTCGTGAAACAGCGGGTGCTGGTCGGCCCAGCTGCCGTCCGGCGGCGGGGGCGCCCACGACTCCGCGGTCGACTCGGCCTCGGTCGGGACCGGTCGCTGCCCGGCGAGCGGGTCGGGACGGTCCGAGGTCAGGTGATAGCCCGCTACCAGGTCGGCGAAGGCGCGGTCGACAGCCTCCCGGTCGTCCTCGCTCGGGCGGGTCACCTCAGTTCGTCCGCAGCCGCGAAAAGAAGGCGCTGCTGCCGGCGAAGATCTCTTCGGCGTCGTAGTCCATGGTCGCTACATGGTAGCTGCGTTCCAGCACCACCTCGGTGCGCTCCGGAGAACGGATCCGGTCCAAGATCATGGCTGCCGAGCTGGGGTCGACCACATGGTCCACCCGGGAGCGGTAGAGCAGCATCGGCTGATCCACGGCGGCCAGATCGGCGCGGATCAGCGACCACATCCGGGTCAACGAGTGCAGCGCATGCAGGGGAGTCCGGTCGTAGCCACTCTCGGCCATGTCGGGGCGGGCGATATCACTGCTGATGCCTGCCAGCGAGCCGACCAGATGCCGCAGCACCGGCAGGCCAGCGAGCCGCAGGTCCGCGGAGCGTACGGCCGGGTTGACCAAGGTGATGCCGGCGATCCGGTCGCCGTACTGCTCGGCCAGCCGCAGCGACAACGAGCCACCCATCGACAGCCCGCAGAGGAAGACCGAGTCACACTCGGCCAGCAGCACCCGGAGCTCGCGCTCCACCACCGCGTACCAGTCGTTCCAGGTCGTGGTGTTGAGCTCCTGCCAGGTGGTGCCGTGACCGGGCAGCCTGGGGAGGGCCACCCGGAAGCCATTCGCCTCGAGGTGCTCGGCCCACGCTCGCATCGACCGCGGCGAGCCGGTGAAGCCGTGGCACAACAGCACGCCGGCCGGGCCGCTGCCGCCGTAGTACGGCTCTGCGTCAGCCGCCACTGACGCCGGCGCCGGAGCCGCGTCGATCGTCGTGCCACGGGCCGGGGCGAAGGACGAGAACATCCGGGTGACAGACTTCATCTGGGCATCGTAGGCCGCTTCGGCAGCTTCGTGTGGTGGGGCCGCCAAGTCGCGCGACTCGGGTCACCCCCTAGGGTTTGGCCCGAGGTCCCACGTCGGTGGGCCCCGGTGGCAGTAGGCAAGGTCAGGAGGATCCGTTGTTGTACTGGCTGTTCAAGTGGGTGCTGTTCCTGCCCGCTCTGCGCCTGTTCTGCCGTCCGTGGGTGGAGGGCCAGGAGAACGTGCCGGCGACCGGCCCGGCGATTCTGGTCGCCAACCACATCTCAGCCGGTGACACCTTCCTGCTGCCGGCCATGGTCAAGCGCAGGGTCACCTTCCCGGCCAAGGCGGAGCTGTTCCAAGGCGGTGGCGGCCTGCGCGCCGGGGTGGTCAGCTGGTTCCTGCGCAATGTCGGCATGCTGCCGATGGACAGATCCGGTGGCCGGGCCAGCGCCTCGAGCATGGACCCGGTGCTGGAGGTCCTTCGACGCGGTCAGCTGCTCGGCATCTTCCCCGAGGGCACGCGGTCACCCGACGGCCGGCTGTACAAGGGCAAGACCGGGGTGGCCAGGCTGGTGCTGTCGGCCAACGTGATGGTGGTGCCGGTCGGGATGGTCAACACCCAGTTCGTGAAGTCGAAGCTGTTCGGCCTGCCGCTGATGCGCCGCCCCGGTGTGCGGATCGGAGCACCGATGGACTTCAGCCGATACGCCAGTGCGGGCAATGACCGTGACGTGCTGCGCTGGGTCACTGACGAGATCATGGCCGCGGTGATGGAGCTGTCCGGCCAGACCTACGCCGATGCGTACGGTGCGTCAGTCAAGTCCGCCCTGGAGGAAGGTCGCGACTTCGACGTCAAGGAGCTGTCCCGCCCGGGTGAGGGCCGACCCGTGCCGCCGGTGCCGGTGCGAGTCGACTCCGCCGAGGTCGTGCCGCCGGACCCCACGGAGCTGACCGCGTGAACGACCGGATCGTCTCGCTCGGCGGCGAGGGCGACCACCTCGAGCCGGATGCCGGCGGCGGCAAGGGCATCTACTGGATGCTCAAGAACGTGATCCTGGGCCCCGGGGTGCGCAAGGTCTTCCGCCCGATCGAGGAGGGAGTGGAGAACGTCCCCCGCTCCGGCGCGGCGATCGTGGCCAGCAACCACCTGTCCTTCACCGACTGGCTGTTCATGCCGTTGGCCCTCGATCGGCGCGTCACCTTCGTGGCCAAGTCCGACTACTTCAACGGCGTCGGCCTGAAGGGCTGGGCGCAGAAGCGCTTCTTCGCCGGCACCGGCCAGGTCCCGATCGACCGGACCGGCGGTCGGGCCAGCGAGGGAGCGCTGCGGGCCGGGCTCAAGGTGCTGCAGCGCGGTGAGCTGTTCGGCATCTACCCCGAGGGCACCCGCAGCCACGACGGACGGCTGTACAAGGGCCGGACCGGTGTGGCCCGGTTGGCCCTGCTCGCCGGCGTACCGGTGATCCCGTCGGCGGTGATCGGCACTGACGTGATCGCCCCGCCCGGCAAGATCGTGCGCAAGATCGTCAGCCCCACGGTTCGGTTCGGCAAACCGTTGGACTTCTCCCGCTACGCCGGGATGAGCGAGGACCGCTTCATCCTGCGCTCCATCACCGACGAGGTGATGTACGCGATCATGGAGCTGTCCGGCCAGGAGTACGTCGACCTGTACGCCTCCACGGCCAAGGAGCTCGCCGCCAAGGAGGCCGCGGCCGATGACGAGGCCGAGACCTTCCCGCAGGCCTGATCGCGACCGAGCCCGGGCCCCTCAGATCGGATCGGTGCGGTCGGATCGGATCGGATCGGTCAGATCGGATCGGTGAGGAGCGCGACCCCCACCTCGTCGACGGACTTCTGCACGGCCGACAGCACCACCACCGCCCGGCCCGCCTGCTGGTCGAAGCCCAGGAAGGCCGTGTAGCCGCCGGTGCCACCGTTGTGCCAGGTGATCCGCTGACCGTCCGCGGTGGTGGTGGTCAGCCAGAAGGTGCCGATCCGGGTGCTGTCGGTGTCGGTGTCGGCGATCGGCTCCAGCGCCGCCATTCCCGGCGCCCGGCCGCGCAGCACGGCGGTGGCCAGTCGGGCCAGGTCGCTGGAGGTGGTGACCATCGCGCCGGCCGGAGCGTAGGCGTCGAAGCGCCAGGGCTCGGTCGGCTGGCCCAGGGCGGTGCGACCTGACGCGACCAGCGCCGGTCGGTCGGTGAGCTGCAGCGCGGTGCTGGTCATCCCCAGCGGTTCGAACACCCGCTGCCGCATCAGGGTGGGGTAGTCGGTGCCGGTGGCCGCGGCGAGCGCCTGACCGGCGGCGGCCGCGCCGAGGTTGGAATAGGCGAAGCTGCCGCGGGACTCCAGCCCGGCGTCGCGGAGCTCGCCCAGCATCGCCTCCGGGGAGGTGCTGTAGGGCTCCACTCCGGGAAGAACCGACGCCAGCCCGCGCAGCCGGGTGGAGCCGCCGACTGTCGGCAGCCCTGCCCGGTGGGTGGTCAGCTCACGCAGCGACACGGCGCCGATCGGGGAGCCAGCCAGGTCCAGGTGGGCGCTCACGGGGTCGTCGAGGGACAGCTCGCCCCGCCGCACCGCGTCGGCCAGCGCGAGGCCGGTGACCGCCTTGGTGATCGAGCCGGCCTCGTAGGTCGAGTCGGCGGTGCGGCCGAAGTCGGCGTGGCGGACCGAGCCGTCCGGCTCCACCACGGCGACGCTCAGGTCCCCGTACCCCTCGAGGCCGGCCAGCCGCTCCAGCAGTGCGGGGTCGCCGGTGCGAGGGTTCGCCAGCCGTGGCCGCGACGGCCAGGTGAGCACCGTGACCAGCACGGTGAGCGCAACCAGCGCGGCCAGCACCGAGATCACGGCGCGCTCGGCCCGACGACTACGGAGAAATCCGCGCGGCCGCGGCACAGAGGTGGAGGAGTCGGTCATACGCGCAAGTATTCCGGATTTCCGTAATAACGCAAACATTCGGTCTACCGGACCGTCCGCTGGCTGGCGACCGGCGGAGGGCTGCGGCGAAAACGTCTACAGTATCGGGGTGTCTGTAAAGCCCGAGGTCCCGTCGCTGGATGCTCTGCACGCCCTGAACCCCCTGCAGCAGCCGACCTACGCCGACGCCACCGCCGTCGACGAGGTGATCACCAAGCTGCGCAAGCTGCCGCCCCTGGTGTTCGCCGGTGAGTGCGACGAGCTGCGCACCAAGATGGCCAGCGTCGCCGCCGGCGAGGCCTTCCTGCTCCAGGGCGGCGACTGTGCCGAGACCTTCGATGGGGTCACGGCCGACAACATCTCCAACAAGCTCCGCACACTGCTGTCGATGGCCGTCGTGCTGACCTACGCCGCCCAGGTGCCGATCGTCAAGGTCGGGCGGATGGCGGGTCAGTACGCCAAGCCGCGCTCCTCGGACAGCGAGACCCGGGGCGACGTGACGCTGCCCGCCTACCGCGGTGACGCGGTCAACGGCTTCGCCTTCACGCCCGAGTCGCGCGAGCCCGACCCGCAGCGGCTCCTCGGCGTCTACAACGCCTCCGCTGCCACCCTCAACCTGAGCCGGGCGTTCCTGACCGGTGGCTTCGCCCACCTGCGCAGCGTCCACTCCTGGAACGCCGACTTCGTCAAGAACTCCGCGGCCGGGGTGCAATACCAGAACCTGGCCAACGAGATCGACCGTGCGCTGGCCTTCATGGTCGCCTGCGGCATCGATGAGCGCGAGTTCGCCACCGTCGACTTCTACAGCAGCCACGAGGCGCTGATCATGGAGTACGAGCACGCGATGACGCGGATCGACTCTCGCACCGCCAACCCGTACGGGACGTCGGGGCACTTCCTGTGGATCGGGGAGCGGACCCGCCAGCTCGACGGCGCTCACGTGGAGCTGCTGCGCCACGTCCGCAACCCGCTCGGCGTGAAGCTCGGCCCGACGACCACCGCCGACACCGCGCTCGAGCTGGCCGACCGGCTCGATCCCGACCACGAGCCCGGCCGGATCACCTTCATCACCCGGATGGGCGCCGGCAAGATCCGCGACATCCTGCCCGAGGTGGTGTCGAAGGTCACCGCCAGCGGCCGGCAGGTGGCCTGGGTCTGCGACCCCATGCACGGCAACACGTTCGAGGCGGCCAACGGCTACAAGACTCGTGCCTTCGCCGACGTGATGGACGAGCTCAACGGGTTCTTCGACGTTCATGAGGAGCTGGGCACCTGGCCCGGCGGCGTGCATGTCGAGCTGACCGGCGACGACGTCACCGAGTGCGTCGGCGGCAGCCAGGAGCTGGTCGAGGCCGACCTGGTGAACCGCTACGAGACCTTGTGCGACCCGCGGCTCAACCGCAACCAGTCGCTCGAGCTGGCGTTCCTGGTCGCGGAGCGGCTGACCGACGGGCGGATCCGTCGCGCCAACCCCGTTCAGGCGTACTCCCCGGTGTCCTTGTGACGGAGTCCTACGTCGACTTGCGCTCCGACACGCTGACCCGCCCGACCGAGGGGATGCGGGCGGCGATGCTCGCCGCTCCGGTCGGCGACGACGTCTACGGCGAGGACCCCACCGTCAACGCCTTCGAGGCGCGGGTGGCCGCCACCCTCGGCCACGAGGCCGGTCTGTTCTGCGCCACCGGGTCGCTGGCCAACGTGATCGGCGTCCGGCTGCTGGTCGAGCCCGGCCAGGAGGTCATCTGTGACGTCGGTGCGCACATCGCCCGAGCCGAGATGGGTGCCCACGCCGCCTTGAACGGGTTGACCATGCGGACCTTCGGATCCACCCGCGGCCGGCTCGAGCTGGACCAGGTCGAGGCGATCATCTCACCCGACGCCGGACCGTACCTGGTCTCGACCGCAGCCGTAGCGGTGGAGAACACCCACAACTTCGGCGGCGGCACAATCCAGCCGTTCGAGCAGCTGGCCGCGGTCGGTGCGCTGGCCCGCGAGCACGGCATCGGCTATCACCTCGACGGGGCGCGGCTGTTCAACGCCCACGTGGCCACCGGGGTGCCGCTGGCCGACTACGGCTCGTTGTTCGATACCGTCAGCGTCTGCTTCTCCAAGGGCCTGGGCGCCCCGGTCGGGTCGGTGCTGGTCAGCAGCGCCGAGAACATCGCGCGGGCCCGGGTGCTGCGCAAGCGGTTCGGCGGCGGCTGGCGTCAGGCGGGTCTGCTGGCGGCCGGGGCGGCGTACGCCCTCGACCACCACGTGGCCCGGCTGGCCGATGACCACGACGCGGCGCGGGTGTTCGCCGAGACGGTGGCCGAACGGCTGCCCGGCTCGGTGGCGGTCGACACCGTCGAGACCAACATCGTCGTGGTGCACACCGGGGACCGGCGCGCCGTCGACCTGATTCCTTCGATCGCCGCCCGTGGCGTCGGGATGTCGGTGGTCGGTCCGCGGCTGCTGCGCGCCGTGACCCATCTCGACGTCGACGTCGACGCCTGCGCCGCCGCAGGTCGGATCGTCGCCGACGTGATCCGCGCCGCGTGACGGCGTCGGCAGACAGCGAGGCGACGGTGTCGAGCGACGGACCCCCCGAGGCGCCGGCGCAGTTCGTCACCCTGGCGGACGCGCAGCACTGGTCGGACCTGCAGATGGTGATGGAGCAGCTCGGTCCCGCCGCGCCGTACTGGCGGGCCTGCAGCACCCAGGGTGGCGTCTATCCCGCTGAGGGCTGGGACGCCGACTGGGTCCGCCGCTTCCGGTTGGAGACGTACAAGTACCTCGAGTGGTGCGAGCTGGCACCCCGGCCGGGACGCGAGCTCGACCTGGCCGACCTCGGCGAGCTGTGCGAGGCGCTCGGCGTCGAGGTGGAGATCGGTGACGACCGGGTCCGAGCGCTCGGCTACCGGCGGCTCTGACCGGGTACGTCCTCGCGCACGGGGCGTCGCCGCCGTGTCGTAGCGTGTCCCCATGCGCATCACACACCTGGGCCATTCCGCCGTGCTCGTCGAGACCGACACCGTTCGCGTGCTGGTCGACCCCGGCAACTTCTCCACCGGCTGGCACGGTCTGACCGACCTGGACGCCGTCCTGGTGACCCACGTCCATCCGGACCACCTCGACCCCGAGCACGTGCCGGCGCTGCTGGCCGCGAACCCCGCGGCCGCGGTCTACGCCGAGCAGTCCATCGTGACCGCCGAGGACTCGATCCTCAGCGCGGCCACCCCGCTGGCTGCCGACGACACCGTCACCCTCGGCGCCCTCACCATCGAGGCTGTCGGCGGGGTGCACGCGGAGATCCACCGCGATCTCCCGCGGATCGGCAACGTCGGCCTGGTGCTGCGCAGCGAGGGGGAGCCGACCCTGTTCCACCCGGGCGACTCCTACGCCGCGATTCCGGACGGCATCGACGTGCTGGCCATCCCGGCGTACGGTCCGTGGGCGGCGATGAAGGAGACCATCGACTTCGTCCGCGCCGTGGGGGCGCCGCACGGCTTTCCGATCCACGACGAGCTGTTGAATGATCGCGGCCGCGGGCTGGTCTTCGGCCGGGTCAACGCCATGACCGACACGGAGTCGGTCGACCTCCGCGGCGGGACGCCGCATAAGTTCTAGCCCGCGGCGGGACGCCGCATAAGTTCTAGCCGCGGCGGGACGCCGCATTCTTTCTAGGAGCTGACCATGCGTGTTGTCATCGCCGGTGGACACGGCCAGATCGCCCTGCTGCTCTCGTCGCTGCTCGCCGCAGCCGGATCCGAGGCGGTCGGGCTGATCCGCGACCCCGCCCAGGCCGACGACCTGCGCCGAGCCGGCGCTGAGCCGTTGGTGATCGACCTGGAGCAGACCGACGCGGCCACCCTGGCCGGGCACCTCAGCGGGGCCGACGCCGTGGTGTTCGCCGCGGGCGCCGGTCCGGGCAGCACGGCGGAGCGCAAGCTCACCGTGGACCGCGACGGAGCGATCCTGCTGGCCGACGCCGCCGAGCTGGCCGGGGTCCGCCGCTACGTGCTGATCTCGTCGCGAGGCGCCGACAGCTTCGATCCCGACTCCGACGACATCTTCCAGATCTATCTGCGGGCCAAGAGCGAGGCCGACGCCGACGTACGCTCCCGCGACCTCGACTGGACGGTGATCCGTCCGGGCGGGCTGACGAACGAGCCACCGACCGGCCGGGTCCGGGTGGCCGAGGACGCCGATGGCACGATCAGTCGAGCCGACGTGGCGGCCGTGGTGGCATCGGCGCTGGTCAGCGGCCGTGCGGTGCACCGACAGTTCGAGGTGGTGTCCGGCGACACGCCGATCGACGAGGCGCTTCCCGCCTAGCCGGCGCGGCGCCGCGTCAGGTGAGCACGGGGACCGGGGGGGCGGCGCCGCCGAGGTCCTTCCAGACGAACTCCGGGATCCTGGCCAGGAACGCGGTGGCCAGGTCGCCGTACTGGGTCAGCACCATCGTGTCGTGGGCCGGGGGATAGAGGACCAGCTGCGTACCCCGGAGGGTCAGGTTCGGCGGCCGGGTGGCGAGCAGGAACTCCATCATCCGCGGATGGACCACGTCGTGGGCGAACCGAGGGCTCGTGCACTGCACGTCGAAGGTCGTGTTGAAGACTTCGCTCTCGAAGTCGATGGTGCCGCCGCCGAACATCCGCCGCAGCACCGAGTCGGCGGCGATGCTGAGGTGCGGCACCGTGGCCGGCAGCCGGAGCGAGAAGATCGGCTGGCTGTGGTTCTGGGTGTACGTCTGGGTCCGGGTGCCGCCCCTGCCGTCCGAGACGGTCCGCGTCTCGGTGGTCTGCCACCGGTAGAGGAAGGCGGTCATCGGCACCCCGCGAACGGTGCCGACCAGCAGGTCGTCGGTCTTGCGGCCGTGGCCCTGGTCGAACGGGGTCAGGCCGGAGAACTCGGGCAGCACCGAGTCGTCGCGACCCACCAGCACCCAGTCCTGGCCGTAGAACCCCATTCCGGGGGTCTTGGGCGCGATGGCGTAGGGCTGCAGGCGGGCCAGGTCGAGCGACGCGGCGACGGCGTCCAGCCGGTGCAGGTAGGCCTGCAGCTCCTCGGGGTCCTTGGGCGCACCGACCGCGACCAGTGACGTGTGGTCGATGCTGAGGTCGAGCGTCTCGGTCTGGGCCCACGCCAGCAGCTGCTGGCGGACGGGTCCGGTCAGCACCGCCTGCGCGTACGCCGGGTCCTTGGCCCGGGTCAGCAAGGCCGAGGAGAACATCGGGTCCAGGTTCAGCGGCGGCACCAGCGGCACGGCCCGGCGGACGAGCGAACCCCGCGACTCGACGTAGAGCTCGGGCAGGCTGACGCCGAGATCGACCATCGCCACCCGCTCGTCGAACGAGCCGCCGCCCCGCCGGTAGGTGTACTCGAACACCTGGAAGCCCCGCCCGGTGGAGGTACGGCCCTGGATGGACTCGTCGATGCCGCGGTCGAACCCGACGTCGAAGGGCGGATTGCCGAGCCGAGCCACCCGCTCCAGCGTGGGCGACGGGTCGTGCTGCCAGCCGAACTCGGCCAGCTTCTTCTTGTAGAGGTGGCGACGCACGATGAGCAGCACCAGCACGGCCACGATCAGCACGATGGCGAGGACCACGATGACTGTGGTGAGGTCGTTCACGAGGTCTCCTGGGTGGAGTCGGCGGATTGCGGTCGGGCACGCCGGAACCGTGGGGCGAGCTCGACCAGATACATGGCGGCCAGGATGCTCAGCCCACCGACGATCATGCGTACGGTCACCGACTCACCACCTAGGACCACCGCGAAGGCCGCGGCCCATACCGGTTCCATGGACATGATCACAGCCGCGCGGGTCGCATCGACCCGCGCCTGGGCCCACGTCTGCAGAAACATGGTCAGCGCGCCGGCGACCACGGCGAGATACACCAGCGCGGCCCAGTCCACCCCGGAGGTGGGCAGGGCGATTCCGCCGGGGAGCGCCGCCACCGTGCAGACCACGGTGATCACTCCCATCTGCACCACGGTCAGGCTGATCGCCTCGCCCGGCCCACTGAGGCGGCCCAGGGCGATGATGTGACCGGCGTAGACGATGGCCGAGGCCAGCGTGAGCAGCTCGCCGTAGCCGACGGAGAACCCGTTCAGCGACAAGAGGCCGAGGCCGAGGGTGGCCAGTCCCACCGCCCACCACGTGGTGGCCGCCACCCGGGTCCGCAGCAGCAGCGCGGCCAGCACCGGAGTGGCCACGACGTAGAGGCCGGTGACGAACCCGGAGACACTGGCCGAGGTGGCCGCCAGGCCGTACGTCTGCAGGATCTGGGCGACACCGTAGAGCAGGCCGAGCAGCACCCCGGAACGCAGCGTGGTGGCTGACATCTTGAGCTGCCGACCGGCCAGCAGCACCATCGCGACGGTGGCGATGCCGAACCGCAGCGCCAGCATGTCGACGACGCCGATCCGGGTGATCAGGTCCTTGATCAGAAAGAAGGTGGAGCCCCAGGCGGCGGTCATAGCGAGCAGGGCAGCGAAAGCGAGCGGAGATACCCGGTCCGACGGCGCGCTCAACGGGGCTGCCTCAGACGAGGTACAGCGTGATGGTGGCGCCTTGGGGCGCCTTGTCCTTGGCCTTCGGGCCGGTGTAGGCCACGTAACCCAGCCCGAGGAAGTTCACCGGGGCGCGCTTGGTGGTGACCCGGAAGCCCGCCTCCTGCATCACCTTGGTGGCGGCGTCGACCCCCATGGCGGTGACGTTCGGCACGGTGACCATCACCGGCCCGAGCGAGCGCTGCACGGTGATGGTGTCGCCGGCCTTGCCGTTGCCGGACCGCGGCGTCTGGCTGATCACCGCGCCGACGGCGACCGTGGCGGAGTGCGCCGTGGTCACCGTGACCCGGAAGCCGGCCTTCTTCAGGGTCGCCTCGGCGTCACCGGCGCGGCGACCCGTCAGGTCGGGAATCGCGATCGGTCGGGGTCCGCGGGACACCTCGAGGTCGATCTCGGTCTGCTTCTTCAGCCGGCTGCCCGGCTTGGCTGACGCGGACAGCACCACGCCCTTGGCGACGCGCTCCGAGTACGTCTGCTTCACCTCGCCCAGCGCGAGGTTCGCCTCGGCGAGGGCTGCCTCGGCGCGGCCCTGACGAAGGCCGACCACCGTCGGCATCGCGTAGCGCTCCGGGCCCTTGGACACGATGGCGGCGATCTCGCTGCCGTCGAGCACCTTGGCGCCCGGATCGGGCTGGGTGGCGATGACCTTCCCCTTGGGAACCGTCTCGCTGAAGGCGGACTCGAACACCACGCTCAGCCCGGCTCCGCTGGCCAGCTGCTCCGCCTGCTCGGCGCTCAGCGACGTCAGCGCCGGTGCGCTGGTGTAGCGGCCGTCGACCAGATACCACCCGGTGACGGCCGCGGCGGTGGTGAGCAGCAGGACGAGCAACAGCGCCAGCCAGCCACGACGACGTCGGCGGATCTGCCGTTCGCGGCGCTCGGCGAGCCGCGACGCCGAGACCTGGTGCAGCTCACGGGGGACCGCAGGCGGTGGGGCGTCGCGCACATGCGGCGGCGCGTACCGCAGCGGCTCCGGCCGGGCACCGCCGGGCGCCGGCGAACCGGGGCGGGGCGCCGGACGGAGGTCGGCCGTACCGAGGGTGACGCTGCGCTCGGTGCTGACGTGCGGTGGGCGCTGGCTGCGGGGCGGCGGGGGCGAGACCAGCTGGGTCGGCTCGTAGTCGGAGGAGTAGGCGGCCACGTCCGGGCCGTCGACCCGCAGCGCCCGCACCGGCAAGGTCAGGTCCTGGGTCAGCTCGGGGTCGTCCAGCAGCCCGTCCCGCAGGGCGGCACGGACCCGGCGGACGTGGGTCAGCAGCACTTTCGCGTCGTGCGGGCGCAGGTCGGGGTCGCGGGCGGTGGCCCGGGCGATCAACGCGTCCAGGTAGGGCGGCACCGGTCCTGCGGTGGCGTAGCCGGACGGGGCCGGGACGTCCTTGTGCACGTGGGCGTACGCCACCTGGATCGGGGTGTCGCCGGTGTGCGGCTTGCGGCCGGTGAGCATCTCGAACAGCACCACCCCGGTGCTGTAGACGTCGGAGCGGGCGTCGGACTTGCCGGACACGACGAGCTCGGGCGGCAGATAGGACACCGTGCCGATCAGCAGTCCGGCCGTCGCGGTGGAGGTCTGGGCGCTGATCGCCTTGGCCAGTCCGAAGTCAGCCACCTTGAGCTGACCGCGGTCGGAGATGAGGACGTTCTCGGGCTTCACGTCACGGTGCACCAGGCCGGCGTCGTGGGCGGCGGCGAGAGCGCTGAGCACCGGCTCGATCATCTCCAGGGCACGGATCGGCGTCAGCGGCGCCTCACGGCTCAACACGTCGCGCAGCGTCTGACCCTCGACGTACTCCATCACGATGTAGGGCCGGCCGTTGTCGTGACCCTGGTCGAAGACCGAGACCACGTTGGGGTGGGAGAGCCGGGCGGCGGCGCGGGCCTCCCGGTCGAACTTGCGGGCGAACTCGGCGTCGTCACCGAGACCGATGTGCATCACCTTGACCGCGACGGTGCGGGTCAGCCGGTTGTCCACCGCCTGGTAGACGGTCGCCATGCCGCCGCGGGCCAGCCGCGAGATGATCTGGTAGCGCCCGTCGAGCACATGACCCACCAGGGGGTCGCCGATGCTCGTCATGGACACGCTCGCTCCAAACACGGTGGGGAAGGAGGCCGTGCTGGCCTAGGGCCAGAGTCTAGGAGCGGGTCACCGGATCCGGGCGTACGGCGCGCCGCGGTCCCGGTCGCTGTTTGTGCCGGCTGCATCCTCATCTCCCTGCTCGATCTGCCGCGTCGCTGGTCAGTCGATCCGCCGCTCGGGGCTGGACGAGGCCACCGCGAAGCGGCGTACCGGGATCCGCCCGGCGCCGCGGGCCAGCCGACCGGCGCGGACCGCGAGCTTCATCGCCTCCGCCATCGCGACCGGATGCTCGGCGCGGGTGACGGCCGAGGCCAGCAGCACCGCGTCACAGCCGAGCTCCATCGCCTGCGCCGCCTCGGACGCCGTCCCCAGCCCGGCGTCCAGGATCACCGGCACCCCCGCCGCCGCCACAATCAGCTCGATGTTGTGCGGGTTGCGGATGCCCAGCCCGGAACCGATCGGCGCGCCCAGCGGCATCACCGCGGCACAGCCGGCGTCCTCCAGCCGACGGGCCAGCACCGGGTCGTCGTTGGTGTAGGGCAGCACCACGAAGCCGTCGGCGACCAGGCGCTCGGCCGCGTCCAGCAGCTCGATCGGGTCGGGCAGCAGCGTGGTCTCGTCGGCGATCACCTCGAGCTTCACCCACGGTGTGCCGAGTGCCTCGCGGGCCAGCTGGGCGGTGAGCACCGCCTCGGCGCTGGTGTAGCAGCCGGCGGTGTTCGGCAGCACGGCGATGTGGTGGCGGTCCAGCACGTCCAGCACCGAGCCCGGCGCGCTCGGGTCCACCCGGCGCATGGCAACCGTGGTCAGCTCGGTGCCGCTGGCCAGCAGCGCCTGCTCCATCACCTCCAGGCTGGGGGCGCCACCGGTGCCCATGATCAGTCGGGAGCTGAAGGTCCGGTCAGCGATCCGGAGCAGGTCGGCGGGCGCCCCGGTGCTGATCGGCCCTGGGGTGATCGAGTCGGGCTTGATCGGGTCGGTGCTGATCGGAACGGTCATGGTCTCACTCCTGTTCAGCCGCCCTGGACGGCCGTGACGATCTCGATCCGGGCACCCTCATACAGAGCGGTGGCGGCGTGCTGGGTCCGAGGCACCACGGCGCCGTCGAGGGCGACGGCGAACCCGCGTGGCAGGGCGCCGCCGGCGTCGGCCCGGTCGGCGACCAGCTCCGCCACGGTGGTCCGGGCGGCCACCTGCTGCGGCACGCCGTTGACAAGGATGTTCACCACCGACCTCCAGTCGGGAGAGTGCCGTTCGGGAGAGGGCCGTCCGGGAGGAAGGAGTCCGGGAGGTCGGCAGCGCGGAACCGGTCCAGCGTGTAGCCCGCCGCCACCGCGGGCAGGGCGCCCGTATCGACCAGCTCGGCCAGCGCCAACGCGGTGATCGGTGTCAACAGCACCCCGTTGCGGTAGTGCCCGGTCGCCAGCAGCAGCCCTTCGACAGCACACCCGCCCAGCACGGGGGCGTTGTCGGGCGTGCCTGGCCGGAAGCCGACGGAGGTCTCGGCCAAGGCGTACTCACTGGTCATCGGGACCACCTGCCGCGCATCGCGCAGCAGCTCGTACGTCCCCCCGGCCGTGACCCGCGGCTCGAAGCCGAGCTCCTCGACGGTGGCCCCGACGACCACCTCGCGGCCGCTTTCTCGGGGCACCAGATAGACCTCGCTGCCGTCGGTGAACGCGCGGACGGTGAGCGACGGCGACGGCAGCCGGCCCGGGTCGAGGCGGAGGATCTGCCCCTTGACCGGGCGTACGGGCAGCGGCGGCACACCGCGGACCTGGGCCGCCCAGGCACCGTTGGCCAGCACCACCCGGTCGGCGCTGAGGGACGTCCCGTCGGCCAGCACCACGCCGGTGGCCCGACCCGCGGTGGCGCTGACCTCGTGCACGAAGCCGTCGACCTCGACCACGCCGGCGCGAGCCGCAGCCGCCACCAGCGCCCGCCAGAGCAGCCGGTTGTCGCAGCTCCAGTCGCCAGGGACCAGCAGCCCGCCCCGGACCGCCGGCGACAGCAGCGGCTCCAGCTGGCGGCATTCGCGGCTGGTCAGCCGCTGCCCGGCCAATCCGCAGCGGTGGAGGAAGTCGCCCAGGACACCGAGGCGCCGGGCGTCGTCGGCGGTGGCAGCCACCGAGAGGGTCGGGCGGCGGCTCAGCCCGCCGGGCAGCCCGGAGGCGTCCTCCAGCTCGGCCACGAAGTCGGGGTACGCCGCCAGCGAGGCACGGTTCAGCTCGAGCAGTCCCCGTTCGGTGAAGGTGGTCTCGGTGACCGGCGCCAGCATGCCGGCAGCCACCCCGGAGGCGGCGGCAGCACGCTCTCCGGTGACCACGCTGACCTGCAGCCCGGCCAGCGCCAGGCGCCAGGCGATGGCCGTACCGATCAGGCCACCGCCGACCACCACGACGTCGGCCGGCGCGAATCGAGACATGTCCCCATCCTAGGCAGGCCGGCACCGATGCCGGTCCGGCGAGCGGGTCCACCCCCGCGGGCGTACCTTCTCAGAGCCGAGCGCGGGAGCTACTGTTGCGCCGTGACCGCCTTGATGGGCCTCGACACCCGGATGCGACTGGCCCGCCTCTATCTGTGCACCGATGCCCGCCTCGCGCAGGGTGACCTCGCCGACTTCGTCGACGAAGCGTTCGCCGGCGGGGTCGACATCGTGCAGCTGCGGCAGAAGAACATGGATCCCGAGGCCGAGCTGGCCGCGCTGGAGACGGTGCGAGAGGTGGCCCGGCGCCACTCCGGCCTGGTCTGCGTCAACGACTCGCCGGAGCTGGCCGGGCGGTTCGGCGCCGACGTCCTGCACCTGGGGCAGACCGACGGACCCGCCGCTGACGGGCGACGGCACCTGCACGAGTGGGCCCAGCTCGGTCGCTCCACCCACGCGGCGGACCAGACCGACGCCGCCGTCGCCGACCCGGACGTGGACTACTTCTGCGTCGGCCCGGTGTACCCGACCGCGACCAAGCCGGACTACGCCGCGGTGGGGCTCGACCTGGTCCGCTACGCCGCCCGGGTCGCCCCGCCGTCCGCCCCCGCCGCCAAGCCCTGGTTCGCGATCGGCGGCATCACCATCGACAACCTCGACGACGTGCTGGCCGCCGGCGCCCGCCGGATCTGCGTCGTCCGCCCGATCACCGAGGCAGCCGACCCCCGCGAGGCCGCCCGCCGGCTGAAGCAACGGCTCCGCGAAGCCTGGGCCGACGACCCGGCGATGGCGGACTACACCCTTGCGGTGTTCGGCGGGGGAACGAGCCGATGAGCGACTCGACCCCCGACGGCCGCAGCGGTGTCTCGCTGCGGTCCGCGACCCTGATCGTCGCCGCAGTCGTGGTGGCGGCGCTGCTGTTGCTGGGCGGGCGGTGGGGACTCCAGACGCTCAACGCCGAGCCGGCCGCGCCGGCCAGCGTTCGGACGATGGCGGGCGCCGTCACCCCCTGCGACTGCGGCACTCTCACCGAGGCGCGCCAGGCCACGCCGTCGAAGCCGGCCAGCGAGCTCCCGGTCGTCCGGCTGACCTCGCTGCCGACCCAGGCGCGGGAGACCGTGCGGCTGATCGACAGCGGGGGACCGTACCCGTATGACAAGGACGGGGCGGTGTTCGCCAACCGTGAGCAACGCCTGCCGAAGAAGGCCCGCGGCTACTACCGGGAGTACACCGTGGTGACCCCGAAGTCGGCGGATCGCGGCGCGCGGCGGATCATCGCCGGCGACGGTGGCCGCGAGCTGTACTGGACCAGCGACCACTACCAGTCCTTCAGCCGGGTGAGCCGATGAGCTTCGACCCTGCCGTGCTGCTGGAGCAGCCGCTGCGCGGCGGCGTGCATCACAGCGAGACCCCGCCGGAGAACGCGGTGGAGGCGCTGCGCCGGGCCGGTTGGCACGCCGCGCGGATCGGGCCGGTGAGCGGCCCGGCCGAGTTCTACGACGCCGTCGCCGCCGCGCTGCACTTCCCGCCGCATTTCGGCCAGAACCTGGACGCGCTGTGGGACTGCCTGACCGACCTCGACCAGCCGACTGCGCTGGTCTGGGTGGGCTGGCAGCGGATCGCCGACGACCCGGCCTGGTGGCCCGAGATCAGCGGGCTGCTGGAGGAGCGGGCCGACGAGGACCCGCCGTTCGCCGTGCTGCTCTGCTGAACCGACTCAGGACGCGCGGTGGACGGCCGCCTCGGCCAGGGCGGTGAGGCCGGCGCGGCCTTCCGGAGCCATCTCGGCCCCGGCCAGGGCTGTCATCGCCGCGTCCAGGCCGGCCTCGATCATGGTCTCCACTGCCTCGGCCGCGCCGGAGTCCGCGATCACCGTCTGCAGCGCCGCGATCCCGGCCGGATCCAGCGACGGATCGCCCAGCCGCTCGCGGAGCAGCCGACGCCCGGCAGGTCCGGTGCGACCGAACGCGTGCGCCACCAGCACAGTCCGCTTGCCCTCACGAAGGTCATCGCCGGCAGGTTTGCCCGTCACGGCCGGGTCGCCGAACACGCCGAGCAGATCATCGCGGTATTGGAAGGCCCGTCCCAGCGGGGACCCGTACGCCGCCAGAGCGCTGAGCAGGGCGGGATCGGCACCGCCGACGGCCGCCCCGAACTGGCACGGCCGCTGCACGGTGTAGCGCGCGGACTTGAACTCCACCACCCGGCTGGCCTCGTCCAGCGCGCCGGCATCGTTCTCGTCCCGAGGCCAGGGCCGCGACTGGGCCAGCACGTCGAGATACTGCCCGCAGGTGACCTCGGTCCGCATGGTCTCCACCAGCGGCAGTCCGCGAGCCAGGTCTGCCGGCGCCAGCCCGGCCTCGGACAGCATCTGCACCGACCACATCACCAGCAGGTCACCCAGCAGGATGGCGCCGGCCCGACCGAAGGGCTCGGGATCGCCCAACCGTTGCGAATCACGGTGCAGGGCCTCGAACTGGCGGTGGGCAGCGGGCCGGCCACGGCGCAGGTCCGAGGCGTCCATCACGTCGTCGTGCACCAGGGCGCTGACGTGCAGCAGGTCCAGGCTGGCCGCCGCGGTCACCACGGCCGAGGTGGTGGCCGGCAACCCCGCCGCGGCAACATGCCCCCAGACGGCGAAGGCCGGTCGCAGCCGCTTGCCGCCACGCAGCAGCTCGCCGGCCATCCGCCGTACCGTGTCGAGCTGGGGGCCCATCGCCGCGAGGACGGCTGCCTGCCGGTCAACGAAGGCGTCGATCTGCGTGGTCACCGCGGCCAGGAACGGCTGCGCCAGTGGTGCCGTCGGGTCGAGCGCGATGGTGCGCGGATCAGCCGACGATCGAGGATCGGCGCGTGGGTCAGTCACATGCTGAGCCTACGGACGGGCGTTGCCGCGTTGTCTTAGGGTGGGACCCATGTCGGTCAGTGCCAGTGCCCCCGTGTCCACGCCCTCGTCGGGCTCCGGGATGCTGCGGCCCACCCAGCCGGCCCGGGGTCCGCTGCGGGCCCCCACGATCGCCGAGCTGCTCGCGGCCGGTGAGCGCCCGCTCTACTCGTTCGAGTTCTTCCCGCCCAAGGACGACGTCCAGTCGCGCCAGCTGTGGCAGACCGTTCGTGAGCTCGAGGCACTCGGCCCCGACTTCGTCTCGGTCACGTACGGGGCCAGCGGGTCCACCCGCGACCGGACGATCGCCGCCACCGCGGCCATCGCGGAGCACACCACGCTGCGGTCGATGGCGCACCTGACCTGCGCCAGCCAGTCAGTCGACCAGCTCCGCCGGGTCATCGGCTCCTACGCGGGAGCCGGCGTACGGCACGTGCTGGCCATCCGCGGCGACATGCCCGGCGGGCCCACCGTGCCGTGGCAGCGCCACCCGGAGGGACTGGCCAACGCCACCGAGCTGGTCGCGCTGGTGCGCGAGCTCGGGGACTTCTGCGTCGGGGTCGGGGCGTTTCCCGACGTCCACCCAGAGCGCTCCGACGCCGCGCTGGACGCGCAGCTGCTGGTGGACAAGGCCAACGCCGGCGCCTCGTTCGCCATCACCCAGCTCTTCTTCACGGTGTCGCGCTACACCGAGCTGGTAGACCGGGTCCGCTCGCTCGGCTGCGACCTGCCGATCATCCCGGGCATCATGCCCATCACCAACGTGTCCCAGCTGACCCGGTTCGCCGAGCTGTCCGGCGCCGAGCTGCCGGCCGCCGTGGTGGACCGGGTCGAGACCGTGGCCAATGATCCGGAGGCGGTGCGCCGGGTCGGGCTGGAGATCGCGACCGACATGTGCCACCAGCTGCTGGAGGTCGGCGCTCCGGGCCTGCACTTCTACACCCAGAACCGGTCCAAGGTCACCCGAGAGATTTTCTCCAGACTGCACCGGGAGCCGCGTCCAGCGTGACCAGGCGCTGGGTCGGTCGGGTCAGGGCGACGTAGAGCACCCGGACCCCGCCGGGCGACTCGGCCACGATGTCGTCCGGGCTCACCACCAGCACGCCGTCGTACTCCAGACCCTTGGACTCCAGCGGGGTCACCACCACCACCCGGTTCCCGGCGTCCTGCAGCGCGGCCGAGACATCGGCCAGCTGCGACGGTGCCGCGATGACGCCGACGGTGCCCTCGACCGCTGCCAACAGGTCGCTGACCGCGGCCGGGACAGCGGAAACCAGCTCGCCCTCGGGCGCGACCAGCAGCAGCGGGTCGATCCCGGTCGAGCGCACCGCCGTCGGCAGGTCGGCGTCCGGGTAGGCCTCGACCACCACCCGTGATGCCAGGTCGAAGACCTCGGCCGGGCTGCGGTAGTTGGTGCTCATCCGGAACCGGCGGGTCGGCGCGCTGCCGACCAGGTCCTGCAACGCCTTGGCCGACTCGGCGGTGTCGGGCCAGGAGCTCTGGGCGGGGTCGCCGACGATGGTCCAGCTGGCCTGGGAGCCACGGCGGCGCAGCATCCGCCACTGCATCGGGGTGATGTCCTGCGCCTCGTCGACCAAGATATGGGTGTACGTCTGGTGCGGCGACGCGAACGGGTCGATCTCCTTGACCGGTGTCAGCCGGTCCATGGTGGTCACCACCTCGGTCACGTCCTCGTCGGCGTCGATGAACAGCGACACCTCGGTGCTCTCCGCGTCCGGCACGGGCCCGAGCAGGTGCACCAGCTCGTCCAGCAGGGCGCCGTCGGCGGCGGTCCAGTCGCCCGGCTCGCGTCGACCGAGGTCGGCGTACGACCCGGCGAGAGCCTCCTGCTCGGCCGCGGACAGCACCGAGCCGGCGACCGTGGCGACCATCTGCGGGTCGGCCAGCCGAGCCAGCGCGGTGGTGGCGCTGAGGGCGGGCCACCAGGCGTTGCAGAACATCTTGAAGGCGGCCAGGTCGGTGACCAGGTCGTCGAACTCGTCCCGCTCGAGATCGATCTCGCGCGGCTTCACCCGCCACAGCGCGTTCAGCAGGGCGGACTCGGCAGCGTCACGGCCCTGGTTGAGCTTGTGATGGGCCAGCACCTCGGCCCGGATCCGGGCCAGAACGGCGGTGCTGACCACCAGCACCTCGCCCCGGACCATCACCCGCAGCTCCAGCGGCATCCGCTGCGGCGGCTCGCCGACCAGGCGCTTGAGCACGGTGGCCATCCGGAGGCTGCCCTTGACCGCCAGCGCCTCGGCGCTGTCCAGCCGCTCGCCACGCAGCCGGACGACGTCGGAGGCGACGGTGCCGATCGAGCGGAGGGTGACCGAGTCCTCGCCGAGCGAGGGGAGCACCCGCTCGATGTAGTTCATGAACACCCGGCTCGGACCGACCACCAGGACACCGCCGGACTCGAACCGGCGCCGGTTGGAGTAGAGCAGATAGGCCGCCCGATGCAGCGCGACCACGGTCTTGCCGGTGCCCGGGCCGCCGCTGATCATGGTGACGCCCTGGTACGGCGCCCGGATGGCCTCGTCCTGCTCGGCCTGGATGGTGGCGACGATGTCCTTCATCTGGTGTCCGCGGGCCCGCGACAGGGCCGCCATCAGGGCGCCCTCGCCGATCACCACCAGCTCGTGGTCGGCGGAGTCCCCGTCGAGCAGGTCGTCCTCGATCCCGATCACCCTCATGCCCGAGGAGCGCAGCACCCGGCGGCGGGTGACCTGCATCGGGTTGGACGGGGTGGCGCGGTAGAACGGCTCAGCCGCCGGCGCCCGCCAGTCGATCACCAGGGGCTCGTAGTCGGCGTCGCGGACGCCGATCCGGCCCACGTAGCGGACCTCGCCGTCGGTGCGGTCGAGCCGGCCGAAGACCAGGCCCTCGTGTTCGGCGTCCAGCACAGCCAGCCGTTTCGCGGACTGGAAGGCGAAGACGTCGCGCTCGTAGAGTCCGGTGCCGTCCTCCTCCCGGACGAAGTTGGCCCGATCCGACTGGTAGAGCGACTTGCCCTCGGCCGCCACCTGCCGGGCCGAGCGGGTCGCTTCGTCGAGCCGGGCGTAGACGAGGTCGACGTGGGCTTGCTCCACGGCGATCTCGCGCTGCAGGGCACTGTCCGCGCCGTCGGCCGGGGTCGGGGAGCCGGAATGATCCGGCTGGGCCGACTCGTCGGGCGACGACGAATCCGCGTACGTCAAGAAGTCATCCCTAATCCGAGAAAATGGACAGTTCACTCTACAGGCCAGAACTCACCCGAGGTAGTCGTAACAGGCGTAGGAGGCCAAGGCGCCGGACAGCACCACGTGCGACGGCTGCGCGCCACCCCGGGAGAAGGGCCCGGCCAGGAACAGTCCGGTCACCGCGCTGCTGGTCGGCGGCCGTCGGAGCCAGCTCGACCAGCCACGCCAGGCGACCCCGGCGGAGCGGGTCGGCACGGTGGCGCCGAAGTCGTGCGTGGTCACCAGGGTGCGCGTCCCCAGCGGTCGTCGGTACGTCACCACGGGTCCGAAGCGACCATGCAGCACCGTCTCGGTGACCTCGGTGCTGTGCAGGTCGTCGAACCGGTGCTGCACGGTCGGCGCCAGCGCCGGGCTCAACCGGTGCAGGCCGCGGCGCTCGGGCCGGGCAGCGCCGCGCGGCAGCAGCTCGTCGTAGGTCTGCCACGGGTCTGTGGTGCAGATCACCGCCGCCGCGTCCACCTGCTGGCCATCGGCGGTGCGGACCGAGGTGGCGCGGGACCCCGCCAGACCGATCTGCGTCACCGTCGTGCCCAGCCGGACGTCCACCCGACGCTGTCGCAGCCGGTCGGTCAGCACGTCGACCAGGACCGAGCTGCGCCCGGATTCGGCGCCCTCGAGCACCCACCTGCCGAACGTACGCTCCGTCGCCAGGTCGATGGCGCACCAGGCGGGCGTCCGGCTCGGCACCGAGCCCAGCCGGTACGCGACCAGCCGGAGCAGCGCCCCCAGGTGCGGGTGGGCGACCTCCTGGGCCAGCTGCTCCAGGCTCTGTCGCGAGCGCAGGCGACGGCGGACCCCCCGGGTCAGCTGGCTGCGGTCGCGCAGCTCCGCCTCAAGCCCGAGCGGGCGTACTGTCTGCCAGACGTCGTCGAAGGAGTCCAGCAGCGTCCGCCAGCGCTGCGCCAGCTGCGTCCCGTACGCGGCGACCATGGCCGCGTACTGCTCGCCGCGGTCGGTCGGCAGCTCCAGCTCGGTACCGTCGGCGAAGACGTGCCGGGCCGGCACCGCCGGCTGCAGGGTGTAGTCGTGGCGCTGCAGCTCGACGTCGAAGGGCCGGCCGCTCTTGCGCAGCAGGTCCCGCCACGGGGCGGGGAAGCTCAGCACGCTCGGCGCGGCGTCGACCCGGACGCCGTCCACCAGCCGAGACGCCCAGCGGCCGCCGAGCCGGTCGTCGGCCTCGAACAGGACAACCGAGACGCCGGCCTTGGCCAGCCTGGCCGCGGCGGCGATCCCCGCCATCCCACCCCCGACCACCACCACCGGCGGACCCTCGCGGTTGCGGCGCCCGGGTGGGCTGGAGGTCGTCACGGGGCAACGGTAGGTGATGGGGCCGCAACGTCGGTCCCGCAGGGTCGGCGTGACCGCTAGGCTGCGCTGCGTGCAGATTGCCGTGACCGGATCCATCGCCATGGACCACCTGATGACCTTCCCTGGCCGCTTCGCCGAATCGCTGGTGGCGGAACGACTGGAGCGGATCTCCTTGTCCTTCCTGGTGGAGGACCTGCAGATCAAGCGGGGTGGCATCGCGCCCAACATCTCCTTCGGACTCGCAGCCCTGGGCCTCGACCCGCTGCTGGTCGGCGCCGTGGGGGAGGACTTCGAGGAATACCGCGCCTGGCTGGACCGGCACGGCGTCATCACCTGGCCGGTGCACGTGTCGGAGACCAAGCACACCGCGCGGTTCGTCTGCACCACCGACGTGGACAACGCCCAGATCGGCTCCTTCTACACCGGCGCCATGGCGGAAGCGCGGCAAATCGAGCTCAAGCCGATCGCCGACAAGGTGGGCGGTCTTGACCTGGTCGTCATCTCACCGAACGACCCGGAGGCCATGCAGCGGCACACCGACGAGTGCCGCGCCCGGGGCTACTCCTTCGTCGCCGACCCGTCGCAACAGCTGGCGTGGATGGACGGGACGGCGATCAAGCGGCTGATCGACGGAGCCACCTATCTGTTCTCCAACGACTACGAGGACTCGCTGATCAGCCAGAAGACCGGCTGGAGCCATGAGGAGATCCTCAGCCGGGTCGGTACCCGCGTCATCACCCGGGGCAAGGACGGCGCGAGCATCGAGGTGGCCGGTCAGCCGCGGATCGACGTCGGGATCGTCCCCGAGGTGGCCCGGCTGGATCCCACCGGTGTCGGTGACGCCTTCCGGGCCGGCTTCATCGCCGGCCTGTCCTGGGGGCTCGCGCCGGAGCGCTGCGCGCAGCTCGGCTCACTGCTCTCGAGCTATGTGGTGGCTGTGGTCGGCACCCAGGAGTACCGGTTCGGCGGCACCTTCCTGCCGCGATTCGAGCGTACCTACGGTGCCGAGGCCGCGGCCGAGATCGAGCCGTACCTCGCCGGCGTACGGCTCTGACCCGCAGCCAGGAGGACCCGATGAGCGATCCGCAGCAACCGCCTACGCCGATCGCCGACCCGCCCATCGGCCCACGGGTGGTGATCACCTACTGCACCCAGTGCCGGTGGCTGTTGCGCGCCTCCTGGCTCGCCTCGGAGCTGCTGACCACGTTCACCACCGACATCGGTGAGCTGTCGTTGCGACCGGGCACCGGCGGCGTCTTCACCATTGCCATCGACGAGGTGACGGTCTGGGACCGCAAGGTCGACGGCGGTTTCCCCGAGATCGGCCCGCTGAAGCGGCTGGTCCGGGACCGGGTGGCGCCTCACCGGGATCTGGGTCACAGCGACCGGGCGGCCAACCGGGCGCCGTCAGCGGTGGAACCGGGAGCGTCGGAGCCGCGCCGTCCTTAGGCTGTGGCCATGACTGATCTGGAGCTGGTGGACGAGTCCTGGGACACAGCGCTGTGCGTGGTGGCCCACCCCGACGATCTGGAGTTCGGCGCGGCCGCGGCGGTGGCCCGGTGGACCGACCAGGGCAAGACCGTGGTCTACGCCATGGTCACCAGCGGCGAAGCCGGAATCGACGGTCTCGAGCCGGGCGAGTGCCGTCGGGTCCGCGAGGCTGAGCAGGTGGAGTCGGCCCGCATCGTCGGTGTCGACGTGGTGGACTTTCTCGGCCAGCCCGACGGGGTGCTGGAGTACGGCGTCGCGCTGCGCCGGGTGATCTGTGCCTCGATTCGCAAGCACCGCCCCGAGATCGTGATCACCGGCAACTTCCGCGACACCTGGGGCGGCCGCTCGCTGAACCAGGCAGACCACATCGCGACCGGCCGAGCGGTGCTGGACGCCGCCCGCGACGCCGGCAACCGGTGGGTGTTCGCCGAGCAGCTGGTCGACGGCGTGGAGCCCTGGGGCGGCGTCCGGCAGGTCTGGGCCGCGGGTTCGCCGGAGGCCGGGCACGGCGCCGACACCACAGCGACGTTCGACCGCGGTGTGGCCTCACTGGCGGCGCACCGCGCCTACATCGACGGTCTCGGCTGGGAGCACTTCGACCCGGAGGAGTTCCTCGAGGGGGCGGCCCGCCCCGCCGGCACGCGTCTGGGCGTGCGGTTCGCCACGACCTTCGAGGTCTTCTCGATGGGCTGGGGCGAGTGATCGTCGCGTGGCGTCGTCCCCGCGTGTTCTGAAGAACTGTTCTGACGAACCGTCACCGGGGCGGTTCTTGACGAACTGTCAGTGGGGCGGTGTAGATTGTTCAATGTTCGAACAGGCGTTCGATAAGGCACTTGGGGAAGGGCCGGGTCGACGCCGAACGGACGCCGGCGCGATGTTCGCGGCACGCGCTCTCGGCTGACCCTGGCGCGGACGGACCTCGACCCCCGTCCGCGCCAGGGCCGCCACTTTCGACTCCGAGCACCCGGGTGGCCACCGGCGTTAGTCGGGCCCGTTGTTCACCCGAACCGTCACACCCAGGAGGTGCCCGCCGTGCCACATCCCTCGGCCACCGACCTCGACCGCCTCATCGCTGTGCCGGATGTCCATGCCGAGCTCCAGCGGGCCCGTGCGTCGCTGGCCGCCGCCGAGCTCACGCTGGCACCGGGCGAACGGTTCCTCGCCGGACACCTCGCCGCGCTGCAGGTGGCGGCGATCGTGCTGGCCTGGCGGGCACGCCCACACCCTGGCGCTGCCGGCCGTCGCGCTCAGACCAACCGGCCCCGCAATGCTTGGCAGCTGCTGGCGGAGCTGGCACCGGAGCTCGGCGAATGGGCTGCGTTCTTCGCCGCCAGCGAGGGCAAGCGGGACGCGGTCCGCGCCGGCGCCACCCGGATCGTCAGCGCCCGCGAAGCCGACGACCTGGTCAGGGACGCACAGATGTTCCTCGGCCTGGTCGAGCACGCCGTCAGCCGCTCCACCGCGCCAGCCGAGAGAAGGTCGAGGCCATGACGTCGCAGGCACTAGGCTTTCAGCCACAGTTCACCCTGGCCCGCGCTGCCCAGCGCAGGCCCACCCGATCGCGAAGGACGGAGGGACCGATGTCGGACAAGCGGCGGCGCCGGTCCGTCTCGTCGGCGTTCCTGTTCGAGCTGCTGTCGACCCAGCTGGCTCGGTGGGCCGAGCAACGGCCGGCAACCGCTCAGTCGGTCGAGGTGGTCGACATCGGTGGCGGCACCGGGGGCCTGGCCATCTCTCTTGGTCGGCTGGGGCACTACGTCCGGGTGATCGACCCCAGCCCGGACGCCCTCGCCTCGCTCGAACGACGTACCGCCGAGGCAGGGCTCGGTGGAAGGGTGAGCGGAATCCAGGGCGACGCCAGTGACCTGCTCGATCTGGTCGGCGCCGGCGGTGCCGACGTGGTCGTCTGCCATCGCGTGCTCGAGGTGGTGGACTCGCCCGCCGAGGCGCTGGCTGCCATGGCTGCGGTGCTGCGCCCGGGCGGTGTGCTGAGCCTGCTGGTGCCGCAGCGCCAGGCCGTCGTGCTGGCCCAGGCGCTGGCCGGCCATATCGAGCTCGCCCGGCGTGCCCTGTCAGACCCCACCCGGTTCGACCACGACCAGGTCGTCGACCTGGTCCGGCGGGCTGGATTCGAGGTGCTCGCCACCGACGGCATCGGCGCGGTGGCCGACCACGTCGCCGAGGCCGCGATCGAGAGTGATCCGCGCGCCTACGACGAGCTCTACGCGCTGGAGACGTCGATCAGCCAGGACCCGGCCTTCCGCGCCCTGGCCCCGCAGATGCACGTGCTGGCCCGGGTGAGCGGCCCACCGCCACCCCCGGCCGGAGAAGTCGGCGGACCGACGCACTGAGGCGGACCGGCGATGAGCATCATCATGCACGTCGACATGGACGCGTTCTACGCCTCCGTTGAGCTGCGCCGCCGGCCCGACCTGCGCGGCACCCCGGTGATCGTCGGCGGGTTCCCCCGTGGCGTGGTGCTGTCCGCGACCTACGAGGCCCGCGCGGTTGGCGTCCGCTCTGGAATGGCGTCGTCCCGCGCCCGACGGATCTGTCCCGCGGCCACCTTCCTGCAGCCCCACTTCGACGACTACACCGACGTCTCGCGTGCCATCGTGGCCGTCTTCGAGTCCGTCACCGCCGTCGTGGAGTCGGCATCGATCGACGAGGCCTACCTGGACATCACCGGTTCGGTGCGCCAGCTGGGGGCGCCGACCATGATCGGGGAGTACGTCCGTGCCGTCGTGGCCGACGAGCAGCAGATCACCTGCTCGGTCGGCATCGGGCCGACCAAGTTCATCGCCAAGGTCGCGTCGCGGGCGGCCAAACCCGACGGGCTGTGCGAGGTTCCGCCCAGCCGGGTCGTTGACTTCCTGCACCCGCAGCCGGTGGAGGCGATGTGGGGGATCGGGGATGCCACGGCGACCAAGCTGCACCGACTCGGCATCCGTCGGGTGGCTGATCTTGCGACGACACCGCGACCTGTTCTGCAGCAGGCCTTCGGCCGGCATCTCGGGGCCTTGCTGGCCGACCTGGCCTGGGGGCGTGACTTCCGCCCGGTGGTGGTGTCCCAGCGTGAGCGCAGTGTCGGATCTCAGGAGACCTTCGCCGAAGACACCGACGATCCCGAGGTGGTGAAGCGAGAGCTGCTGCGGATGGCAGCGCGGACCGCGTCGCGGATGCGCAAGGCCGGCCTTGCTGCGCGTACCGTCGCGGTGTCGATCCGGTTCGCCGACTTCACCACAGTGACCCGATCGGCGACGCTGCCGACTCCGACCGACGTCACCGATGAGATCTATGCGCAGGCGCTCGCGCTCTATGCACGACTGGGGGCCTCGGGGGCCCGCATCCGCCGGGTGGGGGTGCGGGTGGAGAACGTGGTGGAGGCGCGGTCGACGGCTCGCCAACCGACCCTGTTGGCACCGGACCGAGGGTGGCGCGAGGCGGAACAGGCCGTCGACGCTGCCGTCGGCAGGTTCGGTCCGGCGGCGGTCCAACGCGCCGCGCTGACCCGGTCACACCGTCAGGCCGGCGACGGATCTCTACAGCGGGTCGACGCCGACGTCACAACTGGGGACTGATTGAGGCATTGGGTTTCGCGAACCCGGTTCGCCACCTAAACTCATATCAACTCCGCTCAGCAGAGCGGACGAGAGACCACCGCGTTCGCCAGTTCGACTCTCGTCTCGACGAGATTGTTCAGGAGTTCGGCGCGGACGGCGACTCGCGGCGCACGACGAGACAGTGGGAGGTGGCCAGTGGCCCTCTCAGAAGAAGAGCAGCGGCTTCTCGACCAGATGGAGGCTGCTCTGGCGGCCGAGGACCCGAAGCTGGTGAACGCCCTGCGCGGGACCGGCATGAGGCGGGTCCATCGACGACGGGCCGCCCTCGCCGGGGTGGGGTTCTTCGCGGGTCTTGCGCTGCTGATCGCCGGGATGTCGACGTACCTCTTCCTCAGCGTGATCGGTTTCGTGGTGATGGTGGCCGCCGCCGTGACCGCGATCTACTCCTGGCAGCACGTCACGGCAGGTCCGGACACCGGCAGGTCGGCCGATCGGCCGAAGGCGCCACAGCCGTCCGGATCGAGCGACTCCCAGGGTTTCATGGACAAGATGGAAGAACGCTGGCGTCGCCGCCGCGACGAGTCGGGGTTCTGACCCTCTCCCCACCTGCTAGACACGAGACGCGCCCCGAGCACCGGGGCGCGTTTTCGCTGTCCCGGGCGGCGAGCGGACTCAGGGCCGCCGGCGGAAGATCGACCGGGGCAGCACGACTGCGCCCACCCGGCGCCAGAAGTCCTGCGGGGCCAGGCCGCGCCGGATGTCCTCGGTCATCTTCGGCAGCTCGGACAGCGCTGACTCGTCGGTGAAGGTCCGGGCGTAGCGCGACCGTTCGACGATCGAGGCGAGCCTGGTCATCGTGTCGGTGTCGCCGCCGTCGAGGCGGTGACCGATCTTGGTGCCGATCGTCTGCGGCGAGCCCGTCGGCCATGAGCCGCCGTAGTCCACCACGCTGTCACGGACCTCGGCCCAGGCGGACTCCACCCTTTCCTCGGCGGGCTGGGCCTCGTCCAGCCGGCCGGCGCGCCGACGGACCCGGACGGTCGCGGGCGCTGCGAGGATCAGCAGGCCGAGCAACCCGCCCCCGACGGTGATCAAGGTAGGTCGCCACGCGAATCCGGAGCCGGTCTCGTCGAGCAGGACGGGCGCTTCGGTCGGACCTTCCTGGGGGACCGGTCCGCTGCTCGGTACGTCGGCGGACGTCTCGGCCCCGGGTGTGGCGGTGGGCTCGCCGCTGTCGTCGGCCTGGCTTTCCAGCGTCCACTCCGGTGCTTGGCCGGTGACCGAGGACGGCGTCGGTTCGAACCGGACCCAGCCGTAGCCGGAGAAATACAGCTCCGGCCAGGCATGCATGTCGCGGATCGACACCGAGTAGGTGTCGCCGTTCTTCTTCCCCGGCAGGAAGCCGACGGCCACCCGCGAGGGGATGCCCACCAGCCGCGCCATCATCGCCATCGAGGTGGCGAACTGCTCGCAGTAGCCGCGGCGGTCGCGGAGCAGGAAATTCTCCAGCGCCTGATAGCCCGATCCAGGTCGCTGGTCGGTGTCGTAGGTGAAGCGCCCGCTGCGCAGGAAGCTCTGGATGGCGGCGGCCTTGGCTGCGGGGCTGTCGGCGTCGCGGGTGACGTCCTGGGTGAGATCTTTCAGCGACTGCGGCAGATCACTGGGGACTGCGGTGGTGAAGTTCGCGTCGGCCGGGCTGCCGGCCAGCGACGCGGCCAGGCTCTCCCCTTCCGGAGCGATGTCGACGCTCTCGACGGTGTAGCTGAGATCGCGGATCGAGTTGCCGCGGTCACCGCGGCCGCGGGCGACGACGATCAGCGAGGAGGCGTCGGCGGCCCAGTTGCCACCCGCCTGGAATCGGCGGGGAGCGTACGGCAGCGGCAGATACTCCGAGCCGAAGTCGCCGATGGTGATGGTGGTGGTGCGTCGCTGCTTGGGCTCGGAACTGATGCCGGGGATCTGGGGCAGGTCGGTGCCGGCGTCCAGGCTCATCGGGACCAGGCCGAAGCCGGCGCCGTTGAACTGCGACAGCGAGGCCATCCGCAGATAGACCCCGCCCGGCTGGTCGGTCTTGTAGGTGATGACCGTCCGGTCGCTGGGCTGGTTCAGGTTGCGCCGCAGGTCCAGACTCGGGTCGGACAGCTGGAGCGGTCCGTTCCCGCCGGGACCGTTGCCGAAGCCCCAACCCGACAGGGCGAGGGTGGGCATCATCGCGCCGAGCACCAGGGTGAGGACCACGGCCGGGACGCCGATCAGGGTGGCCGCGCGCCAGACCATGGGGGTCGCCGTGCCGAACCCGTCGGCGGAGTCCCGGGACAACCCCCGGGTCCACCGCGCCGTGGTGTTGAGTCCTTCGGCGACCAGGATGGCCAGATAGCCGACCGCGATACACAAGAAGCTCAGCACCCCGGTGTCGGTGCCCAGCCCGATCGCGGGGACCAGGAACAGCGCGGCCGGGGGAGCGATCGCCCACGCCGGCCGCCCGAGGCCCAGCACCAGCAGGTCAGTCATGATCAAGATGAGCCCGATCACCGTGACGAAGATCAGCCGTACGCCGTTGTTCGCCGCCATCGGGCTGGCTTGGGTCTGCATGTGAGCGATGCCCGAGGACCACAGGTCGGTGACCTGGCCGTAGGAGGGTCCACCGCGGCCGGGCATGGTGGCCGCCAGGGCCGTGGTGAACAGCGCCCAGGCGATCAGCTGCACGCCGATCACGGCGACATTGCCGACCCGGGCCCGGCGCAAGGCGGCGCTGAGACCGCCGAGGAGCAGCACCAGCAGCCAGCTGACGCCGAGGAAGCTGAGGTCGCGGGTGAGTGGGGTGACGGTGAAGGTGGCCAGCAGGACAGCCACCACCACGGCCACTGTGCTGCGGTCCGTGGTACGCATCAGGCCACCTGTCCGAGCTGTTCGAGACCGGCCCAGACCTCGGCGACCGAGTTGCCCTGGGTGGCCGTGATGACGCGCCACTGGTTGTCGCGGAGGATCTGGGCACCGAGGGTGGCCTGCTCGGCCATCCGCGGCGTGCCGGGGCTGTCGGCGAAGCTGTCCACGTCGAGCAGGATGGCCAGGCCCTGGGCCCGGTTGCGCCGAGATCGCAGCAGGGTGTTGGCGTCATCCACCGTGAGTCGGCCCATGATCGCGATCATCAGCTGACCCGGCCGGTCGACGGTGGCGGCCTCGACCGCATAGTGCATGGTGGTGGTCTGGCGGGCACGAAGATCGGTGAGGCGGCTCATCACCAGCTCCCGGCTGACCAGGTTGTGCTGACCCATCGCGTTGCTGATGTGCAGTCCGCCGTCAGCCTCGTAGATCTCAACACTGAACCCGTCGTCCAAGAAGTGCACGGCGATCGAGGCGGCGGCGGAGATCGCCCACTCGATCGAGCTGTTCATGCCCCGACCTGCGTGCGAGTGTTCGCGGTTGTCGAGCAGGATGCTGGCGCTGGGATCCCAGGCCTGCTCCTCGCGGCGGACCATCAGGTCGCCCCACCGGGCGGTCGAGCGCCAGTGGATCCGGCGGACGTCGTCACCTTGGCGATACTCGCGAACGAGTGCGTCGTCCTGGCCGACCACGCCGATGCGGTGCGGGCGGGCCTCACCGGTGCTGCCGGCGCCGCCGGCCGTCCGGAGGGCGGAGAGTGGTTCGACCCGTGGGGTGACCATTACGTCGGTGGTGGCCTGGAACTGGCGGTCGAGTCGGACCAGGCCGAACGGGTCGGTGGTCCGTACTCTCAGCGGGCCGGTGGCGAAGCGTCCGCGCACCCGGCCCAGCAGCGGGTAGTCCACTTCGCGCCGCCAGCTGAGGTCCGCCTTGTCGACCAGGAAGCGCGGCCGGTTGCCCAGCTCCTTCGGGACGGCATCCTCGAGCATCAAGATGCCGGCCGGAAGCCGGCCGTCCTGGCCCAGCACGATCCGCCCGTGCATCGGCGTCCCGAGCGGCACCTGCGACGGCTCGACCGAGCGCTCGCACGACATCCGCAACCGCGCCCGGGCGACCAGGACTCCGGCGACCACTGGCAGGGCCAAGAACAAGAACCCCACCCGCATCACGTCGCGCTGGCCGCTGACCATCGCGACCACCACAACGACCACGCCAACGAGCAGGAACCCGCGGCCTCGAGCGGTCAGCAGCCCCCACGCCCGGCTCACCGGCCACTACCGCCGGTCGGGCACGGTCACGGAGCTGACCGCATGGTTGACGATGTCGACGACAGTCCGTCGCGCCAGCTGCGCGTCGGTGGACGGGAGCACCCGATGGGCGAACACGGCTCCGGCCAGGCCCGCGACGTCGTCGGGTGAGACGTAGTCGCGACCGGCCATGGCCGCCAGCGCCCGACTCGCTCGCAGCAGCTGCAGCGTGGCCCGGGGCGAGGCCCCGAGGCGCAGGTCGCGGGAGTTGCGGGTCGCGTTGACCAGCTGGACGATGTAGTGCTTGACCGCCGGCGAGACGTACACGGTTCGGACCGCCGCGATCAGCCCTCGGATGGTGGCGGCGTCGGTGACAGGGGTCAGCTCGGTCAGCGGGTCGGAGGAGCCGTGTGCGTCGAGCATGTCGAGCTCGGCGTTCGGCGTGGGGTAGCCCATCTCGATCCGCACCATGAACCGGTCCCGCTGGGCTTCGGGCAGCGGGTAGGTGCCCTCCATCTCGATCGGGTTCTGGGTGGCGACCACCATGAAGGGCGCCTCGAGCTCGTAGGTCGTCCCGTCGACGCTGACCTGGCGCTCCTCCATCGACTCCAGCAGCGCGGACTGCGTCTTGGGCGATGCGCGGTTGATCTCGTCGCCGACCACGATGTTGGCGAAGATGCCACCGGGCTTGAACTCGAAGTCGCGCGTGTGCTGGTTGAAGATCGAGACGCCGGTGATGTCGGAGGGCAGCAGGTCGGGAGTGAACTGCACCCGCCGGACCGAGCAGTCGATCGAGCGGCCGAGTGCCTTGGCCAGCATCGTCTTGCCCACCCCGGGCACGTCCTCCACCAGCAGGTGGCCTTCGGCCAGCAGGACCACGAGGGCGAGGTCGACCGAGCTGCGCTTGCCCTCGATGACGCTCTCGATGCCGGTCCGGACCCGCCCCATGACCTCGACGACGTCGGCGAGGGAATACGCCGATCCGGTCGCGCCATTGGTCTCGGCGCCTGTCGTGGTGGAACCTGCCGGCTTGTCGTAACTCAGACTCACTGGTCCTCCGTGTACGGACGAATGGTCCCGACCCGACGACCTCGCTGGCTGGCCGGACGTGCCGCGACTGCGGTGCGAGCACGTGACCGCGCCCGCTACATCGTATGTCGCCACCTCCGGCGTGGAGGCGACGACAACAAAACCCTACGCGGCCGGACAACTGCGGGTCAGATCGCACCAACACGCCGAGCGGAGGGAGGAGTAGAGGAAAAGGATGCTTGGTGGGGGGAAGTGGAGTACAGTGGCGCGAAGTGGAGCAGATCGGACCGATGGTGGAGCAAGGAGGTGCGGTACGTGTTTCTCGGTACCCACACCCCCAAGCTCGACGAGAAGGGACGACTGATCCTGCCGGCGAAGTTTCGAGAGGAGCTCGCGGACGGTCTGGTCATCACCCGTGGCCAGGACAGATGCCTCGCCATCTGGCCGATCGCAGCTTTCATCGAGCAGACCCAGACTCTGAGGAACGCACCATCGAGCAACAAGCAGGTCCGCGACTACCAGCGCATGCTGGCATCGGGGGCCTCGGACGAGGTCCCGGACAAGCAGGGCCGCATCACGATCCCACCTCATCTGAGGTCGTATGCGGGACTGGACAAGGACTGTGTCGTTGTGGGTGCGATCAACCGGGTCGAGGTCTGGGACAACACCGCGTGGGAGCAGTACTCCGCGCAGCAGGAGTCGGCGTTCGCCGACATGAATGACGAGGTCTTTCCCGGCTTGTGAGTCCGCGACTCGCAACCGGGAAGAACAGCACGAACAAGTGAACAGCTGAGAGCTGGCCGCGACTCGTGTCGTGAGGCTTCAACCCGTAGGTCTGGTTCCCTGACACACCTTCCCCGGTGCCAGGTAACACTTCCCGCAGACCTCGGGTTGAAACCCCAGGACACGAGTCGCACCCGCTCTCGGTCCAGGTAGTGACTGCACCCTCGGGTGCGTGAAGGGGTCGAGATGTCGTTGGAGGAGTTCGTCCGCCGGGTGCGCCGGCCGTCGACCGCTCCCGACCTCTCCCGCTCGCGGATCCGGCACCAGGTGGCCGACACCATGGCTGCCGCCGGATTCTCCCTCGGCGCCTCAGTCGGTCTGGCCGCTGCCCTCTGGCTCGTCCTGCGGTGGCTGGCATGAGCACCGCTGCCCAGTCCCATCTGCCGGTGATGCTGACCGAGATCGTGGAGCTGTTGAGCCCGGCGCTGCAGCCCAGCGCTGACGTGCCGACGCCGGTGCTGGTGGACTGCACCCTCGGCATGGGTGGGCATGCCGAGGCACTGCTGCGAGCCTGCCCCCAGGCGCAGCTGATCGGGCTCGATCGCGACGCCGACGCCTTGGAGCTGGCGGGGGAGCGGCTGCAGCCGTTCGCCGACCGGATCACGCTGGTCCAGGCGGTCTACGACGAGCTGCCCGAGGTGCTTGCCCGGCTGGGACGCCCCAAGGTGCAGGCGGTGCTGGCCGACCTCGGCCTGTCGTCGTTGCAGATCGACCGGACCGAGCGCGGCTTCGCCTACGCGGTGGATGCGCCGCTGGACATGCGGATGGATACCCGCGACGAGCTGACCGCGGCCGACATCTTGAACACCTACACCCATCCTCAGCTGGTCCGGATCCTGCGCCAATACGGCGAGGAGCGGTTCGCCGACCGGATTGCCCGCCGGGTGATCGCTGCGCGCGAGGTCGAGCCGTTTTCCACCTCGGGCCGACTGGTGCAACTGCTCTACGACGCGATCCCGATGGCGTCGCGCAAGAGCGGCGGACACCCGGCGAAGCGGACCTTCCAAGCGCTGCGGATCGAGGTCAACGCCGAGCTCGACTCGCTCGCCGCCGTGCTGCCGAGCGCGATCGGCGCGCTTGCGGTGGGAGGCCGGATCGCGGTCTTGGCGTACCACTCGCTGGAGGACCGGCTGGTCAAGCAGATCTTCACGGTGATGTCGCACGATCGGGCGCCACGCAACATGCCGGTGGTGCCGCCCGGCTTCGGGGCCGAGCTGCGGCTGCTGACCCGGGGCGCGCAACGACCGACCGAGACCGAAGCAGAGAACAACCCGCGAGCAGCATCGGCCCGGCTCCGGGCCGCGGTACGCATTGAGGAGGCAGCGTGAGCGCACTGTGGGCACCCGTCCCCGGTCGGATCCCGACGTGGAAGGAGCAGACGGCGGCGAGCACGTCGCGTCGGCTGCGGGCCGTGCCGCGGCAGCAGGAGAAGCTGGCCCGGGTGCCGTTCCTGATCGTCTTGATGGTCCTGTTCGGCCTCGGGATGACGGGACTGCTGCTGCTCAACACCACGCTGCAGAACCAGGCTTTCGAGTCACGGGCGCTGGACCGCCAGGCCACCCAGCTGGCGTACGCCCAGGGTGAGCTGGAAAGCCAGATCGACCAACTGGCGGCCCCGCAGGAACTCGCCCGGCGCGCCTCCGCGCTCGGGATGCGGCCGAACCCGGAGCCCGCCTTCTTGGTGGCGCCCAGCGGCAAGGTCCTGGGCAAGCCGAAGAAGGTCACCGGCAACGAGGTACCCAGTCTGGTCGTGAAGACCCCGCAGGAGCTGGCGGCCGAGAAGGCCGCCGCCGAGGCGCGCAAGCAGGCGGAGGCGGCCAAGGCCAAGGCCAAGGCCGACGCCAAGGCCAACGAGGCCAAGGCAGCCGCGGAGAAGAAGGCAGCCGAGGAGAAGACCAAAGCCGAGGAGAAGCGGGCCCAACAGCAGCTGGCGTCCACCCAGACCGGCGCCCAGAGCGAAGGCGGTCGCTGATGGCCACCGAGCGACGCCCGCACCCCTCCCGCGCGGCCAAGCCGGCGAAGAGCGCCGCTGCGCGGTCGTCGTCCTCGGCCACCACCGGCGCCCGCAAGCCTGCCGCCGCCGGCAAGCCTGCCGCCCCGCGCAAGCCTGCCGCCGCCCGGAAGCCTGCCGCGCGCAAGCCTGCCGTGGCGCGCACGCCGGCCAGCACCACCCGGCCGCAGGCCGGTCGCCTGCGGCCCGGCGGCGCGCCGCCGCGCGGTCCGCGGAAGAAGGTCTACAAGGCGCCGCTCCGGGTGCCCCTGGGCAGCGCCCCGCGCCGGCTGCGGTTCGTCGTCCTCGCGATGGCCATCGCGCTGTCGCTCTGCGCCGGCAGGCTGCTGCAGCTGCAGGGCTTCGACTCCTCCGCCTACGCCGGCGAGTCGGTCAGCAAGCTGACCACCACGCTTCCGTTGCTGCCGTCGCGTGGTGACATCACCGACCGCAACGGCTTGGTGCTGGCCTCGACCGAAGCAGCGGTGGCGATCACGGCCGACCCGAAGCTGACGACGGAGAACGCCGCCGAGATCACTGACGTGCTGGACACGTATCTGTCCATCGACCGGGCCAAGATCATGGCTCAGCTGACCAAGGCGGACACCCGGTTCGTCTATCTCGCCAAGCAGGTGCCGGCGGCGACGTACACCCGGATCGCCACCGATCTGAGCGAGCGCGACATCTACGGTGTGTTCCGGGAGAGCGACCCGATCCGGACCTACCCGGGTGGCTCCGTAGCCGGTGGCATCGTCGGCTTCGTCGGCGCCGACGGCAAGGGCCAGGCCGGTGTCGAGTACACCTTCGACTCCGCCCTCGCCGGTGTCGAGGGCACGGAGACGTACGAGAGTGCTCCCAACGGCAGCAAGATCCCGCTCGGCGCCAGCCAGACCACCCCGGCCGTGAACGGCGTCAGCTATCAGCTGAGCATCGACTCCGAGGCGCAGTGGGCGGCCGAGCAGCGACTGGCCGCGCAGGTCAAGAAGTCGAACGCCGACTACGGCTTCGCCATCGTCATGAACGTGAAGACCGGCGAGATCGTGGCCATGGCCAACGCGCCGACCGTCGACTCGCAGCAGCCCGGTGCGGCCAAGCCCGCCGACCGGGGCAACCGGGCGATCACGGCTGCGTACGAACCCGGCAGCGTGCAGAAGGTGCTGACCGCCGCTGCGCTGATCGACGCCACCGAGAACAGCCCCAACAAGATCACCCCCGAGACGCGGGTACGGATCCCGTCCCTGCTGGCTTCCGGCGGGGGCCGGATCAAGGACCACTTCAGCCACGGTGAGCTGCAGTACCTGATGCGCGGCGTGATCAAGGACTCGTCCAACATCGGGATGGCGCTGCTCGCCCGGCAGGTGCCGAAGAGCACCATCCGCGACTATCTCGTCTCGTTCGGTCTCGGCGCCAAGACCGGCATCGAGGGACCGGGCGAGGCCACCGGCGAGCTGCCCGATCACGACATGCCCGACTACACCCGGGACCAGATCGCCTTCGGCCAGGGGCTGTCGGTGACCGGTGTCCAGGAGGTGGCCGCGGTGGCCGCCCTGCTGAACGGCGGCATCTACCACGCGCCCACCGTGGTGAAGGGCGCCACCGGTGCCGACGGCCAGCCTGTGGCGGTGGACCGCCCGGCACCGCGCCGCGTCGTCTCGGAGCAGACCTCCGCCGCGGTGCGCGACCTGATGCAGTCGGTCGTCGACTCGCCCAATGGTCAGCAGAACCTGAAGCTGGAGAACTACCAGAGCGGCGGCAAGACCGGCACCGCTCAACGGTATGAGGCCAGCTGCGGTTGCTACCGCGGCTACGTCACCTCCTACCTCGGTTTCGCGCCGCTGGACGACCCGGAGTTCGTCACCTACGTCGTGGTGAACAACCCCCGCCGTGGCGACACCGGGACCGGCGTGGCCGCCCCGGTCTACCGCGACATCATGGAGTTCGTGCTGCCGCGCTATGCGGTGGAGCCGAACCCGAAGGCCACCAAGCCGAAGAGGACGGAATGGTGATCCCGATCGATCGCGGACGGGTACTGTCCGCCCGGACTCGGTAGCGTCGAGGCATGTCTTGTGCTCAACCGACGTCGGCGCTGCGGCCCCGGCGGGGGGCTGGTCTGCGTCTCGACGCGCTCCTGCCGCCTGCCGTGGTGGCGACCGCCGGCTCTCTTCCCGCCGCGGCAGCGGCTGCTCCGCCTCCCGCCGCGGACGTACTGGTGTACGGGATCACCCTGGACTCCCGGCTGGTCCGCCCCGGTGACCTCTACGTGGCGCTGCCGGGTGAGGCGCATCACGGGGCCGAGTTCACCGCCGATGCCGTCCGTGCCGGCGCGGTGGCCGTCCTGACCGATCCACCGGGCGCCGAGATCGCCGCTGGGGCGAAGTGCCCGGTGCTGGCCGTGCCGGACCCGCGGCGGGCTATGGCGGCGCTCGCGGCGCGGATCTACGGTCGACCCAGCGAGCGGCTGGCCATGTTCGGCATCACCGGCACCAACGGCAAGACGACCACCAGCTATCTGCTCAGCGCCGCCCTTCGGGCAGCGGGGCGCCACGTCGGGGTGATCGGCACGATCGGGTTCAGCCTCGACGGGGTGCCGCTGGACACGGTCCGCACCACGGTGACCACCCCGGAGTCGCCGGAGCTGCAGGCGCTGCTCGCCGTCATGGCCGAGGGCGGCGCGGACGCCTGCGTGATGGAGGTGTCCTCGCACGCCTTGGTGCTGGGCCGGGCCGACGCGATCGACTTCGACGTCGCCGCCTTCACCAACTTCGGTCGCGACCACCTCGACTTCCACGGTGACGAGGAGTCCTACTTCGAGGCCAAGGCGACCTTGTTCACCGCAGAGCGTTGCCGGCACGCCGTGGTCAACGTCGACGATCCGCGCGGGCGCCAGCTGGTCGAACGGATCCGGGCCGAGGGCGCCATCGGGCTGTCCACCACCAGCCTGGTCCCCGGAGCCGCCGACTACACCGCCGAGGTCCGCAGCACCCGGCCGGACGGCTCCAGCGAGCTGGTGGTGGCGCACCCGGGTGGGTCGCTGACGCTGACCCTCGGCCTGCCGGGAGAGTTCAACGTACGCAACGCCGTCACGGCGCTGGCCATGCTTGACGTCGTCGGCGTCGACCTGGTCCGGGCCGCGTCCGGCCTGGCCGCCGCAGAGGTGCCGGGCCGGATGCAGCGGGTGGAGCTCGGCGAGGGCGCGCCGAGCGTGTTCGTCGACTTCGCACACACGCCCCAGGCGGTCGCCGCCGCCCTGGCCGCCCTGCGTGGTCAGCGACGGGTGGTCGTGCTCGGTTGCGGCGGGGACCGGGACAAGGCCAAGCGTGGACCGGTGGGGTCGGCAGCAGCCCATGGTGCCGACCTCGTGGTGGTCACCGACGACAACTCGCGGACCGAGGACCCGGCGACCATCCGTACCCAGGTCGTGGCCGGCGCGGAGCAGGCCATCGCCGACGACGGACTGCCCACCGAGGTCGTGGACGCAGGGGAGCGCCGGGCTGCCATCCGGTACGCCCTGGCCACCGCCGGACCTGCTGACGTGGTCGCCGTTCTGGGTAAGGGACACGAGACGGGCCAGGAGGTCGCCGGACACCGGCTTCCGTTCGACGACGTGGCGGTGATCCGCGAGGAGTGGGCAGCGCTCAGCGCCGGCGTGGTCACCCGACCAGGCACGCCCGGGGACGAGCCCGACCGGCCAGACACGCCCGGGGCGGACGAGCCCGACCGGCCAGACACGGAGGCAGCGCGATGAGAAGACTGACGGTGGGCGAGCTGGCCGCGGTCGTCGGCGCCGATCTGGTGGGCCCCGGTGGAGCGCTGGTCACCGACCTCGTGGTGGACACCCGCCGGGTGGGTCCGGGCGCGGTCTTCGTCGCCCTGCCCGGCGATCGAGTGGACGGCCACCACTTCGTCGGGCAGGCGTGGGCCTCGGGTGCGGTGGCCGTGCTGGTCGCCCGGCCCGTCGACGCTCAGCCCGTGGATGCGGCGCAGCTGGTCGTCGACGACCCGCTGGTGGCCATGGGGCGGTTGGCCCGGCATCTCGTCGACCTCGGCACCGCCGACGGCATGAGGGTGGTCGGCATCACCGGGTCGCAGGGCAAGACCTCGACCAAGGATCTGCTCGCCCAGGTGCTGGAGGCCGCCGGGCCCACGGTGGCACCCATCGGCAACCTCAACAACGAGATCGGTGTCCCGCTGACGGTCAGCCGGATCACCGAAGAGACGCGCTACCTGGTCTCCGAGATGGGTGCCCGCGGAGTCGGCCACATCGCCTACCTGTGCCGGCTGACCCCGCCCTCGGTCGGGGTGGTCCTCAACGTCGGCCACGCCCACCTCGGCGAGTTCGGCAGCCGTGAGGCCATCGCCCAGACCAAGGGCGAGCTGGTCGAGTCGCTGCCCGCCGACGGCACGGCGGTGCTGAACGCCGATGACCCGCTCGTGTGGGCGATGCGGTCGCGGACCGCGGCCCCGGTGCTGGCGTTCGCCGTGGGTGCCGATCCCGGCCACCCCCGTGCCGTGTGGGCCGACGGGCTGGACAGCGATGAGTTCGGCCGGTTCGGCTTCCGGCTGCACGCCCGGCTGGCACCGGGGCCGGAGCAGGTTGCCGACGTACGACTCGCCGTCGCCGGCCGGCACCAGGTGGCCAACGCGGCCGCTGCGGCGGCCGCCGCTGTCGCACTCGGCGTCGCCCTGGACGGCGTGGCCGTGGCGCTCACCGGTGCGGAGCTGCGGTCGCGCTGGCGGATGGAGCTGACCGAGCGCCACGATCAGGTGCTGGTCGTCAACGACGCCTACAATGCCAACCCCGACTCGATGCGGGCCGCGGTGCAGACGCTGGCCGAGCTCGGTCGCACCCGCCGGCAGCGGCACCCCCAGGCGCGGACCTGGGCTGTGGTCGGCGACATGTTGGAGCTGGGCGATACCGCCGTGGCGGAGCACCGTGCCCTCGGACGAGAGCTGGCTGAGCAGGGCATCGACCGGCTGCTGGCGCTCGGCGCACACGCCGCGGAGGTGGTCGCCGGCGCCGTTGAAGCGGGCCTGGGCGACGACGCGGCTGCGGTCTGCCTGGACAAGGTCGACGCCGTGACCGCTCTGCGGGCGGGGCTTCGACCGGGCGATACGGTTCTGGTCAAGGCGTCGCGTGGCTTAGCCTTGGAGACCGTGGCGGACGCGATCCTGGCGTCGGCCGGCCCTGCCCATACGGGCACCGAATCGACGAACAGCGAGGAACGACCGTGAAGACGATTGTTTTCGCGGGCTGCCTGGCGCTGCTCGGGACGCTGTTCGGGACCCGGCTCGCCATCACGGTGCTGGTCAAGAAGGGCTACGGTCAGCTCATCCGCGACGACGGCCCGACCTCGCACCACACCAAGCGGGGTACGCCCACCATGGGCGGCTTGGTCATCATCGCGTCCGTGCTGTTCGCCTACTTCGCCAGCCACCTCCTCACCATGACGGCTCCGTCGGCGTCTGCCCTGCTGGTGCTCTTCTTGTTCACCGGACTGGGCGTGGTGGGCTTCGTCGACGACTTCATCAAGATCCGCAACCAGCGCTCGCTGGGGCTGCGCAGCAAGGCCAAGATCGCCGGTCAGTCGATCGTCGCCATCACCTTTGCGCTGCTGTCGCTGCAGTTCCCCGATGAACGCGGCGTCACGCCCGCCTCGCGGGCGATCTCGTTCCTGCGCGACATCGACTTCCTGCAGCTCAACGTGGTGCTGGTCATCCTTTGGGTGATGTTCCTCATCGCCGCGGCCAGCAACGGGGTCAACCTGACAGATGGCCTGGACGGTCTGGCCGCAGGCGCCTGCGTGATGATCTTCGGCGCGTACACGCTGGTGAACATCTGGCAGTACAACCAGTCCTGCGCCTACACGGCTTCGGCCGGCCCCAAGTGCTATGAGGTTCGCGACCCCTACGACCTTGCCGTGGTGGCGATCGCGCTGGCCGGTGCCTGCTTCGGTTTCTTGTGGTGGAACGCCGAGCCGGCCAAGATCTTCATGGGTGACACCGGGTCGCTGTCGCTGGGCGGTGCGCTTGCCGGGCTCGCGATCTTCACCCGGACCGAGCTGCTGCTGGTCATCCTGGGTGGCCTGCTGGTGATCGAGGTGGCCTCGGTCATTCTGCAGGTCGGCTACTTCAAGGCCACCAAGGGTCGACGTATCTTCAAGATGTCACCGCTGCACCACCACTTCGAGCTGCTCGGCTGGGCGGAGGTGACGATCGTCATGCGGTTCTGGATCATCGCGGGGCTCTTCGTCGCCGGTGGCCTCGGAATCTTCTACGCGGAATGGGTGGCAGGAACATGAGGACGCAGGACTGGCTGCCGACTGCCGATGGCAGCTCCGACTGGTCGTCGGCGCATGTCGTCGTGGCCGGCATCGGGGTCTCCGGGTTCGCCGCGGCCGACGGGTTGCTGGAGTTCGGGGCGCGGGTCACGGTGCTGGACGACAGCGACTCCGAGTCGAACTCGGACAAGGCCAAGCTGCTCGAGGTGCTCGGCGGAACCGTACGCCTGGGCCCGGGGTCGACCGCCGAGCTGCCCGCCGACGCCGACCTGGTCATCACCACCGGCTGGAGCCCCAGCACACCGCTGCTGCGGACCGCCGCCGACCGCGGCGTACCCATCTGGAGCGAGGTCGAGCTGGCCTGGCGGCTCAGCCGGCCCAACAAGGTCATCCCGTGGCTCGGCATCACCGGCACCAACGGCAAGACCACAACGACCCAGATGCTGGCAGCGATGCTCACCGCGGCCGGTCTGAAGACGGCGGCCGTGGGCAACATCGGCCGACCGATCATGGAGATCGTGCTCGATCCCGAGCCCTATGACGTGCTGGCCGTCGAGCTGTCGAGCCACCAGCTGCACTGGTCGCACTCGCTGTCGCTGCACTCCGCGGCGGTGCTGAACCTCCAGCCGGACCACCTGGAATGGCACGGGTCGCACCAGAACTACCGCGACGCCAAGGCGGAGATCTATTCGCGGGTCCAGGTCAGCTGCGTCTACAACGTCCAAGACGAGGAGACCATGCGGATGGTCGAGGAGGCCGACGTGGTGGAGGGCGCGCGGGCGATCGGCTTCACCCTCGGTGTGCCCGGGCCGTCCATGCTCGGCGTGGTGGACGACCTGATCGTCGACCGGGCCTTCGTCGAGCAGCGCCGCGACTCCGCGCTCGAGCTGGCCAAGGTCGATGACGTCGTCCCGTTCGCACCGCACAACGTCGCCAACGCGTTGGCCGCGGCGGCGTTGGCCCGTTCCTTCGGCGTGCCGGCGGTCGCCGTCCGCGACGGGCTGCGGCGGGTCCAGGTCGGCTCGCACAAGATCCAGACTGTCGCGCAACGCTCCGGCATCCGCTGGGTGGACGACTCCAAGGCCACCAACCCGCACGCCGCCGATGCCGCGTTGAGGACGTTCGACTCGGTGGTCTGGATCGCCGGGGGACAGGCCAAGGGCACCAGCTTCGACGACCTGGTCATCGCCCACCGCGACCGGATCCGCGGTGCGGTGCTGCTCGGCGTGGACCGGAACGTCATCGCCCAAGCGCTCAGCCGACACGCGCCGGACATCCCCGTGATTGGCATCGACGCCACGGACACTAGTGCCATGGCACAAGCTGTCGCCGCGGCCGCTTCTCTGGCCAGTCCCGGAGACGCGATCGTGCTGGCGCCGGGCTGTGCCAGCAAGGACATGTATCCCGACTACGCCGCACGCGGCCACGCGTTCGTTGCGGCAGTGAACGACCTCGACCCCACGTCTTACGGGACCGGGCAGGGGGCCGGCGATCCGAAGGAGTGACACGGTGGCGACACTGACCCCCAGCCGCTCGGGCAGCAACCGGCCCGGCACCGCAGCTGAGGTCTCACCCGGAGGTCGCCAGGCCGTGTTCGCCTGGCTGCACGGCGTGCTGGACCGGCCGCTGACCAGCTATCACCTGGTCCTCGGCTCCGCCGCCCTGCTGGTGGCGCTCGGCCTGATGATGGTGCTGTCCGCCTCCAGCGTGAGCGCATATCTGAACTACGACGACTCCTACTTCTACGTGAAGCGCCAAGCGGTGTTCCTGGTGGTCGGTCTGGTCGGCGCGCTGGTGATCATGCTGATCCCGCACGACCGGCTGCGACTGCTCAGCTGGGCCGGGATCGCGCTGGCCGCCGTCTTGTTGATCTTGACCTACACCCCGATGGGCGTCACCATCAACGGCAACCGCAACTGGCTCAACTTCGGCTCGCCGTTGTTCAACATCCAGCCGGCCGAGTTCGCCAAACTGGCGATGATCTTGTGGGGAGCCGACATCTTGGCCCGCAAGCAGAAGCTGCTCGACCAGCCGGTGCACCTGCTCGTCCCGTACCTGCCCGGGGCGGGTCTGCTGGTGCTGCTCGTCGTCTTCCAGGGCGACGCCGGCACCGCGGTGGTGATGGCCGGGATCGTCGCCGGCGTGCTGTGGATCGTCGGCGCACCGATGCGGATCTTCGGCACGTTCACGGTGGCCGGCGCGGTCGGCATCGTCGCGCTGTTCGTCACCAGCCCCAACCGGATGCGCCGGCTCGCCGCGTTCCTGGACCCGGCCGCCGACCTCAACGGCGCCAATGACCAGGCCAACGCCGGCATGTACGCCATCGCGGCCGGCGGCTGGTGGGGGGTCGGCCTCGGTGCCAGCCGGCAGAAGTGGGGCAGCCTGCCCGAGGCCCACACCGACTTCATCTTCGCCGTCATCGGCGAGGAGTTCGGCCTGTTCGGCAGCCTGATCGTGCTGGCGCTGTTCCTGGTGCTCGGCTACGCCGGCTTCCGGATCGCCATGCGCTCCGACCAGGCGTTCGCGCGCTACGCCGCCGGCGGTGTCACCGTCTGGTTCACCCTGCAGGCCATCATCAACCTGGCCGTCGTGCTGCGGATGCTGCCGATCGCCGGTGTGCCGCTGCCGCTGGTCTCCTACGGTGGGTCCGCCCTGATCGCCAACCTGCTCGGGGTCGGGGTGCTGCTCTCCTGTGCCCGGGCCGAGCCGGACGCCCGGCGCCTGCTGTCGGGCAAGGCCCGCCGCACTCGGCCGCGGATGACCGCGGTCGTCGGATCCCGTACGGCTGGAGGTCGCTCGTGAGCACCAGTGTTGTCCTGGCCGGCGGGGGGTCCGCCGGTCACACCTCGCCGCTGATCGCCACCGCAGCCGAGATCGCCCGGCTGGACCCGTCGGCGAGAATCACCGCCGTCGGCACCGCCCGTGGACTGGAGACCACGGTAGTGCCCGCGGCGGGCCTGACGCTGGAGCTGATCCCGCCGGTCCCGCTGCCGCGCCGGCTGACCCTCGAGCTGGCCCGGGTGCCGGTCCGGCTGGGCGCCTCCGTCGCGGCCGCGGTCCGGGTGCTGCGCCGCACCGAGGCGTCCGTGGTGCTGGGTTTCGGCGGCTACGTCTCGACTCCGGTCTACCTGGCCGCCCGCCGGCTGGGGATCCCCGTCGTCCTGCACGAGCAGAACGCGCTGCCAGGCCTGGCCAACAAGGTCGCCGCCCGATTCGCCCACCGGGTCTTCACCTCGTTTCCGGACACGCCGTTGCCGCACGCCGAGTGCATCGGCCTGCCGCTACGGCGAAGCATCACCGACCTGGACCGGGACGCGAGTCGGGGCGCAGCCCGCGCAGAGTTCGGCTTGCACCCCGACCTGCCCACCCTCCTGGTCAGTGGTGGGTCGCAGGGGGCGATGCGAATCAACGACGCCGTCACCGGGTCCCGCGACGCGCTGCTGAGTGCCGGCATCCAGGTGCTGCATGTGCTGGGACCGCGCAACCTGCCCGCGGACGCCGCTCCGGTCACCGGACCGAACGGTGCCGTCTACAACCCGCTGGCCTACGTGTCCGCGATGGAGCAGGCGTACGCCGCCGCTGACCTGATGCTGGGCCGCTGCGGCGCGAACACGGTGCTGGAGACATCTGCGGTCGGTCTGCCGGCCATCTTCGTGCCATACCCGCACGGCAACGGCGAGCAGGCGCGCAACGCCGCCGCGGTGGTGGCTGCCGGTGGCGCGCAGCTGCTCCTCGACGTCGACTGCACGCCGGCCTGGGTCGCCGACCAGATCCCCGCCCTCATCCACGACAGTGCCCGGTTGGCGGGAATGGCTGCCGCCTCCCGCGGCGTTGGCAGCACCGAGGCCGCGGTCACGCTGGCACGACGAACTCTGGAGGTGGCTCGCGCATGAGCCTGATCGAACCGGTCGAGCTGACCGATCCCCGCGATCTGGGACCCGTGCACTTCATCGCCATCGGCGGCTCGGGCATGAACGGGATCGCCTCCGCGCTGGTCCAGCTCGGCGTCGAGGTCAGCGGCAGCGACCGCAACGACTCCAAGTACCTGCGGGCGCTGGAGGCGCTGGGCGCCCGGGTGCACGTCGGACACGCCGCCGAGCAGCTGGGTGACGCCCGGACGGTGGTCGCCTCCTCGGCCATCCGCGAGGACAATCCCGAGCTGGCCGAGGCCAGACGGCGCGGCCTGCGCATCCTGCACCGCAGCGCCGCCCTGGGCTCGCTGATGCTCGACCGTCGTGGCATCGCGGTCGCCGGCACCCACGGCAAGACCACGACCACGGGGATGATCTCCCAGGTGCTGACCCGGTGCGGACTTGACCCGTCGTATGTGATCGGCGGCGCCCTGACCGGCGCGCAGACCGGCGGTCACCTGGGCGGCGGGGACCTGCTGGTGGTCGAAGCCGACGAGAGTGACGGCTCTTTCCTGCAGTATCCCGCCGAAGTCGCCGTGGTCACCAACGTCGACCCCGACCACCTCTCCAACTGGGGCACCGCCGAGAACTACGCCGACGGCTTCCTGCGGTTCGCGACGGGTCCGACGCTACGGCTGCTGGTGGTCAGTGCCGACGACCCCGGTGCCGTCGCGTTGACCGAGCGGGTCCGGGCCCGGCTCGCTGCGGATGGACGTACCGACCTCACGGTGCTGACGTTCGGCGAGGCTGCGGATGCCGACATTCGGATCGAGGACACGTCCTTCCACGGCACCGGCTCGAGCTTCCGACTGCGCGCGAGGACCGACACCCACGGCACCGACTCGGGCGGGAACTCCGCGGTCGGCGGACCCGTCACCTTGTCGGTGCCCGGTCACTACAACGTGCTCAACGCCGCAGCGGCGTACGCGGTGGCCCGCTGGCTCGGGGTGGACGACGAACAGGCGCGCCAGGAGCTCTCCGGCTTCGGCGGCACCTACCGCCGGTTCCAGCTGGTCGGCACCGTTGACGGCATCCGGGTCTTCGACGACTACGCCCACCATCCGACCGAGGTCACCAACACCCTCACCGCCGCCCGCACCGGCGTGGGCGAGGACGGCCGGGTGGTGGTCTGCTTCCAACCGCATCTGTACAGCCGAACCCGGGATTTCTGGCGTGAGTTCGCTACTGCGCTGGAGTTGGCCGACGAGGCGATCGTGATGGACGTCTGCGGCGACCGCGAGGACCCGATCGAGGGCATCACCGGAGCGATGGTCAGCGCGGCCGTCCGGCCGGGCCGGACGCGGGTCACCTATCAGCCGGACTGGGACGCTGCGGCGCCGACGGTCGCCGCCATCGCCCGGCCCGGGGACCTGGTCATCACCGTCGGCTGCGGTGACGTCACCAAGGTCGCGCCGCTGATCGTGGACGAGCTGGCGCAGCGGGCCGGTCGCGGATGAGTCCGCAGGCCACGATGACCCGCCGCCCCTCGGTCTCCGACGCCGGCGTCCGGCTCCAGCTTCGGCGCAAGCAGGCGCGGCGCAGGTTGCTGCTGCGGGTGCTCGTCGCGGTCGTCGTGCTGGCACTGGTCGGCACCGGAGTCTGGCTGCTCGGCTTCTCCGCCGCGCTCGCCGCGCGGCAGGTCAGCGTCGCCGGCACCCGCCAGCTGAGCACAGCCGAGGTGACATCGGCAGCCGCGGTGCCGATCGGCGTTCCGCTGGCCCGCCAAGACGTAGCGGCGATCGCTCGCAGAGTGGCCGAGCTGCGACCCGTCGAGTCGGTGCAGGTCACCCGTGACTGGCCGCACACCGTGCGGGTGGCCGTCGTGGAGCGCGAGCCGGTGCTGGCCGTCAAGGCATCGTCCGGCTACACCCTGGTCGACCGATACGGGGTCGCGTTCCGATCCGTCGACGCGGTGCCGGAGGGGGTGGCGGTCACCTCGGTGTCGGCCGGTGACGGACCGCTGCTGGTCAAGATCGGTGAGGTGGTGCGGGCCCTGCCCGCATCGCTGGGCGCGAAGGTGGAGAGCGTACGGGCCGAGTCGGCGGACAGCATCACGCTCGTCCTGGCCAACGGCGATCTGATCATCTGGGGGAGTGCGGAGCAGTCGGACCTGAAGGCCCAGGTCGCGCTGGTGCTGCTGGAGCGCAAGGGCTCGGTCTACGACGTCTCGGCTCCCGGCAGTCCCGCCGTCCGCTGACGGACCCGCGAAGCATCAAGGTCAAGTCGAGGTCAAGGTATCAGGGCCAAAACGCGATCAATTGGCGTGTCTGGTCGGCTGGGATGGACACTCTCGCGCACGGTCTCATAGCCTGTGGTCCACGCCCCGTCTGCAACGCCTGCGAGTCCCTTCCCCCCGTTGACCAGAGGTTGAGACTTGGCGCGCCAGCCCAGCCGACAGACTCGAGAAAGAGGCGGAACCCGTGGTTTCTGCATCACAGAATTACCTAGCCATCATCAAGGTTGTCGGCGTCGGCGGGGGTGGCGTGAACGCTGTCAACCGGATGATCGACGCGGGTCTGCGGGGTGTCGAGTTCATCGCGGTGAACACCGATGCGCAGGCGCTGCTGATGAGTGATGCAGACGTCAAGCTGGACATCGGCCGCGAGCTGACCCGTGGTCTCGGCGCCGGGGCGGACCCGGACAAGGGTCGCCAGGCCGCTGAGGACCACGCCCAAGACATCGAGGACGCGCTCAAGGGCGCCGACATGGTCTTCGTCACCGCCGGCGAGGGCGGTGGCACCGGCACCGGTGGTGCTCCCGTGGTGGCTCGGATCGCCCGCGCCCTCGGCGCGCTGACCATCGGTGTGGTGACCCGCCCGTTCTCGTTCGAGGGCAAGCGGCGCTCCACCCAGGCTGAGCAGGGCATCGCCGGTCTGCGTGAAGAGGTCGACACCCTCATCGTCATCCCGAACGACAAGCTGCTGCAGATGGTCGACCACCAGATCGCCATCCTGGATGCCTTCAAGCAGGCCGACCAGGTGCTGATGCAAGGTGTCTCCGGCATCACCGACCTGATCACCACCCCCGGCCTGATCAACCTGGACTTCGCCGACGTGAAGTCGGTCATGTCCAACGCGGGCTCCGCGTTGATGGGCATCGGCTCGGCTCGCGGCGAGGAGCGCGCCCGGGCCGCCGCCGAGATGGCGGTGTCGTCGCCGTTGCTGGAGGCCAGCATCGACGGCGCTCACGGCGTGCTGCTGTCGATCGCCGGTGGCTCCGACCTGGGTCTGTTCGAGGTGTCGGCGGCCGCCGACCTGATCCAGCAGGCGGCGCATGAGGACGCCAACATCATCTTCGGCACCGTCATCGACGACGCCCTCGGCGACGAGGTGCGGGTCACGGTGATCGCTGCCGGCTTCGAGGGCGGCCAGCCGCCGCGTCGTCAGCCCGGGGTGACCCGCGCGCCGGACCTGCGCAACCAGTCACAGGCGCGCCCGGGCCAGGGCTCCGGCCCCACCCAGGCCACCGGACCCGCTCAGCCGGGACCGTTCTCGTCCCAGGGTGGGACAGGCTCCGCACCTGCGCAGCCGAGCCCGTCGCCGGCCAACCCGCTGCAGCAGTCCATGCCGTCGCAGGGTGCGCCGCAGCAGGGCGGGGGCCAGCAAGGCGGGCAGCCGCGCCCGGCCGCACGCCCGCCGGTGGCCGACGACGACGATCTGGACATCCCTGACTTCTTGAAGTGACCAGGCTCGACTTCTGAAAGTGAGCAGGCTGATCAGCCTGCGTGTCGGTGCGTACGCTGCTCGGGTATCCCGGGTGGCACCGGTAGTGTCGTCCCCGGAGACGATCTGCCGCCGGCGCACCGACACCCGGCGTCGCGGCAAGGCGTCCGACGGGCAGGAACTGACGGGCAATGAGACGGCGAGGGCAGTCAGATGGCTGAGAAATTGAAGCGGGCAGCGGCATGGTTGGGTCTGGTGACCGATGACCGGTACGCGGACTACGACGACCGCGACCCCGACGTGGAGCTGACCGAGGGCGTCAGCCGCGAAGAGCTGGTCGGCGCCGGCGCCGGTGGCGCGGCCGCTATGGGCGGTGTCGGCGGCAGTCAGTCCGCCAGCGTCACTCCGCTTGAGACGCGGCGTGCACCCAGCTCCGCGCCCTCCTCCATCCCGACCACTACTCCCCGGGCGGCCGACTTGTCCCGCATCATCACCGTGCACCCGCGCACGTACAACGAGGCGCGCACCATCGGCGAGCACTTCCGCGAGGGCGTGCCGGTCATCATGAACCTGTCGGAGATGGAGGACGTGGACGCCAAGCGTCTGGTCGACTTCGCCGCCGGCCTGATCTTCGGGCTGCGGGGGACCATCGAACGCATCACCAGCAAGGTCTTCCTGCTCTCGCCGCAGAACGTGAACGTCACCGCGGAAGAGAAGGAGCGCATCGTCGCCGGGGGCTTCTTCAACCAGAGCTGAGCACCACCCGTCGGCACGGTCGGAACCCACCGGGTCCGGCCGTGCTGTGGCGATTAGGTGGCGTACGTCATCATGGACGACACAACCGTCGCCCTTCCAAGGATCAGGACCCGTTCACCATGTTTCTCATCGGAACCGTCATCAGCTGGGTGCTGTGGGTTTTCCTGCTCGTGCTCTTCGGCCGGATGATCTTGTCCTGGGTGCCGGTGCTGGTGCGCGACTGGCAGCCGCGCGGCCCGATGCTGGTCGTCGCCGAGGTCATCTTCTCCGTCACCGATCCGCCGCTCCGGGCTCTGCGCAAGGTGCTGCGACCGGTGCGGGTCGGCAACATGATGCTCGACCTCGCCTTCATCGCCCTTGCCCTCCTGGTCAGCCTGCTGATGCGGGTGAACGCGGCGATCTTCTTCTGAGTCGATCCCAACCGGGAGCGACGAGCGCGGCGATGTGTGTCCCCGCGCCAAGTTCGGTACGGTAGACGCGCTGAGGGGGTAGCCCCTGCCCATGTTCCGAGTTGATTTCGAGGTGAACGATGACGCTGTCGCTGGATGACGTGCGCAACAAGCGGTTCCGCATGGCCCGCAAGTCCGGCTACGAGGTGTTGGAGGTCGACGAGTTCGTCGACGAGGTCGAAGAGGCATTCGCTCAGCTGCTCGAGGAGAACCAGAACCTCAAGAAGCAGATCGACTCGCTGAAGTCGTCCGCTCCGGCCGCGACCACGCAGTCCAGCGCTCCGGCCGCCAAGCCGGCGCAGGCCCCGGCCGCTCCGGCGGCCAGCCCGGCGAACGAGCCGACCCGCATCGTGGTCACCACCGGCAAGGAGGCCAGCACCGCTGTCGTCCGCCTGGTCGAGATGTCGACCGAGCAGGCCGAACGCCTCGTCGAGGAAGCCACCGAGGACGCGAACCGCATCCGCGAGGAGGCGAACCGCGGCGCTCACCAGGTCACCACCGACGCCCGGACCCGTGCTGAGCGGGTGGAGTCGGAGGCGCGGGTGAACGCCGAGCGCGTGCAGGCCAACGCCCTGAGTCGTGCCGAGCAGCTCGACCGCGAGATCGAGAGCCGCCGGTCGGAGATGTTCGGTGAGCTGGAGAAGCAGCGCGACGAGCTCACCACCGCGGTCGCCGACCTGCGTCGGTTCGAAGCCAGCTATCGGTCCAACATGGTCGACGAGCTCCGCGGCCAGATCGAGGCCGTGCAGACCGGCAAGGCCGAGCCCACCGACGTCCCGCAGGCGGCCCGTGACATCAAGCCGTCGCCCGCCGCGCCTGATACGGCGGACGGCCAGCGTGACGACGCCCCCACGCTCGGCGGCGGCTCGTCCAGCGACACCCCGCGTCTCGACGCGCTGCTGGGCGACCAGCGCTGACCTGAGCGGACTGGGGCCCGCCCCGGCTCGAACGTGCACGAAGACCCTCACCGCGCCGGTGAGGGTCTTCGTGCTTCGGACGATATGGATCAATTCCAGAAATATCGACGCCAGTCATTGAAGATGGGTCAGATCGGCCCTACTGTCGCTGCTCTGCGACACATAACCCATAAGGGGGAACCGCGATGACGACCGCCAAGGCCAGCGCCGCAAAGAAGTCCGCCACCAATCCGGCCCCGACAGCGGGCGGTGATACGGCCACCGCCGTCGCCGACGCCAAGGCGGAGAAGAAGCTGACTCCCATCGACCCGGCTTCTCTGCCGGTACGTGAGGGCGAAGACCCATGGACCGCTGCGGACCTCGACGAGCTCAAGGTCATCCTGCAGGACGACATCGCCCGGTTCGAGAGCCAGATCGAGATCTCGACCGCTGAGCTGGTCGGCCTGCTGCGTGATGGCAGCGACGGTGCCGGCCGTGATCCCGCCGACGTGGGTTCGGCCAACTTCGAACGCGACGCCGAGATGTCGTTGGCCAACAACGCCCGCGAGATGCTCGACCAGTCCAAGCTCGCTCTGCGGCACATCGAGCTGGGGGTCTACGGCTCCTGCGACAACTGCGGCAAGCCGATCGGCAAGGGTCGGCTGCAGGCTTTCCCGCGTGCCACACTATGTGTGACATGCAAGCAGCGCGAGGAACGTCGATAACCAAGAGCACGGTCGAGAAGCCACCGGTACGCGTCGCGTACCGGTGGCTGTTCGCTGCCGTCATGGCAGCCGGAGTCGCCGTCGACGCAGTGACCAAGGTGATCGCGGTCCGTTCGCTTGACCCGGCCGACCCGGTGCCGCTGCTCGGCGGCCTGCTGACGCTGCGGCTGATCCGTAATCCCGGTGCCGCATTCAGCCTGGGGGAGTCGGTCACCCCGGTGTTCGCGGTGCTGTCGATCGGCGTACTGCTGTTCGTGCTGATCCGGCTGGTCCCGCGCCTGGCTCATCCGGGCTGGGCGGTGGCGTTGGGCTTCCTCGGTGCGGGCATCGGCGGCAACCTGATCGACCGGCTGTTCCGGCGGCCGGGCGTGCTGCACGGCCACGTGGTCGACTTCCTGCAGCTTCCGCACTGGCCGATCTTCAACGTCGCCGACATGTGTATCTGCACGGCGGCGGCGATGATCATGTTCTTGTCAGTGGTGCGCAACGTCGGGCTGGACGGCACCCGCTATGAGGCAGCCAAGGCCGCCCCGGACGCGGACACCGAGAACGTCGCAGAGAAGCCACTGGACGAATCCGGACCACCCGCACCGAAGGTGGTCGGCGAGTGAGCGACTCCCGGGTGCTCTTCATCCCCGACGGGCTGGAGGGCGAGCGAGTCGACGCCGCCGTGGCCCGGATCCTGGGGCTGTCCCGATCCAAGATCACCGACCTGATCGGTCGTGGCCTGGTGAGCGTGGACGGAGCCACCGCAGCGAAGTCGGACCGGGTCAGTGCCGGAGCGATGCTCGAGGTCACCATGGACGAGGAGCCCCGTGGTCTCGACCTGGCGCCGCAGCCGGTGGAAGGGCTCGAGATCGTCTACGACGACGACGACATCGTGGTGGTGGACAAGCCGGTCGGGGTGGCAGCCCATCCGTCGGTCGGCTGGTCCGGGCCGTCGGTGCTCGGTCACCTCGCCGCCGCGGGTTACCGGATCTCGACCTCCGGCGTCCCGGAGCGCCGCGGCATCGTCCAGCGGCTCGATGTCGGTACGTCGGGCCTGATGGTGGTGGCCAAGAGCGAGCACGCCTACACGGTGCTTAAGCGTGCGTTCAAGTCCAGAACAGTCGACAAGACCTACCACACCCTCGTGCAGGGCCATCCCGACCCGTTCACCGGCACCATCGAGGCTCCGATCGGGCGCCATCCCAACGCCGACTACAAGATGGGCGTGATCGCCGGCGGCCGGCACAGTGTCACCCACTACGACACCATCGAGGCGTTCGTCGCCACCACCCTGCTCGAGGTCAAGCTCGAGACGGGACGTACGCACCAGATCCGGGTGCACATGTCGGCGACCAAGCATCCCTGTGTCGGCGACCTGACCTACGGTGCGGATCCGGTGCTCGCCGCTCGACTGGGCCTCACCAGGCAGTGGCTGCACGCCGTCGAGCTGGGGTTCGTGCACCCGCGCACCCAGGAGAACGTCCGCTTCACCTCCTCCTATCCTGCTGATCTGCAGCACGCGCTCGACGTCATCCGCGCCAGCTGAGGCGGCTGCAGGAAACCAGTAGCCCAGTGGTAGCGACCTGGCACACGTGGGTTCGCTACTGTCGAGGGGTGCGAAGAGCGAAAATAGTATGCACGCTGGGGCCTGCGTCCTCAGCGCCTGAACGTCTCAAAGAGTTGGTGGCCGCCGGCATGGATGTCGCGCGCCTCAACATGAGCCATGGAGATTATTCCGACCACGAAGCCAACCTGCGCAGCGTCCGAGCTGCCGCGGAGGCCGCCGGCCGCCCGGTCGGCGTTCTCGCCGACCTGCAGGGTCCCAAGATCCGGCTCGGCCGCTTCGCCGCCGGCAAGGAGCAGCTCGAGGTCGGTGCGACGTTCACCATCACCGTCGACGACATCCAAGGTGACGCGTCGCGGTGCTCCACCACCTACAAAGGGCTGCCCGGCGATGTCCGTCCGGGCGACTCGATCCTGATCGACGACGGCCGGATCGCGCTGGTGGCCACCGCGGTCACCGACAACGACGTGGTCACCGAGGTCGTCGTCGGCGGCCCGGTCAGCAACAACAAGGGCATCAACCTGCCCGGCGTGGCGGTCAGCGTGCCGGCCATGAGCGAGAAGGACAGCGATGACCTGCGGTGGGCGCTGCGGCACGGGGTCGACATGGTCGCCCTGTCGTTCGTGCGAAGCGCCGCGGACATCGAGATCGTCCACCAGATCATGGACGAGGAGGGTCGCCGGGTCCCGGTGATCGCCAAGATCGAGAAGCCGCAGGCCGTCGACAACCTCGACGAGATCATCGACGCGTTCGACGCGTTCATGGTCGCCCGCGGCGACCTAGGGGTGGAGCTTCCGCTGGAGGAGGTGCCGCTGGTCCAGAAGAAGATCGTCACCGCCGCTCGTCGCTGGGCCAAGCCCGTCATCGTGGCGACCCAGATGCTCGAGTCGATGATCTCGTCCCCGCGGCCCACCCGGGCCGAGGCGTCCGACGTGGCGAACGCGATCCTCGACGGTGCCGACGCCGTGATGCTGTCGGGTGAGACCAGCGTGGGTGACTATCCGGTGGTCACCGTCCAGACCATGGCGCGGATCGTCGAGAACACCGAGTCGCACGGCCTGGAACAGGTCCACGACATCGACTGGGACCCGCACACCACCAGTGGTGTCATCACCAAGGTCGCGGCCGAGGTGGCCGAGCGCATCAACGCGAAGTTCCTGGTCGCGTTCACGCACTCGGGAGACTCCGCGCGCCGGCTGTCCCGGCTGCGCTCGCGGATCCCGGTGCTGGCGTTCACGCCAGTCGAGGAGACGCGGTCGCACCTGACGCTGAGCTGGGGCATCGAGTCCTTCCTGGTGCCGATGGTCGACCACACCGACGACATGATCCGTCAGGTCGACAAGGCACTGTCGGAGTCCGGCCGGATCGAGACCGGTGACCGAGTGGTCATCGTGGCGGGCTCCCCTCCCGGCATCGCCGGCCACACCAACATGGTTCGTGTCCGCCGGATCGGTGCTCCTCTCTGAGCAGCAGTCTCCACGGCCGGGTATCCCTTCGGGATGCCCGGCCGTTCTGCGTCCGGTTGATGACGTGTCTCGAATTATGGACTGAGTCCAAATTAATTTGCCGCTGGCCCGATCGGCGAGCTGAGGACGGTGGAGTCGTCGGGGGAGGACGGCGACCGCACGAGGCGGAGCATCGGCGTCGCTACTGTGCCGGGAAGGGGAGTCGAACCCCTATGTCCTTTCGGACAGACGGGTTTGAGCCGTCCGCGTATACCATTCCGCCACCCCGGCCGGGGCTGCTGTCGACCGTCTGCGCCCGGGTGCTGCGCGGTGGGTCCGGATCATTGTGCCACAACGGTCGGAGACCTTCGCCCCGCTCGTCTGGTCACTGCCGCGCCGATGCCTGAGGTCGGCCGGGCATTGAACTTTCGATGTAACACAACACCGTTAGAGTGGCTTTGTGACGAACGAGAATAACGAAGCAGACGTACGACCCATCCGCGTGCTCGTGGCCGAGGACGAGGTGCTGATCCGCGTCGACCTGGTTGAGATGCTCGCCGAAGAGGGATACGAGGTCGTCGGTGAGGCCGGCGACGGCGAGCGGGCTGTCGAGCTGGCAACAGAGCTCCGGCCCGACCTCGTGGTGATGGACGTGAAGATGCCGAAGCTGGACGGGATCAGCGCGGCGGAGCGGATCGCGGCCGAGCGCATCGCCCCGGTGGTCATGCTGACCGCCTTCAGCCAGCGGGACCTGGTCGACCGCGCCCGTCAGGCCGGCGCGATGGCGTACGTGGTGAAGCCGTTCGGCAAGGCCGACCTGATCCCCGCGATCGAGATCGCCACCGCCCGCTACGCCGAGATCCAGGCCGTCGAGGCCGAGGTCAGCGACCTGCAGGAGCGGCTCGAGTCCCGCAAGGCGGTCGACAAGGCCAAGGGCATGCTGCAGACCGGTCTCGGGCTCACCGAACCCGAGGCCTTCCGCTGGATCCAGAAGACCGCGATGGACCTGCGCAAGTCGATGCGCGAGGTCGCCGAAGGGGTCATCGAGCACGGAGCGGCGTCCCGCAAGAAGTAGAGCGAGGACTGCTTGTCGCTTTCCAATCGTGTAACGAACGACATTCTGGCGGAGGAGTTCCCAGCCTGCGACGACTCGCCAGCGTAGGGTGCCTCATGCTCGCGGATTCGTCAGGCGCGCAGCAGTCAGCTCGCAAGGGCATCCGGATGAACCAACAGGAGGAACAGTGCGCAAGCCTAAGCTCGTCATCGCGGGGGTGACCCTGCTTGCAGCCACGATGGCCATGTCCGCATGCGGCAGCCGAAGCGAGACCCCCGAATCCGGGAGCGGTGAAACCACCAAGAAGGTCGCCAAGATCGGTGTGATCGCTCCGCTCTCCGGCGATCTGTCCGCGCTCGGCCTGGGCATCAAGAACTCGGTCGACCTGGCCATCAAGCAGGCCAACGAGGCCAACACGATCCCCGGGTGGACGTTGGAGCTCGACGCGCAGGACGACCAGGCGACTCCGGATGTCGGCAAGAACGCCGCCACCAAGCTGGCCTCGGACGAGTCCGTGGTCGGCGTCGTCGGCACCCTGAACTCCTCGGTCGCGCAGTCGGTGCAGCCCGTGCTGAGCGGAGCGGGCGTTCCGATGGTCTCTCCGGCCAACACGAACCCGTCGCTGACCAAGGGCGCCAAGTACGCTGACGCGCCGGCCCGGGCCTACCCGACCTACTTCCGTACCTGCACCACCGACGACGTCCAGGGGCCGTTCGCGGCCAAGTACCTGTTCGACTCCGGGGTGAAGAAGGTCGCCACCATCAACGACAAGAAGGCCTACGGCGCCGGTCTGGTCGCCGCGTTCACCGAGGCCTACAAGGCCGCGGGCGGCGAGGTCGTCGCCGCGGAAACGATCAACCCCGACGACAAGGACTTCTCTGCGGTCATCACCAAGGTGAAGGGCGCTGGTCCTGACGCCGTCTACTACGGTGGGGAATACCCGCAGGCGGGTCCGCTCGCCCAGCAGATGAAGGCCGCCGGTCTGGACAAGCCGCTGATGGGTGGCGACGGCATCTACGACCCTGCCTACATCGAGCTGGCGGGCAAGAACTCCGACGGTGACCTGGCCACCTCGGTCGGTGCACCGACCGACACGCTGGAGTCGGCGAAGACCTTCGTCGCCGACTACAAGGCCGCCGGCTACGCCGAGCCGTTCGGCGCCTACGGTGCCTACTCCTTCGACGCGGCCAACGCCATCATCCAGGGCCTCAAGGTCTCGCTGGCCGACGCTGCCGACCCCAAGTCGGCTCTGCCGGCCACCGTCGAGGCGATCGGCCAGGTGAGCTTCGACGGCGCAACCGGCCCGGTCTCCTTCGACGAGTACGGCGACACCAAGACGAAGGTGCTGACTGTCTACAAGGTCACCGGTGGCAAGTGGGCCGCCGACAAGACCGGTAGCTGACGCAGACGGGCGGGAGTTGTCCTCGGACAGCTCCCGCCCTTTGCATGCCACCAGCCGGACCGGCGGTGGCTCGCTTCCACTGCGGTGCCCGTTGGGTGCCGCCTGCAATCTCGGGATCGCCGGATAGCCGCTCCCGCTTGCTCACCATGTAGGCAGACAGGGAGCGGCCTGGATGCCTTCGCCGTCATGGCCCGTTGCACGGGTCTGAATATCAGGAGGTTTGCGTGGACGTCCTCCAGCAGCTCGTGAACGGGCTGTCTCTTGGAGCGCTCTACGCCTTGATCGCGGTCGGCTACACCGTGGTCTACGGCATCGTGCAGCTCATCAACTTCGCCCACGGCGAGATCTTCATGATCGGCGGCTTCGGAGCACTGGCCACCTGGCTGGTCGTGCCGGGCGAACAGGTCTCGATCTGGATGCTCCCGGTGATGCTGGTCGGAGGTGTGGTGGCCGCCGTCGGCGTGGCCCTGCTGACCGAGCGGTTCGCCTATCGGCCCTTGCGCAATGCTCCCCGGCTTGCGCCGCTGATCACCGCCATCGGCGTGTCGATCTTCCTGCAGGAGCTCATCCGACTCTTCTTCGGCAGGGTTCCCGGCTTCCCTGACTCCAAGCGCGCCATCCCGTTTCCGCAGATCGACTACGTGACCGGGCAGGCGTTCAACCTCGGTGGCATCACGCTGCAGCGGGCGGCGCTGTTCACCCTGGTCGCGCTGGCCCTGTGCGCGGCCTTCCTCTACTTCTTCGTCAACAAGACGCGGCTCGGTCGAGCCATGCAGGCCACCTCCCAGGACCCCGATACGGCCCGCCTGATGGGCATCAACGTGGACCGCATCATCATGGTGGCCTTCGCTCTCGGTGCCGCGCTGGCCGCGGTGGCCGGGATGGCGTACGGACTGCGCTACACGAACGTGGACTTCAAGATGGGCTTCCTGGCCGGTCTCAAGGCCTTCACCGCGGCGGTCCTGGGCGGCATCGGCAACATCAACGGTGCAGTCGTCGGTGGTCTGGTCCTCGGCGTGGTCGAGGGCATGGCCACGTTCATCCCCGGCCAGTTCGGCGGCTCGGCCTGGAAGGACGTCTGGGCGTTCGCGCTGCTGATCCTGGTCCTCGTCTTCCGTCCGCAAGGTCTGCTCGGCGCGCGGGTGGTGGATCGGGCATGAAGCTTCCCGTGCTGATCACCCCCGAGCTGCAGCAGCGGATGGCCGGCCCCGGCCGGATCCTCGCCCTGGTCGGTGCTGCACTCAGCATCGTCGCGCCGTTCCTGCCCTGGGCCTACGGCGCCGAGGCGCTGGACGACATGACGGTGCTGTTGTATCCATCGGTGCTGCAGATGTTCGCCCTCGGGCTCGGGGTGCTGATCGCGGCATTCATCGTGCTCCAGCCGCTGGTCAAGCCGGCGCCCGGCCGCAAGCGGGTGGGCTGGATCCGCGGAGCGAAGGCAGCCGCCAGCGGTCTGCTGATCTTCGTGGCGCTGATCGTGATCAGCATCGCCGCCGAGCTCGGCGGTCTGATCAACGTGGAGTACGGCGGCTGGATCGCGCTGGTCGGTGCGGTGCTGGCCTTCGCGGGGACGAAGCTGATGCCTGCGGGGCGGCGACCGACATTGGAGGCGGCCACCCTGCCAGCCTGGCTGGAGATCGTCTGCATCGCGGTGATGATGGCAGCTGCCCTGTTCGGGGCCGCCTTCGCGCTGGACAACGACGACGCGGGCTCCTTCATCACCTTCATCGCGTTCGCCGGCGCGGTCGTGGCGGTGCTCATCCGTACCGGCGTGATGGGCTTCTTGTCCGGCGTCTCGCAACGGCACCGGAAGGTGCTGATCTTGGCGTCCTTCGTGGTGGCGTTCATGTTCCCGTTCACCCAGAACGGCTCTGATGCGAACATGTCGATCGCGACCCAGGTGATCATCTTCGCAGCGACGGCGATGGGGCTGAACATCGTCGTCGGTCTGGCCGGTCTGTTGGACCTCGGCTACATCGCCTTCCTCGGAGCCGGCGCGTTCACCGCGGCGGTCCTGTCCCGGTCGACCTTCGCCACCTTGGACGTGCATCCCCCCTTCATCGTGGTGGTGCTGATCAGTGGGGCGGTCTCGGCCGCCCTGGGCCTGATCATCGGCTCACCGACCCTGCGGGTCTCGGGCGACTATCTGGCCATCGTCACGCTGGCGTTCGGCGAGATCTTCCGGATCTCGATGAACAACCTCGACGGCCTCGCCGGACCCAACCTGACCCGGGGCTCCAACGGCATCCCGGCGATTCCGGACCTGAACCTGTTCGGGTTCGACTTCGGTGACCGGCATGAGCTGGCGGGCATCCCGTTGGGCCGGTTCTCCAACTACTACTTCCTCCTGCTGCTGGTGATCGGGCTGATCATCTTGGTCTTCACCCGACTGAACAACTCCCGCATCGGCCGGGGCTGGGTGGCCATCCGGGAGGACGAGAAGGCCGCCGAGGCGATGGGCGTCAACGTCTTCGGACTGAAGCTGTTCGCCTTCGCCGGCGGGGCATTCCTGGCAGGCGTGGCCGGTTCGGTCAAGGCACACCAGGACATCTCCGTCACCCCCGACCAGTACGTCTTCTTGGAGTCGGCCTTCCTGCTGGCCGCCATCGTGCTGGGTGGCATGGGTACGGTCCTGGGGGTGCTGATCGGGGCGACACTGCTGAAGCTGATGCCGGAGAAGCTGCGGTTCGTGGCCGAGTATCGGCTGCTGATCTTCGGGCTGCTGCTGGTGCTGATGATGCGCTTCCGGCCGGAGGGCCTGGTGGCGAACCAGCGGCGCCAGCTCGAGTTCCACCAGGATGACGAGGACCTGGCCGAACGGATCGGCGACGAAGTTGCCGAGACCGGCACCGTGAAGGGAGCGACATGACCGCGCTGGAGACCTCCGCCACGGCCACGCCGGATGCGATCGAGCCGATCCTGGTCGCCGAGAACGTGACAATGCGCTTCGGTGGCCTTACCGCCGTCGACTCGGTGAACCTGCAGGTGATGCCGGGCGAGATCGTCGGGCTGATCGGACCGAACGGTGCCGGCAAGACCACCTTCTTCAACTGTCTGACCGGGCTCTACCTGCCCACCACCGGTCGGGTGGTGTTCAACGGGTCGGTGCTGCCGCCGAAGCCGCGCAAGGTGGTGATGGCCGGGATGGCTCGGACCTTCCAGAACATCCGGCTCTTCGCCAACATGACGGCGCTGGAGAACGTGATGGTGGGCCGCTACTGCCGGACCTCGGCCGGCCCGTTCACCTCGATCATCCGCGGACCGAAGTTCCGCCGGGAGGAGCGCGAGACCCGAGAACGTTCGCAGGAGCTGCTCGAGTTCGTCGGACTCGGCCACACCACCGACAGCCTGGCCCGCAATCTTCCGTACGGAGACCAGCGCCGGCTGGAGGTCGCACGGGCGCTGGCCACCGACCCGAAGCTGGTCCTGCTGGACGAGCCGACGGCCGGGATGAATCCGCAGGAGACCCGGCAGGCCGAGGAACTGATCTTTCGGATCCGTGACCGCGGCCTGGCGGTGGTGGTGATCGAGCACGACATGCGCTTCATCTTCAACCTCTGCGACCGGGTGCTGTGCCTGGTCCAGGGCAAGGCGCTGATCGAGGGCACCCCGGCCGAGGTGCAGTCCGACCCACGGGTGATCGAGGCCTACATCGGGACCGGTCCCGAGGACGCGGCTGAGCTGGAAAACGATCTGGAGGCGGGAAAGACCGATGCTTGAGGTCAAGGATCTGCAGGTGGCCTACGGGCGTGTCCGGGCGGTCAAGGGGATCTCCTTCACCGTCGAGCAGGGCCAGGTCGTGACGCTGGTCGGCACCAACGGCGCCGGGAAGACCACGACACTCAAGACGATCTCCGGCCTGCTCCGCCCGGAGGCGGGCGAGATCTGGTTCGAGGGCCAGCGGATCGATTCGGTACCCGCTCATGAGGTGCTCACCCGTGGCCTGGCGCACTCACCGGAGGGTCGCCGGATCTTCCCGCGGCTGACCGTGGAGGACAACCTGCGGCTGGGCGCGTTCGCCCGCAAGGACAAGGCCGGGGTGGCCAAGGACCTGCAGCGGGTGTTCGACCTGTTCGAGATCCTTCACGCCCGGCGCAACCAGCCGGCGGGTACGTTCTCTGGCGGCGAGCAGCAGATGCTGGCCATCGGCCGGGCCATGATGAGCCGGCCCAAGCTGCTGATGCTGGACGAGCCCTCGATGGGTCTGTCGCCGCTGATGATGAAGCGGATCATGTCGACGATCACCGAGCTGCAGTCGGAGGGCGTGACGATCTTGCTGGTGGAGCAGAACGCGCAGGCGGCGCTGTCGTTGGCCGACTATGGGTATGTGCTCGAGGTGGGCAAGATCGTGCTGCAGGACACTGGGCAGAATCTGCTGGTGGACGAGAACGTACGCAAGGCGTATCTCGGCGAGGACTGAATCTCTTCTTCTCTTTCTTTGCTTGCTTGCTTTCTTTGGTTGCTGGCCGCGGGTTGGTGAGGTGTGGGTGGCGCAGAGCAGCCATCCGCGCCTCGCAAGCTCGGCGCTCCCGCCAGGCCCGTCCACGCTCTGCGCCACCCACACCTCACCAACCCGCTCAAGTGAACTCATCGCTGGATGTGGTCCTGCCTTCGGTGGGCTGGGTCGTGGCGGGGAGCAGTCATCCGCGCCCGGTGGGCTCGGCACTCCGGCCGCGTCCATGTTCTGCGTCAGCCGCACCCGATCAACCCGCTCGGGCGACTTCTCCGCTGGATGTGGTGCTGCCAGGGTGGGTTGGGTTCGTGGCGTGGCGCAGCCATCCGCGCCTCGTGGGCTCGGCGCTCCCGCCGGGCCCGTCCATGCTCTGTGCGACTGACCTCTGCTGACCGGGCTGGCGGCGTCGAGGGTAGGGCTGCTCAGGCGGGTGGGGGGCTCAGGGGATCGATCGGGGTGTTGCGGGCGGGGGTGATGTGGCAGGTGACGCGGGCTGTGCAGATGCGTTGGTCGGTGTCGTCGACGAGGACGATCTCGTACATGGCGACGGTGCGGCCGAGGCGGAGGGCGGTGGCGGTGCCGGTGACCCAGCCGGTGGCGGCGGAGCGGTGGTGGGTGGCGTTGATGTCGACGCCGAACGCGAGCCGGTCGGGCAGGGCGTGGGCGGCGGCGCCGATGGAGGCGAGGGTCTCGGCCAGGACGCAGGACGCACCGCCGTGCCACAGGCCCATCGGCTGGGTGTTGCCCTCGACCGGCATCCGGCCCACCACGCGCTCCGGGGCCAGCTCCATGACCTCGAGACCCATCCTGGCGTCCAGCGCGCTGTGCATACGCTCGAACCAGGCGGGCATGGCCGAGGGATCGCTCATGGCGTCACTGTAGTGCCCCCGATGGCGTCGGCCCGGCCGTCGCCGGGCGTCGGAACTGTCAGTCGGCGCCGCTAGAGTCGGACCGTGCCGACTGCGAAAAAAGCTGCTCCCGCGACCACGCCGCCGACCAGCCAGCGACCCAAGCTGCTGCTCATCGACGGTCACTCGGTGGCGTACCGCGCCTTCTTCGCGCTGCCGGTGGAGAACTTCTCCACCCAGACCGGGCAGCACACCAACGCGGTGTTCGGATTCACCTCGATGCTCATCAACGTGCTGCGGGACGAGGAGCCGACCCACCTGTGCGTCGCCTTCGACGTCTCCCGGCAGACCTTCCGCTCGGAGGTCTACACCGAATACAAGGCCAACCGGTCCAAATCGCCGGACGAGTTCAAGGGTCAGGTGGACCTGGTCAAGGAGGTCTTGAACGCCCTCAACATCGTCCACGTGGAGAAGGAGGGCTTCGAGGCCGATGACATCATCGGCACGCTGGCCACCCAGGCGGAGCAGCAGGGCTTCGACGTGCTGATCTGCACCGGCGACCGGGACGCACTGCAGCTGGTCTCGGACCGCGTCACCGTGCTCTACCCGCGCAAGGGCGTCTCCGATCTGGCCCGGATGACCCCGACCGCGGTCGAGGAGAAATACTTCGTCACCCCGGACCGCTATCCCGAGCTGGCCGCGCTGGTGGGGGAGACCAGCGACAACCTGCCCGGTGTGCCGGGGGTCGGTCCGAAGACCGCGGCCAAGTGGCTGCAGACCTACGACGGACTGGAGAACCTGATCCTGCACGCGGGGGAGATCAAGGGGAAGGCGGCCGAGTCGTTCCGCGAGCGGATCTCCGACGTCGAGCGCAACCGCCAGATCAACGCCCTCATCCGCGACATGGACCTGCCGCTGCAGATCGACGACCTCGTCCGCCGCGACTGGAACCGCGAGGCGACCCACCAGCTGTTCGACGGGCTGGAGTTCCGCGTCCTGCGTGACCGGCTGTTGGAGACGCTGCCGGCTGAGGACCTGACCCCCGAGGGCGGTTTCGAGGTCACCGGCGCGGTGCTCGAGCCGGGCGAGCTCCAGGGGTGGCTGTCAGAGCACGCCACCGGCGTACGTACCGGGGTGGATGTGGTCGGGCACTGGGGCTCGGGGACCGGCGACCTGCTGGCCATCGCCTTGGCCGCCGGCGACGGCGCTGCCGCCTATCTGACCACCAGCGAGCTGGTGCCGGCCGATGAGAACGCGCTGGCGGCCTGGTTGTCCGATCCGGCCCACAAGAAGGCGATGCACGACGCCAAGGGTCCGCTGCTGGCGATGTGGGCCCGGGGCTGGGACCTGGCCGGGCTGGACTCCGACACCCAGCTCGCGGCCTATCTGACCAAACCCGACCAGCGCACCTTCGACCTGGCCGACCTCACCGTGCGCTACCTGAAGCGCGAGCTCAAGGTGGAGACCGCCGCCGAGAGCGCTGAGTCCGACCAGCTCGCACTGGACTTCGGCGACGACGACTCCGGCGCCCGGATGGCGGCCGAGGCGGCCATGGTCCGTGCCCGCGCGGTCATCGACCTCGCCAACGCCCTGGATGTCGAGGTGGAGCAGCGCGGAGGGACCAGCCTGCTGAACGGGGTGGAGCTGCCGCTGTTGCGCACACTGGCGCGGATGGAGCGGACTGGGATCGCGGTCGACCTCGACCATCTGCACGCGCTCGAGTCCGAGTTCGGCGCCACCGTGACGCGGGCCGCCGACGAGGCCTACCGGGTGCTGGGCAAGCAGATCAATCTCGGCTCGCCCAAGCAGTTGCAGGTGGTTCTCTTCGACGAGCTCAACATGCCGAAGACCCGCAAGACCCGCACCGGCTACACGACCGACGCGGAGGCGCTGCAGCAGCTGTATGTCAAGACCGAGCACCCGTTCCTGGCCCAGATGCTCATCCACCGCGACGCCATCCGGCTCAAGCAGACGGTGGAAGGGCTGCTGAAGTCGGTTGCCGACGACGGCCGGATCCACACCACGTACGTGCAGACGATCGCCGCCACCGGACGATTGTCGAGCACCGACCCCAACCTGCAGAACATCCCGATCCGCACCGACGCCGGGCGCCGGATCCGCGAGGCGTTCGTGGTCGGCGAGGGATACGAGTCGCTGATGTCGGCCGACTATTCCCAGATTGAGATGCGGATCATGGCGCACGCGAGCGCCGACGACTCGCTGATCGAGGCTTTCACCTCCGGCATCGACTTCCACACCATGACCGCATCCCGCGTCTTCGGCGTCGCACCGGAAGCGGTCAGCCCCGCCGAACGCGCCAAGATCAAGGCGATGAACTACGGCCTGGCGTACGGGCTGAGTGCGTACGGCCTGAGCCAGCAGCTGAGCATCGAGGTGTCAGAGGCCAAAGCCCTGATGGACGAATACTTCGAACGCTTCGGCGGCGTCCGCGACTATCTCCAGTCCCTGGTCGCCGACGCTCGGCGCACCGAATACACCGAGACGATGCTCGGTCGCCGCCGCTACCTGCCCGATCTGATGAGCGACAACCGGCAGCGCCGCGAGATGGCCGAGCGGATGGCACTCAACGCCCCCATCCAGGGTTCGGCCGCCGACATCATCAAGGTCGCCATGCTCGACGTCGAACGGGCGCTGGACGACGCCAAGATGGCGAGCCGGATGCTGCTGCAGGTGCACGATGAGCTCGTCTTCGAGATCGCGCCGGGCGAGCGGGAGTCGCTGGAGGCGCTGGTCCGCGACAAGATGGGTCACGCGGTGGAGATCAGTGTCCCGTTGGACGTGTCGGTCGGGGTGGGTCGGTCCTGGCACGACGCGGCCCACTGACGGCGGGGAGCACTGACCGCGGCGAGCACTGACCGCGCGAGCGGGGGGTCCCGGCGGCCCCGGGGTCGGGTCCTCGACAGTCGGCATCGGGGCTGGCCTAGCCTAGGTCCAGCCAGCTTGGCACCCCGAGTTCGAGCGTCAGGATCCAATGTTCACACCAGCCCCCCCGTTCACCACCCGGCCCGACCTGCGCGGCACCTTCGGGATGACCGCCACGACGCACTGGGTCGCCACCGCGACCGGGCAGGCGGTGTTGGAGCGGGGCGGCAACGCCTTCGACGCGGCGGTCGCGGCCGCCTTCGTCCTGCACCTGGTCGAGCCGCACCTGAACGGACCCGGCGGTGACCTGACCGGCATGGTGGTGACGGCCGAGGACCCGACGCCCCGGGTGCTGATGGGTCAGGGACCCGCGCCGGCCGGAGCAACCCTCGAGCACTTCGCCGCCGAAGGACTGGACCTGGTCCCCGGTGCCGGCGGCCTGGCCGCAGCCGTGCCCGCCGCGGTGGACGCCTGGCTGCTGCTGCTCCACGACCACGGCACCTTCGAGCTGGCTGATGTGCTGGACTACGCCATCGGCTACGCGGAGAACGGCTATCCGCTGGTGCCGGCGGTGGCGGCCACCGTGTCCACCGTCGCCGACCTGTTCACCGAGCACTGGACCACCTCGGCCGAGCGCTGGCTGCCCGGCGGGAAGCCCGTCGACCCCACCGTCTTGCACACCAACCCCGCCTACGCTGCGGTGCTGCGCCGGCTGGTGGCCGCCGGCGAGGGCCGGCCGAGCCGACAGGAGCGGGTCCAGGCTGCCCGCGAGGAGTGGCGCACCGGCTTTGTGCCGCAGACCGCGGCGGCCTTCCTGGCCACGCCGCACCGGCACTCCTCGGGCACCGACCACGCCGCGGTGATCACCGCCGCCGACTTCGCCAACACCACGGCCCGCTGGGAGGACGCGGTCACGCTGGAGTTCCGCGGCCACACCGTCGCCAAGATGGGACCGTGGGGACAGGGCCCGGTGCTGCTGCAGGCGTTGGCCATCCTCGACGGGTATGCCGCAGAGGACCTCGACCCGCAGACCCCCGCCGGTGCACACCACATCCTCGAGGCGCTGAAGCTGGCGATGGCGGACCGGGACGCGTACTACGGCGATCCGGATCCTGACGCCGGCGAACCGGCCGTTCCCCTGGACGTCCTGCTGTCCGCCGACTATGCCGCCACCCGTCGAGCCCTGATCGGGCCGGAGGCATCCATGGAGGTCCGTCCCGGCGACGTGCCCGGACGAACGGCCTACCGGGCACCGCTGCGCGAGGAGCAGGTCCAGACCGCTGGCACCGGCGAGCCCACCGTCTCGGCCACGGGGGAAACCAAGGGCGACACCTGCCATATCGACGTCGTCGACCGGTGGGGCAACTTCATCTCCGTCACCCCCTCAGGCGGCTGGCTGCAGTCCTCGCCGCACATCCCCGAGCTCGGCTTCTGCCTCGGCTCACGGCTGCAGATGACCTGGCTGGACCCGGCCTCTCCGTCGGTGCTGCGCCCTGGCCGGCGGCCCCGGACCACCTTGACCCCGACCATCCTGCTGCGCGACGGCGTGCCGGTCTCCGCGCTCGGCACCCCCGGGGGTGACCAGCAGGACCAGTGGCAGCTCGTCTATCTGCTGCGGACGCTGGTCGGCGGCTACACCCCGCAGCAGGCGATCGACGCGCCGACCCTGCACACCACCGCCATGGCCGGCTCGTTCTGGCCCCGCACCTGGACGCCCGGGGGAGCGGTGGTCGAGAACCGGCTCGGCGACGACGTGATCGAGGACCTGGTGCGCCGCGGCCACCGCGTCACCCGGGCCGGCGACTGGACCCTGGGGCGGCTCTCCGCCGTCGGCCGCGACCCCGAAACCGGGCAGCTCTACGCGGCCGCGAACCCGCGCGGGCGACAGGGCTACGCGGCCGGCCGCTGACGCGGTGGCAACTGAGTTGCCGAGACGAATTGACCCTGGTTGTCCAGGGGCGATAATCTTGGGCGTCGCTGTGGCCTGCGCGACCTCAGACGGAGCAGGTCACGTTCGTACGGGTCGGTCAGTCGTCAGCAGTTGATCCTCGGCTTATACGGAGGGCTGCAGCGCGCACACAACCACTGTCATCCTAATCGGAGCCCTACTACATGACGTCCTCCCTAGAGGCACCGCCGCAGGTCGCAATCGACGACTTCGACTCCCCCGAAGCCTTCCTCGCGGCAATCGACGCAACCATCAAGTACTTCAACGACGGTGACATCGTCACCGGAACCGTTGTGAAGGTCGATCGAGACGAAGTCCTGCTCGACATCGGCTACAAGACCGAAGGGGTCATCCCTTCCAAGGAACTCTCCATCAAGCACGACGTCGACCCCTTCGAGGTCGTCAGCGTCGGCGATGAGGTCGAGGCACTCGTCCAGCAGAAAGAGGACAAAGAGGGCCGCCTGATCCTGTCCAAGAAGCGGGCTCAGTACGAGCGCGCCTGGGGCACGATCGAGAAGATCAAGGAAGAGGACGGCGTCGTCACCGGCCACGTCATCGAGGTCGTCAAGGGCGGCCTCATCATCGACATCGGCCTGCGTGGCTTCCTGCCCGCGTCGCTGGTCGAGATGCGTCGGGTGCGCGACCTTCAGCCGTACGTCGGCATGGAGCTCGAGGCGAAGATCATTGAGCTGGACAAGAACCGCAACAACGTGGTCCTGTCCCGCCGGGCCTGGCTCGAGCAGACCCAGTCCGAGGTGCGTCAGAACTTCCTCACCCAGCTCCAGAAGGGCCAGATCCGCAAGGGTGTCGTGTCCTCCATCGTCAACTTCGGCGCCTTCGTCGATCTTGGCGGGGTCGACGGACTGGTCCACGTCTCCGAGCTGTCCTGGAAGCACATCGACCACCCGAGCGAGGTTGTCGAGGTCGGCCAGGAGGTCACCGTCGAGGTCCTCGACGTCGACATGGACCGCGAGCGTGTCTCGCTGTCGCTCAAGGCCACCCAGGAAGACCCGTGGCAGGCCTTCGCCCGGACGCACCAGATCGGTCAGATCGTGCCCGGCAAGGTCACCAAGCTGGTCCCGTTCGGTTCGTTCGTCCGGGTGGAGGAGGGCATCGAGGGTCTGGTGCACGTCTCCGAGCTGGCCGAGCGTCACGTCGAGATCCCGGAGCAGGTCGTCCAGGTCAACGACGACGTCATGGTCAAGATCATCGACATCGACCTCGAGCGTCGCCGGATCTCGCTGTCGCTGAAGCAGGCCAATGAGGGTGTCGACGCGACGTCTGACGACTTCGACCCGACCCTGTACGGCATGGCGGCGTCCTACGACGACCAGGGCAACTACCTGTACCCGGATGGCTTCGACCCGGAGACGGGCGAGTGGCTCGAGGGCTACGACGAGCAGCGCGCAGCCTGGGAGCAGCAGTACGCCGAGGCTCACGCTCGCTGGGAAGCGCACAAGAAGCAGGTCGAAGAGGCCGAGAACGCCGATGGGGCCGCCGCCGCTGCGGGCCCGACGACGTACTCCTCGTCCTCGGACGACAGCCCGGCCGCCGCAGCTCCGGCTGCCGCGCCGGAGGGCTCGCTGGCCTCGGACGAGGCACTGCAGGCTCTGCGCGACAAGCTCACCGGTGGGGCAAGCTGAAACCACCTGTGATCCATCCGGGATGACGCACGTCGTTCCCGTTTGATCGCCGACCTGGGCCCGCACACCGATGGTGTGCGGGCCTTCGTCGTCTCGGCCGCCCGCGGCTAGGGTGGAGCCATGCTGTGCGTGGCGCTGACCGGTGGGATCGCCTCGGGCAAGACGGCCGTCTCCGATCTGCTGGCCGAGCATGGCGCGGTGATCATCGATGCCGACCTGCTGGCCCGCGAGGTGGTGGCGCCCGGAACCGACGGACTGGACGCCGTCCGCCGCCGTTTCGGTGCCGCGGTGATCGCCCCGGACGGGTCGCTCGACCGGCGGGCCCTGGGTGGTGTGGTCTTCGCCGACCCGGACGCCCGGCGCGACCTCGAGATGATCATCCATCCGGCGGTACGCGCCCGTGCGGCGGAGCTCGAACGGGCTTACCAAGAAGAGGACGTGGTGGTCGTGCACGTCATCCCGCTGCTGGTGGAGACCGGCCAAGCCGACCACTTCGATGTCTGCGTCGTGGTCGATGTCGACCCAGAGACCCAGCTGCGCCGGCTGCAGGATCGCAACGGCTGGTCCCGCGACGATGCGCAGGCGCGGACCCGCGCCCAGGCCAGCCGTGAGGATCGGTTGGCGGCGGCTGACCTCGTGATCGACAACTCCGGCGAACGCGACCGACTGCCGGCCCTGGTCGACCGGCTCTGGGACGATCTCACGGCACGGTTATCGAAATGACACCCACGCCTCTGCGGCGGTGATTGCGACTGGACCTCCGATACGGAACCCTAGGGGCGTCGGGCGCCCAGCCCGCCCGTTCCCGAGGAGGAAGCGCGTTGGAGTGTCCACGTTGCCGAGCCGATCTTCCCAGCGTCGCCCACTTCTGCCATGTCTGTGGCCAGGATGAGCGTTCGCCGGATCTGGCTCGTCGCAAGTCGTTCGCCGTCAAGCCCGATGAGCCGGTCGCGTCATTCGCCCTGATCTCATCGATCATGCCCCGGGGCGCCGGGCAGCGGCCGCAGACGTACCGGATCGCGTTGACCATCGCTTTGGTGGTCGCCCTGGTGGCGGCGATCTTCGGTGCGCTGCCGATCGCCCTGCTGGTGGCGGCGTTCGCCATCCCGATCGTCTACATCGTCTACATGTATGACGTGAACCTGTGGGAGGACGAGCCGATCCCGGTGACCGCGATGGCTTTCGGGCTCACCGGTCTGCTGACCATTTTGTTCACCGTGCTGTGGACCATGCTGCGCGGATTTCCCGTCGGCGGCGAGGCGTTCGGCGGTGCCGGCAGCGGTCCAGACGTCTGGGACTTCCTGCTGGTGGCGCTGCTGGTGCCGATCATCGGTGAGGCGATCAAGCAGGTGGGACCGCTGTATCTCGCGTCTCGGCCGCGCTTCGACGACCTGATGGACGGCCTGACCTTCGGCGTCATCTCCGGTGTGGCGTACGCCTGCTTCGACACCCTGGTGAAGAACTGGTCGCTGCTCACCGGCGGTCTGGTCGAGGCGGACCCGGGCGTCTGGGTCTCGTTGATCTTCCTCGAGGGCTTCGTCAAGCCGTTGATCTTCGGCACCGCCACCGGCATCGCCTGCGCGGAGTTCTCCGGCCTCGGCCGTGGCTACGACGGGTTCACGCCGCGCTATCTGCGAGGGCTGGGTGAGGCCCTGCTGGCCAACATCGCCTACCAGGCGGGGACGTACCTCTTCTCCTTCGTCGGGCCGCTCACCCTTGGCGTCACGCTCTCTGTCCTGTGGGGCGTGCTGATCCTGGCCATCTTGATCCTTCGCGTCCGCAACGTCCTCCATGTCGGCCTGATGGAGGCCGCACTGGAGCGCTCGGCGCGCGAGACCGGTGTCGGCGAGGACGGCGACCTCCAGTTCTGCTCGCAGTGCGAGATGCCGCTGCTCCAGCACGCGGCCTTCTGCAACGCGTGTGGCACGGCGGTCCGGGTGCAGCCGAAGCTGCACGTCGCCAGGCAGCCGGCCGGACAGGCGGTGCCGCAGCCGGTGCCCGTCGGTCAGCCGGGCGGGCCGGCTCCGGCCGGCACCGAGGACACCATCGTCACCACCCGGCCTGCAGCGGCTGAGGTTCCGGCACCGCCGCCCGCGGCGCCCCCAGGGCCCCCACAAGCACCCGGAACTGGATCACACGCCCCCAACGGGGACGAGGAGGGACGGGCATGAGCCAGAACCCGGGACCATGGGGTCAGCAGGGTCAACAGGGTCAGCCGCAGGGTGGGCAGCCACAACAACCGGGCGGTTACCCGCAGTCAGGCGTACCGCCGCAGGGATACCCGCCGCAGGGGCAGCCGCAGGGCTATCCGCCCGGTGGCTACGGGCAGCAGCCCGGATATGGCCAGCAGGGCGGCTATGGGCAGGGAGCGCCCGGTCAGCAGTCGGCGTACGGGCAGCAGGGTGGCTGGGGCCAAGGGGGCGGCAACGGCCCTCAGGGACCCGGCGGCTATCGCCCCACCGGCGACCAGCCTCCGAAGAAGAGCAGCGCGTTGCTGATCGGGGTCGTCGTGGCCGCGGTCGTGCTGCTGGTGGCCATCGGCGGCATCTTCTTGGCGCTCAGTGGGCGGGGTAACGACCAACCGGTCTCCACCATCACGCCGACCTCTCAGACCACGCCCACCGAGGACCCGACCACTGAGGGACCTGACACCACCGAGGACCCGTCCTCGAGCGCCTCGCCGAGCTCTGACCCGCAGACCACGGAGCCGCAGAGCTCCGCACCTGCGTCACCCCCGACCGGCGGCTCGACCGAGCAGCCGAGCGGTGACGCCATCTCGCTGGGCAACGGCATCTCGCTCACCCCGGCCGCCGGCTGGAGCGTGAGCAAGAAGACGGTCAAACTGGCATCGCTGACCAACGGGTCCGATCTGTTCACCGGGCAGGTGGCCAAGGTCGAGGGTGGCACCAAGGCCACCTCGGTCTGCGACTCCTACCATCGGCAGATCTCGAAGAACTACACCAACGTCAAGGCCTCGGACGCGAAGACCACCGAGCTCGGCAGCAGCAAGCTCGACGGTGCCAGCTGCTCGATGACCGCGACGTCCACTGGTGGTCAGGGCTCGCTCGACATCGTCGTGGTGTCGATCGCGTCAGTACGCTCCGACGGCATCACGGTGCTGGGCACCCTGTTCTTCACCGCCGAGTCCGACACCGCGCAGCTGGACAAGGACTTCAGCGTCATGGTGACGTCGATGCTGAAGGGTCAGGCCGCCGGCTGACCCCGTCGGCCCGCCGTCGCTGACGGCGGCGGACCACGGTTTTCGCGACCGGTCTTCGACGGGGCGCTCCGGCTACGGCTGGGGCGCCCCGGTTGCGGAGCAGCGGTCGACCCTCGTGCCCCGGAAACTGTCAGGGCCGAGAAGTAGGCTGGTCGGCATGCGTCCGATCACAGATCTGCAGCGCACGGTGGCCCCCTTCCGTGTCGTCAGCGATTTCGACCCCTCCGGTGACCAGCCCACGGCGATCGCCGAGCTGGAGAAGCGGGTCCGGGCGGGGGAGCAGGATGTGGTGCTGCTCGGCGCCACCGGCACCGGCAAGACGGCGACCATGGCCTGGCTGGTGGAGAAGGTCCAGCGGCCCACCCTGGTGATGCAGCCCAACAAGACGCTGGCGGCCCAGTTCGCCAACGAGCTGCGGCAGTTCTTCCCGAAGAACGCCGTGGAGTACTTCGTCTCCTATTACGACTATTACCAGCCAGAGGCGTACGTCCCGCAGACCGACACCTATATCGAGAAGGACTCCTCGCTGAACGAGGAGGTCGAGCGGCTGCGGCACTCCGCCACCAACTCGCTGTTGACCCGGCGCGACGTCATCGTGGTCGCCACCGTCTCCGCCATCTACGGTCTGGGCACCCCGCAGGAGTACGTCGACCGGATGGTCCGGCTCCGGGTGGGTCAGGAGATCGAGCGCGACGTGCTGCTGCGCCGCCTGGTCGGCATCCAGTACGCCCGCAACGACCTTGCCGGCACCCGCGGCACCTTCCGCGTCCGCGGCGACACCCTTGAGGTGTTCCCGATGTATGAGGAGCTCGCCGTCCGGGTGGAGTTCTTCGGCGACGAGATCGAGAAGCTCAGCACGCTGCACCCGCTGACCGGAGAGGTGGTGACCGAGGACGAGGAGGTCTACCTGTTCCCGGCGAGCCACTACATCGCCGGCCCGGAGCGGATGGAGGGCGCCATCCGCGGCATCGAGCTGGAGCTGGCCGACCGGCTCGCCGAGCTGGAGCGCGGCCAGCACCTGCTCGAGGCGCAGCGGCTGCGGATGCGGACCAGCTATGACATCGAGATGATGCGCCAGATCGGCACCTGCTCGGGCATCGAGAACTACTCCCGACACATGGACGGCCGCGGCCCCGGTACGCCGCCGAACACGCTGCTCGACTATTTCCCCGAGGACTTCCTGCTGGTCATCGACGAGTCGCACGTGACGGTGCCGCAGATCGGCGGCATGTACGAGGGGGATATGTCCCGGAAGCGGACACTGGTCGAGCATGGGTTCCGGCTGCCGAGTGCGATGGACAACCGCCCACTGCGGTTCGAGGAGTTCACCGAGCGGATCGGGCAGACCGTCTATCTGTCGGCGACCCCCGGCAACTACGAGCTGGCCCGCTCCGATGGCTTCGTCGAGCAGCTGATCCGGCCCACCGGCCTGATCGACCCGGAGATCATCATCAAGCCCACCCAGGGACAGATCGACGACCTGATGGGCGAGATCAAGCTGCGCGCCGACCGCTCCGAGCGGGTGCTGGTCACCACCTTGACGAAGAAGATGTCGGAGGACCTGACTGACTATCTGCTGGAGAACGGCATCCGCTGCCGCTATCTGCACTCCGAGGTGGACACCCTCCAGCGGATCCAGCTGCTCCGCGAGCTGCGGATGGGCGAGTACGACGTGCTGGTCGGCATCAACCTGCTCCGGGAGGGCCTGGACCTGCCCGAGGTGTCACTGGTCGCCATCCTGGACGCCGACAAGGAGGGCTTCCTGCGAAGCTCGAAGAGCCTGATCCAGACGATCGGCCGCGCAGCCCGCAACGTGTCCGGCCAGGTCCACATGTATGCCGACAAGATCACCGACTCGATGGCGGCCGCCATCGACGAGACCAACCGGAGGCGCGCCAAGCAGGTCGCGTACAACACCGAGCACGGGATCGACCCGAAGCCGCTGCAGAAGAAGATCGCCGACATCACCGACATGCTGGCGCGTGAGGATGCCGACACCGAGAGTCTGCTGGCCGGCAAGAACGGTCGGAAGAAGTCACCGGTGCCGGCGCTGGGTTCCAAGGAGGGCGCGGCCCACGCCAGGAAGCTGGCCGGGATGCCGGCCGGCGATCTGGCCGACCTCGTCCAGGAGCTCACCGCACAGATGCACGCCGCCGCTGCGGACCTGCAGTTCGAGGTGGCGGGACGGCTGCGCGACGAGATCTCGGAGCTGAAGAAGGAACTGAGGCAGATGATGGAGGCCAGTCGCTGAGTCAGGGTTCTCCCGGGTGTGATTTCGGATTTCTTGACCACACCTGGGAGGATGGTCGAGGAGGGGAGTATTCCTTCGCGTCGGCATCGTCATCACGGATCGTTTCCTGGCTCAGGGGCACCCGGTGCCAGCGGTCAGTCCGTCTGGCGGAAGAGACCTCCGAGATCTGCGTACCGCTCGGACCCATCTCGGAAGGCTCAGTTCACGTATGAACGTTCATCTCTACGCCTGGATCATCACCGTCGGTGTGATGCTGGCGATCCTGGCCGTCGACGTCTTCATCATCGGGCGCCGTCCGCACGAACCGTCGATGAAGGAAGCCGGCATCTTCATCGGCGTCTTCGTCGCCCTTGCCGTCCTCTTCGGCCTGGGGGTGTGGGTGGTCTCCGGCCCCCGCTACGCCGGTGAGTTCTTTGCCGGCTGGCTGACCGAATACAGCTTGTCGATCGACAACCTGTTCATCTTCGTCATCATCATGACCAAGCTGAAGGTCCCACGACATCTGCAGCAGTTCGCTCTGATGGTGGGCATCATCTTGGCCCTGGTCTTCCGCGGCATCTTCATCGCCGTCGGCGCGGCAGCGATCGAGCGCTTCAGCTGGATCTTCTTCCTCTTCGGCGCATTCTTGATCTACACCGCGATCCGGCTGGTCATCGACTACCGCAAGCACGACGATGACGATGAGGACGCCGCCGACAACCTGGCCACCCGTTTCGTCAAGAAGCACTTCAAGTCGACAGACGACTTCCAGGGCACCAAGCTGACGATCCGCAAGGACGGCCACCGCCTCATCACCCCGATGCTGTTCGTCATCATCGCGCTCGGCAGCACCGACCTGCTCTTCGCCCTGGACTCGATCCCGGCGATCTACGGCCTGACGCAGGAGCCGTACCTGGTCTTCACCGCCAACGTGTTCGCCCTGATGGGACTGCGCCAGCTGTACTTCCTGATCGGTGGTCTGCTGCGCCGGCTCGTCTACCTCTCCCTCGGGCTGTCGGTCATCCTGGCCTTCATCGGCGTGAAGCTCGTGCTGCACGCTGTCCACGAATACCACCTGGACGAGCGGATCGGGCTCCCGATCAGCGTCGAGATCCCGATCTGGCTGTCGCTGACTGTCATCATCGTCACCCTCGTCATCACCACCGCCGCGAGCCTGGTCAAGTCCAAGCGCGACGAGGACCGCCGGCGTGCGGTCGCGGCGGCCGACTCCGACACCCACCTGGGCTGAGCAGCGCCCGTCCCGGGACGCCGGCACCAGACAAGACCACACCCCCGTGCGCCAGGCGTACGGGGGTGTGGTGTCTTCGGGCGAGGCCCGGGTCAGGCGGCGAGTCCGGCCTCGGCCTCGTGGGCCGGGGTCAGCGCCTCGCGGACGAGCTCAGCCACGTCCGACATCAGCCGGATGTCGATGGCCTCGCGGACATCGGCGGGCACGTCGTCCAGGTCGGGCTCGTTGCGCCGCGGCAGGAAGACCGTGGTCAGCCCTGCCCGCTGAGCGGCGAGCAGCTTCTGCTTGACGCCGCCGATCGGCAGCACCCGGCCGTTCAGCGTCACCTCGCCGGTCATCCCGACCTCCGACCTGACCGGCCGGCCGAGGGCCAGTGAGGTCAGCGCGGTGACCATGGTGACGCCCGCTGACGGACCGTCCTTGGGTACGGCCCCGGCGGGGACGTGCACATGGATCGCCCGGTCGAGCACCGTCACGTCGTCGATGCCCAGCTCGGCCGCATGGCCACGGACGTAGGACAGCGCGATCTGCGCCGACTCCTTCATCACGTCGCCGAGCTGTCCGGTCAGCGTCAGCCCGCTGGTGCCGTCGACGGCTCCGGCCTCGATGAAGAGCACGTCACCGCCCATCCCGGTGACCGCCAGCCCGGTCGCCACGCCGGGCACCGCGGTGCGCTCATGCACCTCGGGGGTGAATCGCGGCCGACCGAGGAAGTCCCGCAAGTCGGGCTGGTCGATGACCAGGGAGGTGATCTCCGCAGCGGCTGCCATCCGGGTCGCCGCCTTGCGCAGTGCCTTGGCCAGCAGCCGCTCCAGCTGACGTACGCCCGGCTCACGGGTGTAGTCGGCGGCGATCTCACGCAGCGCGGCGTCGGTCACCTGCACCTCGTCGGAGGTCAGTGCGGCCAGCTCGAGCTGGCGGGGGAGCAGGAAGTCCCGCGCGATGGCGATCTTGTCGTCCTCGGTGTAGCCGTCCAGCGTGACGATCTCCATCCGGTCCAGCAGCGCCTGCGGGATGGTCTCGAGCACGTTGGCCGTGGCCAGGAAGAGCACGTCGGACAGGTCGAGGTCGATCTCGAGGTAGTGGTCGCGGAAGGTGTGGTTCTGCGCCGGGTCGAGCACCTCGAGCAGCGCAGCCGCCGGGTCACCCCGATAGTCGGACCCGACCTTGTCGATCTCGTCCAGCAGCACCACCGGGTTCATCGACCCCGCCTCGCTGATGGCGCGGACGATCCGCCCCGGCAGCGCACCGACGTACGTCCGGCGGTGGCCACGGATCTCGGCCTCGTCGCGGACGCCACCGAGGGCCACCCGGACGAACTTCCGACCCAGCGCGCGGGCCACCGACTCGCCGAGGGACGTCTTGCCCACCCCGGGCGGACCGACCAGGGCCATCACCGCGCCCGAGCCGCGGCCGCCGACGACCTCGAGGCCGCGCTGCGCGCGCCGGGAGCGGATCGCGAGATACTCCACCATCCGGTCCTTGACGTCGTCGAGGCCATGGTGGTCGGTGTCGAGCACGGCCCGGGCGGCGACGATGTCGGTGGCGTCGGTGGTGCGTACGGCCCAGGGCAGCTCGAGGACGGTATCCAGCCAGGTCCGGATCCAGCCGGACTCCGGGCTCGCGTCGCTGGCCCGCTCCAGCCGGCCGACCTCGCGCAGCGCCGCCTCGCGGACCGCGTCGGGCAGGTCGGCTTCCTCCACCCGGGTGCGGTAGTCCTGCGCCCCGTCGGGCTCGTCCTCGCCGAGCTCCTTGCGGATGGCGGCCAGCTGCTGCTTGAGCAGGAACTCGCGCTGGCTCTTCTCCATCCCCTCACGGACGTCGTCGGCGATCTTGTCGTTGACCTCGACCTCGGCCAGGTGCTCCTTGGTCCACTCGACCAGCAGGGCGAGCCGCTCGGCCACGTCGGGCGTCTCCAGCAGCTGACGCTTCTGCACGTCGGTCAGATAGCCGGCATAGCCGGCCAGGTCGGCGAGTGCGGAGGGTTCGGTGACCTTGTTCACCGTGTCGATGACCTGCCAGGCGTCACGGCGCTGCAGGGTGGCGATCACCAGCGCCTTGTAGTCGGCGGCCAGTGCGCTGATGCGTTCGGCGTTGCCGGCGGGCAGGTCCAGCTCCTCGGCCTCAACCCACAGGGCCGCGCCGGGACCGGAGACGCCGGAGCCGATCCGGACGCGGCGCTCTGCGCGGAGCACCGCGGCGGTGGCGCCGGTGGCCAGCCGCCCGATCTGCACGATGGAGGCCACCACGCCGTAGGCGGCGTAGCGGTCCTCGAGCCGGGGAGCCACCAGCAAGGTGTTGTCACTGCTGGTCTGGGCGGCGTCGACCGCGGCGCGGGAGGCGTCGTCGAGCTCGACCGGCAGCACCATGCCGGGCAGGACGACGAGATCGGTCAGGAAGAGCACAGGCAAGCGAGTCGTAGACATAGGTCAGCCTCCAGATAACGGCGCTCGTCGGAGTTGAGCGACATAGACTCAAGGCTGCGGCGACCGAATTTCTTCCCGCTGTTCTCCCACGGCGAACGCCCCAGTGCCGAGCGGGTCCGACCGCCCGGGATCAGGCCTGGGTCAGCCAGCGCACCGACCGCTGGAGCAGCCGGCGGCGGTCCTCCGACTCGTACGACTCGACCCCGTGACCGAGACCGTCGTAGACCGCCCGGAAGCCGTCCGCCTCCCGCGCCCAGTACAACGGGTGCACCAGATCGTCGTGGACGTGCTCGGCGAGGGGAATGATGTCGGCGGCGGTGCGGAGATAGCTGTAGCGCTCGTCCAGCACCTCGAAGTCGTCCAGGTCCTCCACGATCGGGTGGCTGTCGGTCCGAACCGTGATCGTCGACCAGTCCAGCGGTGGGTGCATCGACGTACCCGGGATCCAGCGACCTCCCAGGGCTGCCTCCCAGGCGGGGACGTCGGGCAGGGTGTTGGCGGCAGCGTGGACCCCCAACAGGGCACCCCGGCGGGCGACGAAGGCGGCCAGCCCTTCGCGGGCCGCATCGCTCGTGTTCGGGACCAGTCCGTTCGAGATCGGGCTGCCGGCGTTGACCACCAGCAGGTCGATGCCGACAGCCGGGTCGACCAGCGTGGCCAGACCTGCCTCGAGGTCGTCCACCCGCTCCACCGACACCCCGGTCTCGCGGATCAGCGCCGCAATCTCCGCGGAGGTGCGGGCGAAGTCGTGCCACGGGTCGGCGTAGGGACCCGTACCGGAAAGCAACAGCGCTGTAGTCACCGCACCAGTGTTTCCTATCCGGCCCCGTTACCAGCCGCGGGCGTGCCATTCGGGCAGCTGGGGACGCTCGGCCCCGAGGGTGGTGTCGTCGCCGTGGCCGGGGTGGACGACTGTGGCGTCGTCGAAGCGGGCGAACACCTTGGTCTCCAGGTCGGCCATCAGGGAGGCGAAGTCCTCCGGCGACTGGGTCCGTCCGGGGCCGCCGGGGAACAAGCTGTCCCCGGTGAACAGATGAGTGACCGCGTCCGGCCCGGTCCAGGCCAGCGCGATCGACCCGGGGGTGTGTCCGACCAGTCCGATGACCTCGAGGCTTTCGTCACCGAGGACGATGTGGTCGCCGTCCCACACTCCGACCAGGTCCTCCACCCAGGCCCCGGTGGCGATCGCGTCGACATCGGGTCGCCCGCACACCAGGGTGGCCCGCGTCGCCGACGCCAGCTCCGCGAGAGCCTGCCAGTGGTCACCGTGGCGGTGGGTGGTCACGATGGTCTCCGGCGGCACCGGCGAGCAGAGCTCGCGCAGTGTGTCGGGGTCGTCGGCGGCGTCGATCAGCAGGCTGGCGTCGCCGGCCTGGAGCAGGTAGGCGTTGTTGTCCATCGGCCCGACCGAGACCTTGGTCAAGGTGACCGAGGGGGACAGCGTCTGGCGCAGCGGTGGACCACCGCGGTCGACGTGACCGAGACCTGGCATGAGCGGCTCCTTCGAGTTCGGGGTGGCGGGTCAGAAGGACGGCAGGACGAGACCGGAGCTGCCGTCGACGCGGTCCGGAGCGCTCCGCCCGGTCAGCCAGCCGAGCAGCAGCGGTGCAGGACCGCGGACGGGGGTCGGCTGACCCGAGCTCCCGACGGCGATGGCGAAGCCCGACGGGGCCGTGAGCTGCAGCCGGGGGAACTCGTCTCGTTCGCGGAGCCGGAAGGCGCACCACTCGAGCAGCCACTCCGCGGTCGTCTCCTCCACCGAGTCGATCTCGAAGCCGATATCGAGATCCACATGGTGCAGCACCACCTCGGTCAGCCGGGCCAGGGGCAGCAGCCGGGCCTTCGCCTGCATGCCACCACGGAGCTCCACCTCGGCGTCCCAGGCGCCCGCGGCGTCCAGTGCCTCGAACGCCACGGTCAGGTTCTCGGCTGCCGTGTCGAGGTCGATCTGCAGCGCGAGCCCATCGCGGCCGGCGCCGTCGTCGATCTCGCGGTCCCGCTGGGCTGAGTCGGCATACATGTCCTGCCGTTCGCCGCTGCGGGCCCAGGAGGTCAGCCGGACCAGCGCGTCGGCCTGCCGGGCGAGGTGGGTCGCCACGTGGCCGCGGGTCCAGCCGGGCAGCCGGCTGGGCTCGCGCCACTGCTCGTCCGTAACCGTGATGGTGTCACCGAGGAGGGCCTGGGTGGCGTGGGTGAGAATCCCACGCAGGGCTTCGAGCTGGTCTGCGGCAGCACCGCTGGCCGCGTCGGGGCTGGGTGCGGGGGACTCCGACGAGTTCATATGCTCAACCTATCGCCGCACGAGGACACTCCCGTCCCGGGCGTACCAGCGGGTACCGCGGTTTCGAGAACTGTCGGTGCCCGCACATACCATGAGGGACGTGACAGACCGTCTCATCGTCCGTGGTGCCCGCGAGCACAACCTCCGCAACGTCTCGCTCGATCTGCCGCGCGATGCGCTGATCGTGTTCACCGGGTTGTCCGGGTCCGGCAAGTCGAGCCTCGCCTTCGACACCATCTTCGCGGAGGGGCAGCGGCGCTACGTGGAGTCGCTGTCGGCGTACGCGCGGCAGTTCCTCGGCCAGATGGACAAGCCCGACGTGGACTTCATCGAGGGCCTGTCACCGGCGGTATCGATCGACCAGAAGTCGACCAGCCGCAATCCCCGCTCCACCGTCGGCACCATCACCGAGGTGTACGACTATCTCCGGCTGCTGTACGCCCGCGCCGGCCGACCGCACTGCCCGGTCTGCGGTGAGCCGATCAGCAAGCAGTCGCCGCAGCAGATCGTCGACCGTCTGATGGCGCTGCCCGACGGCACCCGGTTCCAGGTGCTGGCGCCGGTGGTGCGGGGCCGCAAGGGGGAGTACGTCGACGTCTTCCGTCAGCTGGCCGGTCAGGGCTTCAGCCGGGCCCGGGTCGACGGCGAGATCATCACCCTGACCGAGCCGCCCACGCTGGACAAGCAGAAGAAGCACTCGATCGACGTCATCGTCGACCGGCTGGCGGTCAAGGCGACGGTGAAGCAGCGGCTGACCGACTCGGTGGAGACGGCGCTGGGCCTGGCTCAGGGTGTGGTGGTCGTCGACTTCGTCGACCTCGATGCCAAGGACCCGGGACGTGAGCGACGCTATTCCGAGAAGATGGCCTGCCCCAACGAGCACGACATCGGCCTGGACGAGCTGGAGCCGCGCGCCTTCTCCTTCAACGGACCGTGGGGTGCGTGCCCGGAGTGCTCGGGCATCGGCACGAAGATGGAGGTCGACCCGGAGCTGGTCGTCCCCGACGATGAGAAGAGCCTGGCCGACGGTGCCATCGCTCCGTGGGCATCGGCGCACGTCGCCGACTACTTCATCCGGCTCGTCGACGCGCTCGCGGTGAGCGAGAAGTTCAGCACCACCGTGCCCTGGCGGGCGCTGCCCGACCGGGCGCACAAGCTGCTGCTCTACGGCGTCGGCGACCAGGTGCACGTGCGATACCGCAACCGTTACGGCCGCGAGCGCAGCTACAACGCGAAGTTCGAAGGCGTCGTGTCCTACATCGAGCGGCGCCACGCCGAGGCCGAGACCGACACGTCGCGCGAGCGGTTCGCCGGCTACATGCGCGAGGTGCCCTGCCACGCCTGCCACGGCGCTCGGCTCAAGCCGACCTCGCTGGCGGTCACCCTGGGCGGGAAGAACATCGCCGAGATCTCCTCGATGTCGATCGACCAGGCAGCCCGCTTCCTGGCCGCGCTGGAGCTCACCGAGCGTGAGGCGCAGATCGCCGAACGGGTGCTGAAGGAGATCAACGAGCGGCTGCGGTTCCTGCTCGACGTCGGTCTGGACTACCTGTCGCTCAGCCGGCCCACCGGCAGTCTCTCCGGCGGCGAGGCGCAGCGGATCCGGCTGGCCACCCAGATCGGCTCCGGCCTGGTCGGCGTGCTGTACGTCTTGGACGAGCCGAGCATCGGGTTGCACCAGCGGGACAACCGACGACTGATCGAGACGTTGGTCCGGCTCCGCGACCTCGGCAACACCCTGATCGTGGTGGAGCACGACGAGGACACCATCCGGATGGCCGACTGGGCCGTGGACATCGGTCCCGGTGCCGGCGAGCACGGCGGCCACGTGGTGGTCTCCGGCCCGGTCCAGGAGCTGCTCGACAGCGAGGAGTCGCTGACCGGTGCCTACCTCTCGGGTCGGCGCTCCATCCCGCTGCCGGCAGCCCGCCGACCGCGCACGCCGGGTCGGGAGATCACCGTGCACAACGCGGTGGAGCACAACCTCCGCGACGTCAGCGTCACCTTCCCCCTGGGTCAGCTGATCGCCGTCACCGGCGTGTCCGGCTCGGGCAAGTCGACACTGGTGAACAACATCTTGTACACCGCGTTGGCCAAGCGGATCTACAACGCCCGCGAGGTGCCCGGTCGGCACCGCTCCATCACCGGTGCGGAGAACATCGACAAGATCATCCACGTGGACCAGTCGCCGATCGGGCGTACGCCGCGGTCCAACCCGGCGACCTACACCGGCGTGTTCGACCACGTCCGGCGGCTGTTCGCCGAGACCCCCGAAGCCAAGGTGCGCGGCTACCAGCCCGGCCGGTTCTCCTTCAACGTCAAGGGTGGCCGGTGCGAGAACTGCACAGGTGACGGCACCATCAAGATCGAGATGAACTTCCTGCCGGACGTGTACGTCCCGTGCGAGGTGTGCCACGGCGCGCGGTACAACCGCGAGACGCTCGAGGTGCACTACAAGGGCAAGACCATCGCCGAGGTGCTGGACATGCCGATCGAGGAGGCGGTGGACTTCTTCGCCGCTCTCCCGGCAATCGCCCGGCACCTGCGCACGCTGGTCGACGTCGGGCTGGGCTATGTCCGGCTCGGCCAGAGCGCACCGACCCTGTCCGGCGGCGAGGCGCAGCGGGTGAAGCTGGCCAGCGAGCTGCAGAAGCGGTCCACCGGCCGGACGCTGTATGTGCTCGACGAGCCGACCACCGGTCTGCACTTCGAGGACATCCGCAAGCTGCTCGGCGTGCTCGGGCGACTGGTCGATGCCGGCAACTCGGTGGTGGTGATCGAGCACAACCTCGACGTGATCAAGACGGCCGACTGGCTGATCGACATGGGTCCGGAGGGCGGCTCGCGGGGCGGGACGGTGATCGCCGAGGGGCCGCCGGAGCTGATCGCCAACACCCCGGAGTCCCACACCGGCACCTTCTTGAAGCCGATCCTGACCGGTCACGAGGTGCCGGTCGGCGCGCCGCAGGAGGCGCTGATCCCGGCCGGCCGGCCGATGACCAAGAAGGCGATCAAGGCAGCGGCGGCGCTGCAGCGCAAGGAGACCGCCGAAGCCAAGCGGGTGGCGACGGCCGCGAAACGTGCCGCCCGGGAGAGTGCGGCCAAGCGCGCGGCAGCGACGAAGGCACCAGCTCGCAAGGCTCCGGCCCGCAAGACCGCGGCCTCGGCCACGGCGAAGACTTCGGTCAGCACCGCTAAGGCGCCCGCCACCAAGACAGCGGCCACCAAGACAGCGGCCACCAAGACGGCCAGCACGAAGACGGCGGCGGCCCAGGGGAGCACCAGCCGACGGGCCGGCTGACCGCCGCCGGGCCCGGCAAGGTCAACGGGACGGTTCAGCCAAAACCGGCCGGTTAGTTGAATCGTCACGTATTGTGGCGAGGAAGCCACACTGACTCGACTCCTGGAGGCATCCATGTCCGATCCGCGTGTGAACGAACGGCCGGTCCCCGCCGGGGCCAGCCGACGTACCGTCTTGAAGACCACCGGGCTGGTGGCCCTGGCCGGTGGCAGCGCCGCCGGACTGGCCGCCTGCTCCGCTGACGCCGAGACGACGACGCCCGAAGCGCCCGGGTCGAGCGCGCCGGCCTCGAGCGCACCGGCCTCCAGCACGTCGGCCAGCGCCACCGACTCCGCCGCGCCGTCGAGCAGCGCTCCGGCGCCGACCGGGACCACCGTGGCCAAGTCCGAGGTGACGGAAGGGGGCGGTGTGGTGGTGCAGGACAAGTACGTCGTCACCCAGCCGTCTGCCGGGGAGTTCAAGGCGTTCAGCGCCATCTGCACCCATCAGGGGTGCCCGGTCAGCCAGATCCAGAACGCCGAGATCATCTGCCAGTGCCACGGCAGCCACTTCTCCATCACCGACGGCTCGCCGACCGCCGGCCCGGCGAAGGCGCCGCTGCCGGCGGTCCAGTTCAGCGAGGCCGGCGACGACATCGTTATCGCTGACTGAGCCGGGCAGCTGCCGCCGGACCTCTTCGTCTCCGGCGGCAGAGCTCCGGTCGTGCGGACACCCAGACGATCAGCGGCGGGCGTGCTTGGCCCAGCTGAAGCAGTAGAGGCCGAACGCCAAGATGCCGAGTGCCATCACGGTCAGCAGGACGCTGCCGAACGGCTGGTCGCGAATCGTCTTCAGGGCGCTGTCCAGGCCGCCCGCCTTGTCGGGGTCATAGCTGAGCGCGGCCCAGCCGAACAGCAGGCCGACGATCATCAGGGCGACGCCTTTGGCGACGTAGCCGGCCGTGCCGAGCTTTCGAGTCGCGGGGGAGACGTGACCGGTCAGGTCATCGGTGAACGAGCGGCGTACGCCCTTGACGATCTGCGCGACGCCGACGGCCAGCACGGCGATGCCGACCGCCGCGACCAGGACCCGACCGAACGGCGCCGACAGCAGCCGTAAGGTGACCGACTCCTGGGCGGCGCCGCTGGAGCTGCCGCCGGATCCGGAGCCGATCTTGGCTGCGCTGAACCCAAGGGCCAGGTACACCACCGCGCGGCCGGCCGAGGACAGCCGTTTGCGGAGCCGCTCGGCGCCGTCCTTCCAGCGGTAGCCGTAGATCGCCTCGATCACCTGCCAGACCACCAGCGCGAACAGTCCCACCGCCACCACCCACAGCAGTGCACTGCCGAGTGGTTGCTTCGCGATCTCCTGCAGAGCTCCCTGGCTGGAGGCCTGTTCGCCGCCACCCGACCAGGCCAGCTGCAGGGCCAGACCGGCGATGACGAGGTGCACCAGTCCGTAGCCGGCGAGTCCCACCGCCACCAGCACGTGGTAGCCCTGACTGTCTGTGACCTGTTCCGGAGCGCTCTTCATGCAGACATTCCTATCGTGGATCCGGCTGCACCAGTTCCCAGCCCTGTCGGCGGCTGCGCCTAGGCTGGACGCGTGGCAGATCCGTCGTCCTACCGTCCGGCTCCCGGGTCGATCCCCGAGGCTCCCGGTGTCTACCGGTTCTCCGACGAGCACAACCAGGTGATCTACGTCGGCAAGGCGAAGAGCCTGCGGTCACGGCTCAACTCCTACTTCGCCGACCTGTCCAACCTGCACCACCGGACGCAGTCAATGGTGCTGACCGCGGCCCGGGTGGACTGGACCGTGGTGCAGACCGAGGTCGAGGCGCTGCAGCTGGAGTATTCCTGGATCAAGGAGTTCGACCCGCGGTTCAACGTGAAGTACCGCGACGACAAGTCATATCCGTGGTTGGCGGTGACCCTCGCCGAGGAGTTCCCGCGGGTGATGGTGGGCCGCGGTCCCAAGCGGAAGGGCAACCGATACTTCGGGCCGTACTCGCACGCTTGGGCCATCCGGGAGACGGTCGACCTGCTGCTGCGGGTGTTCCCGATGCGCTCCTGCTCGGCGGGGGTGTTCAAGAACCACCGGCAGATCGGCCGGCCCTGCTTGCTCGGCTACATCGACAAGTGCTCCGCCCCCTGCGTCGGCCGGGTCAGCGCGGACGAGCACCGCGCCATCGTCGAGGACTTCTGCCAGTTCATGGCCGGCCAGGCCGCGCCGTTGATCAAGCGGCTGGAGACCGAGATGAAGGCAGCCAGCGCCGAGCTCGACTTCGAGCGGGCGGCGAGGCTGCGCGACAACATCGGTGCGCTGCAGCAGGCGACGGAGAAGAACGCCATCGTCTTCACCGACGGCACCGACGCCGACGTCATCGCCCTCGCCGAGGACCCGCTCGAGGTCGCCGTGCAGATCTTCCACGTCCGCGGCGGCCGGGTCCGGGGCCAGCGCGGCTGGGTCGCGGACCGGGTCGACGACGCCGGCACCGGGGAGCTGATCGAGAAGTTCCTGGTCCAGCTCTACGCCGACCAGCTGCTCGGTGACGCGCGCTCCAGCGAGCCGGTCACCATCCCGCGGGAGATCCTGGTCCCGGCCGTGCCGGCGACGGCCGACGCGCTGGCCCGGGTGCTGAGCGAGCGGCGGGGGTCCGCCGTGTCCATCCGGATGCCGCAGCGCGGTGACAAGAAGACGCTGATGGAGACCGTCGCTCGCAACGCCAGCGAGACGCTGATCCGGCACAAGACGAGCCGGGCCGGGGATCTGTCGACCCGGAACCGCGCCCTGGAGGAGATCCAGGAGGCACTCGAGCTGCCGACCGCGCCGCTGCGGATGGAGTGCTTCGACATCTCCAACCTGCAAGGCACCGAGGTGGTGGCGTCGATGGTGGTGTTCGAGGACGGGTTGCCGCGCAAGAGCGAATACCGCCGCTTCGTCATCCGCGACGTCGACGGCCAGAACGACGTGGCCTCGATGCACGAGGTGATCAGCCGGCGGTTCCGCCGATTGCTGGACGACCGTGCCTCGATGAAGCCGGTCGACGCCGGCGACGAGGACGGCCCGATGCTGATCGACCCGACCACCGGGGCACCCCGCAAGTTCGCGTACGCCCCGGCGCTGGTCGTGGTGGACGGCGGACCGCCGCAGGTGGCCGCCGCGGCGCAGGCGATGGAGGAGCTCGGCATCACCGACGTGGCACTGTGCGGGCTCGCCAAGCGACTGGAGGAGGTCTGGCTGCCCGATCAGGAGGAGCCGGTCATCCTGCCGCGAACCAGCGAGGGTCTCTATCTGCTGCAGCGGCTCCGGGACGAGGCGCACCGGTTCGCGATCACCCATCACCGCAGCCGGCGGAGCAAGTCGATGGTCGAGTCGCTGCTCGACGACGTCCCCGGACTGGGCGAGGTGCGCCGCAAGGCGCTGATGGCCCATTTCGGCTCGCTGAAGAAGCTCCGCGCAGCCCGGGTGGAGGACATCGCCCAGGTGCCCGGCTTCGGCACCAAGACCGCCGTGGCAATCAAGTCGGCCCTCGACGGGGCGCCGCAGCGCGAGTCCGTCAACACGGCCACCGGTGAGATCCTCGACTGACCCGGCCCGCCGTGGCCCCGGTCACGTCCCGGAGGCGATAATGACCCGCATGACCACCGAACCTGCTGCCGGGACCGCCGAGGCCACCCCGGAGGAGCTCATCGGCGCCCCGCCCAGCCAGCGTCGCCCCGAGCCGCGGGTGGTCGTTGTCACCGGGATGTCGGGTGCCGGCCGCAGCACCGCGGCCAATGCCCTGGAGGACCTCGGCTGGTACGTCGTGGACAACCTCCCGCCCAGCGTGCTGCCGGAGGTGTGCCGGCTGGCCGCGAACACCGGGATCACCCGGCTGGCTGTGGTCCTCGACGTCCGGACCCGCTCGTTCTTCGAGCAGCTGCCGACGATGTTCGCCGACCTCAGCGCGACGGGGCTCGCTCCGGAGATCTTGTTCCTGGAGTCGACCGACGACGTCATCGTCCGTCGGCAGGAGTCGGTCCGCCGACCGCATCCGCTGCAGGGCGACGGGCGGTTGCTGGACGGCATCAGCGCCGAACGCGGCATGCTGGCGACCCTGCGGGCCGCTGCCGATCTGGTCATCGACACGTCGTCGTTGAACGTGCACCAGCTCAGCTCCCGGGTCGCACACGCGTACGGCGGCACCAACGACGACCGGCTCCGGGTGACCCTGGTCTCCTTCGGCTTCAAGAACGGCATTCCGGTCGACGCCGACCTCGTCCTGGACGTCCGGTTCCTGCCCAACCCGCACTGGGTCCCTGACCTGCGGCCGCAGAACGGGCTGAGCCGGCCCGTCAGCGACTACGTCTTGAGCCGCGACGGCGCCGAGCCGTTCCTGGAGCGGCTGCAGGCGCTACTCGAGGTGACGGCGGCCGGCTACATCCAAGAGGGCAAGCGCTTCGTCACGATCGCCATCGGCTGCACCGGCGGCAAGCACCGCAGCACAGCCATGACCGAGGAGTTCGGCCGCCGGCTGCGGAAGCTGGGCATGCCGACGAAGGTCCTGCACCGCGATGTGGGACGCGAGTGAGCCGTCGCGCCGGGCACCGACCCGATGACCTGCTGGCCAGCCTGCCCTCGGTGGCGGCCTTCGGCGGCGGGCACGGCCTGTATGCCTCGCTCAGTGCTCTGCGGCGGGTGACCAATCGACTGACCGCGATCGTCACCGTGGCCGACGACGGCGGTTCCTCGGGCCGGCTGCGCGACGAGCTCAACTGCCTGCCCCCCGGCGACCTCCGGATGGCGCTGGCTGCGCTCTGCGGCGACGACGAGACCGGTCGGACCTGGGCCGACCTGCTGCAGTACCGCTTCAGCGGTGACGGGGGGCTGGGCGGCCACCCGATCGGCAACCTTCTGCTGGCCGGGGTGTGGGAGCGCCTCGGTGACCCGGTGGCGGGCCTGGAGCTGCTGTCACGGCTGCTCGGCGCCAAGGGCCGGGTGCTGCCGATGTCGTCGGTGCCGCTCGGGATCGAAGCCGAGGTCATCGGCCTCGACCCGCTGCTGCCGGACGAGGTCGGCTCGATCCGCGGGCAGGCCGCCGTGGCCAAGACGACGGCCGAGGTCCGCTCGGTCCGGCTGACGCCGGTCGACCCGCCGGCGGCCCCGGAGGCTGTGGCCGCGGTGATGGAGGCGGACTGGATCGTGCTCGGTCCCGGCTCGTGGTTCACCTCGGTCATCCCGCACCTGCTGGTGCCGCAGCTGGCGGAGGCCGTCCAGACCACCCCGGCCCGGCGGCTGCTGACCCTCAACCTGGAGACGGCGGGGGAGACCGAGGGGTTCTCCGCCGCCCGGCACCTGGAGCTGCTGGCCGAGCACGCACCGGCGCTGCGGCTGGACGTGGTGTTGGCCGACGAGACCTTCGCCGGCTACGACCGGCATCTGGGGGCGTACGCGCGCTCTCTCGGTGCCACCTTGGTGGTGGCCGATCTGGCGGCACGGGACAAGAGCCCCCGCCACGACCCCCTGCGGCTCGCGTCGGCGTACGCCGAGGTGATGGGCGTCTGAACCGGTCAAGGCCCGGGGGGTACATCGGCCGCGCGTAGTCGTGGCATCATGCACCAATGGCTATGACCGCGCAGGTGAAGGCAGAACTGGCGACCATCAAGGTCACCAAGCCCTGCTGCCGCAAAGCTGAGGTGGCGTCCACCCTTCGGTTCGCGGGCGGTCTGCACATCGTCAGCGGCCGGATCGTCATCGAGGCGGAGCTGGATACCGGCGCCGCCGCGCGCCGACTGCGGACCGACATCAGTGACGTGTTCGGCCACCCCAGCGACCTGGTCATCGTCAACGGGGCCGGCATCCGTCGCGGCACCCGCTACGTCGTCCGGGTGATCAAAGACGGCGAAGCCCTCGCCCGGCAGACCGGGCTGATCGACTCCCACGGCCGCCCGGCCCGTGGCCTCCCGTCCCAGGTCGTCAGCGGCGGAATCTGCGACTGCGTCGCGGCCTGGCGCGGAGCGTTCCTGGCCCACGGCTCGTTGACCGAGCCGGGTCGGTCGATGGCGATGGAGATCACCTGCCCCGGCCCCGAGGCCGCCCTGGCGCTGGTCGGAGCCGCCCGCCGGCTCGGGATCTCAGCCAAGGCCCGCGAGGTCCGCAACATCGACCGGGTGGTGATCCGCGACGGCGACGCGATCGGCGCGATGCTGACCCGGCTCGGCGCGCACGAGTCGCTGCTGGCCTGGGAGGAGCGCCGGATGCGCCGCGAGGTGCGCGCCTCCGCGAACCGGCTGGCCAACTTCGACGACGCCAACCTGCGGCGCTCGGCCCGGGCCGCGGTGGCCGCCGGGGCACGGGTGGAACGGGCGCTGGAGATTCTGGGCGACCAGGTGCCCGACCACCTGAAGGCGGCCGGCGTGCTCCGGGTCGAGAACAAGCAGGCGAGCCTGGAGGAGCTGGGTCAGCTGCACAACCCGCAGCTGACCAAGGACGCGGTCGCAGGCCGGATCCGGCGGCTGCTGGCCACCGCCGACAAGCGGGCCGCAGAGCTGGGCATCCCCAACACCGAGGCGAACCTCAGCCCGGAGATGCTTGACGACGAGGAGTGAGCGGGGACCGGAGGCGCCGCCGCTGCGCGTCTCCTCGTCGGCCAGGACCTGCTTAAGACCAGCCGCAGAACCGGTAGCAACCGGGCGTCGGCGAATTCGTTACTGTGGTCAGTGGACCCAAGACCCGAACGATCCCCTTATCTTGAGGAGTACGCACACATGACCGTACGTGTTGGTATCAACGGTTTCGGCCGAATCGGCCGCAACTTCTTCCGCGCTGTGCAGGCTTCCGGCGCCGACATCGAGATCGTCGCTGTCAACGACCTCACCGACAACGCCAGCCTGGCGCACCTGCTCAAGTACGACTCGATCCTCGGTCGTCTGTCCGGCGAGGTCAAAGCCTCCGAGACCGACATCACGGTGGACGGCAAGTCCATCCGCGTCTTCGAGGAGCGCGACCCGGCCAAGCTGCCGTGGGGCGAGCTCGGCGTGGACGTCGTGATCGAGTCGACCGGCATCTTCACCGACGCGACCAAGGCCAAGGCCCACATCGACGGCGGCGCCAAGAAGGTCATCATCTCCGCCCCGGCCAAGAACGAGGACATCACCATCGTCCTCGGTGTGAACGACGGCGACTACGACCCGGCGAACCACCACATCATCTCCAACGCCTCGTGCACCACCAACTGCCTCGGCCCGATGGCCAAGGCGCTGGACGAGTCCGTCGGCATCGTCAAGGGTCTGATGACCACGATCCACGCGTACACCCAGGACCAGAACCTGCAGGACGGCCCGCACAAGGACCTGCGTCGCGCCCGCGCCGCGGCCCTCAACATCGTGCCGACCTCGACCGGTGCCGCCAAGGCCATCGGCCTGGTGCTGCCGCAGCTGAAGGGCAAGCTCGATGGCTACGCCCTCCGGGTGCCGATCCCCACCGGCTCGGCCACGGACCTGACCTTCGAGGCCGGTCGCGAGACCACCGTCGAAGAGGTCAACGCCGCCGTCAAGGCTGCCGCCGAGGGCCCCCTCAAGGGCTACCTGAAGTACACCGAGGACGAGATCGTGTCCTCCGACATCGTCACCGACCCGCACTCCTGCATCTTCGACGCCGGCCTCACCAAGGTGATCGGCAACCAGGTGAAGGTCGTCGGTTGGTACGACAACGAGTGGGGTTACTCCAACCGCCTCGCCGACCTCGTCACCATCGTCGGCAAGTCGCTCTGATCCCAGCTCCACCCCCTGCCGGACAGCTCGTCCTCCGCGCCGCCCCCTGGTGGACGGCGGAGGATGGGGCTGTCCGGCCGATCTCGTTCGAAGGGTTGACCTCACGTGAAGTCTGTATCTGATCTCGGTGACCTGCGCGGCAGGCGAGTACTCATCCGCTGCGACCTGAACGTCCCGCTGGACGGCACCACCATCACCGACGACGGCCGGATCCGTGCCTCGGTCCCGACGCTGACCCAGCTGCGTGACGCCGGTGCCCGTGTCGTCGTGCTGGCGCACCTCGGCCGGCCCAAGGGGCAGGTCAACCCGGCCTACTCGCTGGCTCCAGCCGCAGCCCGGCTGTCGGAGCTGCTCGGCACCGAGGTCACCCTGGCCGCTGACGTGGTCGGGGAGTCGGCACGCCGGACCGTGGCCGCGTTGGCCGACGGCGAGGTCGCCATGCTCGAGAACGTCCGCTTCGAGCCGGGCGAAGAGTCCAAGGACGAGGCCGTCCGGGGCGAGCTCGCCGACGCGTACGCCGCTCTCGGCGACGTCTTCGTCTCCGACGGGTTCGGCGTCGTGCACCGCAAGCAGGCCTCCGTCTACGACCTGGCGAAGCGGCTGCCGAACGCGGCCGGAAGCCTGGTCAAGGCCGAGGTCGAGGTGCTCAAGCGGCTGACCGTCGAGCCGCAGCGGCCCTACACCGTGGTGCTGGGTGGCGCGAAGGTTTCCGACAAGCTCGCCGTCATCGCGAACCTGATCACCACCGCCGACACCCTGGTCATCGGCGGTGGGATGGTCTTCACCTTCCTCGCCGCCCAGGGCCACGAGGTGGGCAAGAGCCTGCTGGAGGCCGACCAGATCGACGCGGTCAAGGGCTACCTCGACGACGCCGCCGCCAGCGGCAAGCGCATCGTGTTGCCCACCGACATCGTGGTGGCGCCCGAGTTCAAGGCCGACGCGCCGCCGAGCGTCGTGGCCGCCGACGCGATCCCGGCCGACCAGCTGGGCCTGGACATCGGCCCGGACTCGACCGCAGCTTTCGCCGAGGTCATCGCCGGCTCCACGACGGTGTTCTGGAACGGCCCGATGGGGGTCGCCGAGTGGGAGAACTTCGCCGCCGGCACCCGCGGGGTCGCGCAGGCCCTGACCGAGGTCGACGGGCTGTCCGTGGTCGGTGGTGGTGACTCCGCCGCCGCGGTGCGTGACCTCGGATTCGCCGACGACGACTTCGGCCACATCTCCACCGGCGGTGGCGCCAGCCTGGAGTACCTGGAGGGCAAGACCCTGCCGGGTCTCGCCGTCCTCGAAGACCCCACCCACTGATAAAGGAAGTACCCACGACATGGCACGCAAGCCCTTGATGGCCGGCAACTGGAAGATGAACCTCAACCACCTCGAGGCCGTCGGTCTGGTGCAGAAGCTGGCCTGGACCCTGGACGACAAGAAGCACGACCCGGACAAGTCCGAGGTGGTCGTGTTGGCGCCGTTCACCGACCTGCGCAGCGTGCAGACGCTGATCGAGGGGGACCGACTGAGCCTCGGCTACGGTGCCCAGGACGTGTCCGCGCACGACAACGGGGCGTACACCGGCGAGATCTCGGTCGAGATGCTGGCCAAGCTCAACTGTGGCTATGTCACCGTCGGCCACTCCGAGCGGCGGCAGTACCACCACGAGGACGACGCGCTGGTCAACGCCAAGACGAAGAAGGCGCTGTCGGGCGGGATCATCCCGATCGTCTGCGTCGGCGAAGGGCTCGAGGTGCGGCAGGCAGGCGAGCACGTGGCGTACACGCTCGCCCAGGTCGACGGCGCGCTGGACGGCGTCCCGGCCGAGCAGGTCGCCACGTTGGTGATCGCCTACGAGCCGGTCTGGGCGATCGGGACCGGCGAGGTCGCGACCCCCGACGACGCCCAGGAGGTCTGCGCCGCCATCCGCAGCCGGATCGGCGACGTGCACGGTGCGGAGGTGGCCGAGCAGGTGCGGGTGCTCTACGGCGGCTCGGTCAAGTCCAACAGTGTCGCGGCCATCATGGCGCAGCCCGACGTGGACGGCTGCCTGGTCGGCGGCGCCAGCCTGGTGATCGACGAGTTCTCCGCGATCGCCCGGTTCTACGACCTCCCGCTGCTCTGACACGGAGGCCAACAATGTCCGCGCCGTGGGTTAGAGTACGTCAGTGATTTTCGTGCCCGTGCCTATGATGACCACCCCGATCCTGATCTTCTCGATCGTGTTGGTCATCACCAGTGTCACGCTCGCGCTCTTTGTGCTGATGCACAAGGGGCGCGGTGGTGGCCTGTCCGACCTTTTCGGTGGCGGTATCTCTTCCTCGATGGGCGGCTCGTCGGTGGCCGAACGCAACCTCGACCGGTTGACGATCATCATCGGCGTTGTCTGGTTGGCGAGCATCATCGCGCTCGGCCTTCTGTATCGCCTGCAGTCCTGAGTCCTGAGCTCTTTCACAACGTAAAAACGAGGGAGAACGAACGTGGCTGGTGGAAGTGCCATTCGTGGCAGCCGGGTCGGCGCCGGACCAATGGGGGAGGCTGAGCGCGGGGACGCTGCCCCTCGTCTGTACGTATCGTACTTCTGCGCACACGGGCACGAGACCAAGCCTGCTTTCGCCGCGGAGGCCCAGGTGCCGGAGACGTGGGACTGCCCGCGCTGCGGTCTGCCGGCCAACCTCGACTCGCTGAACCCGCCGCCGCCGCCGAAGATCGAGCCGTACAAGACCCACCTCGCCTATGTGAAGGAGCGTCGGACCGACAAGGAAGCCGACGACATCCTGAAGGAGGCCTTGCAGGCGCTCCGCGACCGGCGCGCCCGCGGCGAGGTCATCTACTGAGCCTGGTGTCGTTCGGGCCGGTCCTCGCCGTCAGGTGAGGGGCCGGTCCAGCAGGGCCGACATCGCTTCGGCGTCGACCAGCCAGAGAGTCCGCTCGGCGCCCGACACGGCGCCGGCCGGGAGCTCGGCCGAGCCGGTCCAGGCCTGGGCCAGCGCCTCGGCCTTGTCGCTTCCCGCAACACAGAACCAGACCTCGCGGGCCGCATTGATCACCGGCAGGGTCACGCTGGTCCGCAGCGGCGGCGGCTTGGGGGAGTCGCGGACGCCGATCACGGTGCGGCTGCTCTGCGACCAGTCGTGGTCGGGGAACAATGACGCGACGTGGCCGTCCGGCCCCATGCCCAGCAGACAGATGTCGAAGACGGTGTCGCCGAGCTCATCGGCGTAGGTCTGCGCGGCGACGTCCAGCTCCAGATCCGAGTCGGCGGCCGGCATCACATGCACCCGGGCCGGGTCCAGGCCCAGCGGCGCCAGCAGGGTCAGAACCGGCTCGGCGTTACGGTCGTCGTCGTCGGCGGCCACGAACCGCTCGTCGCCCCACCACAGCTCCACCCGGGACCAGTCGACGCCCACTGCCGTGTCGGCCTGCTGCGCCAGGCGGGTGTAGGCGCGGGTGGCGATTCGCCCGCCGGTGAGGCAGAGCTGCGCAACCGCACCGTCGGCCTGAACCTCGGCGAGCCGTTCGAGAAGTCTGCCGGCCAGCGCCTCGGCCACCTCGTCGGCTCCGGCGTGCGCGACCAGCTCTGCTGCGACCACGGGCTCAGCCCTCCACGCTGTCGGCGGCCTTCGCCGCTCGCTTGCGGGCCGCCCGGGGCGACGCCGCAGCTCGATCGGTTGCGGACCGCGCGGTGGTCTTCTTCGACGCCGCCGTGGCGGGGGTCCTCTTCGCTGCGGGCGTCTTCGTGGCCCCCGTCTTCGTGGTGGTCGTCTTCTGTGCGCCCTTCTTCTGTGGGCTCGTCTTCTTGGCCCCAGTCCGCTTCGCTGTCGCCCTCGTGGCCGAGGCCTTCTCCTCACGCTGCTTGAGGGCCTTGACCGCTCGCTCGAAGATGTCGTCGTCGTCCATCCGGCGCAGCTCCTCGGTGATGAGGTCACTGACGTCGCGCCGCTTCAGCGCGACCAGTCGGTTGGGCTGGCCGGGCACCGCATACGACGCGAGCAGGCCGTCCGGTCGGGTGATCGCGATGTCGCCGGCGGCGGTGGTCATCCGCACCGCCGTGATACCCGGGCCGGCGCTGTTGGCCCGGGTCACCTCGACCTTCAGCCGGTCCTCCAGCCACGCCGCCAGCAGGTCGGCGGAGGCATTGGACCGCTCGGACTCGACCACCGCATGCCGCACCGTCGCCGGGTACTGGTCCAGGCTCGCCGCCAGCAGGGCCCGCCACTGCGTCAGCCGGGTCCAGCTCAGGTCGGTGTCGCCCGGGGCGTAGGTCTCGGCCCTGGCCTTGAGCGCGGCCATCGGGCGCGCCGTTCCCATGGCGTCGGTGATCCGTCGGACGGCGAGACCCGCCAGCTCGTCGGTGGCCGGGTTGGCCGGACACTTGCCCGGCCACCAGATGACCACGGGCGAATCGGGCAACAGCAGCGGTCGGACGACCGACGCCGGGTGGTGGGCGATCGCGCCACGCATCCGGATGACGACCACCTCACCGGGTGCTCCCTCACCGATCCGCACCTCGGCGTCCAGGGTGGCCTGGCGACCTGTCGCGGTCACCACCAGCAGGATCCGCGACGGGTGCTCGCGGCTCGCTGCCGTGCTGGCCTCGAGAGCGTTCTCGTACCCCGCCTCGTCGCAGACGATGATCAGGGTCAGCACCATGCCCATCGCCGGCCTGCCGGCACTGCGCCGGGCGCGGATCAACGCCGAGGAGATCTTGGAGGAGTTGGTGCCTTCCAGCGTGATCACCATGGCAGGTCGCCCTTCCCGGTCGGTGCGGGAACCGTCGTCCGCTGTGCCGCGGTCATGGCCGACGCCAGGTGAAGCCGTCGCGTGCGAGCATGTCGACCGCGCTCTGCGGTCCCCAGCCACCCGCGGCGTAGTCATCGGGCCGGTCGTCGATGCTGGCCCAGTAGTCCAGGATCGGGTCGAGGATCTTCCAGGACAGCTCGACCTCCTCGTGCTGTGGGAACAGCGGCGGGTCGCCGAGCAGCACGTCGAGGATGAGTCGCTCGTACGCCTCCGGCGACGACTCGGTGAACGAGCCACCGTAGGCGAAGTCCATGTTGACCTCGCGGATCTCCATCTGAGTGCCGGGCACCTTGGCCCCGAACCGCAGCGTGACGCCTTCATCGGGCTGGATCCGCAGCACCAACGCGTTGTAGCCGAGCTCCTCGGTGTCGGTGGCCGTGAACGGCAGGTGCGGGGCGCGCTTGAACCCCAGCGCGATCTCGGTCACCCGCCGCGCCAGCCGCTTGCCGGTCCGCAGATAGAACGGGACCCCGGCCCAGCGACGGTTCTCGATGTCGACCCGGATGGCGGCGAAGGTCTCGGTCTTGGAGTCGGCCGGGATGCCCTGCTCATCGAGATAACCCTTGACCTTCTCGCCGCCCTGCCAGCCGCCGACGTAGCGGCCCCGGGCAGTGTGCAGATCCATCCGTGCCGGCGGCCGGGTGGCGGCGAGCACCTTCTGCTTCTCCGCCCGGAGCTGGCGCGCCTCGAACGACGTCGGCTCCTCCATCGCCGTCAGCGCCAGCAGCTGCAGCAGGTGGTTCTGGATCACGTCGCGGGCGATGCCGATGCCGTCGAAGTAGCCGGCGCGACCGCCGATGCCGATGTCCTCGGCCATGGTGATCTGCACGTGGTCGACGTAGTTGTTGTTCCAGACCGGCTCGAACAGCTGGTTGGCGAACCGGAGCGCCATCATGTTCTGGACGGTCTCCTTGCCCAGGTAGTGGTCGATCCGGAACACCGACGACGAGGGGAACACGCTGGAGACCACCCGGTTGAGCTCCTGGGCGCTGGCCAGGTCGTGCCCGAACGGCTTCTCGATCACCACCCGGCTCCACCGACCCTGCTGCTCTTCAGCCAGACCGTGGTCACGCAGCTGCCCGACCACGGTCGGGAACAGGCTCGGCGGGATGGAGAGATAGAAGGCGTGGTTGCCGCCGGTCCCGCGCGCCTCGTCCAGGTCGGCGATGGTCGACTTGAGGTTGGCGAAGGACTCGTCGTCCCCGATCTGCCCGGAGACGAAGCGGATGCCCTCCGACAGCTGCTTCCACACCTCCTCGCGGAACGGGGTCCTGGCGTTCTCCTTGACGGCGGCGTGCACGATCTGGGCGAAGTCCTGGTTCTCCCAGTCCCGACGGGCGAACCCGACCAGGGCGAAGCCGGGAGGCAACAGGCCACGGTTCGCCAGGTCGTACACCGCCGGCATCAGCTTCTTGGTGGACAGGTCGCCGGTGACACCGAAGATCACCAGCACACAGGGGCCGGCGATCCGCGGCAGCCGGCGGTCCTGCGGGTCACGGAGCGGGTTGACCCGCTCGGCGGAGCTCAGGGACACGGGTCAGCTGTCCTTGGGGTCCGGGCTGTCACCCTGAAGCGCCTGGCTGACCGTCTCCACCAGCTCACCCCACGACTTCTCGAACTTCTGCACGCCCTCGGCCTCGATCACCGACACCACGTCGGCGAAGTCGACGCCGACACCGGCGAGAGAGTCCATCAGCTGCTGCGCCTCGGCAGCGGTGCCGGTGACGGTGTCGCCCTTGACCTCGCCGTGGTCGGCGAAGGCCTCCATCGTCTTGCCCGGCATGGTGTTCACGGTGCCCGCGACCACCAGCTCGCTGATGTAGAGCGTGTCCGGCAGGGACGGGTCCTTGACCCCGGTCGAGGCCCACAGCGGTCGCTGCACCCGAGCTCCCTGGTCGGCCAGCCGGGCGAACCGGTCGGAGGCGAAGGCCTCGGAGTAGGCGGCGTAGGCCAGCCGGGCGTTGGCCAGGGCGGCCTTGCCCTTGAGCGCCTTGGCCTCGTCGCTGCCGATGGCGTCCAGACGCTTGTCCACCTCGGTGTCCACGCGCGAGACGAAGAAGGACGCCACCGAGTGGATCTGGCTCAGATCATGGCCGGCGGCGGCCGCCTGTTCGAGTCCACTCAGGTAGGCGTCCATCACCGCCTGGTAGCGGTCCAGGGCGAAGATCAGCGTGACGTTGACGCTGATCCCGGCCGCGAGGGTCGCCGTGATGGCGGGCAATCCTTCGACGGTGGCGGGGATCTTGATCAGCGCGTTCGGCCGGTTGACGATCTCCCACAGCTGCTTGGCCTGGGCGATGGTGCCGTCGGTGTCCTTGGCCAGCCCCGGCTCGACCTCGATCGAGACCCGGCCGTCGATCCCGCCGGTGGCCGCGTTGGTGGCGGCGAACAGGTCGCAGGCGTTGCGGACGTCGGTGGTGGTGATCGCCGTGATCGCCTCCTCCACCGAGGCACCCTGGCCGGTGAGCTCGTTCACCTGGTCGTTGTAGGTCTCGCCCTTGGTCAGGGCGCTGGCGAAGATGGTCGGGTTGGTGGTGACGCCGACCACCGAGGCCTCCGACATCAGCCGCGAGAGCTCGCCGGTGTCGAGGAGCTCGCGGGACAGGTCGTCGAGCCAGATGGAAACTCCCGCATCGGCGAGAGCCTTCAGTCGATCACTCATGGTGTTCTCCTGTGGAAGAGGAACTGCGCGGATCGTGCGGGGTCAGCTGCTCAGCTGATCGTGACGCCGGGGTCCTCGACGGTGTCGGCCGGACCTTTGGATCCGGCGGCAGCGGCGTGGGTGGGGGCGCTGGTGCTGGCACCGGCGGCCTCGATGCTCTCGCGAGCCGCCGCCAGCACGGTGTCGGCGGAGAAGCCGAACTCCTCGAACAGCTTGGCGCCCGATGCGCTGGCGCCGTAGTGCTCGATGCTGATGATCCGGCCGGCATCGCCGACCAGGTCACGCCAGCCCATGCTGACGCCGGCCTCGATACTGACCCGGGCGCGCACGTCCGGCGGGATGAGCGAGTCCTTGTAGTCCTGACCCTGCTCGTCGAACCATTCCCGGCACGGCATCGAGATGACCCGGGCCTGCACGCCGTCGCCGGCCAGCTGCTCCTGCGCGGCGAGTGCGTACTGGACCTCGGAGCCGGTGCCGATCAGGATCACGTCGGGAGTGCCGTCGCAGTCCTTGAGGACGTACGCGCCCTTGGCCACGCCGGAGGTGTCGGCGAAGCCGTCCTCGCCACGCGGCACGATCGGCAGGTTCTGCCGGCTGAGGATGAGTCCGGCGGGCCGGTCACCGTTGCGGAGGATGGTTGCCCAGGCCGCGGCGGTCTCGTTGGCGTCGGCCGGGCGGACCACGTCCAGCCCGGGGATGGCGCGCAGCGCGGCCAGGTGCTCGATCGGCTGGTGGGTCGGGCCGTCCTCGCCGAGGCCGATGGAGTCGTGGGTCCAGACGAACGTGACCGGCAGCTTCATCAGCGCCGCCAGCCGGACCGCTCCGCGCATGTAGTCGCTGAAGGTGAGGAAGGTGCCGCCGTACGGGCGAAGACCGCCGTGCACCTTGATCCCGTTGAGGATGGCGCCCATGGCGTGCTCGCGGATGCCGAAGTGCAGCACCCGGCCATAGGGGCCGCCGGAGAACATCTTGGTCTGCCGGTCGCTCGGCAGGAAGCTCGGCTCGCCCTCGGGGGTGGTGTTGTTGGACTCGGCCAGGTCCGCCGAGCCGCCCCACAGCTCCGGCAGCTTCGGTGCCAGCGCCGTCAGCACCTTGCCCGAGGCGGCGCGGGTGGCGATGCCCTTCGGGTCTGCGTCCCAGCTCGGCAGCGCCTCTTCCCAGCCGGGGGAGAGCTCGTCGGTGACCATCCGGTCGTAGAAGGCCTTGCCCTCGGGGTTGGCCTCGGCCCACGCATCGAAGGAGGACTGCCAGTCGCGGCGGGCCTGCTCGCCGCGCTCGACCAGCTTGCGGGTGTGGGCGATCACCTCATCGGAGACCTCGAAGGTCTGCTCCGGGTCGAAACCGAGCACCTCCTTGGTCGCCTTCACCTCGTCTTCGCCGAGCGCCGAGCCGTGGGCCTTGCCGGTGTTCTGCTTGGTCGGGGCCGGGTAGCCGATGATCGTGCGCAGGCTGATGAAGCTGGGCCGGTCAGTCACCTGGCGGGCGGCGTCCAGCGCATCCTGGAGCGCGGCGACATTCTCGGCGTACGCGGTGCCGTCGTTGGTCCAGTCGATCTCTTGAACGTGCCAGTCGTACGCGCGGTAGCGAGCCGCGACATCCTCGGTCAGGGCGATGTTGGTGTCGTCCTCGATCGAGATGTGGTTGCGGTCATAGATCACCGTCAGGTTGCCCAGCCGCTGGGTGCCGGCCAGCGAGGACGCCTCCGAGGTGATGCCTTCCTCGATGTCACCGTCGGAGGCCAGGCAGAAGATCTGGTGGTCGAACGGCGACTCACCCGGTGCGGCGTCCGGATCGAGCAGGCCACGCTCGCGGCGGGCGGCCATGGCCATGCCGACCGCGTTCGCGATGCCCTGGCCGAGCGGGCCGGTGGTGATCTCAACGCCGTCGGTGTGGCGATACTCCGGGTGACCGGGCGTCTTCGATCCCCAGGTGCGCAGGGCTTTGATGTCGTCGAGCTCGAGCCCGAAGCCGCCGAGGTAGAGCTGCAGATAGAGCGTGAGGCTGGAGTGGCCGCAGGAGAGCACGAACCGGTCGCGTCCGGGCCAGTGGGTGTCGGCCGGATCGTGTCGCATCACCTTCTGGAAGAGCAGGTACGCCACCGGGGCCAGGCTCATCGCCGTGCCGGGATGACCGTTGCCGACCTTCTGGACAGCGTCGGCGGCAAGCACCCGGGCGGTGTCCACGGCACGCGAGTCGAGATCGGTCCAGCCCTCGGGGTACAGGTTCTGGCTGGGTGCGGAGTTCGTCACGGTGGTGCAGTCCTTCCGAGATGGGCCCCGAGTTCACCTCGGGCGGCAACACTGGCGAGCCTAGCGTGGCACTGATGGCGCCGGAACGGGGTCTCGACCGGCGAAGAGGCAGTCTCTCGGGTTGGATGAAACGGCGGTTCGGGGTAGTCGACAGTGACCGGCCATGAGGACGTACCCGTGCGCCGTCGATGTGACACGTCTCTCGGCGACCGAAGTGCTATCCGCGGAATCGGGTCATAGACTGCGTGACGGTACCTCCCACCTCGCGGGGGTGTCTGGGGCGATACCTGTGAGAGGTCTTGTGACGAGCGTCGACGTATCCGGTCCGGTCACGGCGGACGGTCCATCGTCGCCACCCCAGCGGGCGGATGCGACCCCGGCGGTCAGCGTCCGCGACGTGCTGAGCGCGTACGTCGGCCTGACCAAGCCGCGGATCATCGAGCTGCTGCTTGTCACCACCGTTCCGGCGATGTTCCTGGCCGCCGGAGGCGTGCCGCCGCTCGGCCTGGTGCTGGCCACCATGGTCGGTGGTTGCTTCGCCGCGGCCAGCGCCAACGCCTTCAACTGCGTGCTGGACCGGGACATCGACGAGCGGATGCGTCGTACCCGCCGTCGGCCGCTGCCACGGCACGCCGTCGGCACGGTGGCCGCCACCGTGTTCGGGGCCGTCCTCGGGGTCGCCGCCACACTCTGGCTCGGGTTCTTCGTCAACTGGCTGTCCGCCTGCCTGGCCCTGGCGGCCAATGCCTTCTATGTCTTCGTCTACACCATCTGGCTGAAGCGCCGTACGTCACAGAACGTCGTCTGGGGCGGCATCGCCGGGTGCTTCCCGCCGCTGATCGGCTGGACCGCGGTGACCGGGTCGGTGGGCTGGGTGCCGCTGGTGCTGTTCGCCATCGTCTTCTTCTGGACCCCGCCGCACACCTGGGCGCTGGGGTTCCGCTATCGGGAGGACTACGCCGCCGCGGACGTGCCGATGCTGCCGGTGGTGATGGAGGCCCCCGCCGTGGCCCGGCGAATCCTGGCCTACTCCGTGGCCACGGTGGCCGTGTCCCTCCTGCTGTGGCCGGTGGCCGGGACCGGTTGGCTCTATCCGCTGGTGGCGGCCGTCACCGGAGCGGCGCTGCTCTGGGAGTCGGTGCAGCTGCTCCGCCGGGCCAACGCCGGACTGACCGACGCCGCGCTGAAGCCGATGCGGCTCTTCCACTGGTCCAACTCCTACCTCGCTCTGGTCTTCATCGCCGCCGCGGTCGACCCGCTGCTGTTCTGACCTGACCCGCTAGCTGACCTGACCTGGCTGACCCGGTTGCCGATCTGACCCGCCGCCGTGGCCCACTCCGTCGAGCTGCTGCTCGATCCCCCCGCCGAGGACGAGGTCCGGCGAGCCTGGGCGGCCCTCGCCGACGCCGGGCTGTCGAGCGAACGGCGCGACCCACCGTCGCCACATCACCGACCGCATCTGACGCTGTTCGCGGGGTCGCTGATCGACCCGGACCTGGACGCACCGCTGCGCGAGGCCGTTGCCGGTCTGGATCTGGAGGTCCGGCTGGGCGGTGTGCTGTTCTTCCCGCCCCTTCGGCTCGACCCGGACGCACCCGGCAGCAGCCGGAGTGTGCTGGTCCGCTCGGTCATACCGTCGGCGGCGCTGCTTGCGCTCCAGCGGCGGGTGGCCGAGATCTGCGCCGCCGACCCGGGCGGGCACTTCGGGCCCGGGCGCTGGAGCCCTCACGTCACGCTGGCCCGCCGGGTGCCACTTCACGCGGCCGGAGTCGTCCTGGAGTCGGTCATGTCGGTGCTGGGACCGGACGACCTCGTCACCCGGGTCCGCGCCTGCCGCCGCTGGGACGGCACCCGGCGCGAGGCGTGGATGTTGACCGACGACGCGTACCCCGGCCCCTGATCCGGCGCTGCCCGGCCGGTGGCGACCTGTCCGCGTCCCGGCGAGCGCTACTGGCTGACGGCCGTCCGATCCCGGTCGCGCAGCTGCGGATCCTCCGCCGGCTGCGGTGGCTCCGGTTGCGGCTGGCTGACCGAGAGCAGCAGGTTGGTTGCGGCGGCCACCGACAGTGCGGCGCCGAGCAGGTGCAGTGCGACGAGCACGATCGGCAGGCCCCTGAAGTACTGGACGAATCCGATCACGCCCTGGGCGAGCTCGACCAGCAGCAACACCAGCGCCGCGCGGCTGCGGAGCAGCACCAGGGCGGCCAGGGTGAAGGCCACCGTGGCGTAGACCGCGACGGCATGCACGTGGGTGACGAACACGGCGTCGAAACCGGTACGGCGCGCCCCCGAGTCGCCGGCGTGCGGTCCGCTCCCGGTCACCACCGTGCCCAACCAGACGGTGAGCACCATCAACACGAAGCTGGCCCGGACCACCAGGCGGCGCAGCCGGTCGACCGGGCGGGGACGGACCCCGAACGCGGTCCGCAGCATGGCGACGCCGAGCCCGATCAGCAGGAACGAGGCGAGCAGGTGCAGAGCCACCACGAATGGGTTCAGCTTGGTCAGCACGGTGATGCCGCCGATGACGCCCTGCACCGGGATTCCGAGCGCTCCCACGGTGGCCAGCACCCGGGTGCGCCGCCGGTACCGCCACGGCCGGGCGATCCAGGCGGACACGAGGACGGCCAGCGCGACCGCGATCAGCACGAAGGTGAGCAGCCGGTTGCCGAACTCGATCACGCCGTGGATGCCGAGCTCCGGGTGCGGGGTGTACGCGTCGTCGGTGCACCGCGGCCAGGTGGGACAGCCCAGCCCGGAATCGGTCAGCCGTACCACGGCACCGGTCACCACGATGAGGATGTTGAGCACCAGCGCGGCGACGGCCCAACGTCGCAGCGCCGCCGGACCCACCGGCCGGGCCGGGTCGCCGGCGACTGCTCGCGAGGTCATGACGTCCATCGAAATCCCTTCCAGGCGGCGACCACAGCCACCGCCAACCACACCGCCAGCACCATCGGCGGCCACCAGAGCACCGTACCCACGGCAGCCTCACGCAGGCCCTCCCCGAGCGCGGCCGTCGGCAGCAGCCGGATCGCCGCCGCCGCGTCGCCGTAGCGGCTGAGCGGCACCACCAGGGCGCCGCCGGCCGCCAGCACGACGTAGATCAGGTTCGCCAGGCCGAGCGTGGTCTCGGCACGGAGGCGACCGGCCAGGGCCAGCGCGAGGCAGACGAAGGTCGCCACCGCCATCAGCACCAGCAGCACCGCGAACGGCGTCGACGCCCAGGAGCCCTGGGGTCGCCAGCCGAGGGCCAGCGCGACGGCGCTCAGCACCACCAGCTGACCGAGCACGACCAGCAGCACGGCCAACGACTTGCCGGCCAGCAACCCCGACCGGCCCAGCGGGGTGGGGGCGAGCCGCTCGAGCACGCCGTAGCGGCGCTCGAATCCGGTGGCGATGGCCACTGAGGTGAACGACGAGGACCAGATCGCGAGCGCGAGGATGGAGGGGACGAGGACCCGAAGGTCGCCGAACCGACCGCCCAGCAGGTGACCGCCGACCAGGATGCCGATCGGGATGACCAGGGCGAGCAGCAGCTGCTCGCCGTTGCGGACCAGCAGCTTCGCCTCGGTCAGCCCGTGCGCCACCACCCGGCGGACCGCCGGAGCCGCGCCGGGCGCGGGGGAGAAGTCGAGGGCGGTCATCTGCGGTCCCCTCCACTCGGGACGGCCACCCGGGTGTTGGCCAGAAACACCTGCTCCAGGGTCTGGCCGTTGCGGGTGAGGGCGGCGACGGTGCCGGAGACCGTGACCCGGCCGCGGTCGACGATGTGGACCCGGTCGGCCAGCTCCTGCGCCTCGTCCATGGCGTGGGTGGTCAGCACGACGGTGACGCCTGCGGCACGCAACTCGCGCAGCAGGTCCCAGGTGGCGTGCCGGGCGTGCGGGTCCATGCCCGCCGTCGGCTCGTCGAGGAAGACCAGCTCCGGGCGTCCGACCAGGGCGCCCGCCAGGTTGACCGCCTGCTGCTGGCCGCCGGAGAGCCGGCGGTAGGGCGTACCGGCGAACTCGGTCAGGCCGAGTCGGTCGACCAGGGCCGCCACGTCGAGCGGCGAGGCGTACAGGCTGGCCAGATAGCGCAGCAGCTCCACGGGTTTGATCCCGGACCAGGCGCCGGTGCTCTGGGGCATGGCCGCCACCCGCGTCGCCGCGGCGACGGATCCCGGGAGCTGCCCGAGCACCTCCACCCGGCCGCGGTCCGGGGCCAGCAGGCCGGTGCAGCAGCGGATCAGGGTGGTCTTGCCGGCGCCGTTCGGGCCGAGCAGTGCGGTCAGCTCTCCGCGCTCGGCGGTCAGGCTGAGCCCGTCCAGGGCGGCACGGCCGGCGAAACGTACGGTCAGGTCGTCGACGAGGAGGGCGACGTCGGCGATAGGCACCGAAGAAGTCTAGTGTCTGTCTTGTTGACCACCCGCCGCGTCGGCGGCCCTGTTGACCCTGTGCCGCGTCGGCGGCCCTGTTGACCCTGTGCCGCGTCGGGCGCGGGCTCGGCCGGCCTCGGCCACAATGGGGGCATGGACCTCCCCGTGCAGCCCCCGGTCGCGCCGATGCTGGCCAAGTCGGTCAAGCAGATCCCTACCGGCGAGTACGCCTATGAGCCCAAGTGGGACGGCTTCCGCTCGATCATCTTCCGCGACGGCGACGAGGTCGAGATCGGCAGCCGCAACGAGAAGCCGATGACGCGCTACTTCCCCGAGGTGGTGGCGGCGGTCAAGGCCAACTTCCCGCCGCGCTGCGTGGTGGACGGCGAGCTGATCGTGGTCGGGGAGTCCGGTGACCGGCTGGACTTCGAGGCGCTGCAGCAGCGGATCCACCCGGCGGCGAGCCGGATCGCGCTGCTGGCCGGTCAGACGCCGGCGCGGTTCGTCGGGTTCGACCTGCTGGCGTTGGGGGACGAGGACTGGACCGGTCGTCCCTTCGTCGAGCGGCGAGCCGGCCTGGTGCAGGCTTTCGCCGACGCCGCGCCGCCGATCCATCTGACGCCGCTGACCGCGGACCCGGCGGTGGCGCAGGACTGGTTCCACCAGTTCGAGGGGGCCGGTCTGGACGGGGTGGTGGCCAAGCCGCTGTCGGTGGGCTACCTGCAGGACAAGCGGGCCATGTACAAGATCAAGCACGAGCGGACCGCCGACTGTGTGGTGGCCGGCTACCGCACCCACAAGAGCGGCCCCGAGCTGATCGGCTCACTGCTGCTGGGGCTGTACGACGACGAGGGGGTGCTGGTCTCGGTGGGGGTCATCGGCGCCTTCCCGGCCGCCCGCCGCGCGGAGCTCTTCGCCGAGCTGCAGCCGATGGTGACCACGTTCGACGACCATCCGTGGGCATGGGCACGGCAGGAGGAGGGCACCCGTACGCCGCGGGCGTCGGAGGGCAGCCGCTGGAGTGTCGGCAAGGACCTGTCCTTCACGCCGCTGCGGCCCGAGCTGGTGGTGGAGGTGCGCTACGAGCACATGGAAGGGGTCAGATTCCGCCACATGGCGCAGTTCAATCGCTGGCGCCCGGACCGGGACCCCCGTTCGTGCACCTTCGAGCAGCTGGAGGAGCCCGTCAGCTTCGATCTGGCCGACGTCCTGACTGCCTGAGGGCGGCTCGCTCCCGGGGTGCATCCTGGCTAAGGCGGCCCTTATTTGAATGGCCCGGATGAATAAGAGCACAATGGTGTTGTGAAAATTTCCCAGAGCGTCGCATCACGCGTGCCTGGGCCGTCGGCTCCCGGCGCCCCGGCGCCGACCGACCCCGACGCCTCCACCCGGCAGCGGGTGGCCAGCTCGATCCTGCAGCACGGTCCGTCCACGGTGGCCGAGCTGGCGGAGCGCCTCGGCCTCACCGCCGCCGGCATCCGACGGCACCTCGATGTGCTGAGCGAGCGCGGCGCTGTCGAGGCCCGCGACCAGCGGGTCTACGGCTCCCGCGGCCGCGGCCGTCCGGCCAAGGTGTTCGTGCTCACCGACCGGGGCCGCACCGAGTTCTACTCCGCCTACGACGAGCTGGCCATCTCGGCCCTGCAGTTCCTGCACGACCACGCAGGTCCGGAGGCGGTTGCCCGCTATGCCGAGTCTCGCGTCAGCGGCGTGGAGGAGCGCTACCGTTCCCAGCTGGCCGCCGCGGGTCCCGACACGACGCCGGCACAGACGCTGGCCGCCGCTCTCAGCGGTGACGGATACGTCGCGTCCACCCGGCCCTCGGCCGTGGGCGAACAGCTCTGCCAGCACCACTGCCCGGTGGCGCACGTCGCCGAGAAGTTTCCCCAGCTGTGTGAGGCGGAGACCGACGTCTTCTCGCGCCTGCTCGGGGTGCACGTCCAACGCCTCGCCACGATCGCGCACGGCGACGGCGTCTGCACCACGCACATCCCGCATCTGCCCGTCGGCGCCGATCCGTCACCGGATGACGTCCCCGCTGTACCGAACTCGACCCCCACGGAAAGGCCCATAGCATGACGCAGACCTCAGAGCCGACCACCACCGGCCAGGCGCCGGGCTTTGCCGGTACCGGCGAGAGCCAGGACCAGCACCTGGAGGCGCTCGGCCGCTACCGCTTCGGCTGGGCGGACTCCGACGCCGCCGGTGCCGTCGCGAAGCGTGGCCTGACCACCGACGTGGTGGCCAACATCTCCGCGCTCAAGAGCGAGCCGCAGTGGATGCTCGACCTGCGACTGAAGGGCCTCAAGCTCTTCGAGCGCAAGCCGATGCCGACCTGGGGCGCCGAGCTCGACGGCATCGACTTCGACAACATCAAGTATTTCGTCCGCTCCACCGAGAAGCAGGCGGCCAGCTGGGACGACCTGCCCGCCGACATCAAGAACACCTACGACAAGCTGGGCATCCCCGAGGCGGAGAAGGCTCGGCTCGTCTCCGGCGTGGCCGCTCAGTACGAGTCCGAGGTGGTCTATCACAAGATCAACGAGGAGCTCGAGAAGCAGGGCGTGATCTTCCTCGACACCGACACGGCGCTCAAGGAGTACCCGGAGCTGTTCCAGGAGTACTTCGCCACCGTCATCCCCGTCGGTGACAACAAGTTCTCCGCGCTGAACTCCGCGGTGTGGTCGGGTGGCTCGTTCATCTACGTGCCGAAGGGCGTGCACGTGGAGATCCCGCTGCAGGCGTACTTCCGGATCAACACCGAGAACATGGGCCAGTTCGAGCGGACCCTGATCATCGTCGACGAGGATGCCTACGTGCACTACGTCGAGGGCTGCACCGCGCCGATCTACTCCTCAGACTCGCTGCACTCGGCCGTGGTGGAGATCATCGTGAAGAAGGGCGCCCGCTGCCGCTACACCACGATCCAGAACTGGTCGAACAACGTCTACAACCTCGTCACCAAGCGCGCCACCTGCGAGGAGGGCGCGACGATGGAGTGGATCGACGGCAATATCGGCTCCAAGGTCACCATGAAGTATCCGGCGGTCTACCTGATGGGCGAGCACGCCCGCGGTGAGACGCTGTCGGTCGCCTTCGCCGGTGAGGGTCAGCACCAAGACGCCGGTTCCAAGATGGTGCACTGCGCGCCGCACACGTCCAGCTCGATCATCTCCAAGTCGGTCGCCCGCGGCGGTGGCCGTACGTCGTACCGCGGCCTGGTCCAGGTCCAAGAAGGCGCCTCCCACTCGGCGTCGGTGGTGAAGTGCGACGCGCTGCTGGTCGACACCATCTCCCGCTCCGACACCTATCCCTACGTCGATGTCCGCGAGGACGACGTGTCGATGGCCCACGAGGCCACCGTGTCCAAGGTGAGTGAGGACCAGCTGTTCTATCTGATGAGCCGGGGGATGGGTGAGGACGAGGCGATGGCGATGATCGTGCGCGGCTTCGTCGAGCCGATCGCCCGCGAGCTGCCGATGGAGTACGCCCTCGAGCTCAACCGCCTGATCGAGCTGCAGATGGAAGGCGCGGTCGGCTGATCCAGCCACCCGTTCCTGCCCCAGTACCAACAGAAAGCGAAGTTCGTTGACAGTCATCCCCAATGTGGCCGGCGCGCTCGAGACCAGTGACAAGGTCGCCAGCCATCTCCACCCGGTCGGGTCGTTCGACCCGGCCGACCACGGTGTGCCCACGGGTCGCGAGGAGATCTGGCGGTTCACCCCGCTCAAGCGTCTCCGTGGCCTGCACACCGACGTGCCGTTCGGCGACGGCACCACCATCGTGGCGACCGAGCTGGCGGACGGCGTGACCGTTCGCCAGGTCGGTGCCGACGACCCCGCCGTGGGCTCCAGTGGCTATGTTCCCGCCGACCGGATCAGCGCCCGAGCGTGGGCCGCGGCCCCGTCGGTCTCGGTGATCACCATTCCGCGCGAGGCGATCATCGACCAGCCGACTGTGGTCACCGTCGAGGGCAGCTCGCTCGACGTCGCCACCGCCCAGCACACGGTGATCGTGGCCGAGGAGTTCTCCCGGGCCACGGTCGTGCTGCGCTTCACCGGCTCGGCCGTGCTCGCCGACCACGTCGAGATCGTGCTGCGCGACGGTGCGCAGCTGACGGTGGTCTCGGTCCAGGACTGGGCCGACGACGCGGTGCACCACTCCACCCAGCACGCCAAGGTGGGGCGGGACGCGTCGTTGCGCCACGTCGCCGTCTCCTTCGGCGGTGACCTGGTCCGGCTCAACGCCTCGGTCGCCTACGACGTCTCCGGGGGTGAGGCCGAGCTGCTCGGGCTCTACTTCGCCGACGCCGGACAGCACCTCGAGCACCGCCTGTTCGTCGACCACAACGCGCCGAAGAGCCGTAGCAACGTCGACTACAAGGGCGCGCTGCAGGGCAAGGGCGCGCACGCGGTCTGGATCGGCGACGTACTGATCCGCAAGGCTGCCGAGGGGATCGAGACGTACGAGTCCAACCGCAACCTCGTCCTCACCGACGGGTGCCGCGCCGACTCGGTGCCGAACCTGGAGATCGAGACCGGCGAGATCGCCGGCGCCGGTCACGCCTCCACGACGGGTCGCTTCGACGACGAGCAGCTGTTCTATCTCCGCAGCCGCGGCATCGACGAGGCCGAGGCCCGCCGACTGGTGGTGCACGGCTTCTTCGCCGACATCATCCGCAAGATCGGCATCCCCGGCATCGAGCGGCAGCTGATGGAGGCCGTGGAGGCGGAGCTCGCGGTGAACATCGGCACCCCTGCCGGCGTGGGAAATCCCGAGACCAAGCGATGAGCGACTACGTTCGCGCCTGCGCGGTGTCCGACCTCGCCGCCGAGTCGGCCCTGGCTGTCGAGGTCGGCGACAAGGACCTGGCCATCGTCCACAGCGGCGGCCAGTTCTATGCCATCGCCGACGAGTGCAGCCACGCCGCCATTCCGCTGTCCGAAGGCGACGTCGGCGACGCCGAGATCGAGTGCTACCTGCATGGCTCGCGGTTCGACCTCAAGACCGGTCAACCGCTGAGCCTGCCGGCCACCGAGCCGGTGGCGGTCTACCGCTGCCAGGTGCGCGGTGACGACGTCCTGGTCGACGTCAGCCGTCCGTTCGATCCAGATCATGCCGAAACCCCCGATCACCAGAGCAAAGCACAGGAGTCCTGAAGCCAGATGTCCACACTCGAAATCCGCGACCTGCACGTATCCGTTGACACCGAGGCCGGCGCCAAGGAGATCCTCAAGGGCGTCGACCTCACGATCCGCAGCGGCGAGACCCACGCGATCATGGGGCCGAACGGCTCCGGCAAGTCGACCCTGGCGTACTCCATCGCCGGTCACCCGAAGTACGCCATCACCTCCGGCTCGGTCACCCTTGACGGTACGAACATCCTCGAGCTGAGTGTCGACGAGCGTGCCCGCGCGGGTCTGTTCTTGGCCATGCAGTATCCGGTGGAGATCCCCGGCGTCTCGGTGGCCAACTTCCTGCGGACGGCCAAGACCGCCGTCGACGGGGAGGCGCCGAAGCTGCGTACCTGGGTCAAGGACGTGAACGCGGCGATGGACCGGGTCAACATGGATCCCGAGTTCGCCAACCGCAGCGTCAACGAGGGCTTCTCCGGCGGTGAGAAGAAGCGGCACGAGATCGTCCAGCTCGAGCTGCTCAACCCGAAGTTCGCCATCCTCGACGAGACCGACTCCGGCCTCGACATCGACGCGCTCCGGATCGTCTCCGAAGGCGTGAACCGGTTCTCCGCACAGGGCGACCGGGGCGTGCTGCTGATCACCCACTACACGCGCATCCTGCGCTACATCAAGCCCGACTTCGTCCACGTGTTCGTGGCCGGCCGGATCGCCGAGCAGGGTGGCGCCGAGCTGGCCGAGCGGCTCGAGGCGGAGGGCTACGATCGCTACGTCCAGGCCGCCAGGGCTGCCGCGGGCGTCGGAGCGGAATAGAGGCAACCATGTCTGACGTGATGCGCGCTGCCAGGTCTGACGACGTGGCGCGCGCTGCGCAGCCACCCGACCTGAGCGGTGGCACGGTGACCCTCGAGCAGCAGGCTGTCGAGGCGGACCGGATCCCCTTCGACGTCGAGCACATCCGGGCGGACTTCCCGATCCTGGAGCGGCAGGTCGACGGGCACCCGCTGGTTTATCTCGACAGCGCCAACACGTCGCAGAAGCCGCGCGTCGTGGTGGAGGCGATCGAGGACCACTACCTGTCGCACAATGCGAACGTGGCCCGCGCCATGCACCTGCTGGGCGCGGAGGCGACCGAGGCGTTCGAAGGTGGCCGGACCGCGATCGCGGAGTTCATCGGTGCTCCCAGCGCCGACGAGGTCATCTTCACCCGTAACGCCTCGGAGGCACTGAACCTGTGCGCGCACACGCTCGGGGCGGCGCTGAAGCCGGGCGATGAGATCGTCATCTCGGTGATGGAGCATCACTCCAACATCGTGCCGTGGCAGCTGCTCGCGCAGCGCAGCGGTGCGTCGTTGCGCTGGTTCGACGTGACGGACGAGGGCCGGCTCGACCTGGACGCCGCGGCGGCCGAAGGGCTGATCAACGAGCGCACCAAGATCGTCTCGCTCACCTATGTGTCCAACGTCCTCGGCACCGTCAACCCCATCACCCAGATCGCCGCTGCGGCCCACGCCGTCGGCGCGACCATGGTCGTCGACGCCTCCCAGGCGGTGCCGCAGATGCCGGTGGACGTACGGACCCTCGGCGCCGATCTGGTGGCCTTCACCGGTCACAAGATGGTCGGACCGACCGGCATCGGCGTGCTCTGGGGTCGTTACGACCTGCTGGCGGAGCTGCCGCCGTTCCTCGGTGGTGGAGAGATGATCGAGATCGTCAAGATGACGGGCTCGACCTACGCCGCACCGCCTCACCGGTTCGAGGCAGGTACGCCACCGATCGCCCAGGCCGTCGGCCTTGGCACAGCGGCTCGCTATCTCAGCGAGATCGGCATGGACGCCATCGCCGCCCACGAGGCGGAGATCACGGCGTACGCCCTCCAAGGCCTGCAGACGATCGACAGGCTGCGCATCATGGGCCCATCCGAACCGGTGGATCGAGGCGGTGCCATCTCGTTCACGCTGCCGGACGTGCATCCGCACGACATCGCGCAGATGCTGGACTCCAGGGGGATCGCCGTCCGCGGTGGCCATCACTGTGCCCGTCCGCTGCACGAGCGGTTCGGGATCCAGTCCTCGACCCGGGCCTCGTTCTATCTCTACACGACCACGGCGGAGATCGACGCGCTGGTGGAAGGTCTCGGCTACACGGCCCGCTTCTTCGGAGGTGGCCGATGAAGGTGGAGGAGCTCTACCAGGAGATCATCCTGGATCACTACCGCGCCAAGCACCACAGCGGCCTGCGCGACCCGTACCAGTCGCAGGTGCACCACGTGAACCCCAGCTGCGGCGACGAGGTGACCCTGCGGGTGCACCTCGACGGCGACACGGTGTCCGACGTCTCGTACGACGGGGTGGGCTGCTCCATCTCCCAGGCCTCGACGTCAGTGATGTCGGACCTGGTGATCGGCCGTCCGGTCGAGCACGGCCTGGAGCTCCACGAGGAGTTCCTCACCCTGATGCAGGGGCGTGGACAGGTCCAGCCCGACGAAGACCGCCTCGAAGACGGCATCGCCTTCGCCGGCGTCGCCAAGTTCCCGGCCCGAGTGAAGTGTGCCCTGCTGGGCTGGTCGGCGTTCAAGGACGCCGTCATCCAGGCCCGGGGCGTCAGCAACCAAGGAGACAAGCAATGAGTGAGCTCGAAGAGCAGACCCGTCCATCCGACCTGGTGCGCGACGAGCTCCCCACCGAGGTGGCCGGTCCGGCTGCCGGGTCGGGGCCGTCGATCGAGGACGTGACCGAGGCGATGAAGGACGTCGTCGACCCGGAGCTCGGCATCAACGTCGTCGACCTGGGCCTCGTCTACGGCTTGCACCTGGATGAGGCCAACTCGCTGACGATCGACATGACCCTGACCTCGGCAGCCTGCCCGCTGACCGACGTGATCGAGGACCAGACGAACACCGCCCTCGAGGGTCTGGTGTCGGGTGTGGCGATCAACTGGGTCTGGATGCCGCCGTGGGGGATGGAGAAGATCACCGACGACGGGCGTGACCAGTTGCGTGCGTTGGGGTTCAACGTCTGATTGTTCGTTTGGTTCGTGTTGGGTGGCTGGGTGGCTGGGTGGCTGGGTAGCGCTGGGCTGGTGGGTGTGGGGTGCTCAGCAGCCATCCGCCCGTCGCAAGCTCCGGGCTCCCGCCAGACCCGTCCACGCTGAGCACCCCACACCCACCAGCCCAGCGCCGCGTTCGGCTTCGCCATCACCGGTGCTGAGCGGGCTGCTCCTCAACTGGTTCGCCTGGGGGACCGGCGCATGGGATCATGATCCGTCGGCGTGGACAAGACCGTTAAGCCGCACCGCTGACACCCCACCACATCCTTCAGGCCGCACGCTGTCCGCGGAGGTGAGGTATGGGGGTTCGGGCGGCTGGCGTGGCGGGCCTGGCGGGAGCCCGGAGCCTGCGGAGGGCGGATGGTAGCCGGCCGCCCGAACCCCCAGACCTCGCCGGCAGTAAACCCAAAGACGCAACAAGCAAGACAAGCAGAAGCAAGGGAAGTAAGACCATGTTGGTCGTTCGTGATGTCGAGGTGCGCGCGGGTGCGCGCCTGTTGCTGGAGCACGTCTCGTTCCAGGTGGCTCCGGGCGACAAGGTGGGGCTGGTCGGGCGCAACGGTGCCGGCAAGACGACGCTGACCAAGATCTTGTCGGGGGAGGCGCAGCCGGCGTCGGGGAGCATTACGCGGACCGGCGACATCGGCTATCTGCCGCAGGATCCACGGACGGGCGACCCCGACGTGCTGGTCAAGAACCGCATCCTCAGCGCCCGCGGCCTGGACACCGTCGTCGAGCGGCTGCGCAAGGCCGAGATGGCGATGGGCGACGAGTCCGACGAGATCCGGGACAAGGCGATGGCCCAGTATGCGCGGGCCGAGGCCGAGCTGGCCTCGGCCGGTGGCTATGCCGCTGAGGCCGAGGCCTCGCGGATCGCGAGCAACCTGTCGCTGCCCGAACGGGTGATGCACCAGCCGCTGCACACCCTGTCCGGTGGCCAGCGCCGGCGGGTTGAGCTGGCCAGGATCTTGTTCTCCGGGGCGGAGACGCTGCTGCTGGATGAGCCCACCAACCACCTCGACGCCGACTCGATCCTGTGGCTGCGCGGCTATCTGCAGGGCCACAGCGGTGGGCTGCTGATCATCAGCCACGACACGGACCTGCTGGCCCAGACTGTCAACAAGGTGTTCCACCTGGACGCGAACCGCGCCGAGATGGACGTCTACGCGATGGACTGGCGACGCTATCTGCAGCAGCGCGAGACCGATGAGAAGCGTCGCCGCCGGGAGCGGCAGAACGCTGAGAAGAAGGCCGGTCAGCTGATGACCCAGGCCGACAAGATGCGCGCCAAGGCGACCAAGGCCACGGCGGCCCAGAACATGGCCAAGCGGGCCGAGCGGCTGATGGCCGGGCTCGAGGCCGAGCGGGCCCAGGACAAGGTCGCCAAGATCAGGTTCCCCGATCCCGCGCCGTGCGGCAAGACACCGCTGACCGCCAAGGACCTGAGCAAGAGCTATGGGTCGCTGGAGGTCTTCACCGGCGTCGACCTGGCCATCGACCGGGGCAGCCAGGTCGTGATCCTCGGTCTCAACGGTGCCGGCAAGACCACCCTGCTCCGCATCCTCGCCGGGGTGGAGGAGTCCGACACCGGTGAGGTGCTGCCCGGGCACGGCCTGCGCGTCGGCTACTACGCACAGGAGCACGAGACCCTGGACGTCAGCCGGTCGGTGCTGGAGAACATGAAGACCGCAGCCCCGCAGCTGAACGACACCGACGTCCGCAAGGTGCTGGGCTCGTTCCTGTTCTCCGGTGACGACGTGGACAAACCGGCCGCGGTGCTCTCGGGTGGGGAGAAGACCAGGCTCGCCCTCGCCTCCCTGGTCGTCTCCAGCGCCAACGTGTTGTTGCTCGACGAGCCGACCAACAACCTTGATCCGGCGTCGCGCGCCGAGGTGCTGCAAGCGATCCGCACCTACGCCGGCGCGGTGGTGCTGGTGACGCACGATGAGGGTGCCGTGCTGGCGCTCGACCCGGACCGGGTGCTGCTACTGCCCGATGGCGTCGAGGACCTCTGGACCCCCGACTACGCGGACCTGGTCACCCTCGCCTGACCTGTGCGGACGTCCCGGCGGGGCTCCCGGGTGCTGATCATCGCGGTCGGCAGCAGTTGATCATGGTGAAGAACTATCGCGGCGTCGTCATATCTGGACAATGACCACCCTCTGGCGGAGCTGCATGCCGGTCGTCGCCGGACCCAGACCTACTGATCATGAAGCAATCCCGCCAAACGGGGTATCAAAGGTGCTACAAAGGACGAAGAAGGATGATCTTGTAGGTCGGTCATCGTCGCACGGAGTCGTCGAACCCTCGCGGACGACTCACGATATCGGAGGCAGACGTGGCCAAGGTACTCACCAAGGGCTCCCGGATCACCGGCGCTCAGCGCGACAGCTTGGCGAAGCAGTTCGCCAAGCGCTACGCCACTGGCGAAAGCATCCGCAAGATCGCCGAGGATGCCGGCAGGTCATTCGGGTTCGTCCACGGAGTGCTGAAGGAGTCCGGCGTCGCGCTCCGTGGCCGGGGCGGGGCGACCCGTGGGGTCAAGAAGACGGCTGGCCGCGGTGGGCGGGCCACCGGGGCGACCAAGAGCACCGGCAAGTCCGCCGCCACGGCAACGCCGGCCAAGAAGACCGCCACCAAGGCCGCACCCGCGTCGACATCCGCTGCGAGCAAGGCGACAGCGAAGCGTGCCGCGAAGTCGAGCGCCAGCTCCGCCGCAGCCAAGACCGCGGCGACCAAGAAGTCCGCGGCCAAGTCGAGTGCGACCAAGAGCGCCGCCAAAAAGACAGCCACCACGAAATCCCCCGCTACCAAGACTTCCGCTACCAAGACTTCGGCGACCAAGACTGCGGCCACCAAGACCGCCGCCAGGACGACCGCCAAGAAGACCTCGACGGGCAGGGCGGCTCCAGCCAAGGCCTCGGCCAAGAAGGCCTCGAGCACCAGATCGACGTCCACCGCGGCAGCGCCGACCAAGACGGCAGCCAGGAAGGCGTCGGCGACGTCGGCCTCGGCAAGGTCGACGACGAAGGCAGCGGCCACGAAGAGCGCCGCGAAGAAGACGCCCGCCACCAAGAGTCCGGCCCAGAAGAGTCCGGCCCAGAAGAGTCAGGCCCAGAGGAATCCAGCCCAGAAGAGTTCAGCGCAGAAGAGCGCGGCCACCAGAACCACGGCGGCTAAGGCGCCGGCCAGGAAGGCCTCGGCAGCCAAGACCTCAGTGTCCAAGACCGCCGCCAAGAAGGCCCCCGCCACGAAGAGCGCCCGCAAGCGCTGAGCCAGCCCAGCCCAGCCCGAGCCCGGACGTACGAAACGTCCGGGCTCGGTCGTGTGCGGGGTGGAATGCCGCGGGGTGGGGCGGAGTTGCACCACCGGGTACGGTCGAGAGGCTCCGTACCCCCGAGCCCCGAGGAGGCGCCGATGTCGATGATGCGTGCTGGTGGCGGCCAGATGATGCGAGGCATGTCCCGTGACCCCGAGCTCAGCCGCCACAAGCTGTCACGTGGCGTGCTCCGCCGGGTGTTGCGGTTCGCGCAGCCCTACCGCGGCCTGCTGGTGGTCTTCATCATCTTGGTGGCGATCTCCGCGGCGCTGGGCGTCGTGCCGCCGCTGCTGTTCCGCCAGATCATCGACGCCGGGGTGCTGGCCGGTGACCGTCGGGTGGTGATCACCCTGGCCATCGTGGTGGCCGTGCTGGCAGTCGCAGAGGCAGTGCTGGGCATTGTCCAACGTTGGTGCTCGGCGAAGATCGGTGAGGGTCTGATCTTCGACATGCGGACCCGTGTCTTCGATCATGTGCTGTCGATGCCGGTGGCCTTCTTCACCCGGACCCAGACCGGCAAGCTGGTGTCGCGCCTCAACACCGATGTGATCGGCGCTCAGCAGGCCTTCACGACCACCCTGTCGACCGTCCTGTCCAATGTGATCAGCCTGGTGCTCGTGCTGACCGCCATGCTGGTGCTGAGCTGGCAGCTGACCCTGGCCGCCCTGATCATGCTGCCGATCTTCTTGATCCCGGCCAAGCTGGTCGGCACCCGGCTGGCCACCTTGACCCGCGACCAGATGCAGCTCAACGGCGAGATGTCGGCCAACATGACCGAGCGCTTCAGCGTCAGTGGTGCCCTGCTGGTGAAGCTGTTCGGCCGCCCGGTCGAGGAGCACGACCGCTTTGCCGAGCGCGCCGCGGCGGTACGCGATACGTCAGTGAGGATCGCCCTCACCGGTCGCTTGTTCATGACCTCCCTGGGCCTGGTGGCGGCCCTGGCCACCGCGCTGGTCTACGGCGTCGGCGGTGTGTTCGCCGTCGAAGGCACCCTGACGGTGGGCACCCTGACCGCGCTCGCGGCGCTGCTGGTCCGACTCTACGGTCCGCTGACACAGCTGACCAACTTGCCGGTCGACGTGATGAGCGCACTGGTCAGCTTCGACCGGGTGTTCGAGGTGCTCGATCTCAAGCCGATGATCGCCGACGCCGACGATGCCGTACCGGTCACCGGCCCGGCCTCGGTGGAGTTCGACGGTGTCTCCTTCCGCTATCCCAGCGCGGACGAGATCTCGCTGGCCAGCCTCGAGTCCGTCGCCTCGGCCGACCAGCGCCGCAACGAGACGGTGCTCCAGGACATCACCTTCCAGGTCGAGCCAGGTCAGACCGTTGCTCTGGTGGGTCCCTCCGGGGCGGGCAAGACCACCGTCACGCACCTGATCGCCCGGCTCTACGACGCCACCGGCGGCGAGGTGCGAGTCGGTGGCGTGGACGTACGCCGACTGCAGCTGACGTCGCTGCGGGAGACCGTCGGCTACGTCACCCAGGACGCTCACATGTTCCACGACACGATCGCGGCCAATCTGGCGTACGCCCGTCCCGACGTGACCGAGGAGCAGATGATGGCTGCGCTCGAGGCGGCCCAGATCAAGAACCTGGTGACTGCATTGCCGGACGGACTGAACACCGTGGTCGGGGAGCGGGGCTATCGGTTGTCGGGAGGCGAGCGGCAGCGGCTGGCGATCGCCCGGCTGCTGATCGCGGCGCCGCCGATCGTGGTGCTGGACGAGGCCACCGCCCACCTGGACTCCGAGTCGGAGGTCGCGGTGCAACGCGCTCTCGACCAGGCGATGCAGGGGCGGACCAGCATCGTGATCGCGCACCGGCTGTCGACCGTCCGTCATGCCGATCTGATCGTGGTGGTCGACAAGGGCCGGGTGGTTCAGACCGGGCGGCATGTCGAGCTGCTGGCTGCCGGCGGACTCTACGCCGAGCTGTATCGGACCCAGTTCGCCGAGACGCTGGAGGACTCCGGCCTCATGCCGGTCGAGCCGTCCACACGCTGACCCGGACGGCGACGTCCACCTCCGCGAGGGCGTCTGGATCGGCGCCGGACGAGGTCTGCTGCGGGTCGTGGGCGCCGTGGAAGGCGTTCGGACCCATGCCGATCAGGTCGGCCAGCGCGGCCCTGTCCAGCAGCAGGGGGAACCGGACGCTCGCCGCAGTGGCGGGGGTGAACCACGGCCGGAGGGCCTGCTCCAGGCGCTCGGCCTTGTCCTCCTCCACGGCCAGCAGACCCAGCTCAGTGCGGAGTCGGTGCAGGTGGTCGGGTTCGGGGTGCGCCACCACGAGTGAACCGCCGGCCGTGAGCACGCGGGCGAAGTCGGCCGGATTACGCGGCGCGAAGACGCACACGACGGTGTCGACCGCCCCGTCGGCCAGGGGCAACGGCTGCCACACGTCGGCCACGACGGCACCCATCCTGGGGTGCGCTCGCGCCGCGCGCCGCGCCGCCGGCACGGACACATCCAGCGCCACACCACGCGCGGTGGGGCAGGCGTCGAGCACCCGGACGAGGTAGTAGCCCGTGCCGGCGCCGCACTCCAGGACCGCGGCGGGGTGGCTGTGGGCGACGGCCTGCACCACGGCGTCGGCCACGGGTGCGTAGTGTCCCGCGCCGAGGAAGCGGTCCCGCGCTTCCACCATGGCCGAGGTGTCGGCGTTGCGTGGCTGACCACCGCCGAGCAGGTTCAGATAGCCCTGGCGGGCCACGTCGTACAGATGACCGTTGGCGCAGCGGACCGACCGAGTGTCGTCGGTGATCTCGTATCCCGTGGAGCAGCGCGGGCAGACCAGCAGGTCGAGGACTGTGGTGATCGACACGCCGGTCACAGGCTCCGCAGCGACCCACCTTCGACCGGGATGACGCAACCGGTCAGATACGAGGCGGCCGGCGACAGCAGGAAGGCCGCCACCCGGCCGAACTCCACCGGCTGGCCGTAGCGGCCGAGGGGAATGGCGGCGCGGGCGGCGGCTTGCGCCGCGGCCGGGTCACTGGCCAGGGAGTCGAGGTGTCTCACCCGCTCGGTCTCGATCCGGCCGGGCATCAGGCCCACGACGCGGGTTCCCTGGGGTCCGAGCTCGTCGGCAAGCTCCTTGACCAGCATGCCGAGGCCGGGTCGGAGCCCGTTGGATGTGGCGAGACCCCCGATGGGCTGCTTGACCGACGCCGACAGCACCCACGCAATGGCCAGGTCCTCGGCGGTCCCGAGCTCGACCACGCTCCGGGTGACCCGCAGGGCGGCGAGGAAGACCGAGTCGAACGCGCTGCGCCAGTCGTTCTCCGTGGTGCCCAGCGCGCTCCCGGCCGGTGGACCGCCCACGCTGACCAGGGCGCCGTCGAGCCGCCCCCAGGTGTCGAGACCCAGCTGTGCAGCGGTCTGGGCGGCGCCCGGGTCAGCGAGGTCGGCGGTCAGCGCGACGGCCCGGTCGCTGCCGAGCGCGTCGACCACCTCGGCGAGCACGTCCTCACGGCGGGCGACCAGCACCACCCGGGCGCCTTCGTCGACCAGCTGCTCAGCGCTGGCACGCCCAAGACCCCCACTGGCGGCGGTGACGACGAACACCCGATCGGTCAGTCCAAGATCCATGGTCGCGATCCTGCCACACCGGCACTGGACTTAATCGATGGTGGGTTCGGGTGGACTGGGCCACGCTGGGGTGGTGATTGACTCCCTGACCTTTCGCTGGCGCGATCAGATCGCGGACCGCGAGATGATGGATCTCGTCGCGTCGCACGGTGGCGACCCCTGCCCTGGATGGTGGTCTCGGGTCAGCCAGCACAGCCTCGGCTGGGTCAGCGCGCGGGAGTCGGGCGGACTGCTGGTCGGCTTCGTCAACGTGGCCTGGGACGGTGGCGACCATGCGTTCCTGCTCGATCCGAAGACTCGCGGCAGCCACCAGCGCCGCGGAATCGGCCGCGAGCTGGTGCGCCGCGCCGCCGATGCCGCTCGAGTCGCGAACTGCGAATGGTTGCACGTCGACTTCGAGGCGGAGCTCGCTCCGTTCTATTTCGGAGCCTGCGGCTTCGTCGAGACAACCGCAGGTCTCATCCCGCTGCAGTCAGAGCCGGTTCCGCGGGTTCACCTGGTCGCGTCCGACTAGGCCCTTGGGCTCGGTTCAGCGCTGTGCCGATCAGGCCGGGTCGTAGGCGACGGCGACGTCGAGCACCCAGACCACGCCGAACCGGTCCCTCACCATCCCGTAGGCCGGTGAGAAGAAGGACGGCGCCAGCTCTTCGATAACCGTCGAACCATCGACGAGCCGGCCCCAGAGCTCGGTGATCTCCTCAACCGAGTCGCCCCGTACGGAGACGAAGATCGACTTCTCGCCCTGGTCGTAGGCGAGGCTCGTGGGTACGTCGTACGCCATGATCTGGAACCCGTTCTGCCCGATGACCTGGCCGAACTTCACCTGGTGAGCCTCGTCGGGCAGCTGCACGCTGTGGGCGTCCTCGTTGGTCACCATGACGAGCTGGCCGCCGAACACGCCGTGATAGAAGCCCAGCGCTTCCCGGGCCTGGCCGCGGAAGTTGAGGTGGGGGGTGGTGATGACAGTCATGACTGCTCCTGTTCTGATGCCGGGCTGGTCCCGACTTACGAGAACTATCGCCGCACTAGAGGACAGGATGTGTCCTCTACCACCGCTAGATTTGGCCATATGACGACAACCTCCTCGCGACTCCTCGTGCTGCTGTCGTTGCTGCAGAGTCGCCGGGACTGGCCGGGGCAGGTCATCGCCGACCGTCTCGGCGTCACCCCACGTACGGTGCGGCGCGACATCGACCGCCTGCGGGAGATGGGGTATCGGGTCGAGGCGATGAAAGGTCCGGACGGCGGATACCGGCTCGATGCCGGCGCGGAGCTGCCACCGCTGCTCTTCGATGACGACCAGGTGGTCGCCCTCACCGTCGCCCTGCAGGCCGCCACGGCCGCCGGGGCCGGCGTGGAGGAGGCCGCGGTGCGGGCCCTGACGACCATGCGCCAGGTGATGCCCGCGCGCCTGCGGCACCGACTCGATGCGCTGCGGTTCACCACTCTTCGAAGCGACGCGGGTCCGCGCTCGGACGCGGCCTCGCCTGCGGTGCTGGTCGCTGTCTACGCCGCGATCCGGGCCGGCGAGGTGCTGCGCTTCGACTATGCGAGCCAGCCGCCCGACGGCGCGGTAGCGCCGGCGCCGCCGCGCCGGGTGGAACCGCATCACCTGGTGACCTCGGATGGACGCTGGTATCTGGTCGCCTGGGACCTCGACCGCGACGACTGGAGGATCTTCCGAGCTGACCGCCTCACCCCTCGCACGCCGACCGGCCCGCGCTTCGCCCCGCGCCAGCTGCCCGCCGAAAGCGTGCGCGACTTCGTGGCTGCGCGATTCAAGGGATCGGAGCGCGACGACGCTTGGCCGTGCACCGGCAAGGTGATCGTGCACCGACCGGCCAGCTACGTACGTGCGTTCGCCGGCGACGGCGTGGTCGAGGAACTCGGTCCTGACCGGTGCAGCTATGAGACAGGGTCATGGTCGTGGGTGGCGCTGGCTGCGTCGCTCGGTCGCTTCGACGCGGACATCGAGGTCATCGGCCCGCCTGAGCTTGCGGCGGCCTGCGGACAGCTTGCTTCCCGCTACAGCGCGATCGCGTCCAGGTCTGCTGCCCGCTGACAGCGGTGCTTATAGGCCGAGAAGTCGGCGTGTCCGCCGTCACACGCCACTCGACCTCCGTCGCGATGATGTCCTGACACCTGTGGCGAAGTACTACGCCCCAGAGACGAAAGCCATCGCTACGTAGCGTTCGTCCGTGATCGGCCCGCCCCAATAGTCAGGGTGGCTCAAACTCTCGGTCGTGGCGTCATAACCAGCTGCCTGGAGCAGGACTGAGGTCTCATTCGCAGTGAGACCCGCGCCTGTCGACCATCGACCTTCAATCAGTACGAGCCTCCCGCCAGGGCGCAGCAGGTTGGCCCAGGTTCTCAGCGCAGCAGCCGGGTTCGGAAGGGCCCACAGCAGATGCCGGCACAGCACGACGTCGTAGCGGTGCGGCTCCAAGGGCGGGTCCGCGGCGTCACCGCTGCGGAAGGTGACGTCGGCGCGGTGGCTGGCCTTCGCCCGAGCTGAGGTCAGCATTCGCTCGGAGAAGTCGACACCGTCGACCTGATGGCCCAGCTCCGCAGCAAGGAGGGCGAGGCTGCCGGTGCCGCAACCGAGGTCGGCGATGCGCGATCCGGCGGCCGGGAGCACCCGACGCAACAGGGCGGCCCAGATCTGGCGGACCTCGTCACGGTGGAGACCGTGGTCTGGAGCACGATCGAACTTCGCTGCAGCCTCATCCCAGGTCGGCGCGTCGCGCTCGCTCATTCTGGAGACCATAGTGGGCCCGCGGTGGTGCCGGACGCAGGGAGCAACGTCCGGCGCATGCCCGCAGCAGGGCGCTGCTGCAAGGATGGGCCTCGTGGCCGCCATCGCAGACTCGGACGAGGCCGTGACCGTCGTGCCCGCCAATGCAGCGCCCTGGTCGGACGTCCAGCAGATCTTCGGTACGCGAGGTCAGGGCTGTCGCTGCCAGTGCCAGCGCTACAAGCTCCAACCGGGGGAGTCCTTCAGCAGCTTCCCGGTCGAGGAACGCGCGCACCGGCTGCGCATGCAGACCGACGCCGACCATCCCGACTCGGACGTCACCAGCGGCCTGGTGGCGTACCTGGGGGAGGAGCCGGTGGGCTGGGCTGCGGTGGAGCCGCGGACCGCCTACCCGGGGCTCCGTCACAGCCCGGTGCCGTGGGCGATGCGCGATGAAGACCCCGACGACGCGGACGTGTGGGCCGTGACGTGCATCTTCGTCCGAGCCGGCTATCGCAAGCGGGGCGTCAGCCGGGCGTTGCTGGCGCAGTGCGTGGACTTCGCTCGCGACCGCGGTGCCGCTGCACTCGAGGGCTATCCGATGATCACCAGCCGGGCCATAGCGGAGGAGCTCCACGTCGGGGTGGCGAGCGTGTTCACCGGCGCCGGCTTCACCCAGGTCAGCTCCCCGACGAAGCGCCGCGCCGTGATGCGGATCGACTTCAGCTAGCCGGTGCCGCGGGCTCGCCGCGGCATTAGGAGCCGCTCGAGACCTTGGTTCTGGCCTCGGGGTCGGGCCCCACCTCGGGCTGTGCTGCTTGTGCTGCTGCTGCTTCCTGCTCCTCGCGCCGGGCCCGTAGGTCGCCGCGGATGAAGACCACGATGCCCAGTGCGCCGATGCCGGCGAACATGAACCATTGCACGGCGTACCAGAAGTGCGGACCCTCCGACAGCTCGGGCAGCAGCACCGGCACCAGTCCGCCCTGCTGCGGAGGATCGATGGTGATGGCGCCGATATAACCGTCCTTGACCTCGTACGGCAGCACTGTCTGCAGCGAGCTGGAGTTGATCAAGCGGATCTGATTGTCGACCGGGTCGATGGCACCCTTGCGGCCTTTCTCACTGCGACGCACGTGGCCGACCACGGTGACCTCACCCGACGGTGGCGGTGGCGCGACGGCAGGGATCTGTACGCCCTTGTCGACGGGGACGAAGCCACGGTCGACCAGCACCCAGCCGGCAGCGGTCTGCAGCGGCGTCACCACCTCATAGCCGGTGGCGTCACCGTTGCTGCGATAACGGACGACGAACTGGTTGGCGGCGTCGAAGGTGCCCCGGGCCTCGACCCGCTGCCACTGGTCGGACTCGTGGATCGGCTTGGTGAAGACCTCGGCGAACGGGCGTACCGGGGCCGCCTCGTTGGTGATCGTGGTGGCGTTACGGCTCTCGCGTTCGGCCAGCCGGCGAAGCTGCCACTCGCCGAGGTTGACGAAGACTGTCCCCAAGACGGCCACGAACACGACCAGTAGCACCCATCGTTTCCACAGCTGTCGCACCCACCCAGGCTAGTCGCTCGGATCCAGGGGCGGCACCGGCGTGGTCGCCGCGGGGCGTCGCGCTAGCTCTCGGGGTGGGTGGAGCCGCGGTGCGCGTCGGTGTCGCCCTGGCGGATGGCCAGCGCCGTTGCCTTGGCAGCCGCGGCGCCCAACGGCGCACCACGACCGACGGCGAGACCGACGAGGAAGGTGGTCAGCGGAGCCGCGGGTCGCTCGATCTCGTGCGCGGCGTCGCGGGCCAGATCCAGCAGGGTGTGGATGGTGTCGTTGTCGAACTGGAGATCATCCAGCTCGAGCTCGGTGGCCAGCGTGGCCAGCCAGTCGTCCAGATCCATCGTGCGCACTCCTCGCTGTCGAGTCGGGGCGATCCCGACGAGATGCCCCCGCCGGGTTCGCCGGCGAGCTGCTTGCGGTCTCCTGACAGGATGATGGCATGGGACGGGTAACGCGTCGGCACTCGGTGCTGCGATGGGGCGGCGGGCAGCTGACCCGCACGCCCGACACGCTGGCCGTGGAGGAACCACTGGAGATACGGCTGAACTCGGAGCCATTCGTCGTGACCATGCGCACGCCCGGCGACGACATCGACCTGCTGCACGGCCTGCTCCACAGCGAGGGTGTGGTGGCCGGCCGGGAGGACGTGTCAGCGGCCCGCTACTGCGACGGTACGGGTCCGGACGGGCTGAACACCTACAACGTGATCGACGTGCAGCTGGCCAGTGGCGTCGCCCCGCCGGACGCCTCGTTGCGCCGCAACGTGGTCACCACCAGCGCCTGTGGTGTGTGTGGCACCACGTCGATCGACCAGGTGGTCCGCGACTCCCGTTTCGGGCTGCAGGACTGGCGGGTGGATCCCCAGCTGGTGCTGGCTGCGCCGGACGCGCTGCGTACCCACCAGCGGACCTTCGCCAAGACCGGCGGCCTGCATGCGGCCGGGCTGATGGATCTGAGCGGTGAGCTGCTCTGTGTCCGAGAGGACGTCGGACGGCACAACGCGGTGGACAAGGTTGTCGGCTGGGCGATCCGTGAGGACCGACTGCCGCTTGAGACCATTCTGGTCGTGTCCGGGCGCGCGTCGTTCGAGTTGACCCAGAAGGCCGTGCTGGCTGGGATGGCGATGCTGGTGGCCGTGTCGGCGCCGTCGTCGCTGGCGGTCGAGCTGGCCGAGGAGTCAGGACTGACCCTGGTCGGGTTCGTCCGCGGCGGCACCATGAACGTCTACACCCACCCCGACCGCCTCGGCTGCTGACGGGTACGCCGGCCCCAGACCCACGGTCCCCGGTCGGGACCGGAGCGAGAAGCCTAGACTCGGGATATGGCCATCGCCTTGCCCATGCCTCGCCTGCCTGCTCGCTCCGCTGTGGACGCGCCGAGCCGGCCGGTCGACGCGCCGGCTGCCGGGCTGAGTGGCTCCCCGCAGCTGCTGGGTGACGCCTTCGGTCGGGTGGCCACCGATCTGCGGGTCTCGCTCACCGACCGGTGCAACCTCCGCTGCACGTACTGCATGCCGGCGGAAGGGCTTGACTGGCTGCCCGCCCCCGAAGTGCTCACCGATGACGAGATCGTGCGACTGATCACCATCGGCGTCGAACACCTGGGGATCACCACGGTCAGACTGACCGGGGGAGAGCCGCTGCTGCGCAAGAACCTCGAGGGACTGGTGGCCGCGATCGCCGGCCTGCGACCGGCACCGACCGTTGCGCTCACCACCAATGGCATCGGATTGGCGGCTCGGGCCCAGGCTCTTGCCGACGCCGGTCTGACCCGGATCAACGTCTCGCTGGACACCCTCGACCCGGCCACCTTCAAGACGCTGACCCGCCGGCCGCGGCTGAACGACGTGCTTGCGGGTGTGGCGGCGGCGCGCGCTGCCGGCCTCGACCCGGTCAAGGTCAACACCGTGCTGATGCGGGGCGTGAACGACCACGAAGCCGCCGATCTGCTGCGGTGGGCGATGGCCGAGCGGGTGCAGCTGCGGTTCATCGAGCAGATGCCGCTGGATGCCCAGCACGCCTGGGACCGCACCGAGATGATCACGGCCGCGGAGATCCGCAGCCGGCTCGGTGAGCACGTCGAGCTGGAGGAGGACCCCGAGGACGCCGCCACCCGGGGGAGTGCTCCGGCTGAGCTCTTCCGGGTGGTTGGCACCGACCACCGGGTGGGCATCATCGCGGCGGTGTCCAAGCCGTTCTGCGGTTCCTGTGACCGGGTCCGGCTGACCGCAGACGGACAGATCCGCAACTGCCTGTTCGCCCGGACGGAGTCAGACCTGCGGACCCCGCTGCGCGATGGCGCTTCCGATGCCGAGATCGCCGATCGGTGGGTGAGCGCGGTGGCCGGCAAGCGCGCCGGTCACGGCATCGACGACGCGTCGTTCCTGCAGCCCGACCGGCCCATGTCCGCCATCGGCGGCTAGCGTCGCCGGCACGACGCTCGAACGCTAGCTCAGCTCGAGCGGCAGCGTGTCGCGCAGAAAGCCCCGGGCCGACAAGAAGGCGCCGAGTGAGTCGCGGTGCTGGTCGCAGGCCAGCCAGTGTTTGCGCCGGTCAGGGGTGTGGATACTCGGGTTGTTCCACTGCAGGTCCCAGCCCGCCGGTTGACTGCAGCCCTTGCCGGAGCACATCAACCCATCGGGATCGTCGGGAAGAGGGTCTGTTCCGATCCGCCGGGCACCGATTTCGCTCTCCGGCTGTCCGTCGGCCCGGCTGCGCTCCTCGGCCATCCGCCGCAGGTCATTCATCGCCGGTCCTCGCCGGAGTCAGCACCGCGCCGCTCGCCCTCGTCGCGCCTGTTCTCGTCCCACGTGCCCGCGTCGCTGCTGTTCGCGTCTTGTTTGTTCGCGTCCCACCTGCCCGCATTCCATCCGCCCTCGTCGCGTCGGCGCTCGCCCCGCTCGGGCTCGTCGTCCACGACCGTACCGGGAATCACCTCAGCCAGCTCCGGCGCGCCGGCGGAGAGCTGTGGCGCGCCCGTCGGCTCGCCGCGGGGGATCTCGGTCCGGATCGTCTTGGTGTCCGCCTGGTTCGCGAAGAGGACCGCGATGTAGGGCAGGAAGACGGCACCGCCGAAGAGCACCCAGCGCAGGTGGCCCGGGACGAAGATCATGCTGACGAAACAGGCGGTCCGAAATGCCATCGTGATCGCGTACCGCTTCTGCCGAGTGCCCATCTCCAGGCTCGTCGCCGAGCGGGCGTCAGTGATCACCGTGGGCGCGGATTTCGGTACGGCCGAGGTGGTGGAAGGGTCGTGCGAGCCGGCAGCACCGGGGCGTCCAGCAGGGTTACCTGACACTCGGCCAGCGTACGCCTGCTTCGCCAGCAGACCATGGGTGTCGGTAGCGTACTCCCGTGACTCTCATCTCTGCCGATCCTGCATCTGACCCGGCTGCCGCCGACGAAGGCCCTCGCCGCACCGTGCTCGTGACCGGGGGCAGTAAGGGGATCGGTCGACGGATCGCGGAGCGGATGGCCGCGGCCGGCCACCGGGTCGCGGCGACGTATCGCAGCGGCGACGTCCCGATCGGCGTCCTGGGTCTGGAGTGCGACCTCACCGACCCGGGTCAGGTGGAGGCGGCGTTCACCCAGGTGGAGGCGCAGCTCGGCCCGGTCGAGATCCTGGTGGCCAACGCCGGCATCACCCGGGACACCTTGGTCATGCGGATGACCGACGACGACTGGGACGCGGTCATCGCCACCAACCTCACCGGGTCCTTCCGGGTGGCGCGTCGCGCGGCACGCCCGATGATCCGCAACCGCTTCGGCCGGATCATCTTCATCTCCTCGGTGGTGGGCCAGCTCGGTTCTGCCGGGCAGGTCAACTACGCCGCCTCGAAGTCCGGCCTGATCGGCATGGCGCGGTCGCTGGCCCGTGAGCTCGGCTCGCGCGGCGTGACCGCCAACGTGGTGGCGCCGGGCTTCATCGAGACCGCCATGACCGCCGAGCTCGGCGAGGAGCTGGTGGCCAAGTATGCGAGTCAGATCCCGCTCGGCCGGCTCGGGTCGGTCGACGACGTCGCCGGCACCGTGGAGTTCCTGGCGGGCGAGGCCGCCGGCTACATCACGGGCGCGGTGATCCCGGTCGACGGCGGTCTCGGCATGGGCCACTGACCGCATCGCGTACGTCTCGTCAGAACAACGAAAGAATCGGAGCACCTAGTGGGAATTCTCGAAGGCAAGCGCATCCTGGTGTCCGGCGTCACGCTGGATACCTCGATCGGCTTCCACGTGGCCAGGATCGCGCAGCAGGAGGGTGCCACCGTCGTGGTGTCCAACTTCGGCCGCGCGATGAGCCTGACCAAGCGGGTCATCGCCAAGCTCGATCCCGTGCCACCGCTGCTCGAGGTCGACGTCACCAACCCCGAGCACCTCGCCGGGCTGGCTGACTCGTTGCGTGAGCACGTCGATGGGCTGGACGGGCTGGTCCACTCGTTGGCCTTCGCGAACCCCGAGACCGCCCTCGGCGGCAAGTTCTTGACGACACCGTGGGAGGACGTGTCCACCGCGCTGCAGGTGTCGGCGTACTCGTTCGCGTCGCTGACCATGGCCTGCCAGCCGCTGTTCAGCGACAACGTCTCCGCGGTCGGCATGACCTTCGACGCGACCGTGTCATGGCCGGTCTATGACTGGATGGGTGTGTCGAAGGCTGCGCTGGAGAGCACCAGCCGCTATCTGGCCCGCTACCTCGGTCCACAGGGCGTCCGGGTGAACCTGATCGCGGCCGGCCCGCTGGAGACCCTGGCCAAGCGGGCCATCGGCGGAGCCGACGCCTTCAACGCCGTGTGGGGCGAGCGCGCTCCCGTCGGCTGGGACCCCAAGGACATCACGCCGACGGCCAAGGGTGTCGTCGCGCTGCTCAGCGACTGGTTCCCCAAGACGACCGGCGAGATGATCCACGTCGACGGCGGTGTGCACGCGACCGGCGCCTGAGCCAAGGGGCGCGCTCGCTGGGCTGCGCGTACCTCACCGGCCCAGCTGGCGGGTCCCCAGGCAATGAGTTTTCCTGCGCTGCGAAGTCTGTCGTCGTGATCATCGCTCCGCACCGGAGCCCAACCACGATCTGCAGGAGATCACCGTGCAACTGCTTCTCACGTCCGGCGGCGTCAGCAATCCCAGCATCGGCAATGCGCTGGTCGAGCTGCTGGGCAAGCCGATCTCCGAGGCGGGTGCCTTGTGCATCCCGTCGGCGGAGTACGGCCACCCCATGTGCACACCCACCACGGCGTGGAACTTCGTGGCCGGCAAGCACCCCAGTTCGCCGATGACCAACCTGGGGTGGAAGTCCCTGGGCCTGCTCGAGCTCACGGCGCTGCCCACCATGGACAAGGACCGCTGGGTCGGGTGGGTCCGCGACGCTGACGTCTTGCTGGTGGACGGCGGCGACGCCACCTATCTGTGCCACTGGCTGCGGCAGAGCGGCCTCGCGGACCTGCTGCCGTCACTGCCCCACACGGTTTGGGTCGGCGTGAGCGCCGGAAGCATGGTGCTGACGCCGAGGATCGGCGAGGAGTTCGTCGAGTGGGCGGGGGCCAAGGGGGACGACACCACCCTCGGGGTCGTCGACTTCTCGATCTTCCCGCATCTCGATCACCCGGACATGCCCACGAACACCATCCCCGTGGCACAACGGTGGGCGGCCAAGATCGGCGGTCCGGCGTACGCCATCGACGACCAGACAGCGATCAAGGTCACCGACGGCACTGTCGAGGTCGTCTCCGAGGGGCAGTGGACGCTGTTCCCGTCCTGACCGGTGGCCTGCTGGGCGATCTCGGCGTAGCGCGGCGCTCCGACGGCGCGCGGATCGGGCCGGTGTCAGCGGGGGGCCAGCCAGCTGACCGCGGAGCACAACGCGTCGGCGGCGACGTCGCGGACCGTACGCAGCTCCTGGGCGCGAGCCGCGGCCTCGAACGAGGAGATCGCGCCCCCGTCGTCGGCCAGCGCCACCGAGCAGGCTGCCAGCAGCCGGTGGGCCCGCTCCGCCGTCGTCTGCTGCCGCGGGCTGTAGCCGGGGGCCAGCAGAACCGGGCCGCCGAGCCGCGGTCGCGTGCCGGCGGCCACGTCGAGCGAGGTCAGCGTGCCGGCCGCAGCCAGCACGGCTTCGTTCATTGCCCGCTCGGCCTCATACGGAGTGGGCGGCGCGCTGGGCCGCTCCGCGCGGAACACCCGCCACTGGACCGCCTGGCCGACCCGATAGGGGACCAGCCCGAGCCCGGCCGTGGTGGCGAGAACGACCTCTCCTGCTTGCAGCGCCGCCTGGGTCAGGTCACGAGGGCCGCGCAGCGAGCCGAGCCGTCCGGGTGCCGGCAACGACAGCAGCCAGCTCTCCCGCTCGGCGGCGACCAGCAGCGGCAGGGTCGCGGTCAGCTCGGTGGCCCGGAGGGGGTCGAGCTCGCCCAGCACCCCGGCCGGGTCGACGACGTGGTGCGCGACGTCGCCGTCGGTGATCGCGGCGTCGGCGACCTCCACGCTGACCAGGCCGGCAATCAGCGCGTTGAGGTGCGTCGTCATCCGCAGCGAGGCCGAGAAGTCCACCGGGCAACACTACGACCGGCACCAGGAGCACTGCGGGGCAGCCGGTAGGTTTCTCTCCATGGTGGCTGTCATTGATCTTGCCGGAGTAACGATCGTCCGTGGCGCGGCGACCTTGCTGGAAGACATCACCTGGCAGGTGGACGAGTCCGACAGGTGGGTGGTGATCGGCCCCAACGGGGCGGGAAAGACCACCTTGCTGCAGGTTCTGGCCGCGCAGATCCACCCGAGCAGCGGCGTGGCCGGCCTGCTGGGCGAGGTGCTCGGCACTGTCGACGTGTTCGAGCTGCGACCGCGCATCGGTCTCACCTCCGCCGCCCTGGCGGAGCGGATCCCGCGCAGCGAACGGGTGCACGACGTGGTGGTGTCCGCCTCGTATGCGGTGGTCGGACGCTGGCGCGAGGACTACGACGAGCTCGACCATGCCCGCGCCGACGAGCTACTGGCCTCACTGGGGATCGACCACCTGGCCGATCGCACTTTCGGCACCTTGAGTGAGGGAGAGCGCAAGCGGGTGCAGATCGCCCGCGCCCTGATGACCGATCCCGAGCTGCTGCTGCTGGACGAGCCGGCGGCCGGCCTCGACCTCACCGGCCGCGAGTCGTTGGTCCGTACCCTGAGTGACCTCGCCACCGACCCGTACGCCCCCGCCTCGGTGCTGGTGACCCACCACGTGGAGGAGATTCCGCAGGGGGTGACCCACGCCTTGCTGCTCAAGAATGGCCGGATCGTGGCCGCGGGACCGCTGGCTGACACCCTGACCGCCGAGAATCTGACCGAGACCTTCGACCTGCCGCTGACACTGACGTCAGCCGACGGCCGCTGGTCGGCCCGGGCCCGCTGACGTGAGCGGGCGGCTGCAGTTGGCTGGGTCTGGCACGATGGGCGAGGAGCGAGACGTGGAGGTGGCGAGGTGAATCTGACCGACTGGTTGGGCGACAACGCCTGGGCCATCTGGCTCAGCTTGGCGCTGCTGCTCGCGGTGGCAGAGGTCCTCTCCCTCGACCTGGTGCTGATCATGCTCGCGGTCGGCGCCCTGGCTGGTGCCGGTGTGGCCGTCGTCGCCCCCGGGCTGTGGTGGTTGCAGATCCTGGTCGCCGCCGGCGTCTCGGTCGCCATGCTTTTCCTTCTCCGTCCCACGCTGATGGCCCGGGTGCGCAACATGCCGGGCTATCGCTCATCGACGTCGAAGATGGTCGGCAGCAGCGGCGTGGCGGTCTCGGAGATCACCCGGTCCGGTGGGGAGATCAAGGTGGACGGGCAGAGCTGGAGTGCACGCCCCTACGACTCCTCGGAGCCGATCGCAGCCGGAGTCGAGATCGAGGTCTACGAAATCGACGGAGCAATTGCCGTGGTCTATCCCAAGCACGGCCAGTTGCCTTAAACAGACAGGAAACTGATGGGCACATACATCGTCGCCATCGTCGTGGCGATCGCCGTGATCTTCTTCTTGGTCAACTCGATCCGGGTGATCCGGCAGCAGCGGGTGGCCATCGTGGAGCGGCTGGGCAAGTTCAACCGGACCCTCGATCCCGGTCCGCACCTGGTGGTGCCGATCGTGGACAAGGTCCGCTACAACATCGATATGCGGGAGAACGTGGTCCCGTTCCCGCCGCAGGGTGTCATCACCGAGGACAACCTGATGGTCAACATCGACTCGGTGATCTACTTCCAGGTGATCGACCCGGTCCGCGCCGCCTATGAGGCGCAGGACTACATCAAGGCCATCGAGCAGCTGACCATGACGACGCTGCGCAACATCATCGGCGGCCTCGACCTAGAGAGCGCACTGGTCAGCCGCGAGGAGATCAACCAGAAGCTCCGGTTGGTGCTGGACGAGGCGACTGGCAAGTGGGGGATCAAGGTGAACCGGGTCGAGCTGCGCGCCATCGACCCGCCCGCCACGATCCGTGACGCGATGGAGAAGGGCGCCCGGGCCGAGCGTGACAAGCGCGCCTCGATCCTGATCGCCGAGGGGCAGCGCCAGTCGCAGATCCTGTCGGCCGGAGGTGAGAAGGAGTCCTCCATCCTTCGCGCCCAAGGTGACCGGGAGGCCGCCGTGCTGCGGGCGCAGGCCGACCGGCAGGCGCAGATGCTGCGCGCCGAGGGTGAGGCGCAGGCCATCACCACCGTCTTCAACGCCATCCACGCCGGTGAGCCGGACCAGGCGCTGTTGGCCTACCAGTACATGCAGATGCTCCCGAGCATCGCCCGCGGCGACGCCAACAAGGTCTGGATCGTGCCGAGCGAGCTGAACAAGGCACTGGAGGGCCTGGGCAGTGCGGTCTCCTCGGCGTCGGCGGCCATCCCGCCGGCGGTCAAGGGCCAGTTCAAGGCGCCGGAGAAGGTGAACGTCCAAGAGGAGATCCGCCAGCAGGCCGCCGCCGAGAAGGAGGCGTCGGACCGCACCGTGCAGGAGGCCATCGCCGAGGCTCAGCAGCTCGACAACCCGCTGGCGCGTGGTCGCGGAGCTGAGACGCCGGCGGTGCTGCAGACCCCGGAGCAGCCCGCCGTCTCGGCCGGGCCGCCCTCGCCCGACCCGCAGCAGCCATCGCCATACGCGCGGGACGACCAGCGTCGCTGACCGCCCGCCGCCGCGACAGCGGTGTACGGGGCCCGGGCCGACCATCTGCCGGTCCGGCTCGCCGAGGTGGCGTCGGACAAGATCACGAGACAGTGGCGTCGAACAAGATCAACAGTGTGCGAGGCTTGGGCATATGCATGATGACCGCGCGCAGTTGGAGCGACGCCTCGCCCGAATCCTGTCCGAACGTCTGGTCCCGGCGGTCTATCGCCACCGGGTCCCGCTAACCGTCCGCCGCTGGGACGTCCCCGGCGAACCCGTCCCGGTGGCTGAAGCCCTCGCCGCCGACTACGCGCCTGCGAAGGTGGGTGATCGTTGGGGTGCGCCGTGGGGGACCACCTGGTTCGAGCTGACCGCGGACGTACCGGCCGACTGGGCGGCTGAGACCGTCGAAGGTGTCGTCGACCTCGGCTTCGGCCGCAGCGGCCCCGGTTTCGCCGCCGAGGGTCTGGTGGTGAGCCCGGACGGCACGCCGATCAAGGGTCTGCACCCGTGGAACCGCTGGTTCCCGGTCGAGGCCGGCGCCAGCCAGGTGCACGTCTTCGTCGAAGCCGCCGCCAACCCGCAGATCACGATGCGCGTCCCCACCTTGCTGGGCGACGTCGAGACCGCTCCCGATGAGCCGATCTACGTGCTCGCGTCTGCCGACCTCGCCGTCGTCGACCTGGTCGTCCGTGAGCTGGTGGCCGACCTCGACGTCCTCGGCCAGCTCGCCGCCGAGCTCCCCGACGGCGACCCCCGCGGCGCCCAGATCCGGGCCGGGCTCTCCGACGCGCTCGACGTGATCGACCTGGCCGACATCAGCGGCACCGCCGCTGCCGCCCGCGAGGTGGTGGCCCCGCTGCTGGCCAAGCGCGCGAACGCCAGCGCCCATCAGCTCACCGCGGTCGGTCACGCCCATATCGACTCGGCGTGGCTGTGGCCGTTGCGCGAGACCGTCCGCAAGGTGGCTCGGACGACCACCAATGTCACCCAGCTGATGGACGACCACCCCGATCTGATCTTCGCCATGTCGCAGGCCCAGCAGCTGGCCTGGATGGCCGAGCACCGGCCCGAGGTGTTCGCCCGGGTCAAGGAGAAGGTGGCCACCGGTCAGTTCGTGCCGGTCGGTGGCATGTGGGTCGAGTCCGACACCAACATGCCCGGTGGCGAGGCGATGGCCCGCCAGTTCGTGCACGGCAAGCGGTTCTATCTGGAGCACTTCGGCATCGAGACCAACGAGGTCTGGCTGCCGGACTCCTTCGGCTACTCCGCCGCGCTGCCGCAGCTGATCGCCCTCTCCGGGTCGCGCTACTTCCTGACCCAGAAGATCTCCTGGAACAAGACCAACCTCTTCCCGCACCACACCTTCTGGTGGGAGGGCATCGACGGCACCCGGATCTTCACCCACTTCCCGCCGGTCGACACCTACAACTCGGACCTGTCCGGCGCTGAGCTGGCCCGGGCCACCCGGCAGTTCGCCGACAAGGCACGCGCCAACCACTCGCTCGCCCCGTTCGGCTGGGGCGACGGCGGTGGCGGCCCCACCCGCGAGATGATCGGTCGCGCACACCGCACCGCCGACCTCGAAGGCTCGGCGCAGGTCCAGATCCGTACACCGGCGGACTTCTTCGCCACCGCGGAGGAGGACTACCCGGATCCGCCCGTGTGGTGGGGTGAGCTCTATCTGGAGATCCACCGCGGGACGTACACCTCGCATGCGCTGATCAAGCAGGGCAACCGGCGCAGTGAGCACCTGCTGCGCGAGGCCGAGCTGTGGGCCACGGCCGCGGCCGTCCGCGGTCTGGCCGACTACCCGTACGAGGCGCTGGACCGGCTGTGGAAGACGGTGCTGCTGCACCAGTTCCACGACATCCTGCCCGGCTCCTCGATCGCCTGGGTCAACCGGGAGGCGCGGGCCACATACGCCGCGGTCGCCGCCGAGCTGGAGACCCTGATCAGCGACGCGGTCACCGCCCTGACGACCGGTGACGGCGAGAGCCGTGAGCTGGTGCTGAACGCGGCACCGTTCGACCGTGCCGGGGTGCCGGCGCTGGGCGCCGAGGTGGCCGAGAGGGCGGAGCCCGCCACGGTCGCCGCCGACGGCGACGGCTTCGTGATCGAGAACGGCCAGGTTCGGGCGCGGATCGACGCGGCCGGCCTGATCACCTCGGTCCTGGACGCGAGCGGGCGCGACGCCATCGCCCCGGGTGGCTACGGAAACCTGCTGCAGGTGCACCCCGACGTCCCGAACGACTGGGACGCCTGGGATGTGGACGCGTTCTACCGCAACACCCGTACCGATCTGACCGCAGTCGACTCGGTCGAGCCGGTGGAGCTGGCGGGCGGCGTGGCCGGGGTGCGGACAGTTCGCCGGCACCGCGACTCCACCTTCAGCCATCTGATCACCCTGGCTCCGGGCGGCGCTGCGCTGCAGGTGGAGCTGGAGGTGGACTGGCAGGAGCGGGAGACCTTCCTCAAGGCGTCGTTCGACCTGGACGTCCGGGCTGAGACCTCGAGCTCGGAGACCCAGTTCGGCCACGTCAAGCGGCCCACCCACGACAACACCAGCTGGGACGCAGCCAAGTTCGAGATCTGCGCCCACCGGTTCGTGCACCTGGAGGAGCCGGGCTACGGCGTGGCGGTGGTCAACGACTCGACCTACGGCCACGACGTGTCGCGGACCGTCCGTCCCGACGGCGGCACCACCACGGTGCTGCGGCTGTCGCTGCTGCGGGCACCGCGCTGGCCCGACCCGGAGACCGACCAGGGCACCCACCGGCTGCGGTACGCGCTCGTTCCGGGCGCCGGGATCGCCGATGCGGTACGTGAGGGATATGCGATCAACCTCCCGGCCCGCACGGTGAGCGCCACGGCGTCGGTCAGCCCGCTGGTGCGGGTCGACTCGGCGGATGTGGTGGTCGAGGCGGTCAAGCTGGCCGAGGACCGCAGCGGCGACCTGGTGGTGCGGCTCTACGCGGCCACCGGAGGCCGGGCCCGGACGAGGGTGCTCGCGGACTTCGCCGCCTCGGCGGTGGAGAGCGTCGACCTGCTGGAGCGTCCGCTGGACATCGGCCAGTCGTGGGACGACCCGGCGTCGGTGACGGTGGACTTCCGACCGTTCCAGATCGTCACCCTGCGCTACACGCGCTGATCACCGGCCCGGTCCCGCTCCGCCGCGTGCGGGGTGGGACCGGGCTGCGTGCGGGGTGGGATCGGGCGCGTGGGCTCAGCCGGTCGGCTGGGCCAGGGCCAGCACGCTGGCCCCGGGCAGGGCGGCCGCGGTGCTGCCCCGAACGGCCAGCTTGCTGCCCCTGATCCCGCTGCCGATCACCACCCACTCGGCGGCCGCCACGGCGGAGTCGATCAGGATCGGCCAGTCGGCCGGCAGCCCGACGGGGGTGATGCCGCCGTACTCCATCCCCGTACTGGCGACGGCCTCGTCCATCGGGGCAAAGGAGATCTTGCGTACGTCCAGGTGCTTGCGGACCACCTTGTTGATGTCCGCGCGGTCGGTGGCCAGGACCAGGCAGGCCGCCGTGGTGGTCACCTCACCGCGGCGTCCCGCCACCACCACGCAGTTGGCCGACGCGGACATCGCCACGTCGTACGCCGCGCAGAAGGCGGCGGTGTCGGCCAACGACGGGTCGATCGCGGCGACGTAGGCTTCGAGTCCGCTGACGGCGCCAGCCACGGGCGAGGCGAGCAGATCGGGATGGTCGGCGGCGGGCCGCCAGGTCAGGGATCCAAGAGATGGGGTGCTCACCGGCCCAAATCTAGACACCGGGCATCGCCCGCGGGGGCGTACCCCCTGCTTCCTCAGCCGTGCAGCAGCAGCCAGCCGATGCCGGCGCAGACGGCGGCCCAGCCGATGCTGGCGAAGGTGCCGATGATGAAACGCTCGGCCGCGCCGCTGCTGTGCGCCGACTTCAGCTCGGGATAGCGGGCGAGTCCTTTGACCGCCAGGATGACAGCGATCCCCTCGGGCCAGCCGGCCAGCAGCGAGGCGACCATGCCGATCCGCTCCAGCGCACCGATCCAGGCGCCGCCGCGCAGTACTGTGCGCTGCACCCGGACTCCGCCGCGGCGCGACGAGGCGTCGGCCAGATCCAGCACGCACGAGGTGACCGCACCGCCGGTCAGCACCGCCGCGGCCAGCACCACCGTCATCACCAGCCAGCTCCACCGGCCGGTGACAGGACTGCCGGCACTGGCCAGTGCGGCCACGGCGGCGGTGACGACGACCATCACGGCCAACGCGGCCACCAGCACGGGCGTCCGGCTCAGCGCCGGCGTGCGCTTGGTCGGCCGCGGTGGCACCCACACCACCACGCTGGCGGCGGTCAGCACAGCCCAGACGACCACGCCGGCCCAGGTCGCGGCGCTCACCCGGCGGCCCGGCCGGTGATCAGGGCGTCCGCACGGTCGAGCAGCCGAACGACCACCGGCACGGCGTCGCGTTCGATGGCCCAGTTGGCCGCCTGCAGGCGCTGTCCGACGGCCTGGCGGGTGATGCCGAGGGTGTCGGCGGCTTCCAGCATGGTGGCGCCTGTGGCCATCAGGTCGACCGCGTCCCAGCCCTGCTCGGAGCGCTTCTCCCGGACGGTGGCGACCAGCCGGAGCACCACCTCGGCGTCATGACCGGCTTCGATCGCCGGTGGGACAGCGGCGACGGCGACATGGGTCGGCTCGCGCTTGGCCAGGTCAACGGCGGCGCGCGCGGCCAGATACGCGGTGCCGCGGCCCTCGCGGGTGTCCTCGGGCAGCGGGGTGTCCACCAGCCCGATCCCCAAGCCGATGTGCCACTCACCCGTCCGCATGAGTTCGAGGATGGCAGTGACCACTGACAGCGGATCGTCGAGCAGACCCTGGAACTCGTCCCCGGCGGTCCGGGTGAAGCCGAGTACGGTGTCCACCGGAGCCAGGGCTGCGATGGTTTCGGCGACGAGGTCGGGTCGCCGGCGAGAGTCGATCTGATCGGCCACGAGAACGTACGGCATGACGAAAGGGTACTGACTTTCATGTCAGAGGAGCAAGGCTATGGGCTTGCGCGGTCACAACGCGTCGAGGTGACCGAAGCCGACGATCCACGGCTGGCCGACTATGTCCGGCTGCGGGACACCGCACTGCGCAAGCACCTCGAGTCCGAGCAGGGTCTGTTCATCGCCGAGGGCGAGAAGGTGATCCGCCGGGCTGTCGAGTCAGGTCATCGTCCGCGGTCGTACCTGCTGGCCGAGCGCTGGCTCGCCTCACTGGCCGACGTGCTCGCCGCCACCCCGGACGTGCCGGTGTATGTGGTCAGCGAGGAGCTGGCGGAGCAGGTGACCGGCTTTCACGTCCACCGCGGCGCGCTGGCCTCGCTGCACCGCCGTCCGGCGCGCTCGGTCGACGAGCTGTTGGCGTTGAGACGGCTGGTGGTGCTGGAGGACATCGTGGACCACACCAACGTGGGCGCGATCCTGCGCTGTGCCGCGGGGCTCGGCTGGGACGGTGCCCTGCTGGCGCCGCGGGCCGCCGATCCGCTCTACCGACGCTCGATCAAGGTCAGTATGGGAGCGGTCTTCTCACTGCCGTGGGCCCGGCTGGAGAACTGGGCCACTGCACCCGCGATGCTGACCGAGGCCGGCTTCACCACGGTGGCACTGACGCTGGCCGACGACGCCGTGGACCTGGCGGAGGTGGCGGCGCAGCTGGCCGCCACCCCGACCCCGGTCGCGGTCCTGCTCGGCACCGAGGGCGCCGGACTGTCACCACACTGGACCCGGTCGGCCACGGTCCGCGCCACGATCCCGATGCAGGCCGGGATCGACTCGCTGAACGTGGCCGCCGCTGCCGCGGTCGCCTGCTATGTGCTGGGGCCTCACTCGCTCCGGGGCGAGACCGGCCAGTCGGCGGGGTAGCGCTCGGCCGCCTTCTCATGCAGCGCGTAGAGCTTCTTGCGCAGCCGCCCCGACAGCCGGTCGCCGAAGACGGTCCCGTTGAGGTGGTCGGTCTCGTGCTGCAGGCAGCGAGCCAGCAGGCCGGTGCCGACGACCTCGACCGGCTCGCCGAAGGCGTCCTGACCGCGGCAGGTGGCCAGGTCCGGGCGGGCCAGCTCGATGTAGGCACCGGGCAGCGACAGGCAGCCCTCATCGGCCGCGTCCAGCACCCGGTCCTTGCCCTCGGGCAGCGTCACCTCGGGGTTGCAGATCACGCCGACATGGCGGACGTCGTCATCATCGGGGCAGTCGAACACGAACACGGCCAGGTCGACGCCCACCTGGGTGGCGGCCAGGCCGACGCCTTCGGCGGCTTCCATCGTGGCGAACATGTCGCGGACCAGCTGGTGCAGCTCGTCACCGAACTGGGTCACCGGTCGGGTCCGGGCGTGCATCACCGGAGTGCCCCAGCGGGTGATCGGCAGCACCGTGCCGCCCTGGGTCAGGTTGTCCACGTCGGTCATCGGCGTACGCTCCCGCGCGTGCTGAGCGCGTCGTACGGGTCAAGAGTCACCCCGGCACCGGACTCGGCGTCGAAGTGGTAGACCGGACGGCCCTCCATGATCACGGTCTGGGCCCGGCTCATGATCTCCAGCGGATCGCCGTCCCAGATCACCAGGTCACCGTCCTTGCCCACCTCGAGAGAGCCGACCCGCGAGTCGAGTCCCATGATCTCGGCCGGGTTGATGGTGATCGAGCGGAGCGCGACGTCACGGTCGAGACCTTCCTTGACCGACAGGATCGCCTGGTAGACAAGGAAGTTGATCGGCACGACGGGGTGGTCGGTGGTGATGGCGATCTTGATGCCGGCCTTCGCCAGCAAGCCCGGGTTGCGCAGGTCGCGCTGGTTGACCTCGACCTTGGACCGCGAGGTGAACAGCGGGCCGATGATCACCGGGATCTGCCGCTCGGCGATCAGGTCGGCGAGCAGGTGGGCCTCGGTGCCGTGGTTGATCACCAGGCGATAGCCGAACTCGTCGGCCAGCCGGATGGCGGTGGCGATGTCGTCGGCGCGGTGGGTGTGCTGACACCAGGGGACCTCGCGGTCGAGGACCTGGACCAGGATCTCGCAGTTGGAGTCCCGCTCGAACGGCTTGCCCTCGGCCGCAGCGTGGTCGCGCCGGGCCCGGTAGTCCTCTGCCTTGCGCAACGCGTCCCGGATGACCGCGGTGACGCCCAGTCGGGTGGACGGGGTCTGCTTCTTCTCGCCGTAGACCCGCTTCGGGTTCTCACCGAGTGCTGACTTCACGCTGCATGGCTGAGCCAGCAGCATCTCGTCGACCATCCGCCCCCAGGACTTGACGGCCACGGTCTGACCGCCGACCGGGTTGCCGGAGCCGGGCTTGACCACGACGGCGGTCACGCCGCCGGCCAGCGCGTCACGGAACCCCTCGTCGGCCGGGTTGATCGCGTCCAGGGCACGGAACCGGGCGCCGACGGGGTCGGTCATCTCGTTGGTGTCCTGGCCGGCCCACCCGTTGCCCTCCTCGTGCACCCCGACGTGACCGTGGGCCTCGACGAACCCGGGAAGCACCCACTGACCGGTGGCGTCGACGACGTGAACGCCGTCGGGAACCACGACGTCGGTGCCGATCTCGGTGATGACTCCGTCGCGGACGAGCACGGTGGCTCCCTCGATCGGGTCGCCGACCACGGGGACCACATAACCGCCGACAACGGCGATGTCCGAACCGCCCCGCAGGGCGCTGATTGCTGAATTCACGGCAGTCACGCTATCGCGCCGGAGGCGGACGGGACCACGACGATGCAGGCGGGAGCCGGCGTAGCCAGCTCCAGCACGAGGTGCGGTGCGGTCAGCTCGTCGCGGGAATACACTCGGACGGTGTCGTCGAGCTGGCTGGCCACCCACAGGTGGCCGGGTGTCGCCACCAGGTCGCGCGGCCAGCTGCCGCCGCAGTCGAACTCGGTGACCAGGCGGACCGTGGTGCTCTCCGGCTCAAGCTCGAAGACGGCGATGGTGCCCGCGCCCCGGTTGGCCACGAACAAGGTGTCGCCGTCGGCCCGAAGCGCCGACGGGTAGATCCGCTCGGTGGTGTGCGACTTGGAGCAGGCCAGCGGGTCGCTCGCTCGCCAACCGCCCTCGCCGTCGCGGCGGGCCGCCCACAGCTGGGCGGAGAGCTCGAGTGCCACGACGAGGTGTTCCTCGAGCACGACCAGGTGCCGCGGTCCGGAACCCGACGGCAGCAGCAGCGGCTCGGCGGCCGGGGTGAACGTGCCTCGCGCGTCGAGGTGCAGCCGGTGAATCAGGTCGAGGCCGAGATCGGGGACCAGGATCTCGTCGCCGTCGACCACCACCTGGTGCGGATGGGAGCTGTCCTGTCGGTCGGGGTCCGGGCCCGAGCCGGTGAACTGCAGCAGGTCGGCCTGCTCTTCGACGGTGCCGTCGGCCGCCAGCGGGAAGCTCGCCACCGACCCGGTGCCGTAGTTGGCCACCACAAGGAAGCGTCCGCTCGGGTCGACCGCCAGGTGGCAGCCGCCGCCGCCGTCCCCGGTGACCGTGCCCCGGTGGACCAGGCTGCCGTCGGGCTCGATCGACACGGTGACCAGGTCGGTCCGCTCCGTCTCGGTGACGGCGTAGAGCAACGGCAACGTGGGGTGCTTGATGAGATAGCTCGGAGACGGTGCCTTCACCGGGTCGCCGGCGATCAGTCCCGGCTGGCCGGCGTCCACACTCGGGACGTACCCGGTGATGCCGAGGGCGCCACCCATGTCGTCGGTGTAACCACCGATGACCACCGAGGAGACGCCGAGCGCTGGGGAGGAAGAGGATGCCATGACGTCTTGAATACCACGCAGACCAGCCGTCCAACCGCGGGCCCCGCGGTCCGGGTGGCAGGACACCGCCGCGGCGGTGCGGAGTGGCGGCTTGCGAGGTGGCAGACCGCGACGCATGGTGGATAGATGGCCACCTCCGAATCCCCGCGGGCACGGGCCAGCTCCGACCCGCCGATCACAAAGTCGTCGCCCGACGGCAGGTCGCGCGGCGCCGACCCGAGACCGTCGGCCAAGACCTCGGGCGTCGACGAACCGGTGGATCCCGCGACCGCCGAGGTGGGGGTCCGCTACGCCGCCCTGCTGGACGACTACGTCCGGCACCTGCGGTCGCAGCGCCAGCTCTCCGAGCACACCATCCGGGCGTACCGCGGTGACCTCATCCAGCTGCTGGTTCACCTGCGTCGACTGGGGGTCGACACCTTGGACGAGGTGACCGTCCGCTCCCTGCGCAGCTGGCTGGCCAAGCAGCAGAGCACCGGTCAGGCCCGCAGCACGCTGCAACGTCGGGCGGCCGCGGCCCGGGTGTTCTTCGCCTGGGCCCAGTCCACCGGTCGCAGCGTGGCCAACCCGGCCGCCACGCTGCGTTCCCCCAAGGCCACGCGGGCGCTGCCGCCGACGCTGGAGCAGCGCGACGCGGAGCAGATGCTGACCGACGCCATCGCTGTCGCGGCGGATGACGGTCCGGTGGGTCTGCGCGACGTTGCCATGTTGGAGGTGCTCTACGCCACCGGGATGCGGGTGTCGGAGCTGTGCGGCCTGGACCTCACCGATGTGGATCGCGACCGCCGGGTGCTGCGGGTGATCGGCAAGGGCAACAAGCAGCGGAGTGTGCCGTTGGGGGCGCCGGCCCTGCGGGCCCTGGACGCGTGGCTCGACCGTGGCCGAGCCGAGCTGGCCACGGCTGAGTCGGGGCCCGCAGTGTTCGTGGGGGAGCGAGGGGGCCGGATCGACCCGCGGGTAGTGCGCCGGGTCGTGCATGCGGCCCTGCGGCTCGTCGACGGTGCGCCGGACCTCGGGCCGCACGGGCTGCGGCACGCCATGGCCACCCATCTCCTCGAGGGCGGGGCGGACCTGCGCAGCGTCCAGGAGATGCTCGGCCACGCGTCGCTCGCCACCACGCAGATCTACACCCACGTCAGCACCGACCGGCTGCGGCGGGCCTTCGAGCAGGCGCACCCGCGCGCTTGACCCCCGCGCCCCTGACCCCTGCGCCCCTGACCCCTGCGCCCCTGACCCCTGCGCGCCTGATCCCGCGCGCCTGACGAGGTCCCACGCCTAGAACCAGGTCAGCGGGTCGACGAGCCGGCCGTCCAACCACACCATCAGGTGGAGGTGGCAGCCGGTGGAGTACCCGGTGGTGCCGACGTGTCCCAGCAGCTGCCCGCGCCGCACTCGCTGCCCGGGCCGCACCACATAGTCGCTGGCATGGTTGTACGCCGTGACCACCGATCGCCCGGCCACCTCGCCGTGGGCCAGCAGCAGCCGGTTGCCGTACGCGGGGTGCACACTCACCTGGTCGACGATCCCGTCAGCCGGGGCGACGATCGGCGTTCCGCAGCCGGCGCCGAAGTCGGTTCCGTCGTGCAGTCTCTGGACCCGCAGGACCGGGTGGAACCGCGGCCCGAAGGCCGAGGTCACCGGAGCCCGGACCGGGAGGCTGAAGTCCGACCGGGACGACCACCCGATCAGCTCGCCGGCCAGTGCGGTGGCGGCACCGGCCAGCTCGGCAGCTCGGGCGGCGTCGGTGGCCGCGGCCCGCTCGGTCGCCCGGTGCTCGGCCGCGGCCCGCTCGCCGGCGCCGACCAGCCGGACGGTGCCCGACGTGGTGGCCAGGCGGCTCGGGTCGAGATAGGTGTCGCCCTCCCGCAGTCCCCAGTGCAGGCAGCTGGTGGCGCCGCAGTGCCGGCCGGCCTCCAGGGTCCCGAGGAGCTGGCCGAGCCGCACGGTGGCGCCGACGCGCACCACGGCCGTCACCGGCTCATAGGTGGTGCGTACTCCGCCGTGGTCGAGGACCACCACGCCGCGGCCGGCCAGGGTCCGGGCGTAGCTGACCCGCCCCTCGGCCGCCGCCAGCACCGGGGAGCCGACCGGGGCCGCCAGGTCGAGACCTCGATGTCCCGCGGCCCAGGGGGTGTCCGGGGGATCGAAGCCGCGGAGCTGGCGGACGGCTCCGGACAGCGGCCAGTCGGACGGTTCCGGCAGCGCCGGTTGGGCCCGGGCCTGCTCGGTGGTGGTCGCAACCACGAGCAACACCACGACGATCAGCAGGGGCAGTCGCAGCCACCGGGTCGCCGCGGCGGGAGGGGGCAAGAATCGTAGGTCCGGCACGTAGCGACCCTGGGCGGACGAGGTCGACGTGATGGAGCAGCTGAGCGGGGGTGTGGACACTGCGCCGACCGGTCTGGGGAGCTGTGGACGCCGACCCGCGGCCCGATGTCCGGTGCCGATTTCCGCCCGGGGAGGGTTGCCGCGTAAACTCGTCGGAGCAGCCCAGCCATCTGGGCTGACTTCGCATGCTCACGCACCGGATCGGCTGATCTGGCCGCGGTGGACGGTCCCGACTCGTCGGGTCACACCGTGGGTGGGCATCAGGCGGGGCCGAATCGTTCGGCTTCGAGACAACCGTACGCCGACCGCCGTGACGCGTCGGCAAGAAAGGACACGGCCATGGCCGTCGTTACCACCCGCCAGCTCCTCGAGAGCGGCGTCCACTTCGGGCACCAGACCCGTCGGTGGAACCCCAAGATGAAGCGCTTCATCTTCACCGAGCGCAACGGCATCTACATCATCGACCTGCAGCAGTCGCTGACCTACATCGACCGCGCCTATGCGTTCGTCAAGGACACCGTCGCCAAGGGCGGCCAGGTGCTCTTCATCGGCACCAAGAAGCAGGCGCAGGAGACCATCGCCGAGCAGGCCACCCGGGTGGGCATGCCCTACGTGAACCAGCGCTGGCTCGGTGGCATGCTGACGAACTTCGGAACCATGATCAAGCGCATCCAGCGGCTCAAGGAGCTGGAGGGCATGGACTTCGACAACGTCGCCGCCTCCGGTCTGACCAAGAAGGAGCTGCTGGGTCTGCGTCGCGAGAAGGACAAGCTGGAGAAGACCCTCGGCGGCATCCGCGACATGGCCCGCACCCCGCAGGCTGTGTGGATCGTGGACACCAAGAAGGAGCACCTGGCGGTCGACGAGGCGCGCAAGCTGAAGATCCCCGTCATCGGCATCCTGGACACCAACTGCGACCCCGACGAGGTGGACTTCGCCATCCCCGGCAACGACGACGCGATCCGCTCCGTCTCGCTGCTGACCCGGGTGCTGGCCGACGCCGTCGCGGACGGCCTGCTGCAGCGCTCCGGCGCGCAGACCGGTGCTGAGGCCGAGGTCGAGCCGATGGCCGACTGGGAGCGCGAGCTCCTCGGCGCTGCGGCGGACGCTCCGGCCACGGACGCTCCGGCCACGGACGCCCCGGCCACCGAGGCTCCCGCTGCGACCGAGGCCCCTGCGGCCACGGACGTGGTGGAGGCCCCCGTCGAGGTGCCGGCCGCCGAGACTCCTGAGGTCGCTGCCGACGTCGCTGAGACCGCCGCGGACACCGCGGACGGTCAGGCGCCGGCCGAGTCCAACTGACCCAGCTCGACCCACGAACTCGGTTGCGAGCCGACCCGACCTGCCCGGCCCAACGGCCGGGTGGCCCGGGTCGGCTCCGCCACCGAGTTCCCCCGCACCACCCACCGACGATACGAAGGACACCTAACTGATGGCGACAATTGCCGCTGCTGATGTGAAGAGGCTCCGGGACTCCACCGGCGCCGGGATGATGGACGCCAAGAAGGCTCTGGTCGAGGCCGAGGGCGACTTCGACAAGGCGATCGAGATCCTCCGGGTCACCGGTCAGGCCAAGGCCGCCAAGCGCGGTGCCGAGCGTGAGGCCAGCAACGGCCTGGTCGCGGCATCGGACGGCGCCCTGGTCCAGCTGGGCGCTGAGACGGACTTCGTGGCCAAGAACGAGGAGTTCCAGGCGCTCGCCGACGTCACGGTCAGGGCGGTCGCCGACGGCAAGGCCAACGGGGTCGAGGCTGCCGTGGCAGCCCAGCTGCCCAACGGGCAGACCGTTGCCGACGCCGTCTCGGAGCTCGCCGTCAAGATCGGCGAGAAGCTGGAGCTGAGCAACGCCGCGTACTTCGACGGCAAGACGGCCGTCTACCTGCACAAGCGCGCCTCCGACCTGCCGCCCCAGGTGGGTGTCCTGGTCGAATACGAGGGTGCTGACGACACCGCTGCGCGTGCCGCAGCGATGCAGATCGCCGCGATGAAGCCGCTGTACGTCAGCCGCGACGAGGTCCCGGCCGAGACGGTGGAGAACGAGCGCCGCATCGCCGAGGCCACGGCGAAGGAGGAGGGCAAGCCCGAGCAGGCCCTGCCCCGCATCGTCGAGGGCCGGGTGAACTCCTACTTCAAGGACGTCGCCCTGCTCGACCAGCCGTCGGTGACCGACCCGAAGACCACGGTGGGCAAGCAGCTCGAGGCCGCCGGTGTGACCATCAAGCGGTTCGTCCGCTTTGAGGCTGCCGGCGCCTGAGCTGGCTGACATGCGCTGCGAATCGCTAGATTCGTAGCGCATGTCGCATGTCCGGACCCGATCGCTGGACATCTCGACCCCCGACCATCCCCCAGGAGAGCCCGTGAGCAGTCCGTACAAGAGAGTCCTGTTGAAGCTGTCGGGTGAGGTGTTCGGCGGCGGCCGCGTCGGCGTCGACCCCGACGTGGTGGCCGGGCTGGCCGCGCAGATCGCCCAGGTCGTCAACGACGGCGTCCAGGTCGCGGTGGTCGTGGGCGGTGGCAACTTCTTCCGCGGCGCCGAGCTGCAGCTGCGGGGGATGGAGCGCGACCGGGCCGACTACATGGGGATGCTCGGTACGGTGATGAACTGCCTCGCGCTGCAGGACTTCTGTGAGAAGGCCGGCGTGCAGACCCGGGTGCAGACCGCCATCGCCATGGGCCAGGTCGCCGAGCCGTACATCCCGCGTCGCGCCGAGCGGCACCTGGAGAAGGGCCGGGTGGTGATCTTCGGCGCCGGGTCCGGGATGCCGTACTTCTCCACCGACACCGTGGCCGCCCAGCGTGCGCTCGAGATCGGCGCCGAGGTGCTGCTGATGGGCAAGCAGGGGACCGACGGGGTCTACGACTCCGACCCGGCCCAGAACCCGGACGCCGCCAAGTTCGAGGATCTGACCTACGACGAGTACCTCGCCCGCGACCTCAAGGTCGCCGACGCCACGGCGATCAGCATGGCGCGGGACTACAAGCTGCCGATGGTCTTCTTCAGCCTGGACACCGACGGCAACATCGTCCGTGTCATCGCAGGTGAGAAGATCGGTACCACTGTGCACAGCTGAGCTTCGCCCTGCCGGCCGCTGCGCCGCCCTGATCCACCCGTTGCAGAACTACGAAGGAGCCCGATCCCCGTGATCTCCGATGTCATCCAGGAAGCGGAATCGAAGATGGCCAACGCCGTCGAGTACGCCAAGGAGGAGTTCGCGGCCATTCGTACTGGTCGCGCGCACCCAGCCATGTTTGCCCGGCTGACCGCCGAGTACTACGGCTCCCCGACACCGCTGCAGCAGCTCGCCACCTTCCAGGTGCCGGAGGCCCGTACGGTGCTCATCACCCCGTTCGACCGCAGCTCGATGCCCAGCATCGAGCGCGCCATTCGCGACTCCGACCTCGGCGTCAACCCCTCCAATGACGGCAACGTCATCCGGGTCAACATGCCGCAGCTCACCGAGGAGCGGCGCCGCGAGTACATCAAGCTGGCCAAGACCAAGGCCGAGGACGCCCGCATCTCCGTCCGCGGCGCCCGGCGTTCCGCCAAGGAGCTGCTGGACAAGATGGTCAAGGACAAGGAGGTCGGCGAGGACGAGGTGTCGCGGGCCGAGAAGCAGCTGGACGCGGCCACCAAGAAGCACACCGATGCGATCGACGACGTCCTCAAGCACAAGGAAGCCGAGCTCCTCGAGGTCTGATCGGTGACCGAGCTTCCCCCTGCACACGGATCCGATCCGACGGCCGACGCGTCGCCCGCCATCGGACCGGTTCCGCGCGACCACGGCCGGGCCGGGCGCAACCTGCCGGCGGCCATCGGGGTGGGGGTGGGCCTCGGCGCCTACATCGTGCTGAGCCTGCTGTTCTTCAAGCCCGCGTTCGTGGCCCTGGTCGCGCTGGCGCTGGCGCTCGGCGCCGTCGAGCTCTATCAGGCGCTGCAGAAGAAGGGGATGCACGCCGCGATCGTGCCGATCGTGGTCGGTACCGTGGCGATCGCCACCGGGTCCTACCTGGCCGGTCTGCAGAAGCCCGTCGTGTTCTCGACCACCAGCGTGCTGCTCGCCTCGCTGGCGCTGACGGTGCTGGCGGCGTTGATCTGGCGGATGCCCAAGGGTGCGCCCGGTTACGTCACCGACGTGGCCGCCAGCCTGCTCATCATCGCGTACGTGCCGATGCTCGGCTCGTTCGCCGCCTTGATGCTGGCCGACCAGAATGGCGGCACCCGGATCGTCACGTTCATGCTGATCGTGGTGGCCAGTGACGTCGGCGGCTACGTGGCGGGGGTGCTGTTCGGCAAGCATCCGATGGCGCCCACGATCAGCCCGAAGAAGTCCTGGGAGGGCTTCGTCGGCTCGCTGGTCTTCGGCACCGTGGCCGGGGTCGCGATGGCGGTGCTGGGGCTGGAGGTGTCGTTCTGGGTCGGTCTGCTGCTGGGCGTCAGCCTGGTGGCGGTGGGCACCTGTGGCGATTTGATCGAGTCGATGATCAAACGCGACATCGGCATCAAGGACATGAGCTCGTTCCTGCCCGGTCACGGCGGGGTGATGGATCGTCTCGATTCGCTTCTCATCGCCGCCCCGGTAGCCTGGCTCATTATGTACATCTTGGTGCCGGGCGGATGACCGGCCAACCCCTCCCGCTGGTCTTCGAGGCCCCGCGCCGTGGCAAGCCGCCGCAGCACTGGGCCGACCTCACTCCAGCGGAGCGTCGTCATCTGGTCGAGGCCGCCGGGCATCAGGCGTTTCGCGCCCGGCAGCTGTCGGTGCACTACTTCGAAGGTCTGCGGACCGACCCCGATGAGTGGACCGACCTGCCGGCCGCCGTCCGTGACGATCTGTCCACGGCCCTGTTCCCGCGGTTGTTGAACCCGGTGAACGAGCTGCGCTGCGACGACGACACCACCATCAAGACGCTGTGGAAGCTGCACGACGGAGCACTGGTGGAGAGCGTGCTGATGCGCTATCCCGATCGGTCGACGATGTGCGTCTCCAGCCAGGCCGGCTGCGGCATGGCCTGCCCGTTCTGTGCGACCGGCCAGGGCGGTCTGCAGCGCAACATGAGCACCGCCGAGATCGTCGAGCAGGTGGTCGACGGCGCCCGCAAGCTGGCCCGCGGCGACATCCCCGGTGGGCCCGGCCGGGTCAACAACGTGGTCTTCATGGGCATGGGCGAACCGCTGGCGAACTACAAGGCGGTGGTCGGCGCCGTCCGTCAGCTGACCACGCCGGCCCCCGACGGCCTGGGGATGAGCGCGCGCGGCATCACCGTCTCCACAGTCGGCCTGGTGCCGCGGATGCAGCAGCTGGCGACGGAGCAGATCCCGGTCACGCTGGCGCTGTCGCTGCACGCCCCGGACGACGAGCTGCGTGATGAGCTGGTACCGATCAACACCCGCTGGAACGTCGATGAGGTCGTCGACGCCGCCTGGGAGTACGCCAAGGTCACCAAGCGGAGGGTGTCGATCGAGTACATCTTGATCCGCGACATCAACGACCAGGCCTTCCGGGCCGACCTGCTGGCCAAGGTGCTGAAGCGGCGTGGCAACTGGGGCTGGGTGCACGTGAACCTCATCCCGCTCAACCCGACGCCCGGCTCGAAGTGGACCGCCTCACGACGCCGCGACGAGGACGAGTTCGTCCGCCGGCTGGCGGCCAGGGGAGTGCCGGTCACCATCCGAGACACCCGCGGTCGCGAGATCGACGGGGCCTGCGGCCAGCTCGCCGCCACCGAGTCCGCCTGAGCACCGGCAAACGTCGGTGACCCGTCTCGGGTCGTCGGCTCCGCCCGCCGGGCGCGACGCCTCGGCTGGCGCGCGGTTCAGTTGACAGCGGCGACGGGTACTCATACCTTCGGCCCTGCCCGGGTCCCCCGGCCGACTCACCGACAGGACGCTTCGTGACCGATCTTGACCCCGACCTGCGCTCGCTGGCGCAGGCGTACGACATCGCGACGGAGTACTGGGACTGGCAGGGGCGCCACGTCGACGTCGCGGCCGAGACCGTGGTCGCCGTGCTGCGGGGTCTGGGGGTTGACGCGTCGACGCCGGAACGGGCCGGCGCGGCGCTCGCCGCGCACGACCAGCGGCCCTGGACCCGGACGCTGCCGCCGTGTCTGGCCACGCGGCAAGGGCGAGCCGGGTCGGTGTGGGTGCATCTGCCGCACGGGGACGAGGTCTCGGTGTGGCTGGAGCTGGAGGACGGCGCCACCCGCCATGACCTGCGGCAGCTGGACAACTGGACGCCACCGCGCGAGGTGGACTCGGTCCTGGTCGGGGAGGCGACGTTCGAGATCCCGGCAGACCTGCCGCTGGGCTACCACACCCTGCGGGCGCGCACCGGCGAGACCGAGTCGAGCATGCCGGTCATCGTCACGCCGACGTGGCTGGGGCTCAACGAGCGGATGGAGCACCGCCGCGGCTGGGGTCTGGCGACCCAGCTCTACAGCGTGCGTTCCGAGCAGTCCTGGGGGATCGGTGACCTGACCGATCTGACTGACCTCGCCGTGTGGTCGGCGGCCGAGCACGACGCCGACTACATCCTGATCAACCCGCTGCACGCGGCCGAGCCGATCGCTCCGATGGAGCCTTCGCCCTATCTGCCGTCCACCCGCCGGTTCACGAACCCGATCTATCTGCAGATCGAGCGGATTCCGGAGTACGCGGAGCTGTCCAAGGACGGCCGCCGCCGGATCCGGGGCCTGCGCACGGCGCTGGCTGACGATCTCGACGGTCTGGATGCGATCGACCGCGACCGGGTGTGGAAGGCCAAGCGGGCCGCATTGAAGATTCTGTACCGCTCGCCGGCCACGGTCGGGCGCCAGATCAGCTATCGGGCGTACGTCCATCGGGAGGGCCAAGGGCTTTCGGACTATGCCACCTGGTGCGCACTGGCCGAGAAGTACGGTGCTGACTGGTCCGCCTGGCCCGAGGACCTGAGGCACCCCCGGTCGCCGTCGGTGGCCGCGTTCGCGGAGCGGCACCCGCGCCGGGTCGACTTCCACCGCTGGCTGCAGTGGCTGCTGGACGAGCAGCTGCGCAGCACCCAGGCCGCGGCGCTGGGCGCCGGGATGCGGATCGGCGTGATGCACGACCTCGCGGTCGGCGTGCACCGCCACGGGTCAGACGCCTGGAGCCTGCAGGACGTCTATGCCACCGACACCACGGTCGGCGCGCCGCCGGACGCGTACAACCAGAACGGCCAGAACTGGTTGCAGCCGCCGTGGCGACCGGACCGGCTGGCGGAGACCGCGTACGCCCCGTTCCGCGACCTGGTGTCGACGATCCTGCGCCACGCCGGCGGGATCCGGGTGGATCACATCATCGGGCTGTTCCGGCTGTGGTGGGTGCCAGCCGGCGCTGATCCGACCGCCGGTACCTATGTCCGCTACGACCACGAGGCGCTGATCGGCATCTTGGCTCTGGAAGCGCACCGGGCGGGCGCCGTGGTGGTCGGCGAGGACCTGGGCACGGTCGAGCCGTGGGTGCGTGACTATCTCCGCGAGCGCGGTGTGCTGGGCACCTCGATCCTGTGGTTCGAGTTCGACCCGGAGACCGACAGCCCGCGGCCGGCTGAGGATTGGCGGGAGTATTGCTTGGCGTCGGTCACCACCCATGACCTGCCGCCGACAGCCGGCTATCTGCGCGGCGACCACGTCCGGCTGCGGGAGGACCTGGGGCTGTTGACCCGGTCGGTGGAGGAGGAGATGGAGGTCGACACGGCCGGCCGTCAGGCCTGGCTCGACGTTCTGGTCGAGCGTGGGTTGCTGGAGGCCGACGCGGACGTGGAGGCGACCGTGCTCGCACTGCACCGATTCCTGGCGTCGACCCCGGCCCGCCTGCTGTGCGTCTCGCTCACCGACGCCGTCGGCGATCGGCGGGCGCAGAACCAGCCCGGAACCGTCGATGAGTATCCGAACTGGCGGGTGCCCCTGACCGGACCGGCGTCAGAGCCGGTCTCGGTCGAGGACATCGTGGTCAGTGCCCGGGCCGCTGCGCTCGCGCGGGCGGTCCGCGGGCTCTGACCGGTCACCGCGGACCGGGTCCGGGTTGAGCTGGTCTGGTCGGGTCAGCCGGCTCAGCGCCGACCGACGCCGCCCAGCACACCCTTCTCCACGGCCTTGGTGACCGCATCGGCCTCTGCCTGGGTCAGGGTGCCGGCCTTGACGGCCTCGTCCAGCTTCTCCTTCAGCGCCGTGGCGGTCTCGGCGTCTGCGGCATTGCGGATCTTGTCCAGCGCCTCCGACACCTTGTCGACGCTCAGGTCGAGCTTCTCAGCCAGCGCGGTGGCGAACTCCTTCTCCCGCTCCGCCCGGTCGGGCCGATCGGCGTTCGGGGATTCCTCGGACCGCTCGTCGGCCGGCCGGTCCTCGTCGCGGATCTCTTCCAGAGCGGTGCTCAGCTTCTCCTCACTGACTCCCAGTTCGGTGGCCAGCTGGTCGACGAACTCGCCGCCGTGCCCGCCTCCGGGTCCCCGCCCTTCGGGTCCGGGACCGTCTGCATGGTGTCCGCCCGGTCCGCGCCCGTCTGAGCCGCGCCCTTCGAAGCCGCGTCCCTCTGGGCCGCGAGTGTCCGAATTGCGGTTGTCGTTGCCCTGCCGGTCACCGCTGTCGGTCGACGGCGAGCTGCTGCTGCTCGGGCCCGGGGTGGGGTCGGCGGCCGCCACCGAAGTCACCCCGACGACGGCACCGAGGGCGACCACTCCGGCGACCACGGCGCCAACGGTCTTCTTCTTCTTTGTGAGACGTACCATGTTGCTCCTCTGCGATTTTGGGGTTCCGCTGATTGCGGAATACCAGTCTGCGCGGGCGACCTTGGGGGCGGCTAGCAAGAACCTGGCAGGAACCTGAGCGTCGCTAGACGGTGCTCAGCCGGGCTATCGTCGGATCGTGCCTCGTCCCGCGACCGGACCCGCTGCGAGTCCCGCTGACCCCGCTGCTGCCGGCATGGCCGAGTCCGGGAAGGGCAGCGAGAGCCTGCGAACTGTTCTCATCGCCTTCGGGGCCAACCTGCTGATCGCCGGCGCCAAGTCGGTGGCCGCCGTCCTCACCGGGTCCGCTTCGATGGTGGCCGAGGCCGCCCACTCCTGGGCCGACACGGGCAACGAGGTGTTCTTGTTGATCGCGGAGCGTCGGGCCGGCCGTGGTCGCGACCGTCGCCACCCGATGGGCTACGGCCGGGAAGCCTACGTCTGGTCGATGTTCGCTGCGTTCGGGCTGTTCACCGCGGGCGCGGTCGTCTCGATCACGCACGGGGTGCACGAGCTGCTCGACCCCGAACCGGCGACCGACTTCCTGATCGCCTATGCGGTGCTCGGGGTGGCTTTCGCTCTGGAAGGCGTCTCCTTCCTGCGGGCGGTCCGACAGGCCCGCGCGGACGCTCGCGAACGACGTCGCAGCACGCTGAACTTCGTGCTGAACTCATCCAACCCGACACTGCGGGCGGTGTTCTTCGAGGACGCCGCGGCCCTGATCGGTCTGCTGGTGGCCGCCGGCGGCATCGTGGCGCACCAGCTGACCGGCTCTCCGATCCCCGACGCCGTCGGGTCGATCCTCGTCGGGCTGCTGCTGGGTGCCGTGGCCGTGGTCCTGATCGAACGGAACCGCCGGTTCCTGGTCGGTCAGTCGGTGCCGGCTGATCTCCGCCAAGAGTGTCTCCGGCGGCTGCTGGCGCGGGACGAGGTGGATCGGGTCACGTATCTCCACCTCGAGTTCGTCGGCCCGAGCCGGGTCTATCTGGTGGCCGCGGTGGACCTGCGCGGCGACGACGCCGAGCACGACCTCGCCGAACGACTACGCCGTCTGGAGCGTCAGCTCGAGACGAACGACTTCGTCGAGGAGGCCGTGCTCACGTTGTCGACCGCGGCCGATGAGTCCCTGCACGCCGGTCTGAGCCGGTCCGCGGACGAGTCCGCGGGGGTCAGCCGGCCCGCGGACGAGTCCGCGGGGGTCAGCCGGCCGGCGGACGAGTCCGCCGGGTCAGGAAGCGACGGCCGCGGCCAGTCGTGACAGGGAGTCCTCGAGCTGGCTCTCGGTGACGAGCGGGAACCCGACCTTGGCCAGCAGCGCCTTGTCGGTGACCTGGGTCCAGTCGTAGGTCAGCGCGACCTCCGTGCTGTCGGAGCCGTCGGCCGTGAGCTCCCAGACCCATTCCCATCCGGGCGGCTCGGTGCCGGCCGGTGCGGTCTTCCAGGCGATCAGGTGATTCGGGTCGAACCCGACCACGTGGTTGTCGGTCTGGTAGTCGCCGCCCATGTGGTCGCCGGTCATGTTCATCCGGAAGACGTCGCCGACGCCGGTCAGCCGCTGTGCCTTGTCGGTCGAACGGACGAAGCCGGAGCCGTCCAGCTCCGGGTGCCGCTCGGGGTTGCCCAAGATGTTGAAGATGTCCGAAGCAGGAGCGGGGATGCTACGGGTGACGGTGATCGATGTGTCGTTTGCCATGTCGTTAGTCTGCACTGTCGCCATCTCGACTCTCGACCGGCTCAGTCAGTCACCAGCTCCAGGAGCAGGTCGCTGGCCTCGTCGACGGTGTCGACGCAGTGCACCATCGCCGCCAGGGAACGGTCGCGACCAAGGGCTGCCAGCAACGGGTACGCCGGCAGCACCCGCGTCCAGTAGTCCACCCCGAGGAGGACCAGCGGGGCCTGCTGGTCGGGATCGGCGGCGTAGAAGTTCTCCGTGGTGGCCTGGAAGATCTCCTGCACCGTGCCGGCCTGTCCGGGCAGCGCAACGATGCCGCCCCGGCACCGGTGCAGCAAGGTGTCCTCCCGCAGCGCATTGGCGAAGTACTTGGCGATGGCGGTGGCGAAGACGTTGCTGGGCTCGTGGCCGTAGAACCAGGTGGGGATGCCGATGCTGCGACCGGCGCGCTCGACCGGCCACCGCTGTCGGACCGCCATTCCGGTCCGCACCCAGGCGTCGATGCTCGGCCGATAGCTGGGGGTCGGCCCGAGCAGCTCCAGGGCCTCGTCCACGGCGTCGGGCCACGGGCTCAGGTATGCACCGAGGTTCGCCGCCTCCATGGCGCCCGGCCCGCCACCGGTCAACACCGTCCGTCCCGCCGCGGCGAGACGGTGGCCGAGCTGGGCGGCCTGGCGATATCCGGGGTCGGTGCGTTGCAGGGCGTGCCCGCCCATCACGCCGACCACCCGGCGGGGATCGCCGCCGGTCGCCTCGGCCGTCTCCTCGTCCAGCGCATCGGTGATGGCGTGGTCGTGCAAGGTCGCAGCCAAGGTGTGCGCCAGCGGCGGTGGGTGCGGCACCGCCGACCCATTGGCACTCGCACTAGCACTGGCGGCCCCGCCGGGGCGTGACACGGTGACACTGGCGGCCACGCCGGGGCGTGACACCGTGACACTGGCGGCCACGCCGGGGCGTGACCAGGCATACACCGCGGCGTCCAGGCTGTCGGCGTAGCTCCCGGTCCCGTACAGATCGACAGCGTCGTAGAGCCGCGGGCGGTAGGGGTCGAACGGCAGGTCGGGCAGCCGCGGGAACAGCACCGCGCCGTGCTCGCGCAGCCAGTGCTCGATACCGGGCGCGAAGCTGCAGCCCAGAAACACCGCGCCCCGGGGGTCGGTCGAGCGCAGCAGGGCCGAGGAGCCGCGCAGGTCGAGTGACTGCACCATCCAGCCGTTCAGCCGGCGGCCGGGACCGGCGTGATGGGTGAAGTCGGCGAGCGAGTCGACCTCCAGGCTGCGTCGGCTCAACGAGGGACCAACGCCAGACCCGAGGGGTGCGGTGCCCGCAGCGGGGAGGTGTGCCAGTGCGACTCGATGGCGCCGGTCTCGGTATCCATTCGTACGGCGAGGCGGTGCGGCGAGGTGAGGATGGCCAGCTCAGCCACGAAGGTGGTCGGCGTGACCCAGGCGCCGCAGGCGGCGGTGAGCAGCCGCGCCCCGTTGAGCTGCTGGTCCGTTCGCAGCCACGTTCCCGAACCACAGCGGACGGTGAACTGTCCGCCGTCGTCGGTCAGGGTGAGCTCCCACCCCTGCGCGGCCGGGTCGTCCAGCTCGGCCAGGGTGAGCGCGGTGACGATCCGGGCGCCGTCGTCGGCACCCGGCGTGGTGGCGTCGGTGAGCGGCCACCACGGCTGCTCGCCGGCCTGCTGCGAACCACCCACGACGGGCAGTGTCAGCGAGGCCAGCCGCTGCTCGAGTTCCTGCTGGTCCTGGGCGAGCCGGTCGGCGGCCGGCAGGTCGCCCGAGCGCAGCGCCGGCAGCAGGGTCGCCCAGACCGCGTCCAGCACCGCCTGCATGTTCTCGGTGGCGGCCGTGATCGCGACCACCGCGTCCACCTCCGGCAGCACCAGGCAGAACTGCCCGTACGCGCCGTCGCCGCGATAGCCGTCGGCGTACTGGCAACGCCAGAACTGAAAGCCGTAACCCTGGTGCCAATCCGGGTTGGGCTCGCGCGGGTTGTCCACGTGGATCTGGGTGGCCTGGCGCACCCAGCCCGCCGGCAGCAGCTGCTCGCCCTGCCATTTCCCGTCGGCCAGGTAGAGCTGGCCGAAGGCAGCGATCGACGCGGTCGTCAGGTGCAGGCCGGAGAAGCCCTGGTCGAACGACCCGATCGGGATCCAGTACGCCTGGTCGATGCCGAGCGGATCCAGCAGCCGTGGCCGGAGGTAGTCCAGCACCCGCTCTCCGGTGACCGACGTCAGGATCAGCGACAACATCAACGTGGCGCCGTTGTTGTAGGTGAACCAGGTGCCCGGCTCCTCGTCCGGCGGAAGGCGCAGGAAGCTGCCGGCCAGGTCGTCTGGGTCGAGGCGGGGGAGGGTGTCGTCGTGGTGACCGCTGGCCATGCTCAGCAGATGCCGTACCTGCATCCGTCGGACCCGGTCGTCCACGGTGTCGGCGTCGACCTCGGGGAAGAAGCCGGTGACCAGGTCGTCTGGACTCAGCTTCCCCTCGGCCACCGCGAGGCCGATCGCTGTGGAGGTGAAGCTCTTACTGAGGGAGTAGAGCAGGTGGATGTCGTCCGGCTGATAGGGAGCCCACCATCCCTCGGCGAGCACTGCGCCGTGGCGCAGCACCATCAGGCTGTGCAGCTCGACACCGGCGGCAGCCACCTGGTCGAGGAAGGCGCCGACGGCGGCGGGGGCCAGGCCGTGCTCGGCCGGGGCGTGACGGGGGAGGACTTTCGCGGTGGTCTCGCTGGTCATGGACGCACCTTAGCGGCGGCCGGCAGGCGGCAGCCGGCGGAGGCGCAAACGTGCTGGTTGCCGCCGGTGCTGACACACTGGCTGCGTGCGCGACGTCGTCATCTTGGGCAGCACCGGCTCCATCGGAACTCAGGCGCTGGAGGTCGTCGCCGACCATCCGGACCAGTTCCGGGTCGTGGGACTGGCCGCGGGCGGTACCCGGCCGCAGCTGCTGGCCCGCCAGATCCTCGATCTGAAGCCGTCGGTGGTCGGCATCACCCGGTCCTCGGCGGTGCAGGACGTCCAGCTGGCCCTCTACGCCGAGGCCAGCGGTCGCGGCTGGCCGACGGGCGACATGCAGCTGCCGCGCATCCTGGCCGGTCCGAAGGCCGCCGAGCAGGTGGCCGCGATGAGCTGCGACGTGGTGCTGAACGGCATCACCGGTTCCGCGGGTCTGGCCGCCACCTTGGCCACGCTGGCCGCCGGATCCATCCTGGCCCTGGCCAACAAGGAGTCGTTGGTGATCGGGGGGCGGTTGGTCACCGACGCCGCCGCACCCGGCCAGATCGTGGCCGTCGACTCCGAGCACTCCGCCATCGCGCAGTGCCTGCGCGGCGGCACAGCAGCCGAGGTCGACCGGCTGGTGCTCACCGCCAGCGGGGGGCCGTTCCGGGGACGTACCCGGGCCCAGATGAGCGACGTGACCCCGGCCGAGGCGCTGGCCCACCCGACCTGGGACATGGGCCGGGTGATCACCACCAACTCCGCGACGCTGGTCAACAAGGGACTGGAGCTGTTGGAGGCGCACCTGCTCTATGACATCCCGCTGGATCGCATCGACGTGGTCGTGCACCCGCAGTCGATGGTGCACTCCATGGTGCAGTTCGTGGACGGGTCGACGCTGGCGCAGTGCTCACCGCCCGATATGAAGCTGCCGATCGCTCTCGGCCTGAGCTGGCCGGACCGGATGCCGGGCGTGACCCGCCCGATCGACTGGAGCCGGGCGAGCAGCTGGACCTTCGAACCACTCGACGACGAGGCATTCCCCGCGGTCGACCTCGCCCGGCGCGCCGGCTCGCTCGGCGGCACGGCGCCGGCCGTGTTCAACGCCGCCAACGAGGAGTGCGTGGACGCCTTCCACGACGGTCGGATCGGCTTCCTCGACATCTGCGACATCGTGGCCTCGGTGCTTGAGCGGCACTGCCGGCCGGCGGCGGACGGCAACGCTAACGCCTCGACCAGCCGCGACGTAGGCTCGACGTTGGTCGACTCAGCCGAGCTCGACCTGACCACGGTGCTCGCTGCGGACGCGTGGGCACGTCTCCAGGCCCGGGCCCTCACCGAGCAGGCACCGCAGACATCGAAGGCGCAGAAATGGACATCCTGATCTACCTGGCCGGAGCCGTGCTGTTCTTCGTCTTGGTGATGGCCTCCATCGCGCTGCACGAGATCGGGCACCTGATCCCCGGCAAGATCTTCGGGGTCAAGACGACGCAGTACTTCGTCGGCTTCGGCAAGACGCTGTGGTCGCGCCGACGAGGCGAGACCGAGTACGGCGTCAAGGCGATCCCGCTCGGGGGCTACGTGCGTTTCGTGGGGATGTACCCGCCCACGAAGTACGAGCCGACCAAGGTGCGTGCGGCCAGGACCGGCATCTTCCAGTCGCTCGCCGACCAGGCCCGCGCCGCCGAGTGGGAGGACATCACCCCGGCAGACGATGGCCGGCTGTTCTACCAGAAGAAGTCCTGGCAGAAGATCATCATCATGGCCGCCGGGCCACTGATGAACCTGCTGCTGGCCTTCGTCATCCTGCTCGGGGTGACGGCCACCTACGGCGTCTACCGTCAGCAGCTCACCGTGTCGACGGTGAGCGAGTGCGTGGTGCCGGCCAGTCAGGCCAGCAGCGACTGCAGCAACGGTGAGCCCAAGACGCCGGCCTTCCAGATGGGGCTGCGCCCGGGGGACACGATCACGGCGTTCAACGGCCAGCCGGTCCGGTCCTGGACCGACCTGACCACCTTGATCCGGGCCAACCTCGACCGGCCGGCCCAGCTGAGCGTGGTCCGCGACGGCCAGACGATCGACCTGCCGGTCGTGAACACCGTGGTGACGGGCGTACGCGATGACGTGAACCCGTCGAAGATCGTGCAGGAGGGCTTCCTCGGGGTGTCTCCGGTGACGGTCCGGGAGCGCGGCGGACCGGTTGCCGTGCTCGGCGACATGTGGACGATGACCAAGAGCACCGTCAACGCCATCGGGCAGTTCCCGGTCAAGGTCTACAACGTGGCCGCCGATCTGGTCACCGGCAAGCCCCGCGATGTCTACGGTCCGATGAGCATCGTCGGCGCCAGCCGCGCCGCCGGCGAGGTCGCCAGCACCGACCGGATCGGGGCGGCCGACAAGATCGCCACCCTGTTCTCGATCCTGGGTTCGGTGAACCTGTTCGTGGCCCTGTTCAACTTCGTGCCGCTGCTGCCACTCGACGGCGGGCACATCATCGGCGCGCTCTACGAGGCCGCCAAGCGGCAGCTCGCACGGCTGTTCCGCCGCCCCGATCCCGGGCACGTGGACACTGCGAAGATGCTGCCCGTCGCCTATGTTGTAGGAAGTGTGATCGCCATCTCGGGTGTCGTGCTGATCCTGGCTGACATCATCGACCCCATCAAGCTGTTCTGAGTCCACCGCCGAACTCTCAGCGCGAACGTACGCCAAACCAGAAAGTGACGATGAGCATCAACCTCGGTATGCCGGCCCTCCCACCGGAGACGCTCGCGCCCCGCCGCAAGACCCGCAAGATCAAGGTCGGCAAGACCTACGTCGGCGGCGACGCGCCGATCAGTGTGCAGTCGATGACCACCACCTTGACCTCCGACATCAACGCCACCCTGCAGCAGATCGCGGAGCTGACCGCGACCGGCTGCGACATCGTGCGGGTGGCGGTGCCCAGCCAGGATGACGCCGACGCTTTGCCGGCCATCGCCGCCAAGTCCCAGATCCCGGTGATCGCCGACATCCACTTCCAGCCGAAGTATGTCTTCGCCGCCATCGACGCCGGCTGTGCGGCGGTCCGGGTGAACCCGGGCAACATTCGCGCGTTCGACGACCAGGTCAAGGAGATCGCCCGGGCGGCGGCCGACCGTGGCACCTCCATCCGGATCGGCGTCAACGCCGGCTCGCTGGACAAGCGGCTGTTGGCCAAGTACGGCAAGGCGACCCCGGAGGCGTTGGTCGAGTCAGCGCTGTGGGAGGCGAGCCTGTTCGAGGAGCACGGCTTCCGCGACTTCAAGATCTCGGTCAAGCACAACGACCCGGTGATCATGGTCCGGGCGTACGAGCTGCTGTCCGAGGCCTGTGACTATCCGCTGCACCTCGGGGTGACCGAGGCGGGCCCGGCGTTCCAGGGCACCATCAAGTCCGCCGTCGCGTTCGGTTCGCTGCTGTCACGCGGAATCGGCGACACCATCCGGGTCTCGCTGTCGGCGCCTCCGGTGGAGGAGGTCAAGGTCGGGTTGAAGATCTTGGAATCGCTCAACCTGCGACCGCGCAAGCTCGAGATCGTCTCCTGCCCGTCCTGTGGTCGCGCCCAGGTCGACGTCTACAAGCTGGCCGACGCCGTCACCGCCGGGCTCGAAGGACTCACCGTTCCGTTGCGGGTCGCGGTGATGGGCTGCGTGGTGAACGGTCCGGGCGAGGCCCGTGAGGCCGACCTCGGTGTGGCGTCCGGCAACGGCAAGGGTCAGATCTTCGTCCGTGGTGAGGTGATCAAGACGGTCAAGGAGAGCGAGATCGTCGAGACGCTGATCGAGGAGGCTATGCGGCTGGCCGACGAGATGCCTGCCGGCGAGGGCGTACCGGAAGTCAGCGTGGGTTGAGGAATGGGCGAGATGGCGTCCGCCGCCACCCGGCACCCCTCCAGCCGAGCCCGCGTCCGCGTCCTCGGGGGTGACGACCTCGCCGCCACCATCGCGATCTTGTCGATGGACCCGGTCACGAACGTGTTCGTCGCCTCCAGGGTGCGCAGCGCCGGCATCGACGCGGCCAGTCTCGGCTGTCCGATCTGGGGCTTCGAGCGCGACGGGGTGCTGCGCTCGCTGTGCCACGCCGGCTCCAACCTGGTGCCGGTCAATGCTGACGCCGAGGCCGTCGCCGCGTTCGTCGAGTACGCGGGTCCGGAACGGATGTGCTCCTCGATCGTCGGTCCGTCGGCGGCGGTGCTCGACCTGTGGGGTCAGCTGTCGACCCGCTGGGGGTCCAGCTGGTCCGACATCCGCGAGCTGCGCCCGCACCAGCCGGTGATGGCGATCCGCGGCGAGCCGCAGATCGAGGTCAACCCCCAGGTGCGTCGGGTCACTCTCGAGCACTGGGACCCCTACTTCGACGCGGCAGTGAAGATGTACACCGAAGAGGTCGGCGTCTCGCCGATCCAGGGCAGCCCGGCCGGCTATCGGTTCTATGTCCGCCAGCTGATCACCTCGGGTCGGGCCTACGCCTGGTTCGACGGCGACCGGGTGCTGTTCAAGGCCGATCTGGGCTCGGTCTCCGGCGCGGTCAGCCAGGTGCAGGGGGTCTGGCTGGAACCGGAGCTGCGTGGCCGCGGCCTGGCGGCGCCGGCGATGGCGGCGGTGGTGCGGCTGGCTCGGGCGGTCACCCCGACGGTGTCGCTGTATGTCAACGACTTCAACGTCAAGGCGCAGCGGGCCTACGCCCGGGTCGGCTTCGAGCGGGTGGGCGAGTTCGCCACCGTGCTCTACTGAGCGAGCAGTCCCGGCCCGCGCGGAACAACCCGGGAGGCGTCCGTGGGCAGATCTCGGTAAGGTGCATGGGCACGCGATCGTGTGCCGTCGAGCAGGCGAAGCGCTGTTCGGCCCCTCCGTCCCGCCCCAGGAAGGCCCCTCGTGATCACTCGTATGTCGGAGCTGTTCGTCCGCACCCTGCGCGATGACCCGGCCGACGCCGAGGTCCCGAGCCACCGCTGGCTGGTCCGTGCCGGTTACATCCGTCGGGCCGCCCCCGGGATCTACACCTGGCTGCCGCTGGGTCGCAAGGTGCTGCGGAACGTGGAACGGGTCGTCCGCGAGGAGATGGACGCCATCGGCGCCCAGGAGGTCAGCTTCCCCGCGCTGCTGCCGCGGGAGCCGTACGAGGCCACCGGCCGCTGGACCGAGTACGGTCCCAACCTGTTCCGGCTGCAGGACCGCAAGGGCGCCGACTATCTGCTCGGTCCCACCCACGAGGAGATGTTCACCCTCCTGGTCAAGGACCTGTACTCGTCCTACAAGGACCTGCCGCTCTCGCTCTACCAGATCCAGACCAAGTACCGCGACGAGGCACGCCCCCGTGCCGGGCTGCTGCGTGGACGCGAGTTCGTGATGAAGGACTCGTACTCCTTCGACGTGGACGACGCCGGCCTGCAGAAGTCCTACGACCTGCACCGCGATGCCTACATCCGGATCTTCAACCGGCTGCAGTTCGAGTACGTCATCGTCTCGGCCATGTCCGGCGCGATGGGCGGCTCGGCCAGCGAGGAGTTCCTGGCCATCGCGGACAACGGTGAGGACACCTTCGTCCGCTCACCGGGTGGCTACGCCGCCAACGTCGAGGCCGTCCGGACCGCCGCACCGGAACCGGTGCCCTTCGACGACGTCCCGTCCGCCCACGTCGAGGACACTCCCGACACCCCGACGATCGACACCCTCGTCGCGCTGGCCAACGACCGGGTGGCCCGCGCCGACCGTCCGTGGCAGGCCGCAGACACGCTGAAGAACGTCGTGCTGATGGTGACCGAGGTGGACGGCAGCCGGCACCCGCTGGTCATCGGCCTGCCCGGTGATCGCGAGGTCGACCTGAAGCGGCTGGCCGCCCAGCTGGAGCCGGCCGAGGCGGAGCCCTTCACCGAGGCCGACTTCGAGCAGTACCCGACGCTGGTCAAGGGCTACATCGGTCCGGTCCGGCTGGGCGCCGACGGTCCGGTCGCCGTGCTCGGTGAGGGCCAGAGCGGCATCCGCTATCTGGTCGACCCGCGCGTCGGCACCGGCACCCGCTGGCTCACCGGCGCCAACGAGGCAGGTCGCCACGTCTTCGACCTGGTCGCCGGCCGTGACTTCGTCCCGGACGGCACCATCGAGGCCGCCGAGATCCGCGAGGGCGACCTCGCCCCCGACGGCTCGGGGCCGCTGTCGCTGGCCCGCGGCATCGAGATGGGCCACATCTTCCAGCTGGGCACCAAGTACGCCGAGGCGCTCGGGCTGAAGGTGCTCGACTCCAACGGCAAGCTGGTCACCGTCACCATGGGCTCCTACGGCGTCGGCGTGTCCCGGGCCGTGGCGGCCGTGGCGGAGGCCACCTGCGACGAGAAGGGGCTGTGCTGGCCGACCGAGCTGGCGCCGTTCTCGGTGCACATCGTCGCCGCCGGCAAGGACTCCTCGATCCTCGTCGCCGCGGAGGAGCTGGCCCGCCAGCTCGACGACGCCGGGGTCCCGGTGCTGCTGGACGACCGCAAGGCCAGCCCGGGGGTGAAGTTCGCCGACGCCGAGATCATGGGCATGCCGTACAGCGTCGTGGTCGGTCGCAGCCTCGCCGACGGCACCGTGGAGGTGCGACAGCGGCGTACCGGTGAGCGCGAGGAGCTGCCGGTCGCCGATGCGCTCGGCCACCTGCTCGCTCTGGTGCACGGCCGGCCGGCCTTCGACTGAGAGCGCCGTCGGGACGTGTGCAGCTCAGAGCGTGGCGGCGGCCGCTGAGTGGACGGACTGGAGATCTCCACCCTCGCGGTGGTGCTGCTGGTGGGTGCCGCCTTCGCGGCCGGCTGGGTGGATGCGGTGGTCGGCGGCGGCGGGCTGATCCAGCTGCCCGCCCTGCTGATCGGGCTACCCTCCGATGCCGCACCCGCCTCGGTGCTCGGCACCAACAAGGTGTCGTCGGTGTGGGGGACCGCGACCAGCTCCCTCACCTACGCACTGAAGATCCGGCCCGACTGGCGCACCATCATCCCGCTGGTGGTCTGCGCCGGCACCGGCTCCGCGCTCGGTGCCCAGGCGGCGAAGCTGCTGCCCAAGGCGTACTTCACTCCCATCGTGTTGGTCGCGCTCGTCGGCGTCGCGTTCTACACCTGGCGCCGACCGGAGCTGGGGCTGGTGTCGCGGCGCAAGCACGACGGCCAGGCGCACTATCTGCGGACCGGCGCCATCGGGCTGGGCGTCGGCGCGTACGACGGCATCCTCGGCCCGGGTACCGGCTCGTTCTTCGTGATCTTGCTGGTCGGGGTGCTCGGCTACGGCTTCTTGGAGGCCAGCGCCAAGGCCAAGATCGCTAACCTGGTCACCAATCTGTCGGCCATCGTGGTCTTCGGTCTGGACGGCTCGGTGTTGTGGAAGCTCGGCCTGCTGATGGGTGCGGCCAACCTGGTCGGCGGCTTCCTCGGCGCCCGGACCGCGATCAACCGGGGCAGCTCCTTCGTCCGCAAGGTCTTCCTGGTCGTCGTCGTCGGCCTGATCGTCAAGCTCGGCTATGACACTGTGCAGCAGCTCATGCTGACCCGCTGACGCCGACGAAGCGTCCCCGAGCGGGTCAGGTCGACCAGCCGGACCAGGCCGGGAGGGGCCCGCCCCAGGCGACAGTGGTGCGGCCGGACGTGATCAGCGCGTCCACCGCCCGGCGGCGGTCACCCGGCTCGGCGGCTGCGGCGACCCAGCGACCGGTCCAGGGCTGCAAGGCCCTCTCGATGCTGCGCAGCAGGGCAGCGGCGGTCTTCTCGTCGACCGGCTGGACCGGGGGTACGTACGCTGCCGCCGCGGCCGGGACGTCCTGGTCCCGCTCGCTCAGCTGGCGGACCAGCCGGTTGCGGACGACCCGGTGGGCCCGCAGCGACGCCGTGGCTTGCTCCCGCCGGGCGCCCTCAGACGGCAGCCAGCCGATGGCCAGCTGATAGCCATAGACCACCGCGTGCAGCTGGCCGACCATGTCCTGCCACGCCACCACCTCGGTGGGCGGCTCCAACCGCGTCGCCGGGCCCGGGCTGGGAGTCCGCGCCGGCCGGGCTCCGCTGGCCAGGGCGGTGGCGTAGCCGGTGGCCGCGGTCGCCAGCGAGGCCCAGAAGAGAGCCATCGGGCCCGTGGCGGAGCGGGCCAGGTTCCGATAGCTGGCGGCGGCGGCCCGCTCGTCGGCCAGCAGTCGGGTCAACGCACGATCCACCTTTTCGGGCGTCGGCGTGCGGGAGGTGCGCGGCCGTGGGCTGGCCGGTGTCGACGGGGCCGCCGGGTCGGTGGAGCGAGTGGTGGGATCCGGAGAGCGGAGTGCGGCGACGTGGGCGGCGTGGCCGTCGCGGAGCGCGGTGAGCACCTGGACGCGGGTGTCGGTGAGACCGGCGGCGGAGACCAGCAGCGTGCTCGACGCGGTGAGCAGCGCCCCCTCCCGGGTGAGGGCATCGTTGACCCCGGGCACGGTCGGGCTGGGTGACGGGGTAGGTCGTGGTGCCGAACTCGGCGGGACGGGCGACGGTTCGTCGACGCGGCGCTCGACCAGCCCACACGCACTCAGCGAGGTCGTCGCCGCGAGGCCGAAGCCGGCCGCGAGCGCAGCGCGCCGCCCGATCCGAGGACCGTGGGGCAGCGAAGGCACCCGGTGAGGCTACCCCACGGATCGTGGGAGAATAGCCAACCACAGCGCACAGCCAGGCACACCTCGGACCACGCTGACAACTGCTTCACCCAACTGAAACCTCTGGAGGCATCGCATGCAGGAAAGTCGACTGATTCCCCTGGTGGAACCCCTCCTCGCGCAGTTCGACCTCGAGCTCGAGGCCCTCGACGTGGTCCCGGCCGGCAAGCGACGCGTGCTGCGCATCGTCGTGGACGGCGACGGGCCCGAGGGCACCGGCCCGCTGCTGGACGACATCGCCACGGCGACCAAGGCCATCTCGGCCGCCCTGGACACCGACGACGTGACCGGCACCAGCCCGTACACGCTCGAGGTGTCGTCTCGGGGGGTGGCCCGCCCGCTGACCAAGCCGGCGCACTGGCGTCGCAACACCGGCCGCCTGGTCACCGTGACCGACGTCGACGATGTGGCTGTCACTGGCCGCATCACCTCCAGCGACGACGAGTCCGTCGTCCTCGAGGTCGACGAGACACCGCGGACCCTGCGCTACTCAGACATCACCAAGGCTCTGATCCAGGTCGAGCTGAACCGCAAGTCCGCGGACATCGAGGAGGACTGACATGGATATCGACATCTCCGCCCTACGGGCGATGGAACGTGAGAAGGATCTGCCGTTCGACCTGGTGGTCAACGCCATCGAGGAGGCGCTGCTCACCGCGTACGACAAGTCCGAGGGCGCCCAGCCCGGCGCCCGGGTCACGCTGGACCGCAAGAACGGTCACGTCAACGTGCTGGTGCCGGAGCTGGACGAGCAGGGCAATCGGATCGGGGAGTACGACAACACGCCCGAGGGCTTCGGTCGGGTGGCGGCGTCCACCGCTCGGCAGGTGATCCTGCAGCGCCTGCGAGACGCCGAGGACGAGCTGAAGTTCGGCCACTTCTCCGGCGTCGAGGGCGACATCCTCTCCGGGGTGGTGCAGCAGGGCAACGACACCCGCACCGTGCTGGTCGACCTGGGCAAGATCGAGGCCATCATGCCGCTCGCCGAGCAGGTCCCGGGGGAGAAGTACACCCACGGCACCCGGCTGCGGGTCTACGTCGTGGCAGTGCGCAAGGAGCTGCGCGGCCCGCAGGTCGTGGTCTCGCGCACCCACCCCGGTCTGGTCGAGAAGCTGTTCAAACTGGAGGTCCCCGAGATCGCCGACGGGACCGTGGAGATCAAGGCGGTCGCCCGGGAGGCCGGACATCGCAGCAAGATCGCGGTGATCAGCCACAACTCCGACGTCAGCGCCAAGGGCGCCTGCATCGGGCCGATGGGCCAGCGGGTGCGTTCGGTCATGCACGAGCTGAACGAGGAGAAGATCGACATCATCGACTGGTCACCGGACCCGGCCCGGTTCGTGGGTCAGGCCCTGTCGCCGGCGAAGGTCAGCTCGGTGACCGTGGTGGACGAGAACCTGCGTGCCGCGCGGGTCATCGTCCCCGACTACCAGCTGTCGCTGGCCATCGGCCGGGAGGGCCAGAACGCCCGACTCGCCGCCCGGCTGACCGGCTGGCGGATCGACATTCGCTCCGACACGGCCGAGGCCCCGGCCGGCTGAGTGGGTGGCGGATCACGGGACCGTGGCCAGGATAGGGAATATGTGAATGTTCAAGTAAGTTGTGGTGATATGACCACAACGTCAACTGACCTGCTCGCCCCCGGCACCGCCATGGGCGCCGTGACGCTGCGCGTCCGCGACCTCGACACGATGGTCGACTTCTACCACGCCGGGGTCGGTCTCACCGTGCTGGCGCAGGTGGGCGACCACGCCGTGCTCGGCCGAGGGAGCCGCGTGGTGCTCGTCCTCCAGCACGCGCCGGAGCTCGCCCACGCGCCGGCCGAGCACGCCGGCCTCTTCCACACCGCCGTGCTCTTCGAGCGGCGGGTCGACCTGGCGGCTGCCATCTTCACCGTCGCCAGCCGCTATCCCCGGTCCTTCACCGGCAGCGCCGATCACCTGGTCAGCCAGGCCTTTTACTTCGACGATCCCGAAGGCAACGGGGTCGAGCTGTACTGGGACCGCCCGCGGGAGAGCTGGAGCTGGCAGGACGGCCAGGTTGTGATGGGCACCGAGTATCTCGACCCGAACCACTTCCTGACTGCGGAGCTGACCGAGCAGTCGGCGTTGGACGACCTGGCCCAGGCGCCGCTGGAGATCGGCCACGTCCACTTGAAGGTGGGCGACGTCGAGGTGGCCCGCGACTTCTACGTCGACGTGCTGGGCTTCGCCGAGACCGCGCGGATGGGCGAGCAGGCGTTGTTCGTCTCCGCCGGCGGCTACCACCACCACATCGGTATGAACACCTGGCAGAGCCGCGGCGCCGGCCCGCGTACTCCCGCGCTGGGCTTGGGGCAGGTCTCGGTCGAGCTGGCTGACGCCGACCAGGTCGCCGCGGTGGCCGACCGGCTGAGCGTACGCGGACTGCAGTTCCGCCACGACGGGGCGACGCTGAGCGTCGACGACCCGTGGCGGAACCTGGTTCGGGTCACCACCGCCTGACCGCGCCCTCACCCGGGGACCTGCCGGCCGGTCTGCCCGCCCGCCGGGGGCAGCTAATCCGGGTGGCCGCAGCCGGAGCACCGGCTAGATGTACTCGGCCAAGAGGTTGGTGACACTTCGGTCGGGTGGTTGACGTAGCGAGGACCTCCGGGTGCGGTGGAGATGTCGAAGTCTTCTACCGTCCGGAGGTCCTCATGTCCCACCGTAATGCCCGTCTGACTGTTCACGGCCGGCTGTTGTTGGTGCAGCGGGTCTGTCACCAGCAGTGGCCGGTCGCCCATGCCGCGAAGGCGATGGGCATCTCTCGTCAGTGCGCGCACCGCTGGGTAGCGCGCTACCGCTCCTTCGGTGAGGCTGGTTTGGCTGACCGGTCGTCGCGGCCGCTTCACAGCCCGACCCGGACTCCGGCTGTGGTGGAGAAGCGGGTGCTGCAGCTGCGTCACGACGAACGCCGGGGGCAGGACTGGCTGGGGCCCGAGACCGGGGTGCCAGCGCGGACGGTGGCGCGGATCCTGCGCCGCCACCAGGTGCCGCGGCTGGTCGAGTGCGACCCGCTCACCGGTCAGGTGATCCGTACCTCCAAGGCGACCGCAGTCCGCTACGAACGCGACCGGCCCGGGGAGCTGGTCCACATGGACGTCAAGAAGATCGGCAAGATCCCCCACGGTGGCGGCTGGAAAGCCCACGGCCGCCAGCACGGCCAGACCTCAGCGCAGAAGCGGGCGCGGATCGGCTACGACTACGTCCACTCCCTGATCGACGACCACTCCCGGCTCGCCTACTCCGAGATCCTGACCGACGAGAAAGGCCCCACCTGCGCCGCGTTCCTGCTCCGCGCCGCCGCCTACTTCGCCGACCACGGCATCCCCACCATTGAACGGCTGATGACCGACAACGCGTGGGCCTACCGCTGGTCACTTCGAGAAGTCGTCGCCCAGCTCGGCGCCCGCCACCTGTTCATCAAACCCCACTGCCCGTGGCAGAACGGCAAGGCGGAACGGTTCAACCGCACCCTGCAGGTCGAATGGGCCTACCGGCAGGTGTTCCTCACCAACACCGACCGCACCACAGCCCTTGCACCCTGGCTCGAGTTCTACAACACTCAACGCCGACACACCGCACTCGACGGCCTGCCGCCGACCAGCCGACTGTCACCAACGTCATGACCGAGTACA